>NZ_CYGX02000038.1 GCF_900019265.1 Paraburkholderia ribeironis
TTCTCGCATCGCCTGAAAAAACAAAACCCCACGCTCCGAAAAACGTGGGGTTCGTCAGCAGTCTGAGGCCGGTTCACAGAGAACCGGCCTTTTTTGATTCGCGCAGTCCGCGCTTACGACGGGATCAGACTTGCGCGCCTGCGTTCGGGTCGTTCGGATCGGTGCGTTCCTTCTTGTCCTTCAGCAGATCTTCGCGCTTCACGCCGAGCCACATCGCGAGCGCGGCGGCGACGAACACCGACGAATAGATACCGAACAGAATACCGACCGTCAGCGCGAGCGCGAAGTAGTGCAGCGTCGGGCCGCCGAACAGGAACATCGACAGCACCATCATCTGCGTACAGCCGTGCGTGATGATGGTTCGCGACATCGTGCTGGTGATCGCGTGGTTGATCACTTCGATCACGGTCATCTTGCGTTCGCGGCGGAAGGTCTCGCGAATCCGGTCGAAGATCACGACCGACTCGTTCACCGAATAGCCGAGCACCGCGAGCACGGCGGCCAGCACCGATAGCGAGAACTCCCATTGGAAGAACGCGAAGAAGCCGAGAATGATCACCACGTCGTGGAGGTTCGCGATCACGCCGGCCACCGCGTACTTCCATTCGAAACGGAACGACAGGTAGATCACGATGCCGATCACCACGCACGCGAGCGCGAGCAGGCCGTCGGTGGCGAGTTCCTTGCCGACCTGCGGGCCGACGAACTCGACGCGCTGCAACTGCACCTGCGGGGTGTCGGCCTTCAGAGCGGTCATCACCTGTTCGCTCTGTTGCGCCGACGTGTAGCCCTGCTTGAGCGGCAGACGGATCAGCACATCGCGCGAGGTGCCAAAGTTCTGCACCTGCGCGTCGGCATAGCCGAGCTTCGCCAGCGTGCCGCGCACCGGATCAAGCGGCGCGGCGCCCGGATACTGCACTTCGATGACCGTACCGCCGGTGAACTCCACCGACAGATGCAGCCCGCGGTGCGCGAGAAAGAACACAGCGGCGAGGAACGTCAGCAGCGAAATTGCGTTGAAGATCAACGCACGCTGCATGAACGGGATGTCTTTGCGAAAGCGGAAAAATTCCATGGTCGTGTTCTCCGGGACTCAGCGGGATGAACCCGGTTTCTGCGGCGTATTCGACGCGTTGCGACGGCGCACGGTCGGCTTGCCGGTGCGTGCCGGCGCGCCAGCCTGGGCCTTCGACTTTGCCTGGGCCGCGGCGATGGCTTGCGCGGTGTCGGTGGCGGCGTCGCTGCTGCCGTTGCCTAGATAGGCGCTCGAACCTGCCAGCGCTGTTTCCGGACGCCACACCTGGCCGATGGCCAGCGACTTCAGCTTCTTCTTGCTGCCGTACCAGAAGTTGACGATTCCGCGCGAGAAGAACACCGCCGAGAACATCGACGTCAGGATGCCGATACAGTGGACGATCGCGAAGCCGCGCACCGGGCCGGAGCCGAATGCGAGCAGCGCGAGGCCGGCGATCAGCGTGGTGACGTTCGAGTCGAGAATCGTCGCCCATGCGTGCGCGTAGCCGTTCTGGATCGCCAGTTGCGGCGGCGCGCCGTGGCGCAGTTCTTCACGCACACGTTCGTTGATCAGCACGTTCGCGTCGATCGCCATACCGAGCGCGAGCGCGATAGCCGCGATACCCGGCAGCGTCAGCGTGGCCTGCAGCATCGACAGTATCGCGATCAGCAGCAGCAGGTTCACGGACAGGCCGATCATCGAGATCACGCCGAACAGCATGTAGTACGCGATCATGAATACGGCGATCGCCGCGAAGCCCCACACCACCGAGTGGAAGCCCTTCTTGATGTTGTCGGCGCCGAGGCTCGGGCCGATCGTGCGTTCCTCGATGATTTCCATCGGCGCGGCGAGCGAACCCGCGCGCAGCAGCAGCGCGAGGTCGGCGGCGGCTTGCGGGGTGGGCTGGCCGGTGATCACGAAGCGGTCGCCCAGTTCCGACTGGATGGTCGCCACCGTCAGCACCTGGCCCTTGCCTCGTTCGAACAGCACCATCCCCATCGGCTTGCCGATGTTGTCGCGCGACACGCTGCGCAGTGCGCGGCCGCCGGCCGAGTCGAGACGGATGTTGACCGAAGGACGCTGATGTTCGTCGAAGCCCGCCGACGCGTCGATGATGCGGTCGCCGGTGAAGATCACCTGCTTGCGCAGCAGCACCGGCACCTGGTTGCCCTGCGTGAACAGCTCGTCGCCCGGCGGCACCGGGTCGTTCGGGTTCGGATGCGTGTTGACCGGATCGGCGAGACGCGCTTCGAGCGTCGCCGTACGGCCGATGATGTCTTTCGCCTTCGCGGTGTCCTGCACGCCCGGCAGTTCGACCACGATGCGGTCCGCGCCTTGTTGCTGGATCACCGGCTCGGCCACGCCGAGTTCGTTCACGCGGTTATGCAGCGTGGTGATGTTCTGCTTGAGCGCGGCGTCCTGCACGGAGCGCTGCACGGCCGGCGCAAATGTGCCGACCAGTTGCACGCCACCGTCCTGTCCCGCTTGCGAGGCCCACTGGAGTTCGCTGATGCTGCGGCCGAGCAGCTTGAGCGCCGCGTCCGCCGTGACCTGATCGGGCAGATTGACCACTACCGACTGGCCGACGCGATTCACGCCGCCGTCGCGCACGTTGTTCTCACGCAGCAGCGTGCGCACGTCCGACGCGTCCGAGTCGAGCTTCTTGTTCAGCGCCCCGGCCATGTCCACTTGCAGCAGGAAGTGCACACCGCCGCGCAGATCGAGACCGAGGTACATCGGCAGCGCGCGCAGCGCGGAGAGCCAGGTCGGCGACGCGCTTTGCAGGTTCAGTGCGACGATGAACTGCGGATCGGTCGGATCGCTGTTCAGCGACTTCTGCAACAGGTCCTTCACGCGTAGTTGCGTGTCGGTGTCCGTCAGGCGCACGCGAACGTTCGCGTTGGTCTGCGAGTTGTCGAACGTGACGGCGGTCGGTTTGATCTGATTGGCGGCAAGCGCCGCTTCGACTGCGGCCAGCGTGGTCGAGTCGAGCCTGACCGTTGCCTTGCCGCTCGACACCTGCACCGCCGGCGCTTCGCCGTACAGATTGGGCAGCGTGTACACGAGGCCGATGACCAGAGCCACCAGCATCACGGCGTATTTCCAGAGGGGGTAGCGATTCATGAGTGGTCCAACGGGAAAGTTGGCTTGGAAGCGATGCGTCCGGCGATGAGCGCGGGCGATTCAGCGCGCGATGGCGTGGATCGCCGGCGAGGCCGCGCCGGACGCAAGGGAGCAGGCCTTATAGCGACTTGATCGTGCCCTTCGGGAGAATCGTCGTGACCGACGCTTTTTGCACGGTGATTTCGGTGCCTTCCGAGATTTCAATGCCGACATAAGCTTCGCCGACCTTGGTCACCTTGCCGACGATGCCGCCATTCGTCACCACTTCGTCGCCCTTGGCCATGGCGGCGAGCATGTTGCGATGCTCTTTCTGGCGCTTCATTTGCGGGCGAATCATGATGAAGTACAGCACGCCGAACATCAGGATCAGCGGCAGGAAGCTCATCAGGTTCGATTCAATGCCACCTGTTGCTGTGCCTTGGGCGAAGGCATTGGAAATGAACGACACGTTGGTCTCTCCGTTATCAGTCAAACGATCAAAAAAATCAGCCGGTTATTCTACCACCGGCCGCACGCGCGTCGGCACGGCGAATCGGCTTTGCGATCAGCCGTTTAAAGCTTGGTCGAAGCCTGGTCGGAAGCCGGGTTGAAGCGGCGTTGAAGCCGGGCCTGCCGTTCGCGAAAGTAGATTGTAAGATTTTCGCCGCGCGACGGAGGGATTCTTCGTGGAATCCATCTTCGGGGCCGGTTACGACGCCGGTTCGACGCCGCGAGCGCGGTTCTCGTGGAAGCGTTTGCGGAACGGCTCGAACATTTTCGCGTCGATCGCGTCGCGCATTTCCTGCATCAGTTCGAGGTAGTAGTGCAGGTTGTGGATCGTGTTCAGTTGCGCGCCGAGGATTTCGCCGACGCGATGCAGGTGATGCAGATAGCCGCGCGTGAAATTGCGGCAGGTGTAGCAGCCGCATTGCTCGTCGAGCGGGCGCAGCGAATTTTTGTGCGTGGCGTTGCGGATCTTGATGTCGCCGAAACGCGTGAAGAGCCAGCCGTTGCGCGCGTTGCGGGTCGGCATCACGCAGTCGAACATGTCGACGCCGGCGGCGACGCCCGCCACCAGGTCTTCCGGCGTGCCCACGCCCATCAGGTAGTGCGGCTTGTCGGCCGGCAGCTTCGGGCCGATGTGGTTCAGCACGCGCATCATGTCTTCCTTCGGCTCGCCGACCGACAGCCCGCCGATCGCGAGGCCGTGGAAGTCCATCTGCGCGAGGCCTGCCAGCGATTCGTCGCGCAGGTCCTCGAACATGCCGCCCTGAACGATGCCGAACAGCGCGTTCGGATTGCCGAGCCGGTTGAATTCGTCGATCGAACGTTGGGCCCAGCGCATCGACATGCGCATCGACTCGGCCGCGTCCTTGTGCGAGGTCGGCACGTTGTTGGTCGCGTATGGCGTGCATTCGTCGAACTGCATGACGATGTCCGAGTTCAGCACTTTCTGGATCTGCATCGACACTTCCGGCGACAGGAACAGCTTGTCGCCGTTGATCGGCGATGCGAACGTGACGCCGTCTTCGGTGATCTTGCGCAGATCGCCGAGCGAGAACACCTGGAAGCCGCCGGAGTCCGTCAGGATCGGCTTCTTCCAGCCCATGAAGCCGTGCAGGCCGCCGTGCGCCTCGATGGTGTCGAGACCCGGGCGCAGCCACAGGTGGAAGGTGTTGCCCAGGATGATCTGCGCGTGCATTTCGTCGAGCTCGCGCGGCTGCACTGCCTTCACGGTGCCGTAGGTGCCGACCGGCATGAAGATCGGCGTTTCGACCACGCCGTGATTGAGCGTGACGCGGCCGCGGCGGGCCTGGCCGTCAGTGCCGAGCAGTTCGAATTTGAGGCCGTTGGCGGGGCGCTCGGTAGCCGTCTGTTGCGATGGATGACCGTCGGTCATTGGGTAACTCCTGTGCTACCGGAAAACAGTCCGGCGCGTATGTTGAAACAGTCTTTGGTTTGACAGCTCTGCATGGGACGCCAGAAGAGTCCGCGGCGGCAAGGGAACTGCAAAAAAGTTGAAACAACGTGTCAGACAGCTCAGGCGTCCCGCCGCGTGAGCAGCATCGCGTCGCCATAGCTGAAAAAGCGGTAACGCTGTTCGATCGCGTGGCGATACGCGGCGCGAATCGTCTCGACGCCGGCGAACGCCGACACCAGCATCAGCAACGTCGACTTCGGCAAATGGAAATTCGTCACCAGCCGGTCGACCACGCGGAACCGGTAGCCCGGCGTGATGAAGATGTCGGTTTCCGTGCTGGCCGCGGCGAGCGGTCGGCCGGCAGCTTCGGCGTCGCGGGCGGCGGCTTCGAGCGCGCGCATCGAGGTCGTGCCTACCGCAATCACACGGTTGCCGCGCGCCCGGGTCGCGGCGATTTTGTCGGCGAGCGATTGCGGCAGGTGATACCACTCGCTGTGCATCTTGTGCTCGGCGAGGTTTTCGACCCGCACCGGCTGAAACGTGCCCGCGCCGACGTGCAGCGTCAGCGTCGCGCGCTCCACGCCGCGCTCGTCGAGCCGCGCCAGCAGCGCGTCGTCGAAATGCAGGCCGGCGGTGGGCGCGGCCACCGCGCCCGGGTTTTGCGCGAACACCGTTTGATAGCGGGTCTCGTCGGTCGCATCGGGGTCGTGCTCGATGTACGGCGGCAGCGGCAGGCGGCCGAACTGTTCGATCAGCGTCAGGCAGTCGCCGGGGAAGTGCAGCGTATAGAAGGGCTCGACCCGCTCGCCGACCGTCACGTCGAACGCGTCCGCGAGCCGGATCGTGGTGCCCGGCTGCGGGCTCTTGCTCGCGCGGATCTGCGCGAGAGCCGTGCGCTCGCCGGTGAGCCGCTCCACCAGCACTTCGATCTTGCCGCCGCTGGCCTTCTGACCGTGAAAGCGCGCCTTCAGGACTTTGGTATCGTTGAACACCAGCAGATCGCCCGGCGCAATGCACTCGGGCAGTTCGGCGAAGCGGCGGTCGATCAGACGCGCGGCGTCGGCGCCGCCCGCGTTGTCCACTTCGAGCAGACGGCTGGCGCTGCGCTCGGACAGCGCGACTTGCGCGATCAACTCCGGTGGCAGATCGAAATCGAAATCGGAAAGCGTAAACATGCGAACGACTGGAAGCGAATTGAGACTGAATTGAGCCGAAGCCGGAGCCGGGCGGCTATGATTGCGGGACGCCAGAGCGGCCCGTGCGCCCACGCGCCGTGTGGCGCGCGACACCTTTGACAGCCGATATTGTACTTGCGAAGCAGCCCATGCCTTTGTCCGACCGCCGATTGCCCTCCGCTACCGATGAAGCGAGCGCCGCCCCGAAGCGCCGCGTCGCGCGGAGCAATGCGGCGGGCGAGGTGAGCGAGCGCGGTGCGGGCGCGGCGACGGCGCTGGCAAGCGCCGCGTCGGAGGATGGCGAATCCGCTGGCAATTCCAACGGCACGAACGACAAACCCGGCGCCAACGACAAACCCGGCGCCAACGGCAAACCCGCCGCCAACGGCAAACCCGCCGCCAACGGCAAACCCGCCGCCAACGGCAAACCCGGCGCCAACGGCAAACCCGCCGCCAAATCCAGCGCCAAACCCGCCGCCAAACCCCCCGTCAGAACCGCCGACAAGCTCGCCAAACTCGGCCTCACGCGCGACATCGACCTCGTGCTGCATCTGCCGATGCGTTACGAGGACGAGACCTCGTTGACGCCGATCGGGCACCTGCTGCCGGGCGGCATCGCGCAAACCGAAGGCGTGGTGGTCGACAACGAGATCGCGTATCGGCCGCGCCGTCAGTTGGTGGTGAAGCTGCACGACGACGCCGGCGACGAACTGGTGCTGCGCTTTCTGAACTTCTACGGCTCGCAGGTCAAGCAGATGGCGATCGGCGCGCGGCTGCGGGTGCGCGGCGACGTGCGCGGCGGTTTCCTCGGCATGGAGATGGTGCACCCGGCAGTGCGCGTCGTCGCCGAAGACACGCCGCTGCCGCAGGCGCTGACGCCGGTGTATCCGAGCACCGCGGGCGTGACGCAGGCGTATCTGCGCAAGGCGATCGACAACGCGTTGGCGCGCACCGCGTTGCCGGAACTGCTGCCCGAGCCGGTCGCACGCGCCTTTTTGCAGCCGCTCGGCGTGCCGTCGCTGATGGACGCGGTGCGCACATTGCATCATCCGGGCGTGCAGTCCGATGAAACCGCGTTGATCGACGGCACGCATCCGGCGTGGGTGCGCATCAAGTTCGAGGAGCTGCTCGCGCAGCAGATGTCGCTCAAGCGCGCGCACGAAGAGCGCCGCACGCGCGCCGCGCCGGCCATGCCGCGCCGCAAGCTGGGCGACGAGTCGGCGCTGGTGGCGCGCTTGCTGAAGGCGCTGCCGTTTTCGCTGACGGCGGCGCAGGAGCGCGTCGGCGGCGAAATCGCACTCGATCTGACCCAGCCGCATCCGATGCAGCGCCTCTTGCAAGGCGACGTCGGCAGCGGCAAGACGATCGTCGCCGCGCTCGCCGCCGCGCAGGCCATCGACGCCGGCTACCAGGCCGCGCTGATGGCGCCGACGGAAATCCTCGCCGAACAGCATGCGCGCAAGTTGCGCGGCTGGCTGGAGCCGCTCGGCGTGAGCGTCGCGTGGCTGGCGGGCAGTCTGAAGACCAAGGAAAAGCGCGCCGCGCTCGAAGCCGCCGCGCTCGGCACCGCGCAACTCGTGATCGGCACGCACGCGATCATTCAGGACGCAGTGGAATTCGCCCGCCTCGGGCTCGTGATCGTCGACGAACAGCACCGGTTCGGCGTCGCGCAACGGCTCGCGCTGCGCGCCAAGGCGAATCCTCCAGGGGGACTGCCTGCGGGACGCAACGCCGCCGGCGACGCGCCCGATTTCCAGCCGCATCAGCTGATGATGTCCGCGACGCCGATTCCGCGCACGCTCGCGATGACCTACTACGCCGACCTCGATGTCTCGACCATCGACGAGTTGCCGCCCGGCCGCACGCCGATCCTGACGAAACTCGTGTCCGACGCGCGGCGCGACGAGGTGATCGCCCGCGTGCGCGAAGCGGCGCTGACCGGGCGTCAGGTGTACTGGGTGTGTCCGCTGATCGAGGAAAGCGAGACCTTGCAGCTGCAGACCGCGGTCGAGACCTACGAGACGCTGGTGGCCGCATTGCCCGAGCTGAACGTCGGGCTCGTGCATGGACGGCTCGCGCCCACCGAGAAGGCGGCCGTGATGGACGCCTTCACGCGCAACGAGGTGCAGTTGCTGGTCGCGACGACGGTGATCGAAGTGGGGGTCGACGTGCCGAATGCGTCGCTGATGGTGATCGAGCACGCCGAGCGCTTCGGCCTTGCGCAACTGCATCAGTTGCGCGGCCGGGTGGGGCGCGGCAGCGCGGCGTCGGTGTGCGTTTTGCTGTACACGGGGCCGTTGTCGATCACGGCGCGAGCGCGCTTGCAGACCATGCGCGAAACGACCGATGGCTTCGAGATTGCCCGGCGCGACCTCGAGATTCGCGGACCGGGCGAGTTTCTGGGCGCCCGTCAGTCGGGCGCGGAGATGCTGAGGTTCGCCGATCTCCAGAATGACCAGTGGCTGATCGAGCCCGCGCGTGAGGCGGCCGCAACCTTGCTCGAACAGTATCCGGAGGTGGTGATGCAGCATCTGGCGCGCTGGCTCGGCGCGCGGGAGCATTACCTGAAGGCGTGAATCTGGTTCGAGGTTGACCTGGATGGGCCACGGCTTGAAAACCAGAGGTTGGCGAACCGACCCTATCGGTGTATAACTAGAACCTATCGAACTCATCGCACTGATTGGTCCCCGAATGACGCTCACCGAATTGAAATACATCGTTGCGGTCGCCCGCGAGCGGCACTTCGGCCGGGCCGCCGAAGCATGTTTCGTTAGCCAGCCGACGCTGTCGGTGGCGATCAAGAAGCTCGAGGACGAGCTGAACGTGCAGATCTTCGAGCGCGGCACCAGCGAAGTCAGCGTCACGCCGATCGGCGAACAGATCGTCACGCAAGCCCAGCGCGTGCTCGAACAGACGCTCGCCATCAAGGAAATCGCCAAGCAGGGCAAAGATCCGCTGGTCGGGCCGTTGCGCCTTGGCGTGATCTATACGATCGGGCCGTATCTGTTGCCCACGCTCGTCAAGCAGATGATCCAGCGCGTCCCGCAGATGCCGTTGATGCTGCAGGAAAATTACACGCTCAAGCTGATCGAGCTGCTCAAGCAGGGCGAGATCGACGTCGCGATCATGGCGCTGCCTTTTCCCGAGACCGGGCTGATGCAGCGCCCGCTGTACGACGAGCCGTTCGTGGTCGCGCTGCCGGCCGGCCACGCGTGGGAAAACCGCCCGAAGATCGACGCCGACGACCTGAAGCAGGAAACCATGCTGCTGCTCGGCAGCGGCCATTGCTTTCGCGACCACGTGCTCGGCGTGTGCCCGGAGCTGATGCGCTTTTCGCAGAACGCGGACGGTATCCAGAAGACCTTCGAAGGGTCGTCGCTGGAGACCATTCGTCATATGGTCGCGAGCGGTGTCGGGATTACCGTGCTGCCGCGCATGTCGGTGCATGAAGTGAAGCCGCACGCGGGCGGCATCGACCCGGGCCTGCTCAGCTACGTCCCGTTCGACGAACCCGTGCCCGATCGCCGCGTCGTGCTGGCGTGGCGCAAGAGCTTCACGCGCATGCCCGCGATCGACGCCATCTGCGACGCGATCAGCGCCTGCGATCTGCCGGGTGTCAAGAAGCTCGATCTGCCGGTCGCCGTCAACTAACCATTCCATCTGCCGCTTTCGGGCCGGCTCGACGGACGCCGTCGGGAGCCGGCCGCGCGCTCGTGCGCCGCGCCGGAAGGGCCGCAAGCCCTATCGTCGCAATACCTATTGAATAGATAAAATTAATCAAACACTATAATTCAATAGGGTTGTTATAGTCTCCTCCATGGATCGCCGATCCCCTACTTCACAAGGCCAGGAGGAATCATGATGCAAGCGGACTCGCAACCTACCCAGGCGCTCGCCGCCCAATCGCTCGGCGCTGCCGCCAGCGCTGTCGTCGCGCCGACACCCGGTGTGCGCACTGTCGCGTTGTCCCTGCTGGTCGATCGAGCACTGTCCGCGTGACGCCTCGTCTCTGATATCAGCGCGCCGCGCCTCTCTCCCATTCTGTTTCGATAAAAACCACGCAGGAGTTACGCATGTCCGAACGTAAGCTCACCAATGCCGCCGGCGCACCCATCGCCGACAACCAGAATTCGATCACCGCCGGTGCGCGCGGCCCGGTCATGCTGCAAGACGTCTGGCTGTTCGAAAAGCTCGCCCACTTCGATCGCGAAGTGATTCCCGAGCGGCGCGTGCATGCCAAAGGCTCGGGCGCATTCGGCACGCTGAAGGTCACGCACGACATCTCGCGCTACACGAAGGCAAAGGTGTTCGCACAAGTCGGCAAGGAAACGCCGCTCTTCATGCGCTTTTCGACGGTGGCCGGCGAGCGCGGCGCGGCCGACGCGGAACGCGACGTGCGTGGCTTCTCGATCAAGTTCTACACGGAAGAGGGCAACTGGGACGTGGTCGGCAACAACACGCCGGTGTTCTTCATCCGCGACCCGCTGAAGTTTCCGGACTTCATCCACACGCAAAAGCGTGATCCGTACACCAATCTGCGCAGCAACATCGCGGCGTGGGATTTCTGGTCGCGTCATCCGGAGTCGCTGCATCAGGTGACGATTCTGATGAGCGACCGCGGCATTCCGAAGAACTACCGGCAGATGCACGGTTTCGGTTCGCACACGTATTCGTTCATCAACGCGGACAACGAGCGCTTCTGGGTGAAGTTCCACTTCAAGTCGATGCAAGGCATCGAAAACTACACCGATGCCGAGGCCGCGCAAGTGATCGCGCAGGACCGCGAAAGTGCGCAACGCGATCTGGTCGCCAGCATCGATGCGGGCAACTTGCCGAAATGGCGCTTCGCGATTCAGGTGATGCCGGAAGCGGACGCGGCGACCTATCGTTTCAACCCGTTCGACATCACGAAGGTGTGGTCGCAGAAGGACTATCCGTTGATCGACGTCGGCACGATCGAGCTGAACCGCAACGCCGCGAACTATTTCGCGGACGTCGAGCAGGCGGCGTTCACGCCGGCCAATGTGGTGCCGGGCATCGGTTTTTCGCCGGACCGTCTGCTGCAAGGACGCCTCTTTTCGTACGGCGACACCCAGCGTTACCGGCTCGGCATCAATCACCATCAGATTCCGGTGAATGCGTCGCGCGTGCCGAATCCGCATTCGTTCCATCGCGACGGCGCGATGCGCACGGACGGCAATCTCGGTGGCAACGTGAACTATGAGCCCAACCGCTTCGGCGACTACGCGCAGGACCCGAACGCGTCGGAGCCGTCGCTCGCGGCAGGTGCGGTGGATCGCTACGATCATCGCGCGGACGAGGACTACTACACGCAGCCAGGCATGTTGTTCGCGCTGTTCGACACGGCCCAGCGACAGCGGCTGTTCGGCAATATCGCGCGGCACATCAACGGTGTGCCGCAGGATATCGTCGCCCGGCAGATCGAGCATTTGCGCCGCGCCGATCCGGCTTACGCGGAAGGTGTGCTCGCCGCTCTGGCCGAACTGGCCGAAGGCGGCAGGAAGTGAGCAGCAGGAAATAAGCAGCGAGAAAATGAGCAGCGAAAAACGGGCAGCGCGCGGTTCAGGCGCAGTCGCAAAGCGGGGCGCTTCTGCGCCCCGTTGATGTCGATATCAATCGCAGGAGTACGATCGTGATCCCGATGATGATGGCTACGATGCACGGCCCGCGTGCCGTGCGCGGCACGCAACGGCAACGGACATTCATGCTGCGCAAGACGATCGGTTTCGCGATCGTCGCGAGCGGGTTCGCGGTGATCGTCGCGCAGGCGTTGCAACCCATGGTGGGCGGCTAAGAACGGCGCGGCCGTCGATGCTGCGAGTGACCGCGCACCGCGCGAGCGTTGCAGATTTCCAGGCTAAACTGACGAGCGCCCCATGTTTCGAGTCTGCGATGCGCAGGCCGTCATTTTCAGATCGGTTCGTATCACTCTTCAAAGGAGTCATCATGGCCAAGAAAGAAGCCGCAACCGTACAGCACGTCAATATCGGAATCAGCGACAAGGATCGCAAGAAAATCGCAGAAGGTCTGTCGCGTCTGCTTGCCGACACCTATACGCTGTACCTGAAGACCCACAACTTTCACTGGAACGTGACGGGTCCGATGTTCAATACGCTGCACCTGATGTTCGAAACGCAATACAACGAACTGGCGCTGGCGGTCGATTCGATCGCTGAACGTATTCGCGCGCTGGGCGTGCATGCGCCGGGCAGCTACAAGGATTTCGCGAAGCTGTCGTCGATCCCCGAAGCGGACGGCGTGCCGGCCGCGGAAGAAATGATCCGCCAGCTGGTCGAAGGCCAGGAAGCCGTGGTGCGTACCGCACGCGCGATTTTCCCGTCGACGGAAGCCGCCAACGACGAGCCGACCGCCGACCTGCTGACGCAACGCATGCAAACGCACGAAAAGACCGCGTGGATGCTGCGCTCGATGCTGGCTTGAGCGTTGTACCTTGGCGAGCGATTCGCTTCGCTTCGCTCAGACGCCAACGTTGTGGTGATACAGAACACAGCCTCCCCGCGCGGGAGGCTGTGTTTTTTCTGGCACCGGCCTGGGATGCGCACGCAAGGCTGACGTCGCCACCGGCATCGGCCACGCCGGAACTGCCGGCCGCCCGCATCCCGTAAAATAGCGGCACCGTCTTCGCACTGCACCGAATCCGCCCATGTTCGCCCGACTTCCCCTGTATCTGCGCCTCGTTCGCATGGACAAGCCGATCGGCAGCCTGCTGCTGCTGTGGCCGACGCTCAACGCACTGTGGATCGCGTCCGACGGTCATCCGTCGTGGCCGCTGCTGGTGATCTTCACGGTGGGCACGGTGCTGATGCGCTCGGCGGGCTGCGCGATCAACGACTATGCGGATCGCGATTTCGACCGCTACGTGAAGCGCACCGAAAATCGTCCGATCACATCGGGCAAGATCAAGGCGTGGGAAGCGGTGGCGCTGGCGGCCGGTCTGTCGTTGCTCGCCTTTTTGCTGATCCTGCCGCTGAATACGCTAACCAAGGAACTGTCGGTGGCGGCGTTGTTCGTCGCCGGATCGTATCCGTTTACCAAGCGGTTCTTCGCGATTCCTCAGGCCTATCTCGGCATTGCGTTCGGCTTCGGCATTCCGATGGCGTTCGCCGCGGTCCAGAACCACGTGCCGATGCTTGGATGGGTGATGCTGCTCGCCAACGTGTTCTGGTCGGTCGCATACGACACCGAATACGCGATGGTCGATCGCGACGACGACATCAAGATCGGCATCCGCACCTCGGCGCTGACGTTCGGCCGCTTCGACGTGGCCGCGATCATGCTGTGCTATGCGGTGACGCTGGGCATTTACGTCGGCATCGGCGTGATGCTCGGTTTTGGCGTGCTGTACTGGCTGGGATGGGCGGTGGCAGTGGGCTGCGCGATCTATCACTACACGCTGATCCGCAACCGCGAACGGATGGCCTGCTTCGCGGCGTTCCGGCATAACAACTGGCTGGGCGGCGCGCTGTTTGCGGGGATTGCCGCGCATTACGCGGTGGCTTCGTTTTAATGGCGCAGCGCCGCTCGGGCGCTGCTTTCCGTGCTTCACGTCACGCTTCACGCGTAGTTTGCTTCACGTGTAATTGCTTCACGCGTAGTTGCTTCACAGGCGGTCGCTTCACGTGCCGTATTCGCACCTGATATTTGCGCGGCGTTGACACAGAGTTGGCGCCGAAATTCGAAGCAGGGCGCTGCGTCCCTCTGCGCGCTTCTTTTCCCAACTACTGTCCTGCGCTCGCCGTTGCATCCCGACGCGCTTACTGCTTGCCGAATTCGTCGCCCATTTCCCGTGCGCGCGCATCGGCGGCGAGCGCACCGCGCACGATTGCGTCCTTGATGCCGCTCGCGTCGAACGATGCGAGCGCCGCGGCGGTCGTGCCGCCTTTCGATGTCACGCGTTCGCGCAGCACGCTCGGCGGCTCGTCGGAATTCGCCGCCAATTGGGCCGCGCCGGTGAAGGTCGCAACCGCGAGCGCCCGGCCCTGCGCTTCATCCATGCCGAGCTGGCGCGCGGCTGCCTGCAGCGCTTCGATGAAATAGAACACGTAAGCCGGCCCGCTGCCCGAGATCGCGGTGACGGCATCGATCTTCGCTTCGTCGTCGAACCAGACCGTGTCGCCGACCGCGCCGAGCACCTGCGACGCGAGCGTACGCCCCGCTTCGTCGACAGTGCCGGTCGCGACGAGACCCGTCACGCCCATGCCGATCAGCGCCGGTGTATTCGGCATCACGCGCACGATGCGGCTGTGGCCGTTCAGCCAGCGCGACATGTCGCCCATGCGGATTCCCGCGACGATGCTGATCGCCAGTTGCGACGCCTGCAAATGCGGCGCCAGCGCTTGCGCGACGCTCTTCAGGATCTGCGGCTTCACCGCCAGCACGACCGCGTCGTACGCGGCGAGCGTGCCGTCGGCGGCCGCACCGGTGCGGATGCCGAATTGCTGCTCGTTGCGCTTGCGTGCGTTTTCGTCGGGGTCGATCGCGTACAGGTCTGCGGCCGCGACGCCACGCTTGATGAGGCCGCCGATCAACGCCGCGGCCATATTGCCACCGCCGATAAAAGCAATTTTCATGATGTTCCGAATGTGGTCCGGTGAGGAGCCCGCCAAGGCCCGCAAAGGTCAGTGAGAGTAATCGCGTGCGCCGAAGATCGCACTGCCGACGCGTACGATCGTCGCGCCTTCCAGCACAGCCGCTTCGAGGTCGGCCGACATGCCCATCGACAGCGTGTCGAGTGCCAGTCCGTCGTCGCACAGGCGCTCGAGCAATTCGCGCAACTGGCGATGCGGCACACGTTGCGCATCGATGTCGCCGGCTGGTTCGGGTATCGACATCAATCCGCGCAGCGTCAGTTTCGGCAGCGCGGCGATCTGCTGCGCGACCTCGACCGCCTCGGGAATGCTGACACCGCTCTTGGATGCCTCGCCGCTGATGTTCACCTGCAGGCACACGTTCAACGGCGGGAGATGGTCGGGGCGCTGTTCCGACAGCCGCTGCGCGATTTTCAGTCGATCGACCGAGTGCACCCAGTCGAAATGCTCGGCGACCGGCCGCGTCTTGTTCGATTGCAACGGGCCGATGAAATGCCATTCGAGCGCCGCGCGCAAATCGGCCAGTGCCTCGATCTTGGTGAGCGCTTCCTGCACGTAGTTCTCGCCGAACGCGCGCTGGCCGGCGCTGTGGGCGGCGCGCACGTCTTCGGCCGGAAAGGTCTTCGAGACCGCGAGCAGCATGACCGAGCGCGCGTCGCGCCCGGCCACGTGCGCGGCCGCGGCGATGCGTTGCCGCACCGCTTCGAGGTTGTGAATCAGATCGGGCATGGAACGGAACCGGTAATCAGCGTAAGGCGATGACCGGATTATACGGACAGCATGTGCTCGACCAATTCGATCCAGTGCGCGACCGGCGTCGACGTGCCGCTTTGCAGATGCGCAATGCAGCCGACGTTCGCTGACACGATCACCTGCGGCTCCTGCGCCTGCAGCCGATCGAGCTTCTGGTCGCGCAGCGCGTACGAGAGCCTCGGCTGCGTCAGCGAGTAGGTACCGGCCGAGCCGCAGCAAAGATGACTATCGGCGGGCAGGCGCACTTCGACGCCGAGCGCGCTCAGCAGTTGCTCGACCTTGCCGCGCACCTGCTGGCCATGCTGCAGCGTGCAGGGCGGATGAAACGCGACCGTGTGCACCGAGCGGCGGCGCGTGACCGCGGTCAGCGCTTCTTCGAAGTCCGGCAGGATCTCCGCGATGTCACGCGTCAATTCGACGATGCGGTGTGCCTTCTCCGCGTACACCGGATCGTGGCGCAACAGGTGCGCGTATTCCTTGACCGTCGCGCCGCAGCCGGACGCGTTCATCACGATCGCCTCGACGCCCTGTTCGACGTATGGCCACCATGCGTCGATGTTGGCGCGCATGTCGTCGAGCGCTTCATCGTTGTAGCCCAGATGCAGACGGATCGCGCCGCAGCAGCCGGCATCGGCGGCGATCACGGTTTCCACGCCGAGCGCATCGAGTACCCGCGCGGTGGCGATGTTGACGTTCGGCATCATCGACGGTTGCACGCAGCCGGCCAGCATCAGCATCTTGCGCGTATGTTTCGCGGTCGGCCATTCGAGTGGGCGTTGCCGCGCGGGCACCTTGTCGCGCAGCTTCTTCGGCAGAACCCTGCGGAAATGCTGGGCGAGGCGCATGGTCGGCGTGAAGATCGCGCTATTCGGCACGGCGCTCGCGAGCAGGCGGCGCAGCAGCCGCTGGCCGGGCGGGCGCGCGACTTTTTCTTCGGTGAGCTTGCGGCCGATTTCGACCAGCCGGCCATATTGCACGCCGGACGGACAGGTCGTCTCGCAGTTGCGGCAGGTCAGGCAGCGATCGAGGTGGAGCTGGGTGCTGCGCGTAACCGGCGCGCCTTCGACCATCTGCTTGATCAGATAGATACGCCCGCGTGGGCCGTCCAATTCGTCGCCGAGCAACTGGTAGGTTGGGCAGGTGGCCGTGCAGAAGCCGCAGTGCACGCATTTATGCAGAATGGCGTCGGCTTCGTCGCCATCGGGCGTATTGCGAATGAAGTCCGCGAGGTTGGTTTGCATCGCGTCGCTCAGAAGTCAGGGTAGAGACGGCCGCGATTGAAGATGCGGGCCGGGTCGAAGGCGTTTTTCAGGCCACGATGAATTTTCATCAGCGGCGCGGGTAGCGGAGTAAACACGCCGGCGCTGCGGTCGTAGCCGTAACCGGTGCGGAAGATGGTGGCATGGCCGCCAGCCTGCTTCGCGCTGATGCGCACGGTTTGCGCGTCGGTGTCGGTGATCCACCAGCGCTGGCCGCCGCCCCATTCCATCAGTTGCGCGCCGGGCAGTTGCAGCGGCTCCGTGATCGATGGCAGCGCCAGACGCCAGAGCGCGGACATCGGCGGGATGGTCGCGAAGAACGAGTCGGTCTGCTCGCGCAAGCCGGCCCAGAAGCGCTCCGCCTCGACCGCATCGACGACCTCGCCGCCGAGCGACGTCCGCGCCGCCTTGACCGCGGCTTCGGCGCCGCCCAGCCGCACCGCGAGCGTGCCGTGACGCCACGCGCTGGCGGTGATCGGCAGTGGCCGGCCGCCCCATTCGTTGAGCTTGCGAACCGCGTCGGTGCCGTTCATATCGAACTTGAGGGTGGCTTCGGCCTGCGGCAGCGGCAGCACCTTGATCGACAATTCGAGGATCAGTCCAAGCGTGCCGAGCGAACCGGCCATCAG
The DNA here is from genome assembly GCF_900019265.1 of Paraburkholderia ribeironis. Classification (GTDB taxonomy): domain Bacteria; phylum Pseudomonadota; class Gammaproteobacteria; order Burkholderiales; family Burkholderiaceae; genus Paraburkholderia; species Paraburkholderia ribeironis. The sequence goes on from NZ_CYGX02000038.1 coordinate 17,486, forward strand.
GCGCGAAACATCGTAACCGGCCACGTTCTTCACGACCTGGCCGCCGAAATGCAGCTTCTGGCCGTGGCCGTTCATGATGACGGCGCCGAGCACGAAGTCGCGCGCCGCGCCGGCGGCGGCCCGGCGTGGCCCGGCGATGCCGGCGGCGATGCAGCCGCCGAAGGTGGCCTGCGGCCCGAAGTGCGGCGGCTCGAAGGCAAGCATCTGATCGTGCTCGGCGAGCGCGGCTTCGATTTCGAGCAGCGGTGTGCCTGCACGCGCGGTGATGACCAGCTCCGCCGGATCGTACTCAATGATGCCGCGATAAGCGCGCGTGTCGAGGATGTCACCTTCCAGCGTCTGACCATACCAGTCTTTGGTGCCGCCGCCGCGGATGCGCAACGCGCGTCCTTCGGCGCTGGCCGAACGCACGCGTTCCGACCACACGGCGACGATGTCGTCCTCTTCCATGGTGTCCTGCTTCGTTGTAGTTCGATTGATTGTACCGGGCGCTCGCTCGCTGGCAACCAGGAGCGGACCCGCATCGGATAGCCGGGGTGCAGGGACCGGAAAGCCCGCCGATGCGGGCGGCTTATGCGCCTTGCGTATGCGCGCTAGAAGCGCGGCAGCTCGGGGTGCGGCAGCAACCCGCCGCGCACGTGCATCTTGCCGTATTCGGCGCAGCGCGCTCGGGTGGGAATGCCCTTGTCGGGGTTGAGCAGGCCGGGCGCGTCGAAGGCGCGCTTGACCGCGTGGAACGTGTCGCGCTCCTCGGGCGAAAACTGCACGCACATCGAGTTGATCTTCTCGATGCCGACGCCATGCTCGCCCGTTACCGTGCCGCCCAGTTCGACGCACGTTTCGAGGATATCGCTCCCGAACGCTTCGGCCCGATGCCACTCGTCCTGGTCGTTGCCGTTGAACAGGATCAGCGGGTGCATGTTGCCGTCGCCCGCATGGAACACGTTGATGCAGCGCAGGCCGTAGGTTTTCTCCATCGTCTCGATGCGCGCGAGCAGCGGTCCGATACTGCGACGCGGCACCGTGCCGTCCATGCAGTAGTAGTCTGGAGAAATGCGCCCGGCCGCCGGAAACGCATTCTTGCGCCCGGACCAGAAGCGCAGCCGTTCGGCTTCCGAGCGGGAAATCTGGATGCGTGTGGCGCCGCATTCGCGCAGCACCGCGGTCATGCGCACGATTTCGTCGGCGACTTCTTCGGGCGTGCCGTCCGATTCGCACAGCAGGATCGCCGCCGCGTCGAGGTCGTAGCCGGCGTTGACGAATTCCTCGACGGCGCGCGTCGCCGGTTTGTCCATCATCTCGAGACCCGCCGGAATGATGCCCGCGGCGATGATGCCGGCCACCGCCTCACCGCCTTTCACGACGTCGTCGAAACTGGCCATGATGACCTGCGCGGTTTGCGGCTTCGGGATCAGCTTGACGGTGACTTCGGTGACGATCGCAAACATGCCTTCGCTGCCGATCAGCACCGCGAGCAGATCGAGACCCGGCGCGTCGGGCGCGAGCGAGCCGAATTCGACGATCTCGCCTTCCATCGTCACGGCGCGCACCCGCAGCACGTTGTGCACGGTGAGGCCGTACTTGAGGCAATGCACGCCGCCGGAGTTCTCCGAGACGTTGCCGCCGATCGTGCAGGCGATCTGCGACGACGGGTCCGGTGCGTAGTAGAGACCATACGGCGCGGCGGCTTCGGAAATCGCCAGATTGCGCACGCCCGGCTGCACCGTGGCGGTTCGCGCATATGAATCGACTTCGACGATTTTCCTGAAGCGCGCAAGCGACAGCACCACGCCGTGGCGGATCGGCATCGCGCCGCCGGACAAACCGGTGCCCGCGCCGCGCGGCACGATCGGCACGTCGAGACGGTGGCAGATCTGCACGATGCGCTGCACCTGCGATTCCGTCTCCGGCAGCGTGACCGCGAGCGGCAAACGCCGGTATGCGGCGAGGCCGTCGCAATCGTAGGCGACGGTGTCTTCCTCGCGATACAGCAAGCAGTGGGTTGGCAATACGGCCATCAGCGCCTGCACGACTTCGCGCTGGCGCTGGGCGAGTACTTCAGCCGTCAGTTCAGCGGGTGCGTTCATGTGACTTGTCTCCTCGTGCCTTTCGCTCATCCAGACTCTGTTTCGAAACCGGCGCGGCTACCGCCGCAATGCAGCCGCGCGCCTGAATCCGGTTCAAACCGCCCAGGCGAAGATCTTGCCCGGGTTCATCAGATTGCGCGGATCGAGCGCGTGCTTGATCGAGCGCATCGTATCTACGGCGACTTCACCGTGTTCCTCGAGCAGGAAGCCCATCTTGTGCAGGCCGATGCCATGCTCGCCCGTGCAGGTGCCGTCCATGCGCAGCGCGCGTTGCACGATGCGATGGTTCAGACGCTCGGCTTCGGCGAGTTCCTCAGGCTTGTTCGGGTCGATCAGGATTGCGACGTGGAAGTTGCCGTCGCCGACGTGGCCGACGATCGGGCAGGGCAGCGGCGATGCTTTCAGGTCCTGTTCGGTTTCCACCACGCATTCGGCGAGGCGCGAGATCGGCACGCAGACGTCGGTCGTGACGGCACGGCTGCCTGGCTTCAGTTGCAGCATCGCGAAATAAGCGTTGTGACGTGCGTTCCACAGGCGGCTGCGGTCTTCCGGCCGGGTCGCCCATTCGAAGCCTTCGCCCGCATTCTGTGCGGCGATCTGCTGGACCAGTTCAGCCTGCTCTTTCACGCCGGCTTCGGTGCCGTGGAATTCGAAGAACAGCGTGGGCGCTTCGCGTAGCGTCAGATTCGAATGGCGATTGATGGCGCGGATCGCGAGCGAGTCGACGAACTCCACGCGTGCAACGGGCACGCCGATCTGGATCGTTTCGATGACCGCGCGCACCGCATCGCCCATCGACGCAAACGCGCATACCGCCGCCGACACCGCTTCCGGTTGCGGATACAGACGCACGGTGATTTCGGTGATGACGCCAAGCGTGCCTTCCGAGCCGACGAACAGACGCGTGAGGTCGTAACCCGCCGACGACTTGCGGGCCCGCGTGCCGGTTTTGATTACGCGGCCGTCGGCCAGCACGACAGTCAGGCCGAGCACGTTCTCGCGCATCGTGCCGTAGCGCACGGCGTTGGTGCCCGATGCGCGGGTGGCCGACATGCCGCCGATGCTCGCGTCCGCGCCGGGGTCGATCGGGAAAAAGAGCCCCGTGTCGCGCAGCGCTTCGTTCAGCTGCTTGCGCGAGATGCCGGGCTCGACGCTGACGGTGAGGTCTTCGGCGTTGATCGACAGGACACGGTTCATTTCCGACAGATCGATCGACACACCGCCTTGCACAGCCAGCAGGTGTCCTTCGAGCGACGAACCGTTGCCGTAAGGGATGATCGGCACGTTGTACTGGCCGCACAGCTTGACGACGGCTTGTACGTCTTCGGTATTGCGTGCAAAGACGACGGCGTCGGGCAGTTGGGGATCGAACGGTGATTCGTCGCGGCCGTGATGGGCACGCACTGCTTCAGCGACCGACACGCGCTCGCCGAACGCGGCTTTGAGCGCGCTCAGCAATTCGGCGGGAAACGGCCGGCGCAGCGGGGCCGGGAGCACGGGATGATTCACGCTTGTCTCCTGGTATTTGGGGCTCAGCTGGTTTGCAGCAGATGTTTCATTTTACGCCGTTCGCCTGTGGGCCGGTGCGTGAGGCCGGCCATCACTCCTATAATGGCGGCGACTTCACGATGCGCGCAATATGCAAAAACACGGTGGGTCAGTGGCGGGTTTCGCGTCGGTCCGCGCGGTGTGCCGCGCCGTGTGCGGGATTACAGGAGAGATCATGGGCAACCGCTTGAGCAAGATCGCCACGCGCACGGGCGACGACGGCAGCACCGGGCTCGGTGACGGCCGCCGCGTGCGCAAGGACAGCGCGCGCATTGCCGCAATCGGCGATGTCGACGAACTCAATTCGAACCTCGGCGTGCTCTTGTGCGAAACGCTGCCCGACAACGTGCGCGCGGCGCTGGTTGCAATCCAGCACGATCTGTTCGACCTCGGCGGCGAACTGTGCATCCCTGGCCACACGATGATTACCGACAGTCATCTTGCCCAGCTCGACAACTGGCTCGCCGATTACAACGCGGCATTGCCACCGTTGAAGGAATTCATCCTGCCGGGGGGCTCGCGGGCGGCATCGCTTGCGCACGTGTGCCGTACCGTGTGCCGGCGCGCTGAACGGGCGATCGTTGCGTTGGGCGAACACGAGCAGGTCAACGCGGCGCCGCGTCAGTACGTGAACCGGCTGTCCGACTTGCTATTCGTGCTGGCGCGCGTGCTCAATCGCGCGGACGGTGGCACCGATGTGCTGTGGCAGCGCGAGCGCAATGCGAGCTAGAACGCGGCCCGGATCGGCCGCTTGAACGCCGCGGTTGCCATGCCTGCTGAATCTGGGCAATACGCGTTCGACGGTACGTTTGAACGCGTGTGAAAGGACCGCGCGAGGTGGGCGAGGTGGCGGCGCGCGCAAGGATGAATCACGTCGGCATTACCCAACAGCCAGCGTGACCGGTTTGCCGATCCGGCTCATCATTTCGACCAGCGTATCGATCGTGAACTTGCTGGTCTTCTTGTTGACCACGTCGGATACCCGCGGGCGCGACACCATCAGAATTTCGGCAGCCTCGGCCTGCTTCAGATGATGCTGTTCGATCCAGCCGGAGAGCTCGGTCATCAGTTGCTCTTTGAGTAGTCGCGTGTCATTGATCTGCTTTTGCGAGGCGGCGTGCAGGCGCTTCGCCTCTTCGGCGGAAAAGCCAAGTTCGAGAAACAGATTCGTCCCGGGCCTGGTCACGTGACGAATTTTGGTGTCGATCGTCATTTGTTAAGGGTTCCTATCGTTAATGATGGCGCGGTAGCGCGTCTCGGCGATCTTCCGGTCGTGCGGCGTCAGCCTTTGCGTCTTCTTCTGGAAGCAATGCAGTACATACAGCGCTTCGACAAACTTCGTCACATACATCACGCGAAAAATGCCGTCGGCTTCCCTCACGCGAATTTCACGCGTTCCCGCACCGATCGAGTCGAACGGTTTCCAGTCGTCAGGGTCGAGTCCAGCCTGAATTTTGCCCAGCTGAAACCCTGCGCTACGACGCGGTTCTTCGGGAAAGGCGAGCAAATCGTGATAGCTGGAACCTAACCAGCGGATTTCTTTTTCCTGTTGCATAGCCGCCCTTCGTGTACAAAATCTTATACGTAACGTTCCACCCAGTCAAGTCATACGCAACCGGGCGATGAGTTGTTACGGTACAGAGGCGGCTCATGGAGCACCATTCGTCCGTTCGGCCAATAAAAAACCCGGCTCGACGAGCCGGGTTGTCTACGGACCACTGATGACGCAGCCGGGCAGCGCTCAGTTGCCGCTACCGCGGGCGATACGTCGTTGCCTGACCGCATCGGCGAGACCTTCCAGCACCGCCACGCTTTCGTCCCAGCCGATGCATGCATCGGTGATGCTCTGGCCGTACGTCAATGCGCAGCCTTGCTGCAGGTCCTGACGGCCCGCCACCAGGTGCGATTCCACCATCACGCCGACAATCCGTTCGTCGCCCGAAGCAATCTGGCGACCGATGTCCGCGCACACCGGAATCTGGTTCTCGTGCTTCTTCGAACTGTTCGCGTGGCTCGCGTCGATCATCAGGCGCGCAGCGAGACCGGCCTTGCCGATATCCGCGCACGCGGCGTTGACGCTGTCGGCGTCGTAGTTCGGCGTCTTGCCGCCGCGCAGGATGATGTGGCAGTCCTCATTGCCGGCGGTCGACACGATCGCCGAGTGGCCGCCCTTGGTGACCGACAGGAAATGATGCGGTTGCGACGCGGCCTTGATCGCGTCGACGGCGATCTTGACGTTGCCGTCAGTGCCGTTCTTGAAGCCGACCGGGCACGACAGTCCCGATGCGAGTTCGCGGTGCACCTGGGACTCGGTGGTGCGCGCGCCGATCGCCCCCCACGAGATCAGATCGGCGATGTATTGCGGGCTGATCATGTCGAGGTATTCGGTGCCGGCCGGCAGACCGAGTTCGTTGATGTGCAACAGCAACTCGCGGGCGGTGCGCAGGCCTTCGTTGATCTTGAAGCTGTTGTCCATGTGCGGGTCGTTGATGAGACCCTTCCAGCCGACCGTCGTGCGCGGCTTTTCGAAGTACACGCGCATCACGATTTCGAGTTCGCCGGCAAAGCGCTTGCGCTGTTCGATCAGGCGGCCCGCGTATTCCATCGCCGCTTTCGGATCGTGGATCGAGCACGGCCCGATGATGACGATCAGACGGTCTTCCATGCCGTGCAGAATCCGATGCATCGCGTTGCGCGAGTTGTAGATCACGTCGGACACCGTTTCATCGCAGGCGAATTCGCGGATCAGGTGAGCGGGCGGCGTGAGTTCTTTCAATTCGCGGATGCGGACATCGTCGGTGTTGTGCGGGGGCATGTGGTTCTCCTGAAGCGGTTCGTAGCGTGTTCGCGTGGGCAACGAAGGTTGCGATGAAGCAGCGATGCCAAAGCGGACGACAATCAAAAAGGTTTCAACGACAAAACTTCAAAGGCAATTTCTAAGGCGTGAGCCAGACGCGTGAGGCGAAAAAAAACCGCCAGGCTAGCTGGCGGTTTTTCGGGAATTCTCGGTGTTCTGCGTGCACTAACACCCCTCTCGATCCGCCAGCGGTCTGAGATACCAAAAAAAGTAAAAATAAAACTTGGCGGACATGGCGAAATGGGTCGCTGGTCAAAAAGGGTGAGTGACTTTATAACCCGCGCAGGCTCGGCTGACAAGCCGCAATTCGTGAAAATGCGGGAAGTCCGCATACTTCGCGCATTGCGTGCACGAAGTATGCGTTTGCTGCACAATCAGGCAGTACCGCCGACCGTCATTTTCTCGATGCGCAGGGTCGGCTGGCCGACGCCGACCGGCACGCTCTGACCTTCCTTGCCGCACACGCCGACGCCCGAATCGAGCTTCATGTCGTTGCCGATCATCGTGACGTACTTGAGCGATTCCGGGCCGCTGCCGATCAGCGTCGCGCCCTTGACCGGATACGTGATCTTGCCGTTTTCGATCATGTACGCCTCAGAGGCCGAAAACACGAATTTGCCGTTCGTGATGTCGACCTGGCCGCCGCCGAAGTTCACCGCGTACAAACCGTTCTTCACGGACGCGAGAATTTCCTGCGGGTCCTTGTCGCCGTTGAGCATGTACGTGTTGGTCATACGCGGCATCGGCAGCGCTGCATACGACTCGCGGCGCGCGTTGCCGGTGACCGGCATCTTCATGAGCCGCGCGTTCAGCGAGTCCTGGATGTAGCCCTTCAGAATGCCATCCTCGATCAGGGTCGTGCACTGGGTCGGGTTGCCTTCGTCGTCGATATTGAGCGAGCCGCGGCGGTTTGGCAGCGTGCCGTCGTCGACCACCGTGACGCCTCTCGCGGCCACCCGTTCGCCGATCCGTCCCGCGAAGGCCGACGAGCCCTTGCGGTTGAAGTCGCCTTCCAGACCGTGGCCGATCGCTTCGTGCAGCAGCACGCCAGGCCAGCCTGGACCGAGCACCACGGTCATTGCGCCGGCCGGGGCCGGACGGGCTTCGAGGTTCACCAGCGCCGCGTGAACGGCGTCGTCGACATAGCGCGACAGCACTTCGTCGGTGAAATAGGCGTAGTCGAAGCGGCCGCCACCGCCGCCGCTGCCGATTTCGCGGCGGCCGTTCTGCTCGGCGATCACCGTGACCGACACGCGCACCAGCGGCCGGATGTCGGCCGCGAAGCCGCCGTCGCTGCGCGCCACCAGCACGACGTCGTATTCGCCGGCGAGGCCCGCCATCACCTGTTGGATGCGCGGGTCGCGGCCGCGCGCCATCTGTTCGATGCGCTCGAGCAGCTTGACCTTGGCGGTGGCGTCGAGCGAGTGGAGCGGGTCGGCGGGCAGGTACAGATCGCGCCCGGTAATGCCGGTCAGCGACGACGCCACCTTGATCTTCTGCTTGCCGCCGCCCGCCTTGGCGATCGCGCGGGTGGCGATGGCCGCCTGGCGGATCGCCTCGGGCGACAGATCGTCCGAGTAGGCGAACGCGGTGCGCTCGCCCGACACGGCGCGCACGCCGACGCCCTGGTCGATGCTGAAGCTGCCCGACTTCACGATGCCTTCTTCGAGACTCCACGCTTCACTGCGGGTCGCCTGGAAGTACAGGTCCGCGTAGTCGACGCGGTGCGTGAAGATTTCAGCGAGCGTGCGGGTGAGCAGGGATTCGTCGAGACCGTAGGGCGTCAGGAGGATGTCCTTGGCGGTGGCGAGATTACGGATACCGGGTTCGATGATGTTCATGCGAAGTATGTTCTGCTCGATACGAAGGAGTCGGTTGACGCCGGGATCACTTTATATGAGTGAGGGGCGCCGCAGTTTCAATGTCGGTTTCAGCTGAGCACACGATGACGCCAGGCGGGCAGGCTCTGCCGCACTTCGTCGATGCGCGCACGCTCGAGATTGCCGGCGACCACGCCCGCGCCTTCGTCGCGCATCGCGACGATTTCGCCCCACGGGTCGACCAGCATGCTGTGGCCCCAGGTCCGGCGGCCGTTTTCATGTTTGCCGCCTTGCGCCGCGGCCAGCACATAACACTGGTTTTCGACCGCGCGGGCGCGCAGCAGCATCTCCCAATGCGCACGGCCGGTGGTGTAGGTGAAAGCGGACGGCACCACCATCAGCGCGCAGTCGCCCATGCGGCGGTACAGCTCCGGAAAGCGCAGATCGTAGCAGACCGACAGTCCGACGCGCCCAAACGGCGCCTCGAAGCTGCAGACCTCGCCGCCGGGGCGGATGGTGCGCGCCTCGTCGAACGATTCTTCGCCCTTCTCGAAGTTGAACAGGTGAATCTTGTCGTAGCGAGCGGCTTCGTTGCCCGCCGGGTCGAACACCAACGTGGTGTTCAGCACGCGTGATGCCTCGGGTGCCGCGATCGGCAGCGTGCCGCCGATCACCCAGAGCCGGTGGCGGCGGGCGGCATCGGCGAGAAAACGTTGGATCGGACCGTCCTGATAGGTTTCGCGCACGGCCAGCTTGTCCGTGTCCTTGAAACCCATGAAGCAGAAGTATTCGGGCAGCAGCACGAGTTGCGCGCCGTCGGCGGCGGCTTCGGCGATCAGGCGCTGCGCTTGCGCCAGATTGCGGTCGCGATCCGGCGTGCTCACCATCTGCAGCGCGGCGACCCGGAATGTGCTTGCCAATGAACCGCTGTTTGCCGCGGCGGACGGAGAGGAAGAGACGTGTGTGTCGCTCATGAGCGTTTCGGAAAACTCCCGGCAGGGCGGTGGCGCGAACTGCTGGCGCCGCTTACGTCGTTCAGGGCTGGCCCAGGGCCGCCGTCTGCACCGCGCCGTTCCGGGCAGACAGACGCCGGATCAGGCTCAGTGCGCTTCCACGGCCGAGGCCGGAACGTCAATCTTACCGCGATCACCCGTCACCCGCTCGACGTGCGGTTTCGCCCACGTCCCGGTGATCGCGTACTCGCGTGCGAGCACGTGCGAGAGCGAGTGGCTGAGCGCGAAGTCGGCCGCCAGCGCGCCCAGGCCGAGCAGCGGGTTGATGATTGCCGCGGCGATCACCGCGGCGCCGGCGCTGACCGTCGGCGTGACGTGGAGGTGCATGTCCTGGGTCTTCTGCGCGAGGTCGACCGAGCCCGTCATGTCGACGCGCGCCGGCGCTGTCACCATCCTGAAGTTGTCCGTGCGGCCGATGCCGTTGCGGATCTCGGCGGTGGCGGTGACGCTCGAGAACGGCAGACCTTCGCCGATCACGTCGCGGAAATCCAGCGTGGCGATACGCGCGAGGCTTTGCAGGCTGAGCACGCCCAGCAGCGTGGCGACGCCCGGATCGACCTTGAGGATCTGGCCATGGCGCAGCTCCGCAGCCAGATTGCCGTTGAGCGTCGGATAGTCGATCGTGGCAGGGCCGCCGCGCCACACCACCTTGCCCGTCAGCGAACCGCTGCCGCCCTTGAGCGTGCGCGGCAGACCGAAGCGTTCGAGCAGCCCGCCGGCGTCCTTGACGTCGAGCTTGAAATCGAACACGGTGCGGCGCGGCGTGGTTTCGTCGGCGCTGCTGCCCAGTGTCGTCGAGGTGCGCCAGTTCGCGGTGGCGGTCAACGTGGCGGCGGGGTTCGTGATGTCGAGCTTGTCGAGTTGCCAGACAGGCACGCCGTCTTCGTCGAAGTTGTGCGCGTCGACTTCGAGGCGGCCGACGTTGTGATCGCGCACGATCAACTCGTTGACCACCAGATCGATCGACGGCATGTTCTGCGCGGGTGCCGACATCGCCGGGCCGAGCAGATCCTTGTCCGCGAGCGACGGAATCACGACACGCGCAAAGCGCGCCTGCAGCGTGCCCGGCGACCCGCGGGTCGGGCCCGGCAGCCATGAAACGTGGCCGGACACCTGGTTGGACGCGATGTTCGCCTGCCATTGGCCGTCCGTATGCGACGCGCCGACGATCACGTTGTCCCAGTGGCGCTTGAGCAGCGTCAGCGCTTCGATGTGCAGCGCGAAGCGGTTCGGCAGGAACTGCGCGACGGTCGCATTCGGGACCGCCGGCGGCGTCGCCGCCGCGGCGTCCCTGCTGCGCATCTGTGTGACGAGCGCACGCCATGCGTCGGCGTCGAACGCCGGCACGTCGATCGCGGCGACCACCCCCTCGGATGGCAGGTCGGCGGGCCGGTTGACGCCGATCGCGCCACGTACGACCGTGGGCGGCGCCTTCGGCCGATAGCGCAACAGGTAGGCCGCGGCGACTGGCCCGAAGGTCAGGTCAGCGCGCTCCAGGCCGGTTTCGCCCGGCGCCGCGGACGGGCTGACGGCGAAGTGCAGCGGCATCGGCGCGCCGGCCGGCTTGTTGAACGGCGCAGGGAAGTCGAGCGCGAGACCGGTCAGATCGGAGTTCGCGGAGACTTGCGGCAATCGTCCGCGGGCGCCGCGCACATTCAGCGCATACGGCGCGCTACCGCTCATGTGCGTCAGCACCTGCGCGGCCGGCCCATGCAGAGCGAGGCCACGCGCGGCGTCGACGGCGAGATGGCCGTCGAGCGCAAGCGCGTACGTGCCGTCCTGCCTCAGCCCGCCATTCGCGTGCACGTCGCCACCGAGGAACTGCCCCGAGAGCCGGTCCACCTGGGCCGTACGCTCGGTGAAGCGCACCCGGCCGTTCAGTTGCGACAGCGGCGGCGCGTTGGCGACGGACAGGCGGTTGTTCAGGAAGCCGACCGCACCTTCCACGCCGATATGCGGTCTGGGCGTGCGCGGCACCGTCAGCTTGAGCGCGAGCGACGCCGGCCCCTCGGCGCGAATCCGCTCGGTCTGGTGCCTGGCCATGATGCCGAGCGAACTGCGGTTCACGTAGTCGAGCATGTCGGCGAGCGGCCCGCGGCCGTCGCCCTGGATGACGAGGTGCGACTCCCTGGTGCCGAGGTCGTCGATCCTGCCGTTGACGCCGGTCAGCGCGACCTGCTTGTAATGTGCGCGGTCGATATCGAAGTGCAGCAGGTTCTGGCGGATTTCGAACACGCCGTCGATGCCATCGAGCGGCGGCCATACGTTCGGCGTGCCATTCCTCATGTTGCGCGGCGGGTACGGCGAAGGATCGAATTTGCCGCCCTTGATCGGTGCGACGACGCGGAAGATGCCGGCGTCGGGATCGCGCGCATAAGGGAATTTGGTCAGGTCGCCGTGCACCTCGATCGTCGCGCCGCGCGACATCCCGGCCTGCAACCCGTGGCCCAGATAGATGCGCAGCTTTTCGCTGATGCTGGTCGGCAGATAGCGGACGATGCGCGTCACCTGCGCGCGCTGGAAATCGGCTTTCAGGTCGAGCGAGCCGCGGCCGTGGCCGGGGTTGCTGTAGTCGGCGCTGGCGGAGGCCGCGACGTCCGCGTTCGAGACGCCGAAATCGGCCAGCTTCACTTTGAAGGCCGGATGTTTATCGCCCGGCGCCTTCGGCCCCATGGTCCAGTCGGCGCGGCCATACAGACGATCGAGTTTCAGGCGCGGATCGTCGAATACGCCAGGCAGCGTGAGCGCCACGTTGGATGTGTCGAGCATCGCGGTGCCGTGGGTTTCGTCGGCATCGACGCGGCCCCACAGGTTTTCGATGCCGGGTATGCCGGCGCGCGGGTGATTGCGTGCCGTGAGTCCCGGTGGCGGCTCCTGGGCGGCGATGCTGATACCTTGAAGATCACCCTTGAACCGATAGTGTTCGATCGGTTCTCCGCCGGCCGGCCGGTGGTCGCTGCCCGCTTCGCCGGACTCCGGCCTGGCGCGCTCGACCTCGATCACATAGTTGGCCACCAGGCCGCGCGGGTTGTAGCGCACGAGGTTGTTCAGCAGAGGCCGCGGCAGCGGCAGCGCACGGCTGAATTCGGCGAGGATGCCAAGGTCGACACGATCGCCGCTGACGCTCACAAGTTGCCCATGCTGCTGCGATGTCGTCCGGTAGCGGCTGTCCAGCGTGTGGAACGTCAGCGTGCGGGTCAGGGGCGTGCCGTCTTCGAGCGGCGGTTGGCCGAGTTCGGCGCGCATGTCGGACAGTTGCAGCCGGTAGTCGCCCTGTCCGATATCGAGATGCCACGAAAAATCGGCGATCGGCAGGAGCAGCTTCGGCTGCGTCGGACGCACCCGCAGCGCGACGTCAAAACCGCTCAGCTGCCCGCTCGCCGCCGTCATGCGGCCTTCGTTGAAGTCGGCCCAGATCGCGTTGTCGACGCGGCCGGCGAAGGTTTCGATCGGAAAGTTGATGTAGCGCGAAAGCGTCGGCAGATCGACCGGACCCGTCGACACATACACCTCGCCCGTCCAGTTGATCGGCTTGCCGATCGCGGAGAGCGGCGCGTGTCTGAAATACGTGCGGAAGTCGATCGGGCCGTGCAGCACCCGACCGTCGGGAGGGGCCTGCAAGGCCAGCCGGTGATCGTAGCCATCGTTCAGAATCGCGATCCGGATGTCGCGCAGCGCCAGTTCCGGTGCGTCGTGCAACGCATCGCGCCAGCGCAGCACGCCGCCGCGCACGATGATCGCCTGCTGGCGCAACAGCCAGGTGGACAGCGTGTCGTTGCCGGTGTGGCGGGTCGGCACCGGCACGCCCGCCACAGCCAGCACGCCGTCGTCGTTGCGCGAGACCAGCACATCGGGCTGCTCGACGATCAGGCTGGAGAGCGCCAGATGAAACTGCCAGACTGATTTCCACGAGAGTGTGGCGGTGGCGCGCGGAATCGTCAGCGCGGCTTTGCCTTCGTGATCGCGGATGACGAGGTTGGTGACGTCGACGCCCGGTTGAAAGCCGCTCCAATGCGGCGCCAGCTTGCCGATGGTGAATTGCGTGCGCAGCTTGTCGGAGACCATCGCCTCGATGCGCGGCCGCAACGAGTCGATGCGCGGCAGCACCACATAGCGCAACCCGAGAAACAGACCCGTCGCGATGAAGTAGAGGACGAGCGCGAGCGCCAGGACCACATGCAAGGTCCGACGCAGCACGATGTGGTCGCTTTGGCTCACGGGTCGCACCTGCCCGGTTTCATGCTGGTCGGCGGGTTCGTTTCGCTCGGACATGCTGCGGCGGGTGGGCGTATGGTAGTTTTGCGAGTTAACGACGAAATGTAACACACGGCAAAGGCTCAGCGGACTTCCTGCAAACCCTGTCCGCACAACGCCTCGCGGCGTGCATCGGGCCATTGCTTGCGTGTGCTGCAGCGAACTGAACAATGCCTATCAAGCAACGAGCGAGCCAGACTTTTGATGACTGACGCCACCCTCCTGAGTTCCAGCTATTCACACTACGCCGCACGCGCCGCGGCAGCTCGACCGCAACTCGCGGCGCACGTGGCGGCGCTGGCGTCCGCGCCGCTTACCCGCGAGCGCATCGACCAGCGCTTCGACGCGTTGTGCGCGGAGGCGGCCGGCGCGGCCGGCGGCCCATTGAGCGAGCATGCGCTCAAACGGGCATTGCGCCAATTGCGCACCGAGGTATTTTGCGCGGCGATGGAGCGCGATCTGGCGGGCAAGGCCGACGTCGCCGAAGTCACCGGGGCGCTGACCGATCTCGCGGAGACGACGATCCAGCGTGCGCTCGCGGTGCTGTCCGCCGAACTCGAAACGCTTTACGGCGAGCCGCGCGGCCCGGAAGGTGAGCGGCTCGCGCTCGGCGTGGTCGGCATGGGCAAGCTGGGCGGGCGTGAGCTGAACGTGTCGTCGGACATCGACCTGATCTTCGTCTACGAAGAGGACGGCGAGACCGCAGGCGGCCAACGTTCGCCAATCGCGACGCAGGAGTTCTTCACGCGCTTGGGCAGGCGCGTGATCGGCGCGCTCGCGGAAGTCACCGCGGACGGCTACGTGTTTCGGGTCGATATGCGCTTGCGGCCGAACGGCGACTCCGGTCCGCTCGTGTGCAGTCTCGGCATGCTCGAAGAATATTTTTACGTGCAGGGCCGCGAGTGGGAGCGCTATGCGTGGATCAAGGGGCGGCTCGTGTCGGAAGGCGAAAGCGCCGCGGCGCAGCGGCTGCGCAAGCAACTCGACGCGATCGTCACGCCGTTCGTCTACCGCCGCTATCTCGACTTCGGCGTGATCAGCGCGATTCGCGCGCTGCATTTGCAGATTCGCCAGGAAGCGCAGCGGCGCGCGTCGATGCGGCCCGACAAGGCCGACGACATCAAGCTGGGCCGCGGCGGCATTCGCGAAATCGAATTCAGCGCGCAGGTGTTCCAGCTGATCCGCGGCGGCCAGGATGCGGGCTTTCGCGTACGGCCGACACTCGCGGTGTTGCGGCACGCAGCCGCGCACGGGTTGCTGGACCCGTCCGTGTGCGCGCGGCTCTCGCGGGCCTACGGGTTTCTGCGCGAACTCGAGCATCGTCTGCAATACCGCAACGATGCGCAAACGCACGCGATGCCGGTCGATCCCGACGACCGCGCGGCGCTTGCCCGCGCAATGGGTTGCGACGACTACGCGGCATTGATGGTGAAGCTCGATGCGCATCGCGAATTCGTCGAGCAGCAGTTCGACCAGATTTTCGCCGACAAGGTGAGCGGGCGCGACGGCTGCGGCGCGCCGGAAGACGGCGCCGCCGCATGGGTCTGGAGCAGCGCGCTGGCCGACGACAGCGCCGACGACGCACTGCGCGCCCGTCTGATCGAACTCGGCATGGCCGAGCCGGGCGAGCTGCTCGCGCGGCTGCGGGCGGTGTGGCAGTCATCGCGCTACGCGGGGCTCGCCGAGCGCAGCCGGCAACGTTTCGACATCGTCGCACAGCGAGCGCTGGACGCCGCACGCACGCTCGAGCCGGCGGCGCGGCGCGGCAATACCGTCGCGCGGTTTTTCGACCTGCTCGAAGCGGTGAGCCGGCGCGGCGCCTACCTCGCGCTGCTGACCGAATATCCGCAGGCGCTGCATCAGGTGCTGTCGGTGCTGGGCGCATCGCGTTGGGCGGCCGGCTATCTGATTCGCCATCCGCAACTGCTCGACGAACTGCTGGACGATGAAGCGATCAACAGTCCGTTCGACTGGCCCGAGTTCAAGCGCACGCTGCGCTTGCGGCTGGCCGCCGCCGACGGCGTCGAGCAGCAGATGGATCTGCTGCGCCATGCGCACCAGGCCGAGGTATTCCGCATTCTGCTGATCGATCTCGCCGGCAAGCTGAGCGTCGAGCATGTGAGCGACCGCCTGTCCGAGCTCGCCGATGCAGTGCTGGACGTCACGCTCGAAGCCGTCTGGAAGCAACTGCCGAAGCGCCACCGCGAGGTGCCGCGTTTTGCGGTGATCGCCTACGGCAAGCTGGGCGGCAAGGAACTGGGTTACGCGTCCGACCTCGACGTGATCTTCCTGTACGACGATCCCGACGAAGCCGCCGCCGACGTCTATGCGACCTACGCCCGCCGGCTGATCACATGGCTCACCACCGCAACCGGCGCCGGCACGCTGTTCGACATCGACTTGCGGTTGCGGCCGAACGGCGAGTCGGGACTGCTCGTCACCGATCTCGACGCGTTTCGCCGCTACCAGTTGCGCGAGGGCGACGCGGCCAATACCGCGTGGGTCTGGGAGCACCAGGCGCTGAGCCGCGCACGTTACTGTGCGGGCGACGCGGAAATCGGCGCGAAATTCGAGGCGATCCGCGAACAGGTGCTGACCACGCCGCGCGATGCGGCGCAGCTTGCCGAGGAGATCGTCAAGATGCGCGAGCGCGTCGAGGCGGGGCATCCGAACCATACGCCAGCGTTGTTTGACCTGAAGCACGACCGCGGCGGCATGGTCGATATCGAATTCACCGTGCAGTACTGGGTGCTGTTGCACGCCGCGAGCGATCCCGAGCTGATTCGCAATACCGGCAATATCGCGTTGCTGCGAGAAGTGTCGCGCTTCGGCCTGATGAGCGAAGCGGAGGCGGAGACGGTTGGTGCGGCGTATCGCACGTACCGCAAATTGCAACACACGCTGCGGCTGGACGGGATGGAAAAGGCGCGGGTCGATCCGGCGCTGGTTGAAACCGAGCGCGAGGCGGTACTGGCGCTGTGGACGCGGGTGTTCGCGTGAGGAGGGGCGAGGGGTGGCGTTGGGTGGCGTTTGGGGTGGCGCCCGCGCTGCCGTGCGGCGCAAGGCGCGTATTGCCGCCTCGCATTGTCGTGTGATGTGCCGGGGTTGCTGCGGGGTGGGGGTTGTAAAGCGGCCCGGGATGAACGATGTCCCGGCCGCCTCGCGCTGAGACGCTCGAAGCGGCACTAGTAAGCCGCTCTAAGCCGAGTTAAGCCGCGTTAGGTCACACTACGCGGCCAGCATTTCCTTCGCGTGCTTGCGGGTGGTCGCGGTGATTTCCAGTCCGCCGAGCATCCGCGCGACTTCCTCGACGCGGCTCGCCTTGTCGAGCGAGATCACGCTGCTGACCGTGCCGCCCTGGCCGTTGCCCGCTTTCGCCACCTGGAAATGGTGATCGCCGCGTGCGGCGACTTGCGGCAGATGGGTCACGCACAGCACCTGGCGCGCCTTGCCGAGCTGATGCAACAGGCGTCCGACCACTTCGGCGACGCCACCGCCGATCCCCGTGTCCACTTCGTCGAAGATCAGCGTGGGAGTGGGGCTCGCGGCGCTCGCGATCACCGCCAGCGCGAGGCTGATCCGCGCCAGCTCGCCGCCCGAGGCGACCTTGGCGAGCGGCCGCAGCGGCACGCCGGCATGACCGGCGACGCGGAACTCGATCTGTTCGAGCCCATGCGCGCCGCCTTCGGGCAGCGGCACCAGCGCGACTTCGAAGCTGCCGCCTTTCATCGACAGTTCCTGCATGCCGGTGGTAACCGCCGTGCCCAGCGTCTTGCCGGCCTTCGCACGCGCCTTCGAGAGTTTTTTTGCTTCGCTCAGGAAATCTTCTTTGGCCCGGGCTTGCGCTGCGTGCAGGCTGTCGAGATCGGCGGCGGCGTCGAGCGCGGCCAGTTGCGCGCGCCGTGCCTCGTGTTCCTCCGGCAGTGTTTCCGGCTGCAGGCGGAATTTGCGGGCGGCCGAGTGCAATGCGTCGAGGCGCCTCTCGACCTGCGCCAGCCGGTCCGGATCGAGTTCGAGCTTCTGTGCGTAATGACTCAGCGAATACGCCGCTTCCTGCAACTGGATCTCCGCCGGTTCGAGCGCGGCGAGCACGTCGTTCAGCGCCGGGTCGATCTCCGCGAGATCACGCACCTTCGAGACGATCGAAGCCAGATGCGTGATCATCGCCTCATCCGATTCGGACAGTGCGCCAAGCGCGCCCTGCACGCCGTCGATCAGATTGGCCGAATGCGACAGCCGCCGGTGTTCGGTGTTGATCTCTTCCCACTCGCCGGGTTGCGGCGCGAGCTTGTCGAGTTCGGCGAGCTGCCAGGCAAGGCGCTCGCGTTCCAGTTGCAGTTCGCGGTCGCGCGTCTGCGCGTGCTCGACTGCCTGAATCTTCTCGCGCCAGATACGCCACGTCCGCGTGACGGTGGCCGCGGTGTCGGCGAGGCCTGCGTGGGTATCGAACAGTTCGCGCTGCGCGTCCGGGCGCATCAGTAACTGGTGCGCGTGCTGGCCGTGAATATCCACCAGCATTTCGCCGACCTCACGCAACTGCGCGAGCGTCGCCGCGGTGCCATTGATGAAGGCCCGCGAACGGCCGCTGGCGTCCACCACGCGCCGCAGCATCACAGTGCCGCCTTGATCGCCGTCACCGGCGGTGGCGCCGAGCGCCTGCTCGTCGAGCCATCGCTCGACCTGAGCGTGCGTCTCGAACTCGGCGGTGATGTCGGCACGGCTCTCGCCGGTGCGCACGACGCTTGCATCGGCGCGTGCGCCAAGCGCGAGCGCCAGCGCATCGATCAGGATCGACTTGCCGGCGCCGGTTTCGCCTGAGAAAACAGTAAAGCCGCTGTCGAATTCGAGGTCGAGCGCGGCGACGATGACGAAGTCGCGAATCGAGAGATGGCGCAGCATGGAGGTCGTCTGATGAGCTTGAAATTCAGTTTTCGGCCGCGGCGGCGTGCGCGTTCCGGCGTTGCTTCGCCAGTCAGGGCCCGCTCTCTTCTTCGTGCGACGGGTATTCGTGCCAATGCAGTTTCTTGCGCAACGTCGTGTAGTAGCTGTAGCCGACCGGATGCAGAATCGGCACGGTATGGCGCGAGCGGCGCACTTCGATCGTGTCGCTCAACTCCAGCGATGTGAACGACTGCATGTCGAAATTGACGTTCACTTCGCGCCCAGACACGATCTGGATGCTCACCTTGGACTCGTCCGGCAGCACGATCGGCCGGTTCGACAACGCATGCGGCGCGATCGGCACCAGCACCATGCCCTGCAGCTGCGGATGCAGAATCGGTCCTTGCGACGACAATGCATAAGCGGTCGAGCCGGTCGGCGTGGCGACGATGAGGCCGTCCGAGCGCTGGTTGTACATGAAACGCCCGTCCACCGACACACGCAGTTCCGCCATGCCCGAGACGCCGCTGCGGTTGACCACCACGTCGTTGAAGGCGAGTGCATGATAGATCGGGTTGCCGCCGCGCATGATGCGCGCCTCGAGCAGCATGCGTTCTTCGCGCTCGAAGTGGCCGGAAAGCATTTGCGGCACGATCTCGCTCATGTCGGAGATCGGGATATCCGTAATGAAACCGAGCCGCCCATGATTGATACCGATGAGCGGCGTGCGGTAGGGTGCCAACTGGCGGCCGATGCCGAGCATCGTGCCGTCCCCGCCTAGCACCACGGCGACGTCGGCGCGCGCACCGATCTCGGCTGGACGCAGCGCCGGATAGTCGGTGACGCCGATTTCGGCGGCGGTCTCGGATTCGAACACGACCTCGAAGCCGCGCTTTGCGATGCACGAGGCGAGCGCGGTCAGCGGCTCGCCGATGCCTGGCGTATTGCTGCGCCCGACGAGCGCGACGGTCTTGAACTGGCTGGTCACTTGCATGCCGGCATTACACCATAGGTGGGGCCTGAAAAGAACCGCAGACCGACCCGGTAGCGAGCCGGCGCATACGGGTCGTCAGTGCATCCCGCGATTATCGTTAGAATGGTGAAGCAGTGATGACATCTGCGTCGGTCAAGATGTAGCGGCGTGTTGCGGGTTGGCGCGCCGGGGCCGTGGCCTGCGGGATGGGCTGAACGGTGACGCAGAAGGTGGCACAAGAGTCGGCGAAGAAGGTGGTACCAGCGGCGGCACAAGCGGTGGCACAAACGGTGGCATGAGCGATGGCCGGCGGAACGTGCGGGCGAACGCCGGGCGGCGCGCCCGACCACGGACCGGGCGGCGTCCCGCCTGGCGGGTGCGCAATCGTCGCGGCCAGGCACCGTTAGCGCTCGCGGTAGTGGCTTCATTGGGCTAAAATTTTCCGTCATGCTAGATCCTCGCGCACAAACCCTGCTCAAAACGCTGATCGAGCGCTACATCGCCGAAGGTCAGCCGGTCGGCTCGCGCACGTTGTCACGTTATTCGGGCCTCGAGTTGAGCCCGGCAACGATCCGCAACGTGATGTCCGACCTCGAGGACATGGGGCTCGTGATCAGCCCGCATACTTCCGCCGGCCGCATTCCCACGCCGCGCGGCTACCGGCTGTTCGTGGACACGATGCTGACGGTCGAATCGGCCGCGGACGAAGAAGCCGTGACGCGCACCGTCAAGACCACGCTGCAGGCGGGCGAGCCGCAGAAAATCGTGGCCGCGGCGGCCAGCGTGCTGTCCAATCTGTCGCAGTTCGCCGGCGTGGTGCTCACGCCGCGGCGCAGCCACGTGTTCAAGCAGATCGAGTTCATGCGCTTGTCCGACAAGCGCATCCTGCTGATCATCGTGACGCCGGAAGGCGACGTGCAGAACCGGATCCTCGCGACCCAGCGCGACTTTTCGCCGTCGCAACTGGTCGAAGCCTCCAATTACATCAACGCGCACTTCGCGGGTCTTTCGTTCGACGAAGTGCGCCGGCGCCTGCGCGAAGAAATCGACGAGCTGCGTGGCGACATGACCTCGCTGATGCATGCAGCCGTCACGGCCAGCACGGACGAATCCGACACCGGCGAGACCGTGTTGATTTCGGGCGAGCGCAACCTGCTCGAAGTGGCCGACCTGTCGTCGGACATGGCGCGCTTGCGCAAGCTGTTCGATGTGTTTGACCAAAAGACCAGCCTCCTTCAATTGCTCGACGTGTCGAGTCACGCGGCGGGCGTGCAGATCTTCATTGGCGGCGAGTCGAATCTCGTGCCGATCGAGGAAATGAGCGTCGTCACCGCGCCGTACGAGGTGAACGGCAAGATCGTCGGCACGCTCGGCGTAATCGGGCCGACCCGCATGGCATACAACCGCGTGATTCCGATCGTCGATATCACCGCGCGGCTGCTGTCGTTGACGCTGAGCCAGCAGTAGCGACCCGTCACGGCGGCCGCGGCACACACCGTGCTGTGAATGATGCGCGAGGCAGCGCGGCTTGCCAATCGGCCGAACGGCCAGGGGTGCCTGGCGGACCTGGCCATGGACCGCGCCGCTATAATGAAACTCCACTGAATCGACTCCCCGCGGGAAGCGGTTACTTCCGCGGTTACTTCCGCGCTTACTTCTGCGGTTACTTCTGCTGCCTATGCGCTTCGACCTCGAGCGGCCTTCACAGAACGCCACGTCACATCGTGTCGCCGTGCTGCTGATCAATCTCGGCACGCCCGACGCGCCGACGCCGCGCGCTGTCCGCCGTTATCTCGCGCAGTTCCTGTCCGATCCACGGGTGGTCGAAATTCCGGCGCTGCTCTGGCAGATCATTCTGCGTCTGCTGATTTTGCCGTTCCGCGGCCGTAGCTCAGCCAGGAAGTACGCCGCGGTCTGGATGCCCGAAGGCTCGCCGCTGCGCGTGTACACGGAAAAACAGGTGGAAGGTTTGCGCCATCTGCTGCAATTGAACGACTACACGGTGCTGGTCGACTACGCGATGCGCTACGGCACACCGGGCATCCCGGCCATGCTGAACCAGCTGAAGCTGGCGGGCGCCGAGCGCGTGCTGCTGGTGCCGATGTACCCGCAATACTCATCCTCGACCACGGCCACGGCTTTCGACGACGCCTTTGCGGCCCTGAGGCGCATGCGCAATCAACTGGAAATCCGCACGGTGCGCCAGTACGCCGACCATCCGGCGTACATTGCCGCGCTTGCCGCGCGGGTGCATCAATATTGGCATCAGCACGGCCGGCCCGACTTCGCGGCGGGCGACAAGCTGGTGCTGAGTTTTCATGGCGTGCCCAAGCGCACGCTGGACCTGGGCGACCCGTATCACGAGCAATGCCAGTTGACCGGCGCGCTGCTGATGCAGGCGCTGGAACTGACGCCGGTGGAATGCCGCATTACTTTCCAGTCGCGCTTCGGCAAGGCCGAATGGCTGCAGCCGTACACCGCGCCCACGCTGAAGGAATTGGGCGCGGCGGGCGTGCGGCGTGCCGATGTGTTCTGTCCGGGCTTTACCGCTGACTGCCTTGAAACGATCGAAGAGATCGGCATGGAAGTGCGCGACGAGTTCCTGCGTGCAGGCGGCAAGGAGTTTCACCGGATTGCCTGCATGAACGCCGCGCAGCCGTGGGTTGCCGCGCTCGGCGAAATCATCGCGCAGAATCTGCAGGGCTGGCCCGTGCAGGCGGTGCCGGTGCCGCACACGACAGGGGTGTGAGCAGTTCATGAACTACAGGATTTCAACCGAAGCGGGCGCGAAACTGCGCATCGACAAATGGCTGTGGGCGGCGCGCTTTTTCAAAACGCGCTCGCTCGCGGCGGACGCGGTCGACAAAGGGCGCGTGCGCATCGGCGGAGTCGGCGTCAAGCCGGCCAAAGACGTGCGGGTCGGCGACCTGGTCGAGATCGAGATCGAGCAGATCGTGTGGCAAGTGGAGGTGTTGGGCGTGTGCGACGTGCGCGGTCCCGCGAGCGTTGCACAGACGCTCTATGCTGAAACGGAGCAGAGCAAGGTAAAGCGCCAGGTTGAGCAGGAGCGACGCAAGACGTATCGCGAACCGGCCGCCGCTTTGCACGGCCGGCCGACCAAGCGCGACCGGCGCACTATCGACAAATTTTCATCTCGGGGTTGAACAATTGCTCCATGGTCGCGTGCACACCGCCATATTCGGTAGTGCGATCGTTGACCGCTCCGGACATGCAGATGGTGGTAGTGCCCGCAACCAGTACCAGTGCGACCACCCCGATTGCAAAGGTCAGTTTCACGGTACTCCCCTTGGAACAGATCGGTATAAGAACGAGAACGGGCGAAGCAGGTGGAATTGCAAAATGTCGGAAAGGCTTACGTCAGATTAGGGTTAACGTGCCTTTTCCGATGCTTTATTGGAGGATAGGCCACTTGTCGACGGCACTCAATCTCAATCTGATTCCGACGCATTAATGGTTGTAACGGCGTATTTCGCCTAGCCGTCCGGGGTGCGAAAAGCCCGTGAAGGACCCGCTTGAAATGGGTCTTTCCGGCCCCATCTGCCGTTGCATATGTAGCTGCGCGCCGAGACGGGTGTCGCGATTTTGCAACGCACAAATCACGGCACATCGGGCACGCTTGCGCCACACTTGCCTTTATTTTTTAACGACTTTCAGCGACATGGAAAACACGCAAGAGAACCCGACGAGCCAGAATCCCACGCCCGCCGACGAAACCGCGCGCCAGGCCGCCGAGGCCGCGGCATCCCAGCAGGACGCGGCTGCGGCCGCCGCCGCGGAAGCGCCGGCGGCTGGTGAGCAGGCCGCGCTGGCCGAAGCTCAGGCAAAGATCGCCGAATTGCAGGAAAGCTTCCTGCGCGCGAAGGCCGAGACAGAAAACGTGCGCCGCCGCGCTCAGGAAGACGTCGCCAAGGCGCATAAGTTTGCGATCGAAAATTTCGCCGAACATCTTCTGCCGGTGGTCGACAGTCTCGAAGCGGCCGTCGCGCACTCGTCCGACGATCTCCAGAAGGTGCGCGAAGGCGTCGAACTCACGCTGCGACAGTTGACGGGCGCGCTGGAGAAAGGCCGCGTCGTCGCAGTGAACCCGGTTGGCGAGAAGTTCGATCCGCATCGCCACCAGGCCATTTCGATGGTGCCGGCCGATCAGGAGCCGAACACCGTCGTGGCTGTGCTGCAAAAAGGCTTCGTGATCGCCGATCGCGTGCTGCGCCCCGCGCTCGTGACCGTCGCGGCGCCGAAGTAAGCGGCAGAGGCCTCTGGTAAGCCGCTTCGTCTGGCAGGCACCGCCATGGCCGACATTCCCGTCGACGCTACCGCGTTTGCCGTCTTCGACATGCAGGAGCTCAGCGCCGAATCGTTCGACGCCGGGCTCGCCGCGGCCGGGGACGAGCTGGCTGTGGTGTTTTTCTGGGGTCTCGACTGCTTCAATTGCGAGATCGCCAAGAAGGCGATGCTGGCGCAGCCGGATGCGATCCGCGCGCTAGGCCTCAGATGGTTTCACAGCAACGTCTACGAGCATCGCGAGTTGAGCCGCCGCTTCATGCTGCACGGCGTACCGACGTGGTTCTTCTTTTACCGCGGCAAGCGGCTCGGTCGGGCAACCGGCTGGCATGGTCTCAGGCAGTTCGAGGCGGCGGTTGCGGCCGCACGCGAAAAGGTGCGGACCGGCAGTGCGCACGCTGATGGAGCGGCTTCGGGCAAAAGTCCGGCTGATTGAAAAAAATTAAAGACCGCATCGTAAAAGAGGTCTTGAAAACGATGCGGACGCACTTATGTTGAGTGCAGGTATGAATTGAGAGCGGTTCGCCTGACCGCCAGATGGGCAAACAGGGCGATTTCCGCAGCGATCAAAGTCAGGAGATTAGTAAAAATGGGCAAAATCATCGGCATCGACCTCGGCACGACCAACTCGTGTGTGGCGATCATGGAAGGCAACTCGGTCAAGGTGATCGAGAACTCGGAAGGTGCGCGCACCACGCCGTCGATCATCGCTTACATGGAAGACAACGAGATTCTGGTTGGCGCGCCTGCGAAGCGTCAGTCGGTCACGAACCCGAAGAACACGTTGTACGCGGTCAAGCGTCTGATCGGCCGCCGCTTCGAAGAAAAAGAAGTGCAGAAAGACATCGGCCTGATGCCGTACAAGATCATGAAGGCCGACAACGGCGACGCATGGGTCGAGGTGCGTAGTCAGAAGCTGGCGCCGCCGCAGATCTCCGCGGAAGTGCTGCGCAAGATGAAGAAGACCGCTGAGGACTACCTCGGCGAGACGGTCACCGAAGCCGTGATTACGGTTCCCGCGTACTTCAACGACAGCCAGCGTCAGGCGACCAAAGATGCAGGCCGCATCGCCGGTCTGGAAGTAAAGCGGATCATCAACGAACCGACCGCAGCCGCTCTGGCGTTCGGCCTGGATAAGGCTGAAAAGGGCGACCGCAAGATTGCCGTGTTCGACCTCGGTGGCGGTACGTTCGACATCTCGATCATCGAAATCGCCGACGTCGACGGCGAAATGCAGTTCGAGGTGCTGTCCACGAACGGCGATACGTTCCTGGGCGGTGAAGACTTCGACCAGCGCATCATCGATTACATCATCGGCGAGTTCAAGAAGGAGCAAGGCGTCGATCTGTCGAAAGACGTGCTCGCGCTGCAGCGCCTGAAGGAATCGGCTGAAAAAGCCAAGATCGAGCTGTCGTCGAGCCAGCAAACCGAAATCAACCTGCCGTACATCACGGCCGACGCATCGGGTCCGAAGCACTTGAACCTGAAAATTACGCGTGCGAAGCTGGAAGCGCTGGTTGAAGAGCTGATCGAACGCACCATCGAGCCGTGCCGCGTGGCGATCAAGGACGCGGGCGTGAAGGTCGGCGAAATCGACGACGTGATTCTGGTCGGCGGCATGACGCGTATGCCGAAGGTGCAGGAAAAGGTCAAGGAGTTCTTCGGCAAGGACCCGCGCCGTGACGTGAACCCGGACGAAGCCGTGGCCGTGGGGGCCGCGATTCAAGGCCAGGTTCTGTCGGGCGACCGCAAGGACGTGCTGCTGCTCGACGTGACTCCGCTGTCGCTCGGCATTGAAACGCTCGGCGGCGTGATGACGAAGATGATCAACAAGAACACCACGATCCCGACCAAGCACGCACAGGTCTACTCGACGGCTGACGACAATCAGAGCGCCGTGACGATCAAGGTGTTCCAGGGCGAACGCGAAATGGCAGCGGGCAACAAGCTGCTGGGCGAGTTCAACCTCGAAGGCATTCCGCCGGCACCGCGCGGCACGCCGCAGATCGAAGTGAGCTTCGACATCGACGCGAACGGCATTCTGCACGTCGGCGCGAAGGACAAGGCGACCGGCAAGGAAAACCGCATTACGATCAAGGCGAATTCGGGTCTGTCCGAAGCCGAAATCGAAAAGATGGTGAAGGACGCCGAAGCGAACGCGGAAGAAGATCACAAGCTGCGTGAGCTGGCCGATGCCCGCAACCAGGGCGACGCGCTGGTGCACAGCACGAAGAAGGCGCTCACCGAATACGGCGACAAGCTGGACGCGGGCGAGAAGGAAAAGATCGAAGCTGCGCTGAAGGATCTCGAAGAAACGCTGAAGAGCGGTTCGAGCGACAAGGCCACGATCGAAGCGAAGATCGAGGTAGTGGCAACCGCCTCGCAGAAGATGGGCGAGAAGATGTACGCCGACATGCAGGCTGCGCAGGGTGCCGAAGCAGCGGCAGCAGGCGCGGCGGGTGCGAGTGCATCGGCGGGCGGCGCGAGCCAGCAGCAGGACGACGTGGTCGACGCCGAGTTCAAGGAAGTGAAGAAAGACTAAAGCCAGGTCGGATTTCGACCGTAAAGCCGCGCATAGCGATGTGCGCGGCCCGGCTGCACAAGCAAAGCGCCCATTCGGGTGGCAAACGTGCAAGAGCGGTTATCACGCCTGGCGAGCCTTTTTGGGCTCTCCGGGCACATTTGTTTTATGGAGGGCGTTGTTTTGAACCGCGTCAAAGCGGGTGGAAACAGCGGCCGGACGAGTCGTGAGACTCCAGCATTCAAGAGGAGCCACCGCGTCGCATTGCGCGAGTGGCGTTGAACCGATATGGCGAAACGGGATTACTACGAGGTTCTGGGCGTCGCGAAGAACGCGGGCGACGACGAAATCAAGAAGGCTTATCGCAAGCTCGCGATGAAGCACCACCCCGACCGCAACCCGGGCAACAAGGACGCGGAAGAGCATTTCAAAGAGGTCAAGGAAGCCTATGAAATGCTGTCGGACTCGCAAAAGCGTGCCGCGTACGATCAGTACGGCCACGCGGGTGTCGATCCGAACATGGGCGCAGCCGGCGCGCAAGGCTTCGGCGGCTTTGCCGATGCGTTCGGCGATATTTTCGGCGACATCTTCGGTCAGGCGGCCGGCGGTGGCGCACGCGGCGGCGGACGCGCTGGCCCGCAGGTGTATCGCGGCGCCGATCTGCGCTACAGCATGGAAATCACGCTGGAGCAGGCCGCTCACGGCTACGACACGCAGATTCGCGTGCCGAGCTGGGTCTCGTGCGAAGTCTGTCACGGTTCGGGCGCGAAGCCCGGCACCAAGCCCGAAACCTGCCCGACCTGCAGCGGCTCGGGTTCGGTGCGGATGTCGCAAGGCTTTTTCAGCATTCAGCAGACCTGCCCGAAGTGCCACGGCACCGGTACCTACATTCCTGAGCCGTGCGGTCACTGCCACGGCGCGGGCAAGGTGAAGGAAACCAAGACGCTGGAGGTAAAAATCCCGGCCGGTATCGACGATGGCATGCGCATCCGCTCCGCCGGCAACGGTGAGCCGGGTATCAACGGCGGTCCGTCGGGCGATCTGTACGTCGAGATTCACATCAAGCAGCACTCGGTATTCGAGCGCGATGGCGACGACCTGCATTGCCAGATGCCGATTCCGTTCACCACGGCGGCACTCGGCGGCGAAATCGAAGTGCCGACGCTCGCGGGCCGCGCCAGCTTCACCGTGCCTGAAGGCACGCAGTCGGGCAAAACGTTCCGTCTGCGCAGCAAGGGCATCAAGGGGTTGCGTTCGAGCATCGCCGGCGATCTGTATGTGCACGTGCAGGTCGAAACGCCGGTCAAGCTCACCGAGTCGCAGCGCGATTTGCTCAAGCAGTTCGAGAAAGCGCTGGTGGAAGGCGGCGCGCGGCATAGCCCGCAAAGCAAGAGTTGGTTCGATCGGGTGAAGAGCTTCTTCGATTAACGGTTGTTTGAAGCTGGCGGCAAGCATGACGGCAGATGAGGGCGGCGCAGTATTCGCACTGCTCGACGATTGCGACGCGACGGCGGCGCGCCGTTCGAGTCGTCTGTACACAGGATTCGTGCATGAACGGGTGTGCGCGGACGCCGCGCAACTCGAGGCCGTGTGTCAGCGCGTGGTTGCGGACACGCGGGCGGGTTTGCATGCCGTCGTGCTGGCCGATTATGAGTTTGGCCGGGCGCTCGTCGACGCACGTGCGCACTGGTCTCTGAAAACGCAGCCTGGCGACGCCACGCTGCGTTTTTTATTGTTCGAGCGCTGCGAAAAGCGTTCGCGCGAAGAGGTCGACGCGTGGCTCGCAGGCCGCGACGGCGGTGCGCTGCAGCCGACGGTGGCAGGCACGGCCAACCTGAGCGCGAGTGTCGACCCCGCGCAATTCAACGCGGCAATCGATGCGATTCACGCCGCCTTGCGGGCCGGCGATTCCTATCAGGTCAACTACACGTACCGGCTCGCCTTCGATGTGTTCGGCTCGCCCACCGCGCTCTATCGGCGGCTCAGGGCGCGTCAGCCGGTTCGGTTCGGCGCGCTCATCGCGTTGCCCGATGACACTTGGGTGTTGTCGTGCTCGCCGGAGCTCTTCGTCGAAAAGCAGGACAGGCTGTTGCGCGCTCGGCCGATGAAAGGCACGGCGCCGCGCTCGGACGATCCGGTCGTCGATCGGCGCACTGCCGAGTTCCTCGGTAACGATCCGAAAAATCGCGCCGAGAACGTAATGATCGTCGATCTGTTGCGCAACGATCTGTCGCGGGTCGCGCAGACGGGTTCGGTCAAGGTGCCAGCGCTGTTTTCGGTCGAACCGTATGCGTCGGTCTGGCAGATGACGTCGACAGTGCACGCGACGTTGCGACCCGGCACGTCGTTCGCCGGTATCCTGCGCGCGCTGTTTCCGTGCGGCTCGATCACCGGCGCGCCGAAGCATCGCACGATGCAGTTGATCGACCAGCTTGAAAGCACGCCGCGCGGTCTTTATACCGGCGCAATCGGCTGGCTCGACGCACCTTCGCCAACCACGCATGCCGGCACTGAAGACAGGCGCGCAGAAGATGCCGCCGGCGCGTCACAGATTGCTGCGGCGGCCCCGATACAGCCCTCTGATTGCGGCGATTTCTGCCTCTGCGTCGCTATTCGCACATTGACATTGAAACGGTCGGCGCAAACTGGCGCGCTGCAAGGCAAGATGGGTGTCGGCGCGGGGATCGTCCTCGATAGCGTGGCCGCCGACGAATATGCGGAGTGCCAATTGAAAGCCCGTTTTCTGACCGCCGCCGAGCCGGGCTTTGAGCTTTTCGAAACGATGTACGCGACGCGGGAAGACGGCGTACGGCACCTATCGCGCCATCTGCAGCGGCTCTTGTCCAGCGCCGCGACGCTCGGCTTCAGAATCGACGAGGCAAGCATCCGCGAGCAGCTCGCGGCGAAGTGCGCGTCGCTGCCAGCGCAAACTCCGCACCGCCTGCGGCTCGCGCTGGGCATGAGCGGCGCGGTACAACTCACCGCCGCGGTGCTGACGCCGTTGGCTGAGTCGCCTGTTGGTGTCCTGCTCGGACCGGAGCAGGACTTTGCCGCCATGCATGCCAGCGACCCGCTGCTGCGTCACAAAACGACCCGCCGCGCCGACTTCGACCGCGGCTGGCGTGAAGCCGAAACCAAGGGTGCATTCGATACGCTGTTCTTCAACGAACGAGGCGAATTGACCGAAGGCGGCCGCTCGAATGTATTCGTGAAGCTGGCAGGACGATGGTGGACGCCGCCGCTCGCGTCGGGCGTGCTGCCTGGTGTGATGCGAAGCGTGTTGCTTGAAGACACGTCGGGCCTGCAAGCGGCGGAAAAGGTGCTGACGCAAACCGACGTATTGAACGCCGAAGCGCTGCTGGTGTGCAACGCGCTGCGTGGTGCGTTGCCGGCGCGCATCGTCCGCTAGAACGCCAAAGAGGTGCCGCACGCATGGGCAAAGCCGTCCGCGTGCGCGAAATCAGCCCGCGCCCGGTTCGGCACCGGGGCGCGGCAACTCATTAGAACGTATGCTCCGGTCCGGGGAATGAAGCATCCTTCACCGCGCGCACGTACGCTTGAACGGCAGCCAGGATGCTCGTCTGTCCCTGCATGAAATCCTTCACGAAGCGCGGGCGCTTGCCGGGGAAAATCCCCAGCATGTCGTGCAGCACCAGCACCTGGCCGGAGCAATCGAGGCCCGCGCCGATCCCGATGGTCGGAATGCGCAACTGCTTCGTGACTTCGCTCGCGAGCTGCGCCGGAATCGCTTCCATCAAGAGCGATTGCGCGCCGGCCGCCTGCATCGCGAGCGAGTCGCGCAGCAACTGACTCGCACCGGCCTCGGTCTTGCCTTGCACTTTGAAGCCGCCGAACGCATGCACGGATTGCGGCGTGAGGCCGACGTGCGCGCATACCGGAACCGACCGCTCGACCAGAAAGCGCACCGTGTCCGCGAGCCATTCGCCGCCCTCTAGCTTGACCATTTGCGCGCCGGCACGCATCAATTCCACCGAACTTCTGAACGCGTCTTCCGGTGTGCCATAAGTGCCGAACGGCAGATCGGCCATGACGAGCGCCGAGGGCCGCGCGCGCGCGACGCTAGCGGTGTGATACGCGATGTCGGCGAGCGACACGGGCAGCGTGGTCGTCTGGCCTTGCAGCACGTTGCCGAGCGAGTCGCCGATCAACAGCACGTCAACGCCCGCGCGATCCAGCAGCGCGGCAAAGCTAGCGTCGTAACAGGTGAGCATCGCGATTCTTTCGCCGGCGTCGCGCATCGCCTGCAGTTTCGGCACGGTGATAGCGCTCCGGCTCGCTTCCTGCAAATAAGTCATGGGTCAATCCAGTGGAAAAAAGGTGGCCGCACCGCTCAGAGCGACGTGCCTTTGACAAAGAATTCCTTGCGGCCGCGCATGGTTTCGATGCGTTCGGCGAGTAGCGCAAGGTCCGCGTCCGAGTCGAGCGGATTCAGGTGTTCGGCGTTGACCGTCAGCACGGGCGCGCCGTCGTAGTGATAGAAGAACTCGTTGTACGCGTCGCACAGCGCGCGCAGATACGCGTCGGAAATCTGCAGCTCCATCGGCACGGCGCGCTTCTGGATGCGCGCGAACAGGACCTCGGGACTGGCCTGCAGATAGACCACGAAATCCGGCGCCGGCGCGCTGACCTCGAGCCGCGCGGCGAGCGCGCGATACAACTGCCACTCGTCGTCCTGCAACGTCAGACGCGCGAAGATCTCGTTCTTCTGCGTGATGAAATCCGTGATCAACTGCGTGCCCAATCCCTGCGCGACGTTCACTTCCTGCGCCTGCTGCGCGCGTTGCAACGCGAAGTGCAATTGCGCGGGCAGCGCGTAACGGGCGGTGTCGCGATAAAAACGTTCGAGAAAAGGATTGTCCTGGGGCCGCTCGAACAGTTCCCGCATCGACCAGCGCTGCGCGAGGCGTTGCGCGAGCGACGTCTTGCCGACGCCGATCGGACCTTCGATCGCGAGATAACCGAACGGTGGCCGCAGTTGCGGCGCGGTGACCGTGAGCGGCGGCGAACTCATTCGCAGCGGCCCTTGTCGGCGGCGCCAGTGCCGGCCGTCAGTGCGTTGAGCATTGGACACTGACAGGGCGATTTGACCTTCTCGATGCGTTGATTGCTGACGCCGCCGAGCAGCGCGGCGGCGCGTCCGTGCTGTGGGATGACCAGCGCCGCGTCGATTTCGACGAGCGGCACCAGAGCGAACGCGCGTTCGATCAGACGGGGATGCGGCACGATCAGATCGGCTTCGTCGATCGATTGGTCGCCATACAGCAGGATGTCGAGGTCGAGCGTGCGCGGTGCGTTGCGAAACGGCCGCTCGCGGCCGAACTGATGCTCGATCTTGTGGCACAGCGCCAGCAGATGCCGCACGGGGAGTGTCGTATCGACCTTCACGACGCAGTTGAAGTAATCGTCACCGCCCGCGTCGATCGGGGCAGTGCGATACAGGCTCGATTTGGCGAGCACGGAGATGGTGTGCTGTTGAGCGAGGCACACCACTGCGTCTTTCAGGGTCTGGCGCGCGTCCCCGAGATTCGCGCCGAGGCCAAGATAAGCAACCGTCATGGCATAACTTCCTGCAACTATCGTTCGACGGCTTCAGACGAACGCCGTGTCAGTCGTCGTGCGCGCCATCGTGGCCCGCGTCGTTGTCTGTGCGTTCGGCTGGCGTGCCGCCCTCCATTCCGTCGCCCGATTTGCGGTTCCGGGCGCCGCTGCTGCGCCGCCGTCGTTTTCTGGGGCTTCGGTCCTTCCCGCCTTGCGCGAGCAATGTCTCACGCGCCGCGGCGTCTCCTTCGATGAACTCCGTCCACCACGCACCGACCGACTCATCGAGTTCGCCCGATTCGCAGCGCAACAGGAGGAAATCATACCCCGCTCTAAATCTTTGGTGTTCCAGCAGCTTCAGCGCGCTTCTTCCCGAGCGTTTCTCGAGGCGCAACTGCAGACCCCAGATCTCGCGCATGTCCGACGAGAAGCGCTTGTGGATCGCGAGTTTCTCGGTTTGCGTGTCGAGCACTTCGTCCATCGCGCGATGCAGCGCGGGCACCGGATATTCGCCGTTCGCTTCAAATTTCTGCCAACGCTGCTGGACGTCGTGCCACAGCAGCGTGGCGAACAGGAAGCCCGGCGATACCGGCTTGCCGGCGCGCACGCGAGCGTCCGTGTTGTTCAGCGCCAGCGTGATGAATTTTTCGCCGGTCGGCTGCTCCAGCACCACGTCGAGCAGCGGCAGCAGGCCGTGATGCAGCCCTTCCCGGCGCAAGCGCTTCAGGCAGGCGAGCGCGTGGCCCGACAGCATGAGCTTGAGCGTCTCGTCGAACAGACGCGCGGCGGGCACGTTGTTGATCAGATCGGCCATTTTGCCGATCGGTGCGCGGGTGCTGTCTTCGATTTCGAAATCGAGCTTCGCGGCGAAGCGCACCACGCGCAACATGCGTACCGGGTCTTCACGATACCGCGTGGCCGGGTCGCCGATCATGCGCAGCAGACGTGCGCGCATGTCGGCGATGCCGTTGTGATAATCCAGCACGGTTTGCGTGGCCGGATCGTAGTACATCGCGTTGATCGTGAAGTCGCGCCGCGTGGCGTCTTCGTGCTGCTCGCCCCACACGTTGTCGCGCAGCACGCGGCCGCTCGCATCCACCGCGTGGGTGCGGCGGTCGAGCTCGTCGCGCTTCAGGCGCCGTGGCGGCGCGGCGTCGGCCGCAGGCGGATCGACCAGCGCGCGGAACGTCGAGGTTTCGATGATCTCCTGACCGAACTGCACATGCACGATCTGAAACCGGCGACCGATGATGCGCGCTCGGCGGAACAGCTTCTGCACCTGCTCGGGCGTGGCGTCGGTGGCGACGTCGAAGTCTTTCGGCTTGATGCCGAGCAGCAGATCGCGCACCGCGCCGCCGACGATGAACGCACGGTGGCCGGCCTGCTGCAGACCTTCGGTCACGCGGATCGCGTTTCTCGAGATCAGCGCGGGATCGATGCCATGCACGTCGTGCGGAATGATGACCGGCACGTCCGGGTCGCGCACGACTTTCGCGGCCGCGCCAGCGGGTTTGCGGCGCGTCTTGCTGGCGCCTGCCGTGGCGGACTTCGTGCGCACGGGTGCGCGGCCGGTGTCGTCTGCTTCGGCTTCGGCGGATAGCGTGTCGTTAGCGGGTGCCGCGTCCTGGCCGAATAGCTTGCGGATGAGTTTTTTGATCACGAGACTTGAAAGAGTTCGAGGATGCGCCAGCCTTTGGCTTGCGCATGGGCGCGCAATGTGTCGTCCGGATTGGTCGCGATGGGGTCGGTGACTTTCTCGAGCAACGGAATGTCGTTGTGCGAATCGCTATAGAAATAGCTGTGCTCGAAGTCGCTCCAGGTCTTGCCGAGCGAGGCGAGCCACGCTTCGGTGCGGACGATCTTGCCTTCCTTGTAGCTCGGCGTGCCGGTGGGGCGGCCGGTGTACGGCGCATGCGGATCGTCATTAACGGTTTCCGCTTCGCAGGCGATCAGCGTATCGACACCGAAGGCCTGCGCGATCGGGCGCGTGATGAATTCGTTGGTGGCGGTGACCACGCAGCAGAGGTCGCCGGCTTCGCGATGCCGCTTCACCAGTTCCTGCGCGACCGGGAAGATCGCCGGCGTGATGACTTCATGCATGTACTGCGCGTGAAAGTCGGCGAGCTGCGCACGCGTGTACTTCGCGAGCGGCGTGAGCATGGCGATCAGATAAGCGTGAATGTCGAGCTTGCCGGCCTTGTAGTCGGCGAAAAAGCGGTCGTTTTCACGGGCGAAATTTTCGGCGTCGACCATGCCTTGTTTCACCATGAAGCGGCCCCATTCGTGGTCGCTGTCGGTGGGAATGAGCGTGTGATCGAGATCGAAGAGTGCGAGATTAGCCATGGGGGCCTATTTTACTTGAAGCGGGAGACGCGTCGCGTGAACCCGCGTGGCTGCCCGACGAGCCGGACGACGCCGGCGAGCCGCGCCGTTCATCGGCATCGGGTGAAGCCAGCATGGTACGCAGCAGCGGCAGCGTGACCGCGCGTTTCTGTTCGAGCGAGAAGCGGTCGAGCGCGTCGAGCAGCGCCATCAGGCTCGGCATGTCGCGGCGAAAGTGCGTGAGCAGGTAGGCGGGCACGTCGTCGGCGAGCATGATGCCGCGCTCGCGCGCCGCATGTTTCAGCACCGCTGCCTTGCCTTCGTCCGGCAGCGGCGCGAGATGAAACACGAGACCCCAGCCGAGGCGCGTGCGTAAATCCTCGCGCACCGTCATGCCGATCGGCGCCGCGTTGCCCGCGGCGACCAGCGCGCTGGTGGGATGCGCGCGCACCTCGTTGAACAGGTTGAACACGGCGATCTGCTGCGCGGCCGACAGCGCGTCGCAATCGTCGATCGCATACAGCGCGACGCGCGGATCGAAGCTGAATGCGGCGAGGCTGCTTTGCGGGCCGGCGTAGCGCGCGTGACCCGGCGGCGCGTCGTGCACCAGTGCCTGCAACAGATGCGTGCGGCCGCTGCCGGACTCGCCCCAGATGTAGAAGGTGCGATCGGCGACGGGCCCGGCGGCGAGCACGCTGTCGAGCTCACGCAGCCGCGTGACCAGCTCCGCGTTGGCGCCGGCGAAGAAGTTATCGAATGTCGATGGCGGCGGGGTGCCGAGATCGAGCGTCAGTTGACGAAGCACAGTAGGTGAATGCCGAAAATGAGGACCAGGCTGCAAGTGGCCATGGCCCTCGGGCCTTAAATGTGAGTAAGCAGTCAATTGTTGTAAAGCGTGCTGGCCAGATAGCTTTGCCGCAACTCGCGCGTCGCGACCGACAGGATCGCGCTGACCGGCAGCGCGAGCAGCACGCCGAAAAAGCCGAACAATTGACCGAACGCCAGCAACGCGAAGATGACCGCGAGCGGATGCAGGCCGATCCGTTCGCCCACCAGACGCGGCGTGAGATAAAAGCTCTCGACGATCTGCGCGAAGCCGTAAATCAGCGCGACCATACCGAAGCCGTACCAGTTGCCGAACTGTAGCAGCGCCGCGAGCAGCGCCAACGCCAGACCGGTTGCGAAACCGACGTACGGGATGAACACCGCCAGCCCCGTAAAAATACCGACCGGCAACGCTATCTCGAAACCGGCGATGCTCAGCGCAATCGAGTAGTACGCCGCCAGCACCGCCATGACCAGCAACTGGCCGCGCAGGTATTGCGACAGCATCTGGTCCATGTCGCGCGCAAGTTGCAGCGTCTTGTCGAGCCAGCGGCGCGGCACGACGATCTGTAGACGCGCCAGCATGCGGTTCCAGTCGAACAGCAGATAGAACAGCACGAGCGGCACCAGCACGAGGTTACCGACGATCGTGATCATCACGTTGCCGCTCGTGCGAATCGAGGTCCACGCGTACCGCGCGACGGTTTGCGCGCTGCCTTCCAGTTGCCCCATGATGAGGTCACGAATGCTCGCGAAATCGAGCGAGTCGGCGAGACCCAGCATGGCCAGCTTGGGTTGCAGCCACGCACTCACATGGGCGAGCATCGCGGGCACCTGGTGTCGCAACTGCGGCCCTTCCTTCTGGATCACGGCGAGTACCAGCAGCACCAGCATGGTCATCAGCAGCGTGAAAAACAGGATCATCAGCAAGGCTGCCAAAGCGCGCGGCACGCGCCGGCGCACCATCCACGCGACACCCGGTTGCAGAATGTACGCGAGAATCGCGCCGAGCAGAAACGGTGTGAGGACCGGACTGAGTAGCCAGAGCAGGATCCCGACGCCCAGCGCGATAGCCAGCCAGATGGAGGCGCGGCGCTGCACGGGTGTCAGGATCGAGGTGTTTTGTTGCAAAGTCGTTTCCCAGGTGTCGTCGGAACGCGTGAATTCCAGCCAACCGGCCAGCATCGGGTAAAATCGCATTTTACCGACCTTCTCGCTCTTCCCCATGAATCAACCGAAATCCGCCCCTGACGCCCAAGGTTTGTCGTATCGCGACGCCGGCGTGGACATCGATGCGGGCGACGCCCTTGTCGACGCGATCAAGCCCTTTGCCAAAAAGACGCTGCGCGACGGCGTGCTGGGCGGCATCGGCGGATTCGGCGCGCTGTTCGAGGTGCCGAAGCGATACCGCGAGCCGGTGCTCGTGTCCGGTACCGACGGCGTCGGCACCAAGCTGCGTCTCGCTTTTCAGCTGAACAAGCACGACACCGTCGGCCAGGATCTGGTGGCGATGAGCGTGAACGACATTCTCGTGCAGGGCGCCGAGCCGCTGTTCTTCCTCGACTACTTCGCGTGCGGCAAGCTGGACGTCGACACGGCGGCCACCGTCGTCAAGGGCATTGCGCATGGCTGCGAACTGGCGGGTTGCGCGCTGATCGGCGGGGAAACCGCCGAAATGCCGGGCATGTATCCGGACGGCGAGTACGATCTGGCCGGTTTTGCGGTCGGCGCGGTGGAAAAGAGCAAGATCATCGACGGCAGCACGATCGCTGCGGGCGACGTGGTGCTGGGTCTGGCGTCGAGCGGCATTCATTCGAACGGTTTTTCGCTGGTGCGCAAGATCATCGAGCGCGCGCAGCCCGATCTGAATGCGGACTTCGACGGCCGAACGCTCGCCGACGCGTTGATGGCGCCGACGCATATCTACGTGAAGCCGTTGCTGTCGCTGATGGAGCAGGCCGCCGTCAAGGGCATGGCGCACATCACCGGCGGCGGCCTCGTCGAGAACATTCCGCGCGTGTTGCGTGAAGGTCTGACGGCCGAGCTGGATCATCGCGCGTGGCCGCTGCCGCCGCTGTTCTCGTGGCTGCAAAAGCACGGTGGCGTCGCGGATGCGGAAATGCATCGTGTGTTCAACTGCGGGATCGGCATGGCGGTAATCGTGTCCGCAGCCGATGCCGACGTGGCGACCGGTCTGCTGTCGGCGGCCGGCGAACAGGTCTGGAAGATCGGCGTGATTCGCGAAAGCGCGGCCGGTGAGGCCCAGACGGTCGTGATCTAACTGCGACTGACCCGTGCGGCGTGCCGATGGCAAACGCCGCGCGGGCTCGATCCCTCAGCTTCATTGCAACGCTTCACCTCGACGCGGCACATCTTCAAATCAACGCTTCGACCTGATCAAGCACCCGCGCGCTCGCGTGCGGATCGCAGCAGTCCACCACCACCCGCTCCGTCATGCTGCGCAGCCACGTGAGCTGCCGCTTGCACAACTGTCGCGTCGCAAAGATGCCCTTGTCGCGCATGGTCGGATAGTCGACCGCGCCATCCAGATATTCCCAGACTTGCCGATAGCCGACACAACGCATCGACGGCATCTCTGGCGATAGATCGCCACGTTCGCGCAGCTTCACCACTTCATCGACGAAACCGCTGGCCAGCATCGCATCGAACCGCTGCTCGATGCGCGCATGCAGCACGCCGCGATCGGAAGGCTCGAGCGCGATCGGCACGAAGCGCCAGGCCGCGGCGGCGGCGTCCTGCCGCGTGGGGGCGGCCAGCAACGCCGACATCGCTTGTCCGGTCAGCATGAAAACTTCGAGCGCGCGCTGAATCCGCTGCGAGTCGTTCGGCGCGAGGCGCGCGGCCGTCACCGGATCGACCGCGGCAAGCCGCGCATGCATGGCCGGCCAGCCCTCGCGTGCGGCGTCGGCATCGAGCGAGGCGCGCAGGTTCGCGTCGGCGGCAGGCAGATCGTTGAGCCCTTGCGTGAGCGCCTTGTAGTACAGCATGGTGCCGCCGACCAGCAGCGGCAGCCGACCGCGGGCGTGGATCTCCCCGATGAGCCGCAACGTGTCGGCGCGAAATTGCGCGGCCGAATAAGCGTCGGCCGGATCGACGATATCGATCAGATGATGCGGCGCGACCGCCCGCTCTGCGGCTGTCGGCTTCGCGGTGCCGATATCCATCTCGCGATACACCAGCGCTGAATCGACACTGATGATCTCCACCGGCCGCGTTGCGGCGAGTGCGAGCGCGGCGGCCGTCTTGCCGGATGCGGTCGGGCCGAGCAGGCAGGGGATCGGCGTGGGGGAAGGGTGCGACGGGTGGGACCTCATCGGCAAACCGGTACGCGTCGAAGCGAGGTCATCGAGCGCACCGTCATTGTCCGCGCATGAACAGCCGATCGAGATCGGACAGCGTCAGCTGATACCACGTGGGACGTCCGTGGTTGCATTGGTCGGCGCGCTCGGTCGCCTCCATCTGGCGCAGCAGTGCGTTCATTTCATCGAGCGTCAGACGCCGGTTCGCGCGCACCGCGTGATGGCACGCGAGCGTGCCGAGCAGTTCGTGCTGGCGCTCGGTCAACACGCGCGAGCCGCCGAACGCGTGCAGGTCGGACAGGACGGCGCGCGCCAGCGTCGGCAGATCCGCGTCTTTCAGCAGCGCGGGCACCGCGCGGATCGCCAGCGTGGTTGGCGACAGCACGGCGAGGTCGAAGCCGAGCGCGTCGAGCGTGTCGCGTTCTTCCTCGACGGTGCCGATTTCGACCGGATCGGCTTGCATCGTCTGCGGGATCAGGAGCGGCTGCACGGCGACCGCATGATCGGCCAGCGCGTTCTTGAACTGTTCGTACAGAATGCGCTCATGCGCGGCGTGCATGTCCACGATCACGAGCCCGTGCGCATTCTGCGCGAGCACGTAGATGCCGTGAATCTGACCGAGCGCGAAGCCGAGCGGTTGTTCGTCGGCGGCGTTGAAAGCGGGCGCGGGGTGCGGCGCCGATGCGTTGTACGGCGATGGCGTTTCGGCGGCCGAGTCACGCGCTTCGAAAAGCGTGGCGCCTGCCGATGTGCCGGCATGGGTGTCCTTGCGGCCGAACAGTGCATCGTAAAACGCCAGCGGCTGGGCCACCGGCAGAGTGCCTTGCGTCATGCGCGCCTGGCGCATCCAGGTATTGCCCGGCTGCGACGAGCCGAACCCGCCACCTGATCCACTTCCGCCGCCCTGGCTGCCGCCGAGGCCTCCACCGCCGAAGCCTGAGCCGAAGGCCCCGCCATCCGCGCCACCCGCGCCGACACCACCCAGCGGCGTCGCGCCAAACGAAGCCGGTGCGCCGGCCGCCGGTTCCAGATGTGCGGCATGCCCGCCCGCCGTCGTTTCCGGCGACGCGCCCGCATGCCGGGCCAGCGCGCGCTGCACCGCATGAAACACGAACTGGTGAATCGAGCGCGAATCACGAAACCGCACCTCGATCTTCGACGGATGCACGTTCACATCGACCCCTTCGGGCGGCAGATCGAGGAACAGCACGTAAGACGGATAGCGGTCGCCATGCAGCACGTCTTCATAAGCGGCGCGCACCGCGTGCGTGAGCAGCTTGTCGCGCACGAAGCGGCCATTGACGAAGAAATACTGCTGATCGGCACGCCCGCGGCTCGCCGTCGGCAGACCGGCGCAGCCATAGACGGCGAGCGGTCCGGCCGATTCGTCGAGCGGCA
This sequence comes from Paraburkholderia ribeironis, assembly GCF_900019265.1. Taxonomy (GTDB): domain Bacteria; phylum Pseudomonadota; class Gammaproteobacteria; order Burkholderiales; family Burkholderiaceae; genus Paraburkholderia; species Paraburkholderia ribeironis. The sequence continues at coordinate 57,166 of NZ_CYGX02000038.1, forward strand.
GATGAGCGGTTGCAAAGGTGTCGCCGAGGATCTTTGCGACCCGCACTGGCGGTTCGCTAGCGTTCCAGTGCTCAACCGCCTTGCCGTTATGCAGCACCGAGATTGCGACATCCGGCCGGGCCAATGCCACCCGACGGATCTGTTCGAGGCAGTGGCCCAGTTCGGTCTGTTCGCTTTTGAGAAATTTGCGCCGCGCGGGCGTGTTGAAGTACAGCTCGCGGACTTCGATCGTCGTGCCCTGCGTGCCGGCCGCGGGGCTCAGCACACCGGTCTGCGCATCGACGCGCACGGCATGCGGCGCATCGACGGTGCGGCTCGTGATGGTCATTTGCGCGACGGACGCGATCGAGGCCAACGCCTCGCCGCGGAATCCCAGGGTCGCGACCGCTTCCAGTTCGGCCAGTGAGCGGATCTTGCTGGTCGCATGGCGCATCAGCGCGAGCACCAGTTCGTTCTCGGGGATGCCGCAGCCGTCGTCGGTGATCGAGATGCGTTTGACGCCACCTTCGTCGAGCAGAATGCGCAGCGTCTGCGCGCCGGCGTCGAGCGCGTTTTCCAGCAACTCCTTGACCACCGAGGCCGGCCGCTCGACCACTTCGCCTGCGGCGATCTGGCTGATCAGCTGATCGGGAAGCGGCTGGATCGCGCGCAACGGGCGCGGGAGGGGCGCGGCGGCGGCCACTGCGGCCTTCGCGGAGCCAGCGGGCGTTTCGGAGAATTCGGACATGGCGAAATTATAGCGATTCGGCGCGCTGGTCCACGCACGCGCCAAACGGCAGCAGATTTTCGATGTCGTGCGGGCACTTTCTGTATCATGACGCGGTCAATTTCCGGCGGCGGGCGCTCGCCGCGATCGTTCGCAGGCCCGCACACGGCCGCTTCCGCCACGCTCACATTTGCTCAACAGAGGATGCTCCTTGGACACGTTGCTACATTTCGCCAACCTTGTCTTGCACATCGACAAGTTCCTCGGAGACTTTATTCACGTGTACGGCGCCTGGGTTTATGCGGTGCTGTTTCTGATCGTGTTCAGTGAAACCGGGCTGGTTATTCTGCCGTTTCTGCCGGGCGATTCGCTGCTGTTTATCGGCGGCGCTTTCTGCGCGACCGGCCAGTTGCACCTCGGTGCGCTGATCGTGTTGCTGCTGATCGCGGCCATCAGCGGCAACACGCTCAACTATCTGATCGGGCGAGCGATCGGGCCGAGAGTGTTCAATTCGCACATCCCTGTGCTCGAACGCTTTCTCGACCGCCGCGCGCTGCAGAAGACCCATGACTTTTATGAAAGGCACGGCGGCAAGACGATCGTGCTGGCGCGTTTCATTCCGGTGGTGCGAACCTTCGCGCCGTTCGTGGCAGGCGCATCGGCGATGACCTTCAGGCGGTTTCAGTTCTTCAACTTTATCGGTGCGCTGCTGTGGGTGTTGTTGCTCGTGCTGCTCGGCTACTTCTTCGGCAACATTCCGTTCATTCGTCAGTATCTGAACGTGATCGTGCTGGTCGGGATTGGTGCAGCGATCGTGCCGATTCTGTTCGGCGCGCTATGGAAGATGGTGCGTAAGCACGGGGCCAACGCAGGCAGTCGTTGATACGGTAGCGCAACTGGACACGCAGTTGGACACGCAGTTGGACACGCAGTTGGGCACGCAGTCACATGGACAGAAGGCGTCGCAAATCTCGCGACGCCTTTTCTATTCGTGATGCTGAATCACCGCAGCAGCGCGAACTTTCCCTCGATCGGGAGCGATCTGAATCGGGCCTATTGGACCGCTCGCGGTGCCAGCGGTGTTTCCGGCGTCGGATAGCCGGCGTCCTTGAACGCCTGGACGATCGCCCGATTGGTGTCGAAATAGACCTGCCAGTAATGTTCATTGGGCGTGTACGGCCGCACGCACAGCAGGGGGCCTTCCGGCGTGAAGCTCAACACTTCGATGTCGGGCGCGGGGCTCTGGGCCACGTTGGGAATCCGCGTGATGGCCGCCTTCAATCGGTTGATCGCATCGGCCGGGTCGACGCCGTTGGCGATTTTCGCGGTCAGCTCGACGCGCCGCACCGGCAACACGCTGTAGTTCGCGATCGTGTCGGAGAAAATCTTGTTGTTGCCGACAATGGTCGTCACGTTGTCCGGCGTCACGATGGTGGTGCCGAACAGACCCAGCTCCGTGACCGTGCCGGTGATGCCTCCCGCGGTGACGAAGTCGCCGACCCTGAATGGCCGCAGCACCTGCATGAAGACGCCGGCTGCGAAGTGAGCCAGCAGGCCGCCCCAGGCTGTACCGATCGCGAGGCCGAGGCCGGCGAGCAATGCGGCGAACGAAGTCGTCTGGACGCCGAACACCTCCAGAATCGCGAGGATCAGCAGCAGGTTCAGCAGCCCGCTCAAGATCGAGCCGAGATAATGAGCGAGCGTGGGATCGACCCGGCCGCTGCGCGCGAGCACCTTGCGCACCAAGCCTGCGATCAGCCCGATGATCCAGCGGCCGACGATCCACAGGACGATCGCTCCGACGACCTTGGTGCCGAGGTCGATGCCTCGGGTCATGACGAACACGCGTACGGTATCGAGATTCAAGATGTGCCTCGTTGGATAAGTTGCCTTCGACTGATTGAACGACAGTGGTGCAATACAGCGGCAAATGGGCAGCGACGGACGCAGCTCGTATCACGCATTCTTCGGAAGTTATAGGAGACGGCGTACGCATCCGCAAGGACCGTTCCAGTGCGATGCACGGGCGCACTGGCGGCACAGACGGCGTTTTGGTAACCGCCTTGAAGGCGTTGGCGCTTGCGGTGCTCCGGAGTACGTGTTCGGTTCGGCCGTGCATTGGTTCGGGTCGCGTGGCGGCCGATGGCCGGACCCGACTCATGCCGATGCGCATTGGCTAGATGCGCAGATGCGATTCCGAATACGGCGAGGTGTGAATGACGACAGTCTCGTCAGCGCTGGCTTTCGCCGGGCGCTTGCGGTGCGCAACATAGTGCCACGCGAAAGCGGCGACGATAGCGAGCACATAGGCGCCGGCACGTTGCAAGAATGCGGCGGGCGCGCTGAACTGGCTGTAGCGGTTGCGCGCATCGGCGAACACGAGGAAGGTCAGCGCGGCATCGAGAGCGAGCGCGCTCAATGCCAGCGCGGTGAAAACAGGCAAGCCATTGAGTGCGGGACCGGAACTGAACCGGTTGTGCAGACCACATGCGATCAAAACGATCACGAATAAAGCAAAGTTCGAGACGAGATCGAACAGAAAATTGGCCATATCGGTTCAATGAGAACGTGGAGCGCCGCCCGTTGCAGCAGCGTCTGCTGACGCAAGGTCCGCCGTGTCTGGCTGGATCGGCGGCGATCATCGCATAACTTTTTGTCTCGATAAATGACCTGGCTCAGAGTCAATCGAAGGTCCGTCTATGTGACCGACGTGGGCGTGGTAAAGGCGTAATTTTTTTGTGCGAAACGTTGACTGGTACTGTAGGAATGTGTCGATCTGATTGTGAGGAATGCAGATGGATGTTTGCATTTGGTCGCGCTATTGACCCTTCGACGGGTGCGCGGCGAACGCAATGCGTGCTCGCGTAGGTCAATCAGGTTGGGTGGTTTTCGAGCCGGCGCGGGCGCGCATCACCGGGACGCTGCGGTTCCCGCCACATGCGGACGATGCCGAGGTTCTCCGCCTCGACTAGTGTTTTGTGACAAAGTAGATGTAGCTGATAAACGCCTTCCCGGCAGTATCATACCGATCTATTTTCAAAGGCGACATTTCTTCCTTGCGGAGAGTGTCCAATACATCATTCTTCGCGAACGTATGCATCTCCATGACGCGCGCTTTCCCATACTTCATGGTTCTTCCGATGTTTAGAACGCGATTGCCCAATAAGAAATGGAGAGCCCCTTTAATGGTCATCAAATTCTGGCGCGCAGGTGTTTGGAAGATCAGGATTCCTCCTGGACGTAGAACGCGGCAAAATTCCTTGATCAATGATTGCTGGGTTTTTCTAGGTGAATGCTGAAGAACGATATTGCTGTAAATGAAATCGACACTTTTATCTACAACGCCCGGCAGGTCGGTGCCGTTGTTGCGCAAGAACTGGATGTTGTCGAAGCCGGCGTTGGCAGACCTGGCTTCGGTCAGCATGGCATCTGAAATATCGATACCCAGGACGCGCTGAAACCGTGTCGAAAGCGCTCGGCTTAACCGGCCGACACCGCATCCATAATCGAGCGCAAGCCCAAATTGCAGATCAACGCCAAGAGACGAAGCTTTGGTCAGAATGTCTTCGATCTCATTTGCTCCGGTCTGGAAAAATTCCTTCTTGTCCCATCCGCCATGCTGCTTCCCGGGGTCCGAGAGAACGGCCCAGTAAGGATCGTCAGTCCCAAGCGCTTCCCATTGCTGTTGAATTCGATTTTTCATCATTTCAATTTCCGAGTGATTGCGTTCGGTCTGAGACGTTGACGCACGGTTGCATGAACGGCCGTCCGTAGGACGCTTGCCTGTCGTGGCGGACTCGGCTATCTGGGTGACAGACATCGCCTCGCTATATTTTTTCTGATGGACGAGCCAATTGATAATTGTTATCGGAACTGGTGATGACGCTTGCATCGCACATTCAAGCTCGTGCGTATCGTGGCGCGGTTGGAGCAAGCTTGCTGTCAGATGAATGGGGTGACAGACATTGACGCTGATTATCCGCATTGCAACGTTACTCAACGCGATTCAGCATAGTGCACCGATCGGTCTGAAGAGAGCGTTGGCTGGTTATTCCGGGTATATGGCGGAATTTTCTGGTGGAAGAGATTGTCCGCTAAGAGGCTCGAGAGTCCTTGCTCGCAAGAGCAGGCCATCCAAATCTTTTCTGCGACAACAACCATCAGACTTCGGTGCGGCGCACGTTGTAACGGCCTCCGCGGAATCGGCCAATTGCACCCGAATTTCGGCCTCTGATCCTCAGCGACGTCTGCTGCGATTATGCTTCAGTGCTTCAGTGCCGCCCGGTGGGAGGCGGCATCCTGCACTGGCCCTTCAGGCTAAACGGACTGCATGCGCGTCGCGCGGCAGAATGCGGTTTATCTGAATCGCGGACACGGTTGGGCTTGACGCTCCGCTGAAGCCCGCGACGGCGGTTCTTGTGGTGCAAGGCGAGTTGCACAAGCATATTGCGCTTCCTCTCGCAGCAAGTGAATTGATATTGGCGAACCATTGCAATACCGATCGTCTCATCAAAGACGGGCAGATCGTTATTGTTCATGAAGTGAACATCTACGATGTGCCGCATGGTCTTCCGAAAAAGTTCTGCTCTGTCTGATCTGCTATTCAACACTTATGAAGATGCGGCCGATGGTTTCGACACTTTTCGCGTTTCCAGAAGAAAGAATTGATCATCACCTGGACGTGGACGAATCGCGCGTGCCTGTCATGATGCCCGGCTCCGAACCTCTCGAACCGAACCCCACGTTACGACCGTCGACCGGTTTTCCGATGTTCACGGCCCGGCGGAACCATCGCATCAAGTGCGACGCGCACAGGCGGCGCATTTTGCGGATGCTTGCCGCGCTGACGGGGGCAGCGTTGCAGCCTGCGCTGGCGACTCCGTCGGGATCCGGTTCGAGTGCCACGGGTGGCCGCAGGATCACAGAAATGATCGGTGCCAATGGGTGGGCCGCATCGGCCACCGACATAGCCATATGGCGTGAAATGGGCATCAGTTGGGGACGCGAAGCCGTAGGACCTGGGCAGCCCAATTCGCCCAATGACCCCATGCGTGTCGACAAAACCGGTGGGGCCGGCGCGGATCTGCCATCCATTCTGATCCGCAACAACAGGAATGGGATCCAGTCGTTGCTGCTGCTTGCGTATACCGCCAAATGGAATGCAATGGTGCCCGGTGATACCAAGTCAGCGCCGGTGGACGTCGACGCATGGACGCGATATGTGGACGCAGTGGTTCGCACATATTCCGCGCCGCCGTTTAACGTCCGGCACTTTCAGGTGTGGAACGAGGCGGCGGGCGCGCTATCTGGCGGTTTGCCGCAGTCGACGTTCTGGCACGGGCCAAGTTTGAACGCTGATGGGAAGGGCTTAGGACTGTACGAGCGCGCGATGCAAGACTACGTAGAGCGAATTCATATACCGGCCGCCCGCGCCATCCGCAAGCACCACGCTTACGTCGTCTATGGCGGCTGGCCGGACCAGGGTGGCGTCGATAACTACATCAAATGGCTCGAGTACAGAAGCCCTGTGTTCAATGAAAGGATGCTCGACTGGGTGGACTACATTGATATTCACTACATGTCTGTCAAGGATCTCGATCCGCTGTACGAGAAATACGTGAAGCAGGGGCCCGCTCGCGGTGTATGGCAAACCGAGATCGGCTTCACGTATATGGAGGATCCGCACTATCTGCCGCGTTACTTCTTTGACTTCGCGGTGTGGGCGCTCAAGCGCGATTGGAACGATCCCGATAAGTTCGTGTCGATGATCTATCACTGGGACGGCTATCAGCCGTTCATTCTGACTCATCCTGGTCCACCTAAACGGACTTTCAACCCCTCCGGACGAAGTCTGATCGTGCTTCGAAAAACAGTGGGCGGTCCGCTTTCGAACTTCACGACGCCACTCCAGTTTGGCAATGACGCGGCCGGAAGTGCGCTTCGGTCCGGTAACGACATCGTGATTCAGGTGACCGCTGCTCCCGGCTGGAGAACAGTGGCGGCGGCAGGCATCAGGCCGCCGGCGTCTGGCCGGACGGATGTGCAGTTCATCGACGCGGTGACAGGAGCGCTGAGTGCGCGCGAGGATGTGGTGCTGACATGGGACGGCGACAATATGAAGATTCGCTTCAGAGTGCCCGACCAGGTTAATGGTCTGGCGGCGAAGCCCCCTGGACATCTCGGTTACATCGTCTTTCGTACGTAGCTTCAGGCGGCTGGAAAAACGGAAATCAGCTGTTCCCTGCAGATTTTCGGCGTTTGCAAAAATACGACCCGTGTCGCGGCCGCTTGAATGAAGCCTTGATCAGGGCAACGCCGGCAAGTTCGATGCGGCCCGCTTCGGTTCTTGCAGTGGCGGACCAGACGGCCTCCAGGCGAGAAGCAGGGAAATGACGAGGGTAAGGATCAGAACGTTCGATGGCGAAACGAGCCGATGTTCCGTTGCTGACATGACGAGCAGGCAAACCGACGAGATTTCGACAAAGCGGAGCGCCGCGAAGTTTTGTCCGCGTCCGTATAGCGCGGCAGCAGCGGCGCCTTTCTGGCTCCAGTCAATAAGTTTCCAATAGAAGCTAATCATTAAAGCAAGCCCCACAATGCCGAGTTCCGCGAGCAAGTTAAGGTAGGAATTGTGTGCGTGGGAATCGGTATGATTGACGACAATGTCAGAGGGGACGGCAAACAGACCGAAGTACGAGACCAGCGAATGGATTTCATCATCGAACGATCCAAAGCCTAACCCGACGATGGGACTTTGCTCAAAGTAGACAAGTGCGCGCGGCCACAGCCATTCGTATCGAATGCTCAAATTGGCCGCCTTCGGGTCTTCGTTATGAAATGAGAACGGATGGCCCATATAGTCGACGGTTGGGTCGAATTGATAGATTGCCATCGCGATCGAGCTAATGATGAGGGCCGTCATCAAGGTGGCTAACATCCAGCGCTTGCGGCCGAAACAGAGGTAATTAAGTGCCACGAGCGCACCTAGCAATGAGCCTCTGCTGTAGGTGGAAAACAGCATCAGTGCATTGAGACCTAGTAACACCAGAAGCAGCTTGCTGCGTTGCTGCAGGTAGCACGCCATGCCGAGGCAGAGCAGCATGGCGAAAAAGCCGCCGGCGGCATTTCGTGCGATGAAGTAGCTGCCAAAGCTGTCGTTCTGGTTCTTGAAGATAGCTAGCAAGCCCGACTGAAGAATGTAATGAACATACGCAGGTATGTTGACGATCACGGCGAACACGAAGAATACGCGCAAGACTTTATTCAGGTCGAGGCGGTGCATGTAGAGACATCCGGCGAAGATCGGAGCATACGATATGAAGAAATTGCCATCGCGCCGATAGAAATCAAACTCTATAAACGACTGGGGATCGTAGAGCAAGGTCGACACCGTAACGAGAACTGTGAAGGCTGTCAGCGGCGTGATGAACCTCGGATAGGTTCTCCCAAAGAAACGCCAGGAACAGACAACGATCGGCAGAAAACCGGCCGCGCTAACGGGCACCAGATTGGTAACGGTCAGGAATAGCGCAAGTAACGATACGTAAGCCATTGCGACTCCCTTGAACAGGCCGCGCAAGATAACTGACGATGTTCAGTCTTCAGAGTGACGCATGTGACGCATGTGACGCGTGGGAAATATTGCCGAACACGCGAACGTGCTGGTCATTGTTGCCATCGAATACTTTCCGCAAGGCCGCTGGACAAATATCGGAAAGAGGTAGCAACTTTCGTCCAACTAACGGACAAGCGGGTCCAACGGTCGTGCACTACCCGTGTCCTGCATTGCGCGCTGGCAGTCGCAGTATTCAGGTAAAAGTAGCACATGTGTGCAGCCATTTCCACGCCAGACGTAGGCCGGAGACGCGGCTCGGACGAGCCACCCGAATATCACGCAAGCTGGAAATGCGAAGGAAGCGTCCATCGCATGGAAGTCTGCAAGCCGTTGGTTTCCAGGAACGCTTTTTCTTAGTAGTACGGCGTAACGACGATCGTATCGATGTAATCGCCGACTGCGAGATTGGATTGCGCTGGCACCGGGCCATAAACGGTCAGGGAGGCTGCCGTGTTGCCTGCAAGTGTCGGTCGTTTCTGCAACCATGCTTGCATCATTGTTGCCCCAGACCTTAGTGTTGCTCGGGTCCTGATAGAACTGGATAGCGGACGAATCCGCCCGGTCCGGTCATGCCGCGCATGGAGCCATCGAAATTCTGGCCATTGTCGAGGCCCACGGGTCAGGACGTGCCCGGAGCAGATTGGACCTGGCATTCTCCAAATCGGGGCATATGGTCGAGGTATGCGTGCCATGTCAGCGTGCCGTGCCGTGGCGGCGGCGGGCGATTGCGCAGCAATTGCACAAAAGAAAAAGGGCTTGCGACGCTGACGCGTGCAAGCCCTTGAATCTTTTGGTAGGCCGTACGGGATTCGAACCTGTGACCAACGGATTAAAAGTCCGCTGCTCTACCAGCTGAGCTAACGACCCAAAAGAGAAGCGAAATTATAGCGATAGCCCCGCTGGACTGTCAACCCATCGCAACCATTTCGATCTATCGGCAATTCAACCAATACTTCAGATTGTGAAAAGCCCGGGTATCGCTACCCGGGCTTCCCTGCGAGAGGCGCGCGTGGCTATGACTTCGGACACTGCGCGTTACTGCAACGACTCAACTGATACGACTACTTGATCTGCGACAGCTTGCTTTGAGCCGACTGCGCGACGTCCGAGCCAGCATACTGCGCGACGATCTGCTCGAGCGTCTTTTTGGCCGCAGCCTTCTGACCTTGCTCAAGCTGATTGTTCGCAATCGCCAGCAACGCTTCCGGTGCGCGCGGATGCTGCGGATAGTTCTTCACCACACCCTGCCAGACCGCCGTCGAGCCCTTGTAATCGCGCAGCGCATACAGCGCGTTGCCGAGCCAGTATTGCGCGGTCGGCTGGTAAGGGCTGTTCGGGTACTTGGAGATGAAGGTGCGGAACGATGTCGCCGCATTCTTGAAGTCGCCGCTGCGAAACTGCTGCGAAGCCGCATTGAACGAATCGGTTTCACCCGGCTGCACCTCGCCCTGGACGCCGTCCACCGTTTGCTGCTGCGGCTCGAATTTCTTCAGGCGCGTGTCCAGGTCGGTGTAGTAGTCCTTCTGCTGCTTTTGCAGCGTGGAGAGCTGATTCGCCATGTCCTCGTTTTGCCCGCGCAGCGTCGCGACCTGCTGATTCAGCTGGTCGAGGCGGTTGGACTGGTCGAGGATCGTGCGTTGTGCGGCCGACAGCTGGCTCGACAAACTTTCGGTCTTCGAACGCAGATCGAGAATGGCCTGGCGGGCCTGATCGTCGTCGAAGATGCCCGCATGCGCGGGCACGGCCGTGAAGACCGTGCCTGCGACGCAGGCCGCTGCGGCAAACCGCAGCCAGGAGAAACGATGCGTCATTCGGCTCATCACCCGTTGACTTACTGTTGATACACGAGGTCGCCGCGGCGGTTCTGTGCCCACGACGCTTCGTCATGACCCGTAGCTTGCGGCTTTTCCTTGCCGAGGCTCACGGCTTCCATTTGCGAGTCCGTCACGCCCATCAGCGACAGCGAACGGCGCACCGCTTCAGCACGCTTCTGGCCGAGTGCCAGGTTGTACTCGCTGGTGCCGCGTTCGTCGGTGTTGCCCTGGATCAGGACGTGGCGTTGCGGATGGCTCTTCAGGTACTGCGCGTGTTGTTGCAGCAGCGACTGATAGTCGTCCTTGACCGAATAGCTGTCGAAATCGAAGTAGATGCTGCGCTTGGCGAGCGGGCTGTTCGGATCGTTCAGCGGGTCGACGTTGACCGTCGCGACGTCGTTCGGATTCGGCTGTGCTGATCCTGCGCCCTTGTTGGCGTTTTCGTCGAGCTTGACGCCCGAATGACATGCGGCCAGCGCGCCGATCATCAGGACGGCGAATGCGAAACGAAGTTTGGACATCATTTGGTTACTCTCCTTGTGTTATTGCATCAACTTTATTGCATGAATGGGCCCCAGGACGGCTCGCGTACGCTGCCGCCCTGAACGGACAGGACCTGCCGAGTGCGACCGTCGGTCGATACTGCGGCCAACACGCCACGGCCGTTCACCTGTGTGGCGTAAAGAATGTACTGACCGTTCGCCGCGAAGCTCGGCGATTCGTCATGTGTCGTGTCCGTCAGGCCCGTGGCGGTTCCACCCTGCAGGTCCTGGACATACAGCTTGAAGCCGCCGCCGACGCGCGAAATATAAGCGAGCTCTTTGCCGTCCGGGCTTACGCGCGGGCTGGTGTTGTAGCTGCCGGTGAACGTGACGCGCTGCGCGGGGCCCGCGTTTTCGCCTTGCGCCGACATTTTATAGATTTGTGGCGCGCCGCCGCGGTCGCTGGTGAAATAGATCGACTGGCCATCGGGAGAGAAGCTCGGTTCGGTGTCGATCGAGCTGCCTTGCGTGAGGCGCCGCAGGCCGCTGCCGTCCGCATTGACGGCGAAAATTTGCGTGTTGCCCGTGCGCGACAGCGCGACGGCGAGCGTGCGTCCGTCCGGCGACCACGCCGGAGCGCTGTTGTTGCCTTTCTGATCCGACACGACCACGCGACGACCCGTGGGCAGGTCGTGGATATAGACGATCGGCTTCTTCTTTTCGAACGAGACGTAAGCCACCTTGGTGCCGTCAGGCGACCACGCCGGCGAGATGATCGGCTCGGGGCTCGACAGCGCGATATGCGCGTCCTGGCCGTCCGAATCGGAGATCTGCAACTGGTAACGGCCACCCGTCCTGATCACATACGACAGGCGCGTGGCGAACGCGCCGCGACCACCCATCAGCTTCGCGTAGATGTAGTCGGCAACCTTGTGCGCGCTCATGCGCAAGCCGCTTTCGGGGCTCACCAGCACGAGGCCGCCGAGGCTTTCGCCCTTGACGGTGTCGTACAGCTTGAAGCGCACTTCGTACTGGCCGTTCGGCAGGCGGTTCACGCTGCCTGCCACGAATGCGTTGGCGCCCTTGGCCTTCCACGCGCCGAGGTCGACGGAATCCGACTCCGACACCGGCGCGGAGCCCGCGTCGATATTCGTGAATTTGCCGCTGCGCTGCAGATCCTGACGCACGATCGTGCTGACCTGCTGCGGGGAGTTCGCTTCATTGGCGAAATTCGCCGTGGCGATCGGAAACTGGGTGGAGCCGACGCCCGTCACAAGGACGTTGAGTTGCGCGTTGGCGGCGCCGCCGACGGCGATCAGGCACGATGCTACGAGTGTCCGCAGGCCTAGCTTGGTCATCAAACTCATGCTGTATGGATTCCCCAAAAAACGGTTTTACTAACATTTCACGACAGCAGACAGACCGGAAACCGATTCATTCGTTCCCGAGCAGGCCGCGCCTGAGGGGGCGCGGCGTTTGCCGTCAACGGACTGACAGGCGCTGTCATCAACCTGCCGGACGCAGCGTGATCAGGAAGCTCTCCGGCGTTTTGCCATTGGTGTCCTGAGGCATCGGATCGGAGCGTTGGACCGCCCGCAATGCGGCGGCGTCCCACGCGGAGTTACCGCTGCTGCGCGAAACGGACGCGCTCAGCAAGGTACCGGTCGGCGAACAGCGCACGGAGACCACGGTCTCGAGACCTTCAGTCGGCCCTGACCAGATCACATTCGGGCGCACGCGCCGCTGCACCTTGTCGTTAAATCCTGACGACGCCGCCGTGCCACCCGAGCCAGTGCCCGTGCCACTCTTCGCGAGGCCGTTGCCGGTCGAACCTGGGCTGCCAGCCATGCCTTGCATCTGTGCGAGGCGCGTGCGCCGTTCCGCGTCGAGCTGTTTCTTCGCTTGCGCCGCGGCCTCGGCTTGCGCCTTGGCCTTGGCGGCTTTCTGCGCGTCAGCCTTCTTCTGCGCTTCAGCCTCGGCCTGCTTCTGTTCCTGCTCCTGCTGCTGTTTTTGCTGCTCGGCCAGTTGCTGTTGTTTCAGCTTCTCGGCCTGTTGTTGCTGTTGCTGCTTGAGCCTGGCTGACGCGGCCTTCTGGGCGGCGAGCTGCGCCGCCTGTTCGGCCGCCAGCTCCTGCTGACGTTTCGCGTCGGCTTCCTGCTGAGCCCGCAGTTTCTGCTGACGCTGCTGTTCGGCCAGTTGCGCTTCGCGAGCCGCTTCCTGTTGCTGGCGCTTCTTTTCCTGCAGCGCGATCTCAGCCTGCTCATCCCGCACGGGCGGGGCAGGGGCGACCGGCACGGGCGGCGGCGGTGCAACGGGGTGCGGGATCGCCGAGTCCGGCACTTCGGTCCACAGCTCGGCTTCCTCGCCAGCGGGCGTACTGTTTTGCCAGTGAATGCCGTGGTACAGGAAGAACCCGAGCAGCACATGCATCAGCAGCGCGAACGCAAAAGCTCGCCCGGTGCCGCGTTCACGCGGTGGCTGGAGCGGGTATTCGGAGTTCTTGCGGATCATTGCGATTTGACGAGCAATCCAACGCGCTTGACGCCCTCGGCTTTCAGCTCGGACATCACGTTCATCACGGCTTCGTACTTGACGGTTTTGTCGGCGGCGATCACGACCGGCTGATCCGGGTGCGATTGCGCCCGGTCAGCGATGAAGCCGCGCAGGTCGGCTTTCGTCATCGGTTCCTGCTGCTGCACGCCGGCATCGTCCTTATATTTGACGCTCATGTTGCCGTCCGCGCGAATGTTTACGATCACGGGCGGGGTCTGCTGTTGCGGCGCGGCACCACCGACGGTCGGCAGATTGACGATCGACGGCGCGACGAGCGGCGCGGTCACCATGAAGATCACGAGCAGCACGAGCATCACGTCGATATACGGCACGACGTTGATGTCGGCCATCGCGCGGCGTGAGCGCGAGCCGCGCATGCTGGAGGAGCGGGAGCCTGCCATCGTGGCCTCCTTACTGTGCCTGGCGCTGCAGGATGTTCGAGAACTCTTCGATAAAGGTCTCGAAGCGGATCGCCAGACGGTCGATGTCGTGCGCGTAGCGGTTGTAGGCGACCACGGCCGGAATCGCGGCGAACAGGCCGATCGCGGTGGCCGTCAGCGCTTCGGCGATGCCCGGCGCGACATTCGCAAGCGTAGCCTGCTGCACGTTGGCGAGGCCGCGGAACGCATTCATGATCCCCCACACCGTGCCGAACAGACCGATGTACGGGCTGACCGAGCCGACCGACGCGAGAAACGCGAGGTTGGCTTCGAGCACATCCATTTCGCGCTGAAACGCGGCGCGCATCGCGCGGCGTGCGCCGTCGAGAATCGCGCCCGGGTCGTTCAGGCGTTTTTCCTTGCCCTTGAGGAATTCGCGCATGCCGGACTCGAAAATCCGTTCAAGCGCGCCGATCCTGTGGCGGTTGTTCGCGGCGCTTTGATAGAGCGCCTGCAGGTCGCCGCCCGACCAGAAATCGCGTTCGAATTGTTCAGTTTGCCCGCGTGCGCGGCGGATCGCAAACCACTTGCGGAAGATGAAAGTCCACGACAACAGCGACAACAACAGCAGGAGAGCCATGACGGCCTGCGCCAGCAGGCTCGCGTTGAGTATTAGTGAAATGATCGACAGATCTTGTGTATTGTTCATAAAGATTCGTTTTAACGTCCCGGGAAGGGGGCGTCCGGTTGCAAGGCCGCTCGAAGCTTGCCGTGAACAAAACGGCAAGCTTCGGCGACATCGCAAGCCGAACCATGCTTGGTGTTGCTTGATCGGTAGGAGTTCACTGGCCCGTAACAACGAGGCTTAGCCATTCTTCGTCGACATCCCGGCGTTGTTCGCGTGCGGCCCGCGCCGCAAGGCGGCGAGTACTGTCGTTGGAATCGCGGCCGGCCGCAGGGCAATGCGGTCGACACAGCCGACCCGGATCGACCCGCTGGCAAGCAGCGTGTCCTCGCGCCATGCCTCCTGCGCGAAGTCTACCGAAGCCCTGCCGAGGCGCTCGATCCGGCTGACAACTTTGACGATGTCGTCGAGCCGGGCCGGCGCCCGATAATCGACGGCGGTGCTGCGCACAATGAAGATCGCGCCGGCTTCGTCCGCGAGCCGATTCTGATCGACGCCGCACGCGCGCAGCCATTCGGTGCGCGCCCGTTCAAAAAATTTCAGGTAATTGGCGTAAAAAACGATGCCGCCCGCATCGGTATCTTCGTAGTACACGCGGACTGGCCACGCGTAGCCAATTTCCGCGCCAGGCTGGCTGGTCGACATATTCATGCCGCGCATTTTACCGGAACGCACACCCACCGGTCAGTTTCCAGGTGTACGCCCCGTCTGGCGGGCCTCAGCCGCGATGAATGGCCAAACCGGCGAACGATTGGGCCACCGGCATCAGCTCGATCGTGTTGATGTTGACGTGAGCCGGGCGGGTGGCGATCCAGTAGATCGAATCGGCGATGTCTTCGGCGGTCAGCGGCTGGACGTTTTCATACACTTTGCCGGCTTTTTCGTCGTCGCCGCGAAAACGCACGTTCGAGAATTCGGTGCCGCCGCACAGGCCCGGCTCGATGTCGGTGACGCGCAGCGCGGTGCCGGCCAGATCGGCGCGCAGGTTCAGGCTGAACTGACGCACGAATGCCTTGGTGGCGCCGTACACATTGCCGCCCGCATATGGCCAGCGGCCGGCGACCGAGCCCAGATTGAAGATATGTCCGCGATTGCGTTCGATCATGCCGGGCAGCAGCGCATGCGTGACCTGCACGAGGCCCGTGCAGTTAGTCTCGATCATGGTGTTCCACTCGTCGAGGCTTGCCTTCTGGGCCGGCTCGACACCGAGTGCGAGGCCGGCGTTATTGACTAGCACGTCGATCGCGGCGAATTCGGCCGGCAGCGCCGCCGGCGCCGCTTCGACGGCGGCGCGGTCGCGTACGTCGAGTTCGTATGGCAGAAGCGCGTCGCCGAGTTCGTCAGCGAGTGCCTGCAGACGGTCTTTGCGGCGCGCGGTGGCGACAACGCGATGGCCGCCCTTGACGAAAGCGCGAGCGATGGCGGCGCCGAACCCCGCGGACGCTCCGGTGACGAACACGATCATTGCAGTTTCCTGGTCGGTAAGAGACAAAGGCCCCAAGCCTACTTCCAATGCGGCGCTGCGGCAAGGATGAACCAGCCGTATGAGCGGCTGTGGCAGGGGCGTGCAGCGTATTCGCGGGGCGTTGTAGCCCGCCGTTCGCATGCCGCTCAGGGCGCCACCGCGAGCGGTCCGGCCGGCACGTCGGGCGGTGCCCGCAAGTCGGTTGCCTATTCGATCCTCTTCCAATAAACTAACGCGCTCGACCCTGCGTGACTGGCGATAGAACCGATTCAACCAATCGGGTTCAAGGTGGAACAACCCACCGTGAAGCGCGGGGTGCCGTTTTGCCGTTCGCCTGGGCAGCCGTGATCCGCGCGCAGTTTTTCGCGCTGACGTTGGCTGTCCTGCCTCGCGTGTGCGGCGACTCTCCATTCGCCACGTCAGGGCTGGCCCAGCCGCCAGCAGCGCTGCGTACCCTCTACGCAAGATTCGGCGCACGATCCGGTCAACCTGAACACACTCAACGGAACCCGTATGTTTGACAGAGCCCAAAGCACCATCGCCAACGTCGATCCTGAACTCTGGCAGGTCATCCAGCAGGAAAACCGCCGTCAGGAAGAGCACATCGAACTGATCGCGTCGGAAAACTACACGAGCCCGGCTGTGATGGCTGCGCAAGGCTCGCAACTCACCAACAAGTACGCCGAAGGGTATCCGGGCAAGCGCTACTACGGCGGTTGCGAATACGTCGACGTCGCCGAGCAGCTGGCAATCGACCGCGTCAAGCAACTGTTCGGCGCCGAAGCCGCCAACGTGCAGCCGAACTCCGGCTCGCAGGCGAACCAGGGCGTGTTCTTCGCGATGCTCAAGCCGGGCGACACGATCATGGGCATGAGTCTCGCGCACGGCGGCCACCTGACCCACGGTTCGCCGGTCAACATGTCCGGCAAGTGGTTCAACGTGGTGAGCTACGGCCTGAACGAAGCTGAAGACATCGACTATGACGCCGCTGAGAAGCTGGCTCAGGAACACAAGCCGAAGCTGATCGTGGCAGGTGCGTCGGCATTCGCGCTGCGCATCGATTTCGAACGCATGTCGAAGATCGCCAAGTCGGTCGGCGCGTACCTCATGGTCGACATGGCGCACTATGCCGGTCTGATCGCCGCGGGCGTCTACCCGAACCCGGTGCCGCACGCCGATTTCGTCACCACCACCACGCACAAGAGCCTGCGCGGCCCGCGCGGCGGCGTGATCCTGATGAAGGCCGAGTTCGAAAAGCAGATCAACTCGGCGATCTTCCCGGGCATCCAGGGTGGTCCGCTGATGCACGTGATCGCCGGCAAGGCCGTCGCCTTCAAGGAAGCGCTGTCGCCGGAATTCAAGGCGTATCAGCAGCAGGTTGTCGAAAACGCGCGTGTGCTGGCTGAAACGTTGGTCAAACGCGGTCTGCGTATCGTCTCGGGCCGCACCGAAAGCCACGTGATGCTGGTCGATCTGCGCGCGAAGAAGATCACCGGCAAGGCAGCGGAAGCGGCACTCGGCGCAGCGCATATCACGGTCAACAAGAACGCGATTCCGAACGATCCGGAAAAGCCCTTCGTGACTTCGGGCATCCGCCTCGGCTCGCCGGCCATGACGACACGCGGCTTCGGCGTCAAGGAAGCAGAGCAGGTGGGCAACCTGATTGCCGACGTGCTGGACAACCCGGAAGACGCAGCCACGATCGAACGCGTGCGCGCTCAGGTCGCCGAGCTGACCCAGCGGTTCCCGGTTTACCGCTAAGCCGTCATGCATTGCCCCTTCTGCCGCCACGCCGATACGCAAGTCGTCGACTCGCGCGTATCCGAAGACGGCGCGACGATTCGCCGGCGCCGCCGCTGCCCGGCCTGCGACAAACGTTTCACGACGTATGAGCGGGTCGAGCTGGCGTTGCCGGCGGTCGTCAAGAAGGATGGCAGTCGCACGGAATTCGACCGTCGCAAGATTGTCGCCAGCATGCAACTGGCGCTGCGCAAGCGACCGGTTGCAGCGGATGCGATCGACGCGGCGGTTGCCCGCATCGAGTACCAGCTGCTCGGCAGCGGCGAGCGCGAAGTGCGCAGTGAGCGCCTCGGCGAACTCGTGATGAACGAGTTGCGTGCACTCGACACGATCGCGTATGTTCGTTTCGCGTCCGTCTACCGGCGCTTTGAAGACGTCTCCGAATTCGAAGACGTGATCGAAGAATTCCGCCGCGCCTCTTCCCCTACCAAGCCCTCCCGCAAACGCTGATCGCAATCGCGTCGTGCGTTGCTTTTGAGTGTCCGTTGCCCTACGCGTCGATTCTCGCATCAGTATCTCCCGCTCCGTGATGGTTCGTCGCGTGCATTCTTGCGCGAGATAGCGTCCGAAAACCACCTGTCCATTCGGACGATTGTTGAGCCGTTTGCGAATCGCTAGATTGGCTGCATTCTCCAAACGATCAGGAATGCAGATGAAATGCGATCCAGTTTGCCAGCCACCTCACGGCGGCTTCACGCTTGTCGAAACGCTGGTCGTGGCCGCGCTGCTGGCGGTGATCGCCGTACTGGCGACGCCGTCGTTCGTGGCGTGGCACGTACGCGACCAGGTTGACGCCCGCGCGAGGGCGTTTGCGTCGACGCTCGCCTATGCGCGCAGCGAGGCGCTACGCCGCGGTGTGCGCGTCACCGTTTGCAGGATCGACGCGGCGCGAGCCTGCCTCGTCTCGGGACAGCCGTGTAGCAACGGCATCGCCGACTGGTCCTGCGGTTGGGCGGTGCTGGCAGACCGCGGCGGCACGCTCTCGCTGCTGCGTGCGCAGCCGCTGCTTGCAGAGGTAAGCATCACCGGCGTGCAGACGAATCTCACATTTACGCCGCCCGCGGGTCAATTGATCGGTGCTTTTCGCAGTTTTGATATCGCACCACGAGTGCAGTCCAAAGCGACGCAGGGCGACAAGTGGCGACGTTGTATCCGTATTGCGGCGGGTGGGCGCGCTCGGCTCACCGAGGGCGCGTGTGGAGCGGCATCATGACGCGATGTTCACCGAACCTGCAGTTGCGCGGCTACGCATCCGCCTGTGGCGGCAGCTCGCTGATCGAAGTGATGCTGGCCGTTGCGTTGACGGCGGTAACCGCGCTCGGGCTGATCGCCGGGCAACTGTGGATCGCACGCGAAGCCCGCGCGATGACCCTGCGCGAACAAGCGGCGTGGATAGCCGATTCCGTCGCGGAAGCGATGGTCGCACCATCCACAATCGATGCCGCAACCAGGCAATGGAACGCACGCGCAAGCGTGCTCCTGCCGCACGGTGAAGCTTCGGTTGGAGCGAGCGGTGCAGTGGCTGCCGCACGGGTGACATGGGCGTCCGTGCAAGACATGCCGCACGCCGATGACGTGATCGACAAGCCAGAATCATGCGGTGGCGTGGACGCTGCGCCAGGCTTCTCATGTATTGCATTGGCGTTCGCACAATGATGCGGCATGCGCATTCTGCGCGCGGTCATACACTGCTCGAGTTGATGATCGCCATGGCGCTGGGACTCGTGGTGACCGCAGGCGCCGTGTCGCTGTACACCACGCAGCGAAGCGCGTTCGAGCGCGCGAGCAATGCGATGCGAATCCGCGATGCGGGTCTGACTGCGCTGACGCTGATTGGCCAGCAATTGCAGATGGCCGGCTTCGTCCCCGCCGATATCGCGTCTTACGACGGCCCGCCTGCGCTGTTCGGATGTTCGGCCGGCCGTCCAACGGGCGCGGACGACAGTCTTACCTGTACGACATTGAGCAGTGGCTCCGACGGCGTCGTGGTCCGTTACGCGGGTGACAACGTGTCGACGTGGCCATCCGCCAGCGGGCAGGTAACCGATTGTGTCGGACAAGCCGCGACAGGCAGCAGTGCGGCGCTCGGCGCACAAGGCGTGCCGGTGGTCAACCGGTACTTTGCAGGCCTCAGCGGATCGACCGGGGAGCCGGAGCTGTACTGCGAAGGCAATGGCAACGCCGGAACCGCGCAGCCGCTGGTGGAGGGCGTCGAGCGCCTGCGAATCAAATATTGGCTGGCCGGGGCGCTGGAAGCAATAAATGCATCGGCGGTGCCGGCCGATCAATGGGCGCAGATAGTGGCCGTCGATCTCTGTGTGCTCGTACGCGGCGTGCCGCAGGGGGAGCGGTCGCGCTATGTGGATTGCGACGGCGTGAGCGCGCTCGGTTCCGACTTGCGACCGCGGCAGGCGTTCTCGCGGCGAGTGGCGCTGCGTAATCATGTGCAGGTCTCCCCGTGACGAAGCGAGCAGAAACAGCAGAGCGGCACCGCATGTACACGCGTCAGACGTACCGCCAACGCGATCATGAACTGCCGCGCCACGCAGATCTCAGCCATACACGTCGTGCGGCGCGTGTTTGCCAGAGCGGTGTCGTTCTGCCAATCGTCCTGTTGATCTCAGCGATGATGTTGGCGACCTCGGCGGTCTGGTTCGAAACGTCGCTCGCCGCAGCTCGCGCAGCCACCAACGTGCACGACTATTTGCAGGCTTTCCATGCCGCGGATTCGGCACTGACCTTGTGCGCCCGCAATGTCATCGCAGCAGGTGTCGAGGCGGCGGCACCCCCGGTCGCAGCCGGTGAGCCGACTCAGTGGAAACTGCAAACCGCATTTGACGCCGGCGCGGTCACACCCGTCGCGCAATGGCCTGGTTCGGTGCGCGCGCCGCAATGTCTGATCGAGGCCTGGCGTCTTGCCACTCGCGCCGATGCCCGGGCGTATCTGTTGACTTCGCGTGGCTTCGGCCGAACCAGCGAGGCGCAGGTCTGGCTGCAAATGGAGCTGGTGATCGACGGTGAGGCGATCGAACGCCATTGGCGACGCGTCGCGGCAAGACCATTTTGATGGGAGGTTCATGACGAGGCTGCACACATCGGCGTTCACGCTGCTCGAACTGATGATTACATTGGCGATTGCCGCGACGTTGGCCGTATTTGCCGTGCCTGCGTACCGCAGCCACGTGGCGCGAACACATCGTATCGATGCGGCATCCGCGTTGTATCGGGCCGCGCAGTTCGTCGAGGGAGCCGCGAGCGATGGCGTGTCGGCATTGCCTCCGGGCCTGGACCAGGCGCCGCAATTCGGCACACCGATTTATCGCCTGCATGTACTGCCGGCGGACGACGCAAATGGCGGGTATTCGATAGAGGCAGCGCCAGGCGAATCCAGTCCGATGCGCGATGATCCCTGCGGCACGTTTACGCTCGATGCGACCGGTCAGCGAGGCAATAGAAGGGAGGCGGCCGGTTCGATGCCGGCCAGTAGTGAATGCTGGAATACGACTTAGCGACTTAGCGACTTAGCGACTTAGCGACTTGGCATCAAAGCGATCGAAGCAACCACCACCTTCACCCGCACTGCTCTCAACGACCGTTACCCGTCGAATCAGCCTTGTCGCGGGAAGACGTCGCAGAATCACGCTTCATCTGCTGCCAGATCCGATACGCTTCCCAGGCAACGAGGCCAAGGCTGCCCCACTTGAGTGCGGGTTTCGCCCCGGCCTTGACAGTCGCGCGCAGCGGTTTGGTCAGCAACAGCGAAAGGATCGAACTGATGAGCGGGTACTCCTTGAGCAGAGCGCCGATCGTGCCTGCGTTGATGAAACGCGTCTTCGAGCCTCGACCTGCGCGCGCACCGCCGAGGCCCGGCAGGATGAACCTGAGCCAGCTGAAATGCATGACCGCCTGCCGCAATTCGCTGGTTGCCTGCGCGAGTTCCATGCGTTCGACGTCCGCCCGCACCAGCAGCAATTCCTTGCGTAGCGCTCGCAAGTGCGGCGCGCTCAGATCTTTGCTCGAGTGGCGCTTGTTACGGAAGGCGGTATCGGAACGGGGCTGGCTCATGGCGTGTCGGCGGCAGTGAAGGTGGGCAGTGAAGCAGCGCTGCGGATCGCTCGGTATTCTTGAAGACGCCGGCGCGCTGAAGGCGCGCCCGTCGCCTTTTCGCTGTCACGGCTTGCGGAACGCGTCGCGGTCTTTTTCGAACTCGGCAATGGTGGCTTCGAATACCATCGGCGCATTGCGCAAACCGCTGCGTGCTTTCAGCGCACACGCGAGGCCCGCAATCGCATAGACGGCGGTGATGCCGGCGAGCGCCTGCCACCGGTAGCTGTCCCAGAACGCGATGGCGATCAACGCGGTCAATGCGATCAGCGCCATCGTGGCAAGCATCATGGCCGCCAGACCCAGGAACAGCACGCCGAGCAACCGGTCTTTTTCTTCGGCGATTTCGATGCCGACCAGTTCAAGCCGCGTCTGCAGAATCGCAAACACGGAACTGATAATGCGGCGCAACGGACTGTGTTCTGCGCGCTGCGATTGTGTGTCGATCGTCATGGCTGTGAGCGATGCGCGTGAAGGCATAACCGGCGCATGCAAAAAAGCGCGCCAGGAGAAGCGGACCGACCAGGCATGCGTCGGCCGACTTGGTTCGTTAATGCGCCGGACGGATGCGTCCCGCGCAACAGCAATGTTACTTGCGGTTGATCAGCAGCCCCAGCAGCACGCCCACGCCCGCCGCAATACCGATGGACGCCCACGGATGCTCGTGCACGTAGTCGTCGGTGGCGCGGGCAGCTTTCTTGCCTTTCTCGACCACCACGACCTGCACGTCAGCCGCCTTTTCCTTGGCCTGCTTCAGACGCGTCAGCGCCGTTTCGCGCAGTTCCGAAGCGCGCTCGCCAGTGGCGCTCGCTGCCTGTTTCAGCAGGTCCTCAGCGTCCGCGAGGACGGTTTTGATATCCGACATCAATCTCTCCTTGTTGACTTCCGACATTGACAGCTCCCCTTCGTCTCACGCCACGCGTGAATCGTAACCAAAGAAACGGCTGCTGGCGAGCGCAGTGCCCGGTTGCCTGCGAGCTTCGCACGAACCGTTCCTGGTAACGCGAAGCGCATAAACAAACACCCATTTAAGGGTCGTGCAGCCAAAGTGTTCTGTAGATGGAGTTGATCTGTCCCGCAAAGTTTCCACCAAATCGGCGAAAATTACAAAACCGCATAAAGTTGTGCCGCGATCTTGGTTCGTCATGTTCGGTCGCTGCCGTATGCTTTATCGTTGCGGAGCGCCGCGCGGCAATGCTCGCGCGGCATGTGCGAACACCTATAGGAGATGCACTATGAGTCTACGTCTTGGCGACATTGCGCCGGATTTCGAGCAGGAGTCGAGTGTCGGTCGTATCAGGTTCCATGAATGGCTGGGTGATAGTTGGGGCGTGCTGTTTTCGCACCCTGCCGACTTCACGCCGGTCTGCACGACCGAACTTGGCCTGACTGCCAGGCTGGCCGACGAGTTCGAAAAGCGCAACGTGAAGACCATCGCGTTATCGGTCGACAGCGCCGAGTCGCACAAGGAGTGGATCAAGGACATTAATGAGACGCAGGCAGCCAACGTGGGCTTCCCGATTCTCGCTGACGGTGATCGGAAGGTCGCCGAGCTGTACGACATGATTCACCCGAACGCGAACGAAACGCTCACGGTCCGCTCGCTGTTCGTGATCGACCCGATAAAGAAGGTGCGTCTGATCATCACGTATCCGGCCAGCACCGGCCGTAACTTCGACGAAGTGCTGCGCGTGATCGACTCGCTACAACTGACCGACAACCACTCGGTGGCGACGCCGGGCAACTGGAAGCAGGGCGATGACGTGGTGATCGTCCCGTCGCTGAAGGACGAGGAAGTCATCAGGCAGAAATTCCCGAAGGGCTACAAGGCGCTGCGTCCGTATCTGCGCATGACGCCCCAGCCGAACAAGTGAGCGGCAAGCGAGCCACCTGCGGGCCGCCAGGTGCGGCATCAGGGGGGCCGCCTGACGCATGATGCGGAAAACGCGACACGGCGTGTGACGCGCCATCGCAACGAAAAAGACCGGTTCGAAAGAACTGGCCTTTTCCACTTTTCCACTTTTCCACTTTTCCAATCGGGCCGCGCGACGGGTAGCGAAACGACGCCGCGCGATCGAGCCACTCAGCGCATCAGCAAACCATCAGAAGAACGCCTGAATGCCCGTTTGCGCGCGTCCGAGAATCAGCGCGTGAATGTCGTGCGTGCCTTCGTAGGTGTTCACCACTTCGAGGTTCACCAGATGCCGCGCAATGCCGTACTCGTCCGAGATGCCGTTGCCGCCGAGCATGTCGCGTGCGAGCCGCGCAATGTCGAGCGCCTTGCCGCATGAATTGCGCTTCATGATCGACGTGATTTCGACAGCCGCAGTGCCTTCGTCCTTCATGCGGCCGAGGCGCAGCACGCCTTGCAGCCCGAGCGTGATCTCGGTCTGCATGTCGGCCAGCTTCTTCTGGATCAACTGGTTGGCGGCGAGCGGCCGGCCGAACTGCTTGCGGTCCAGCACGTACTGACGCGCGGTGTGCCAGCAGGCTTCGGCGGCGCCGAGCGCGCCCCAGGCGATGCCGTAGCGCGCCGAATTCAGACACGTGAACGGGCCGCGCAAGCCGCTCACTCCCGGCATCAGGTTCTCTGCCGGCACGAACACTTCGTCGAGCACGATCTCACCGGTGATCGAAGCACGCAAGCCCACCTTGCTATGGATGGTCGGCGCCGACAGGCCTTTCCAGCCTTTTTCGAGAATGAAGCCGCGGATCGAATCCTTGCCGTCTTCCTCGAGCTTCGCCCACACGACGAACACGTCGGCGATCGGCGAATTGGTGATCCACATCTTCGAGCCCGACAGCGAATAGCCGCCGTCGACTTTCTTCGCGCGCGTGACCATGCTGCCCGGGTCGGAGCCGTGATCCGGTTCGGTCAGGCCGAAGCAGCCGATCCATTCGCCGGAGGCGAGTTTCGGCAGGTATTTTTCCTTCTGCGCCGGCGAGCCGAATTCGTGGATCGGCACCATCACCAGCGATGACTGCACCGACATCATCGACCGGTAGCCGGAATCGACGCGCTCCACTTCACGCGCGATCAGGCCGTACGCGACGTAGTTCAGGCCGGGGCCGCCGTACTGCTCGGGAATCGTCGGGCCGAGCAGGCCGAGTTCGCCCATCTCGCGAAAGATCTCGATGTCGGTTTTCTCGTGGCGGAACGCTTCCAGCACGCGCGGCTGCAGCTTGTCCTGCGCATAAGCTGCGGCGGCATCCCGCACCATGCGTTCGTCTTCGGTGAGCTGCTGATCCAGCAGCAGCGGGTCTTCCCAGTGAAACTGCGCGGCTTCGGCCATGACGTATCTCCTGATTTCTTGCTCGATCCAAGCTTGACTTAAGTTCCGCTATGCGAAACAATGTTTTGCAAACGCACTTGAGTGTACCACCCCATGACGCTGACATCCACTCTCTCTGAATCGCTCGATGAGCGCAAATTCGTCGTCGCCCTCGCCCGCGGGCTGGATTTGCTGCGCGCGTTCAAGCCCGGCGAAACGCTGCTCGGCAATCGCGATTTCGTCGAGCGCACGGGCTTGCCGAAGGCGACCGTCAACCGTCTCGCCTATACGTTGACCGTGCTCGGCTATCTGCGGCTCGACGAAACCCATGGCAAATATGCGCTCGACGCCGGCGTGCTGTCGCTCGGTTTCGCGCTGCTGTCGGGCACCGACACGCTCGAACTCGCGCGTCCGCATATGCGTACGTTCGCGCGAGAGGTGGGCGCAGCGGTCTCGCTCGGTTGCCGGGACGGGCTCGACATGATCTATCTCGAGACGATCCGCAGTGAGACCGCGCTGACGCTCGGGCTGGCATCCGGTTCGAAACTGTCGATGCTGACGAGTTCGATGGGCCGCGCGTATCTGGCCGTGCTGCCGATCGATGTGCGTACCGCCTTGCTCGCCGAACTCAGGAAGGCGGCCGGCAAAGCGGATGCGGCGCTAGTCGCCGATGCCGAAGCGGAAATCGCCGCGTTTGCCACGCAGCGTTGCTGCTATTCGTTTCGCGCGTGGCACGACGATGTGAACGCGGTCGCCGTACCGTTTCGCGAGCCGCGTGACGGGCGCTGGCTGGTGCTCAGTTGCAGCGGGCCGGCGTCGTCGATGGGGGAGGCGGTGTTTCGCGAAAGCGTCGCGCCTCGACTGAAAGCGCTTGCGCGGCGTCTGGGCGACACGGATTGATGTGAAGCGTGCGCGCCGCGCGGCCGGTATCAGGCCGCCCGGTCGTGATAGTGCGCGTTGAACAGCGGCCCCTGCACGAAGCGCACGTCGTACTGCTGCAAGGCAACGAACTGCGTTTCATCCATCACCCGATTGAAAATCAGCGGAACCCGCAGCCGGCTCGCATAGCCGACTAGCGGTTTCACCGTCGCGTCGCGCAATGCGACGACGGCATCCATCTTGATGAAGTCGAGCCGCGCCGTTTCCGACACCGACAGAATCTGCCCCGCGTTGGAAAGATTGCCCGCCACCTTGAAGCCGTAGTGCTGATAGCTTTTCGCCAGATAGCCGAGAAAGGTCTTGTGCGCGACCGCGGCCGCCGGCAGCTCGATTACCACTCGCGACGGAGTCAATCCGAACGACTTCAAGACGGTCGAAAAATGCAGGCCGTGGTCGTACTTCACGCTCTTGAGCAGGCGCTCATGCACGCGCAAGAAGAGCAGCCCATGCCGTTGCGCGCCGAAGAAATTGATCGCGTGCAGCGCGCGTGACATCCGGTCCAGCGCGACCAGTTCCTGATCGTTGCCGATGCGGTCGAACGGATCGAACACCTCGAACGGTGCCGAGCCCAGTTGATACGTAACGGCCTGAAAGCCGAGTTCGTCGCCGAAACGATCGACCTCTTCGGCTCCGGACGACAGCGACTGCGCGAGCGCATGAACACTGATGTCAAAGATCGGCTCATAGGCGCTGGCCAGTTCGAAGTCGTCGAATTGCGCCAGCGCGATGTCGCGATGCGCGCCTTGCCCCATCACCAGATGTTCGCGCAGAAACGGGTGATGGGCGGCACGGGCAACCAGATCGGGGATGGTCGGGGCGATCATGTCGGCGAATGGATGGCGACGATGGACGCGCACTCGGCGCGCGGCAACGCGACGCGGTCACTGCATGTATCGATGGTAGCAGTCCGCCATGCGCGCACATGAACAAATTGCTCATAAGCATATCCGCCGAAAGCCCGCGCGGGCGGGCCACAGACGGTCGTTCCGCTGCTTTTCAGGGTATACGTTAATTTCACTATACGTAATTCGTTTTACTATACGTAACTTCTTGGCGCGACGCTGATGGCCGGCCGTCAACGCGCTGGCTGGCCATTTTTATCCAACCGCGCTGCGTTCGACGGGCATCGGCTGGAGTCTCGGCATCGGCCGGGTCGGTTCGGTGATCGGGCCGCTGATCGGCGGTCAACTGATCGCGCTGAACTGGTCGAACGCAGCGCTGTTTCATGCGGCCGCCGTCCCGGTGCTGTGTTCCGCGTTGCTGGTGATCGCGCTCGCCGGCGCGACGCGGCGGCGCGGCAGCCCGTCGGAGCGGCAACCTGCCTGAAGTGAAAGATCGAGTACCAACGGAGAACCTTGCATGGATACCCCAACCCGTACGCCGGCTGTCGCCCCCGCCCGGCTCGAAATCGAGCCGGGCTATCAGTCGGGCTTCGCCAACGAATTCGCGACGGAGGCCTTGCCCGGCGCGTTGCCGACCGGCCGCAATTCGCCGCAACGCGCGGCCTATGGTCTGTACACCGAACAATTGTCGGGCACCGCGTTCACCGCGCCGCGCGGACACAACCGCCGTTCATGGTTGTACCGGATCCGTCCGGCGGCAGTGCACCAGCCGTTCACGCCGCTGCCTTCGGAGCGCCTCGTCGCGAACTTCGCCGAGGTACCGCCTACGCCGCCGAACCAGTTGCGTTGGGACGCGTTGCCGATGCCGAGCGCGCCGACCGATTTCATCGACGGCTGGTTGACGATGGCGGGCAACGGCGCGGCCGAAGCCATGAGCGGCTGCGCGATTCACCTGTACGCGGCGAACCGTTCGATGCAGGACCGCTTCTTCTATAACGCCGACGGCGAATTGCTGATCGTGCCGCAGGAAGGGCGCCTCGATATCGCGACCGAAATGGGCCGCATCGCACTCGAGCCGTTCGAGATCGCGGTGATCCCGCGCGGCGTGCGCTTCGCGGTGAGCCTGCCGGACGGCACGGCGCGCGGCTACATCTGCGAGAACTTCGGCGCGTTGCTGCGCTTGCCCGACCTCGGTCCGATCGGCTCGAACGGCCTCGCCAATCCGCGCGACTTTCTCACGCCACACGCCGCGTATGAAGACCGCGAAGGCGACTTCGAACTCGTCGCCAAGATGAACGGCAATCTGTGGCGTGCCGCGATTGGCCATTCGCCGCTCGACGTCGTCGCGTGGCACGGCAACTACGCGCCGTACAAGTACGACCTGCGGCGCTTCAACACGATCGGCTCGATCAGCTTCGACCATCCGGACCCGTCGATTTTCCTCGTGCTGCAATCGCAAAGCGACACGCCGGGCGTCGACTCGATCGACTTCGTGATCTTCCCGCCGCGCTGGCTCGCCGCCGAAGATACGTTCCGTCCGCCCTGGTTTCACCGCAACGTCGCGAGCGAATTCATGGGCCTCGTGCACGGCGTGTACGACGCCAAGGCCGAGGGTTTCCTGCCGGGCGGCGCGAGTCTGCACAACTGCATGTCGGGACATGGACCGGACGCCGACACGTTCGAGAAAGCGTCGCACAGCGATACGTCGACCCCGCACAAAGTCGGCGACACGATGGCCTTCATGTTCGAGACGCGCACGCTCATCAAGCCGACGCGTTTGGCGCTCGAAAGCGCGCAATTGCAGGCGCATTACTACGAGTGCTGGCAAGGTCTCAAGAAACACTTCAACCCGGAGCAACAATGAGCGCATTGAGCGATGTTCAGGCGACGCTCGATCCGTCGCGCAAAAGCTGGATCGAATCCGCCAACGATTCGACTAGCGATTTTTCGATTCAGAACCTGCCGTTCGGCATTTTCAGCGACCGGCACAACGACGCGCGCCGCGTGGGTGTCGCGATCGGCGACCAGATCGCCGACCTGGCCGTGTTGCAGAGCGCGGGACTGCTGCAGGTGCCGGCGCAACACGTGTTCGCCCGCGACACGCTGAATGATTTCATCGCGCTCGGTCGCGACGCATGGCGCGGTGTGCGCATCCAGTTGAGCCATCTGCTGGCGCGCGACACCGCAACGTTGCGCGACGACCCCGCGCTGCGCGCGAAGGCGCTGGTGCGCCAGGCCGACGCGCATCTGCATCTGCCGGTGCAGATTCCCGGCTACACCGATTTCTATTCGTCGAAGGAGCATGCGACGAATGTCGGCGCGATGTTTCGGGATCCGAAGAATGCACTGCTGCCGAACTGGTCGGAGATGCCGATCGGGTACAACGGACGTGCGTCGTCGGTGGTGGTGAGCGGCACGCCGGTGCGTCGTCCGAATGGTCAGTTGAAGCTGCCGGATCAGGAGCGTCCGGTGTTCGGCGCCTGCCGCAAGCTGGATATCGAACTGGAAACCGGCTTCGTGATCGGTGGCGGCAATGCATTGGGCGAGCCGGTTGCGTGCGCCGACGCTGAGGCGCATATCTTCGGCATGGTGCTCCTGAACGACTGGAGCGCGCGTGATATCCAGCAATGGGAATACGTGCCGCTGGGCCCGTTCAACGCCAAGACGTTCGCGACCACGATCTCGCCCTGGATCGTCACGCTCGACGCGCTCGAACCGTTCCGCGTCGCGCAGCCGGTGCAGGAGCCGCAGCCGCTCGCGTATCTGCGTCACGACGGCGAGCATGCGTTCGACATCCACCTCGAAGTGACGCTGCGCCCGCGTGAGGCGCGGCAGGCCAGCACGATTGCGCGGACCAACTTCAGGCATATGTACTGGACGATGGCGCAGCAGCTCGCGCATCACACGGTATCGGGCTGCAACACGCGAGTGGGCGACCTGATGGGTTCGGGCACGATCAGCGGACCGACCGAGGACTCGTACGGCAGCCTGCTTGAATTGACATGGAACGGCAAGAAGCCGCTCGAGCTGAAAGAAGGGGGCACGCGCAGCTTCATCGAAGACGGTGACGAATTGACGCTCGCCGGCTGGTGTCAGGGCGATGGCTATCGCGTGGGCTTCGGCACCTGTGTGGGCGAAATTCTGCCGGCGCAGCGCTAGCAAACCTGTGAAGAGGACAGGCCGGCACACGTGCCGGCCTTTTTTCGCTCAACGAAGCGGGAGCGTGGCCGGCGAGCGCCATCACGTCGTGCGCGGGAGTGCCGGACCGATCACCCCTTCAGCAAGCCGAACACCGCGACCCCGTTGGTCGTTCCGACATACACCTTGCCGTTGGCGATCATCGGCGTGATGAACTTGTTGCCCGCGCCGAACTGATCGCGCGTGCCCATCTGATTGCTGTTGTACAGCTCGGTAGCGAGATTGGCCGGATCGAATGCATGCAACGCCGCAATGTTGCCATTTTCCGCAGCCCACACGATGCCGTTGGCCGAGCCGTTGGCCGAGATGCTGGGTGTCGTCCCGGGATAGGGGAAAGTCATCGTGCTCTGCGCGGAAGGCGTCGCCGACAGCCGCGCATTGGTCAGCGTGAACGCCTTCAGATGATCGTCGACCGAGCCGAAATAGATCTGGCCGTTGAAATAGGCGGGCATGCCGAACTCCCCGCCGCTCAATTGGCCCGCGATTTCCTGATAGATGTTGTCGCCCGCGGCATTGAACTTGCCCATCGAGTCGCGATTGAGCACATAGATGATGTCGTCCTTGCCCGTGCCGAGCGTAAGGTGCTGGACGGCGCCGTTCGCATCGGTGAGATCGGGCAGTACGAGTGCGCCGCCGGAGCCGAGGTCTTTGTCGACGTTGGACTCCTGCACGATGTTCGACATCGCGAAGTAATCCGCGACGGCAAGACCACCCGTGGTGCCCAGTTTCAGGTACGTATTGCCGAAGTCGCCCTGAGCGGGAAAGCCACCGGCGTTCATCGTCGTGTCGAATGTGCCGTTGCCGTCGAGCAGATAGATGAACGAGCCATCCGACGCGGGCGCGGTTCCGCTCATCCAGATTGCGCCGTCCGAACCGTTCGGCGTGATGTTGAGCACGGTGGTCTGCTGCAAGGTGTCGGCGCTATAGCCGATGACCCAGCCCGTGTAGGCGCCCGCATCGCAATGCGACGTCCACGTCGTGTAGATGACGCCGCCGAGCAGCAGCAAGCCCGCGCGCTCGGCATACGACGACGGCGCGAACACGACGCGTCCGTTCGAGCTGTTCGCGCCAGTGCCAGGATAGCTGGCGACCACTTCCGTCGGTCCGTTCAGCAGCTCCGCGCCGGTCGCGAGATCGAGCGCGTGCACCCGCTGATGGTAGCCGCCACTCGCGTCCTTCGACATCGCGACGACGTAGATCGTGCCGTGCGCGCCACGCGAGCGGTCGATGACCGGCGTCGACGTGATGCCGATCTCCGGCGTGATTTGAGGGCAACCGAGATTGTCACTCGGCGTTTCGGCCGCGCTGAGCGTGCTGACCTGCCAGAGTTGCGCGCCGCTGTCGGCATCGAAAGCGAACACGCTGCCGTGCTCGGTCACGACGTACAGCACGTTATGCGTGCCGCCCGCGATCGCCAGCGAGCCGATATAGAGCGGTTGCCCGTCGACTTTGCCGTCGACGGCGAAAAAGCCGACCTTGCCAAACGTCGTCGCGTTGACGTTCGCGGGCGTCAGGATGGTTTCGTTGAGATTCTGGCCCGTGCGGCCGATGTCGTTGTGATAGGTGAGCACATCGTGCGTGGCGGCCATTGCGGTGCTGCCCCCCGACATGCCCGTGCCGCTGCTGCCCGAGCCGCTCATTCCGCCGGTGCCCGTGCCACCCGTCGAGCCGCTGCCGCCTGTCGTCGCGCCGGTGCCTGATGCGCCGCCACTGCCCGCTGCGCCGCTCGATCCTCCGCCACTGCCACTGCCACCACCACCGCCGCCACCGCAATCCGCAAACAGGATCGCAACCAGCAGGATCAATGCGCTCAGGAGGTAAAAGCGGCGCGGGGCGTGCAGAATCTTCATGGCGAACTCCCCATTGCTTGCGACGGAGCCGTGAGGCATGGCCCGTTCAGCGAAATGCCGTGCAGAAATGCGCTGCAATGTGGAGCAAGATTAGCATCAAGCGTGCTAATCGCGACGCCAGCGTTTAGTGCGCTGTGGTCATCCGATGGCCCGTATCGGCGCGCGGCGTTTTTCCCACCACACGGCGCCAAGAAATGCGAGCGCGGCAAACAGCAGCACGCCGATCAGCGCGTCGTTGCCGACACCTTTCATCAGTGCGCCGGCCACCAGCGGGCCGCCGAAACTGGCCGCGCTCCACGACGCGCCCACCAGCGAACTCGCCGACACCAGCGCGACGCCGCGAAAGCGCTCGCCGCATGCGACCAGCGACAACGTGTAGATCGCTCCGGCGGCCGCGCCGAGCACATACAGCAGCGGCCAGCGCAGCCAGGGTGACGTGATTGCCCACGGCACAAGCGGCAGCAGCGCAATCACCATCACACCGCAGCCGATATGCACACGCTCGCGGCCGAGCCGGTCGGCGAGCCAGCCGATCGGAAACTGCATCGTCGTATCGCCGAGCAGCAGCGCCGACGCGAACAGCACGGCCACTTCGCTCGTGATGCCGTGCGACATCGCCAGCAGCGGCAGCAACGACAGCGCGAGCGTGTCGAACAGCGCGAAGAAGCCCGTGCCGATCACGAGCGCGGGCATCTGCGGCAGCACATGACGCCAGCTGCCGTGCGCGGCGTGCTCATCGCCGGCGGCGCGCGGCGTCGAACGGATGGTGGCGAGCATCGGCAAGGCCAGCAGGAAAATCGCGCCGCACACGAGGAAGCGCCAGTGCGTGTAGCCTTCGATCTGGCTCACCAGCACCGGGCCCGACATCTGGAACAGCGTGAAGTTGGTCGCGTAGATCGCGATCACCCGGCCGCGCGACGCGTCGTCGGCCAACTGGTTGACCCACGCCTCGCCGATCGTGAAGAGCAGCATCAGCGCCGCGCCGCAGAGCACGCGCAGCAGCGCCCACAGCCACAGATTCGCGGTGAGCTGCATCAGCGCGGTGGCGAACGCCACCACCAGCACCGCGCCGACGATCACCTCGCGGCCGCCGAAGCGCGTCGCGACCCAGCCGGCCAGCGGCACGACGACGAGGCCGCCGCCCGCTTGCGCGGCGCTCAGCAGGCCGACCACGTCGGTGCCGTAGCCGGCTTGCGTGAGCGCGAGCGCGGTGAGCGGGAGCGTGGCGCCGGTGCCGAGTCCGACGACGGCGACGCTCAAGATCAGCGCGAGGAAATCGCGGGTGAAGATGACTTTCATCGGCCGAGATGCTACTACAGCCGCGCAGCGTTGGAGCTTCGCTCCGGGACCGGATGAACGCGCGCCGGACGGTGTGCGAAGGGCGTGCGAAGGATGTGCGCCGTTAGCCGGCCACCGCCATTCTCTGCGCGCGCCGGTCGATCGACACCGACCACAGCGTCAGGATCAGCGCGCCGAGCGAGGTCGCCACGCCGACCCACGGCAGCGCTGTGAGCGGTGCGCCCGCACCGATCGCCATGCCGCCGAGCCACGCACCGGTGGCGTTGCCGAGGTTGAACGCGCCCTGGTTCAGGGTGGAGGCGAGGTTGGGCGCGTGGCTCGCACGATCGACGATCAGCATTTGCAGTGGCGGCACGATCGCAAAGGCGAGGATGCCCCACACGAAGATGGTGATCATCGCCGGAATCTCTGCGTGCATCGTGCCGGCGAAGATCGTCAGGATCACGACGATGGCCAGCAGGAACGCCACCAGCGACGGCATCAGCCGCCAGTCGGCAAGCTTGCCGCCGAGCGTGCTGCCGACCGTCAGACCGAGGCCGAACAGCAGCAGCACGAGCGTGACCGCGTGCGGCGTGAAGCCGGTCACGTCTTCGAGAATCGGCGTGATGTACGTGAAGGTGGAAAAGAGGCTCGCCGACGCGAGTACGCTGATGCCGAGCACCATCAGCACTTGCGGGTTCTTCAGCACGCTGAATTCGTGCATGAGGCTCGCCTTCTGCATTTCGATGCGCGCCGGCAGGCACGCGGCGAGCGCGGCCGCCGCGGCGACGCCGATGCCCGTCACCGCCCAGAACGTTGCGCGCCAGCCCACCGCCTGACCGAGCGCCGTGCCGAGCGGCACGCCCAGCACGTTGGCGAGCGTCAGGCCGGTGAACATCAGCGCGATGGCTTGCGCGCGGCGGTTCGGCGCGACCAGTCCCGCGGCCACCACCGAGCCGATGCCGAAGAACGCGCCATGGCAGAACGCCGTGACGATGCGCGCGGCCATCAGCACCGCGTAGCCCGGCGCGACCGCGCACAGCAGGTTGCCCACGATGAACACGCCAATCAGGCTCATCAGCGCCGTCTTGCGCGGCATGTTGGCGACCGCGATCGCGACGATCGGCGCGCCGATCGTGACGCCGAGCGCATAGGCCGACACCAGCATGCCCGCAGCCGGGATCGACACGGACAGATCGCGTGCGACATCGGGCAAGAGCCCCATGATCACGAACTCGGTGGTACCGATTCCAAACGCGGCGACGGCAAGGGCGAGCAGGGGCAAAGGCATGAGGAATGGGGCGTGAATCGGCAGCGTGAATCGGGAACGGGAATCAGCGCGACGCGTTGCGTGGCAGGCGCGCATTTTCGAGGCGCGAACGCTGGCGCCGAGCCAGGGGAAAACAGTAGGGGATTCTACCTAAGTCAAAACCACCTTGCTGACCACCGTGCCGACCACCGAAGCGGCTGTTGTTTTTTGCGGAAAAGCCGCCGCGCCGGGCCGGCGGATGACGTGACCGGCCGCGCCAGCTGAGTCGGGTGTCAGTGAATAAGCGGATGAGTGGGCTTGAGAGCGGCGCGTGAGCAGGGTAGCAGGCGACGGGTCAAGGGTTAGCCATGCGGGTCCACGCCGGGCGAATCGAGCGGATCGAGCGGATCAAGCGTACGGCCGTGGCGGCCGGCGCCGTCTACGAAACGGGCCGCACCGGCGACGCCTTCTTCGAAGACCGCCTGATAGCCGCCCGCGCCCTCGCGGCGCAGCGCTTCGGCGAGATCGTCGAGCATGCTGTTTTCCAGCGCCGAACGGCGGTCGGCGAGCAGCGCCGCCTGCGGGAAGGCGGCAAGCTCGGCGGCCAGCTGCTCGGCCGCCGCGCGTACCGTACCCTTCGCCACGACCCGATTGGCGAGACCCAGCGCAAGCGCTTCCTGCGCATGCACCGCGCGGCCGGTCAGGATCAGGTCGAGCGCCCGTGACAGTCCGATCAGGCGCGGCAAACGGATCGTGCCGCCGTCGATCAGTGGAATGCCGACGCGCCGGCAGAACACGCCGAGCACCGCGTCGTCTTCGACGACGCGCAGGTCGCACAGCGCCGCCAGTTCCAGCCCGCCAGCGACGGCGTAACCGGCGATCGCCGCGATCACCGGCTTGCTGAAGGCCATGCGCGTCGGGCCCATCGGGCCAGGTCCGCTGCCGTCGGCGTGCAGTTCGTTGCGACGGGTGTCGTCGGCCAGCGCGCTCAGATCCGCGCCGGCGCAAAACGTGCCGCCTGCGCCGAACAGCACCGCCGCGCGCCATGCCGGCTCCGCTTCGAAGCGGCTGAACGCGGCGCTCAACGCATCGGCGACGGGGCGGTCCACCGCATTGCGCCGCGCGGGCCGTTCCAGAACGATGGTCGCGACGCCGGTGTCCGAATCGGCCTCGATACGGACGTATTCACTGAAATATTGCGTGATTTTCATCGTTATCTATTTGAAGCTCGGCGTGCGCCTGTTAATCGGGGCGTATTGCGTATTGCGTATTGCAGTGAACTCATGCACGGTAAATCAATACCGGGGCCTGTCATGCTTCTTTCACAATCGGCTCGTAGCGTTAGCGCTCTATTTAACCGCTGGCATTTTTTTGCCAGCTTAGCGAGCCCGCCTTTGCCTTCATCCAATTCATTGTCGGCGGTCGCGCCGGCTTGTCCCGAAACGGTCTGGATCGTGCCGCTGCAACAACATCCATGGTACGACCATGTGCGCCTGAAACGTGTCTTCGTCACCGACGGCACGCGCCATCAGGTCGTGCTGGTCGACATGCGCAAGCTGCTTGACTGCGCGGACCGCGACAACACCGATTACGTATTGAAGCCCGTCGCCGAATGGCATGCGGGCAAGGTCCGCGGCATTCGCGAGTTTCTCGATCCCGAAAGCACGCGCATTCCGCAGATGCCCTATGTGACGATCTCGACGCGTCGCGCGCCGGGGCTGCTCGGCTGGGTGGGTCTGGAGCGCGAAGGGGTGGTGGCGTTTCGCAATGGCCAGCATCGCGCGCGCTATCTGGCCCAGGCCGGCGCGCGCTGGTGTCCGGTGGAGGTGCACGAGCGTGAGGCCGTGCTGCTGCGCGAAATCTGCGGCGCCGCCGATGACGCCCGCACGGCGATCCGCACCATGCCGCTCAGCCACGACGGTGGCGCCTAGCGCCCGATGCCTCGCGCGTCACATCTGGCCGGCTGTGCCTAAGTCGCCGCGCTTACGGTGTTGCGCGGCGTACCGGCCTGCCAGGCCGCGACGTTATCGAGCGTGGTCTGGGCGATCTCGTTCATCGCCTCGCGCGTGAAGAACGCCTGATGCGCGGTGACGATCACGTTCGGGAACATCAACAGACGCGCGAGCACGTCGTCCTGCAATGGCAGGTTCGAGTGATCCTCGAAGAAGATGCCGCCTTCTTCTTCATACACGTCGAGGCCGAGATGGCCGAGCTGACCGGACTTCAACGCGCCGATCAGCGCATTGGCTTCGACGAGGCCGCCCCGGCCGGTGTTGATCAGCATCGCGCCGCGTTTCATCTTCGCGAGCGCGGGGCCGTCGATCAGATGATAGGTGGCCGGCAATAGTGGACAGTGCAGACTGACGATGTCGGATTCGGCGAGCAGGGTGTCGAGCGGCACGTAACGCGCGCCGAGCGCGAGCAGGTCGTCGGCGTGCGGGCCGGGATCGTGCGCGAGCACCTGCATGCCGAAGCCCGCCATGATGCGTCCGAACACCCGGCCGATCATGCCGGTGCCGATCACGCCGACGGTTTTGCCGTAGAGATCGAAGCCAAGCAGCCCATTTAGCGAGAAGTCACCTTCACGAGTACGCGCGAAGGCGCGCGGCAAGTGCCGGTTCAGCGCGAGAATCAGGCCGACCGCATGTTCGGCGACCGCGTGCGGCGAATAAGCCGGCACCCGCGCGACGGGCATGCCGAGCCGCGCAGCCGCCGCGAGGTCGACGTGATTGAAGCCCGCGGAGCGTAGCGCGATCATCCGCGTGCCGCCCGCATGAAGCTGCTCCAGCACGGTGGCGTCGACGTTGTCGTTGACGAATGGGCACACCACTTCGTAGCCCTGAGCGAGGACAGCGGTCTCGCTGTCGAGGTTCGACTCCTGGAAGTGCAGTTCGTAATCGTAGGCGGCATTGGCTTCGGTGAACGTGTCGCTGTCGTACTGCCGGCTGCTGAACAGGATCATGCGCATGTCAGACTCCGAAGAAGGCGAACCCGCTGCCAGCCAGCGCACTTATGGCGCGGCAGGCGACCAGTTCAGTATAGGTGACCGGTTCAGATAGTTACTGATTGATCGACGACGCGAGTCTGCGGTACATCGCCGACATCATTGACGAACGGCCTGAACCGATTCCGCTGACCGATGATGTGCACGCGGATGGGTACGGCACCTTCGCGGACAACTTCATGTCGCTGTTCGTGCAACTGTTCGTGCAACTGTTCGTGCAACTGTTCGTGCGGTTGCTCGTGCGGCTGGCAAACCTGAACAGGTCGGATTACGGGCCGATCGGCCGCACGAATTGCAAATTGATCGAAGCGTATGTCGAGCGTTTCAATGCGGCGACCGGTCAGGACTCGAGCGGACCAGGGTGAAAGATGACCCGTCGCGCCGTGCTGCGGCGCGAGCCGTCGCTTGTTCAGCCATGGTCAAAAAACTTGCGCAATCGCGCGGATCGGTGAATGATCGGATGAGTGGCCTCACCGGCGTCATGTCTGGTGAGGCCATGCGTTCCTTGGCGTCCTGACATTCACGTACCGATCATGCCGACTTCATCATTGTCCACCGTTGCTGCCGCAGTGCCCTGTCCGGTTGTCGAATCGCTCGACGCCATCCTTCCCGAAGAGCCGCTTCTGATGATGGGCGCCGGCCCCGTGCCGATTCCCGCCGCCGTGGCCAAGGCCAATGCGATCGTGATCAACCATCTGGGCGGCACGATGGCGAAGGTGGTGGGCCAGGTGAAGACGATGGCGCGCTACGTGTTCCAGACGCAATCGAAGTGGGTGCTCGGCGTGGCGGGACCGGGATCGGCCGCGATGGAGATGGCGATCTCCAATCTCGCGTGGGAAGGCACGCGCGTGCTGTGCATCAAGAACGGTTTTTTCAGCGACCGCATGGGCGAAATGGGCCGGCGCGTCGGCGCGCGTGTGAGCACGCTCGAAGTCGCGGACCGCTCGGTGGCGAGTCTGGACCAGGTCGCCGAGGCGATTCGCCGCGAGCGCCCCGAGATCGTCACCGTCGTGCAGGGCGAGACCTCGAACACGGTGTGGAACTACCACCTGAAGGACATCGCCGCGCTCGCAAAAGAAGCCGGCGCGCTCGTGATCGTCGATGCAGTGTGCACGTTGAGCACGATGCCGCTCCAGATGGACGCGTGGGGCATCGACGCGGTGATCACCGGCGGGCAGAAGGGCCTGTCGTCGATTCCAGGTGTCTCACTGATCGCGTTTTCCGAAGCGGCCTGGACGCGCGTGAAAGGACGCACGGCGCCCAATACGCACTGGTGCCTTGACGCGTCGCTCGCGGAGAACTTCTGGCACAACGCGGGTTATCACTACACGGCGCCGGTGTCGGGCGTGCTCGCGTTGCACGAGGCGCTGCGGCTCGTCTGTGCCGAGACGCTGGAAAAGCGCTTCGCGCGGCACCTGAAATGTTCGCTGGCGCTGCAGCAGGGCGTGACCGCGCTGGGCTTGCAACTGTATGCGCCGCAGAATTGCCGGCTCAATTCGGTGGTTGGCATCGAGGTGCCCGCTGGCTTGAGTCCCGCGGATGTCTGCGCGCATATCTCGCGGCAGCATCAGGTGGAAATCGCCGGCTCATTCGGTTTGCCGATCGTGCGGATCGGACAGATGGGCGAGCAGTGCCGCGAACACAATCTCTTTCGCACCGTGCATGCGCTCGGCAGGACGATGGTCGATCTCGGTGTCAAGGTCGATCTGCCGGCCGGTGTGGCAGCGCTGGAGCGGTCGCTTTCGGAAGGGAAGTAGGGGAATCTGCAGACGGACGGTGCCCGGGTTGTAGTTCACTGAAGACAAACCGGCGCGCCGTATTGGTCGCCCGCCTGTGCCAACGCGTACTTCAAGCCGGCGCCAGGACCGTCACAGTCCCATTCGCGCCCCGGTACTTGAGCGCACCGTCCTCGACGAACAGATAACCGCCGTCGCCAAGGCTGGCGCTCGGCGCCTTGCCGTTCCTGATCGCGATCGTGCGGCGTGCGCCGTGAAACTCCGTCGTCCCGATGCCCATGTTCATCGTGTCCGATGGATGGCCGTCGGGTCCCACGAATACATTTCCGCTGTCGCCATCCACTTGTAGAAGTGCGTGACGGTTCGGCCCCGTCTTGCTCACCGACCATGATCCGAACGCGCCGCTCTGTTCGTTCGGGCCAGTGCCGCGCAACGACATGACCGCGCCGGTGCCCGGGTTGCCGGGGTAGACCGACGGCGTCGGTGACAGCCCGAACAGCACGCTCCCTTCTCCTGCGCGCAAGTTGCGCCAGACCGTCGGCAATGCGCGCGCCGAGCTGATCGTTCTCACGCGTCCTTGCGTGCCGATGAACTCGCAATTCATCAAGGGATCGTAGACGGGCCGGTTGACAAAGCGACAGCCCATGAAGCGCACGTGC
Organism: Paraburkholderia ribeironis; assembly: GCF_900019265.1. Classification (GTDB taxonomy): domain Bacteria; phylum Pseudomonadota; class Gammaproteobacteria; order Burkholderiales; family Burkholderiaceae; genus Paraburkholderia; species Paraburkholderia ribeironis. The sequence continues at coordinate 96,797 of NZ_CYGX02000038.1, forward strand.
CGGGCACCCTTGGCATTGACCGCATACCGGACCTTGTCCGGATCGAGTCCATAGCCGAGCGCCGCGCCGATGATCGTCACGCCAATCGATGGCGCGTCGTCTTTGTGCGAACTTGCACCGAACTCGATTTCGTCGTAAGCGCAGTTAGTCACCTCGGCATTGACAACGCCTGTCGATGCATTTGCATCGAGCGAGACGGTGTTGCCGGAAATCGCGGCGATATGCGCCTGCAAGTCGTCGCCGTCCTTTCCTGCGCCCTGTATTGTCAGAAGCTGCCCGGCGACCATGTTCTTGCGGTCGCGCACGGTGAGCCGCTGCGTGCCTTGCTGGATCGACCCGAGCGTCGTCGCGGCGGGTGGGCCTGCAAGACCGCTCTGCTCGAAATTCGGATCGATGATGGTCCAGTCCCATGCGGGCGCCATAACCTTGAACGGAGTGCGTCCAATGGAGTTGAACACCGGCCCGATGAACTCGTTCGAGTTGCACGGTCTTTCGGTCTCGATCAGGATGCCGTGCTGCGATTGTCCGACGAAGCGGCACTTGTTCATGAACACGCACTTGTCCATGTAATTGTCGTTTGTGCCGTTGTTCTCGATACGAAAGCCGATCTGCCCGCCCGCGAATTCGACATGATCGAAGACGCAGCGCTCCAGCCACGTGGAAGTGACAATGCATGCGCGCGCAGGCGTAGCAAGACGCACATCGCGCAAATTCAAGTTGGTGATGCCCTTCGACAGTTCAATACTATTCAGACCGCCCGTGATCTGCAGATTGCGGATTTGCACATTGTCCACGTACTGCCACGTGTCGGCCAGATAGAACACGCTAAGCGCCGGGTTCAGACCTTTCACCGTCGAGCATTGCACGTCGGTTCCGCCATTGAAGATCGAACCCTCGCCTTCGATGACGAGCTGCGAGTAGAGCGGCAGCCGCGTGACGGCGGTCACGCCTGCCGGGACGCGTAGTTTTCTGCCGGTGTATCGGACGGTTTGAATGGCGCGCGTAAATGCGGCAGTGTCGTCCGTCACGCCGTCGCATTTCGCGCCGAAGGAACGGATATCGATCCCGACGTCCGGACCGGCAGTCGCGCTGCCGGGCTTGGCGTACCCGTCGGTCGTTCCTCCGGCGGCCAACAGGACGCCGGTGCCGAGCATCAAATTGCGAATCGCTTGCCTGCGTTCGTTCATCGCCACAGTCCTCGCGTGTGGTCCGGGAAATACGACAGTCTAACGATGCATAAGGCGCGATTGACGAGCTGTCTGAATTCGGCGATCGATTGACTCTGAATTATTGTTGGCGACCGAACAAAAGAGACTGCTTTTGTAAACATTGCCTTATCGTCTGATAGTTTCGATAACTGCAATACAACGGATTTCATTAATTGGGGTTCGCAATAGCGGCACGCATCCGATCGCCATGTGGCGCAGTTTGCGGAGATGGGGCACATACATGGCCAGGCAAGCGCAGAGATTATCTGCATGTAGTGGCAAACGTTTTTCCCGCTTACATATGATATTTGGAAAATCAGTTTTGCATTTAATACCTGGCTCTCCCCGCTGAATGATGGCTGAAACCGACTGTGTGGTGCACTCCCGAGATCACGCGTGCGCCGCTATTCTCATCGTCATGGCAGCCTTGCGTGGCCAACTATTCAACGACCTCCACATCTCGAATCGGGGAAGAACATGCAAGAGTTCGATGTGCTCGCTTATATTGCGCACACGTTGCGTTCGGGAGAACGTGTAGTCGTTGCCTCTATTCTCTGCCTTGCCGTCGAGCTGGTGCTACCGCATGGCAGGGTGTCGTTTGCATCACGTGCGCGCGGCTTCGTGTTTCGCATCTGTTATCTGATTATCGGTGGGCTTTTCGCCGAAGGATATGCGTCTGCGATCGGCGCACTGCATATCCGACCGCTTTTCTCGATACCGATCAGCGGCGTACTGGATGCGCCACAGCCTGTCTGGCGCGCCGTCAACATTGCCCTTGCTATCGTTGGGGCGATCGTGATCGGCGATTTCCTGTACTACTGGTTCCATCGCGCGCAGCATACCTTCGGTTTCTTGTGGCGGTTCCATCAGGTCCACCATTCGATTCGCGAGATGAATGTATGGAACGCTAATATGCATATATCAGAGGAGTTGCTCCGTCCCCTCGTTGTCACGCTCCCAATGGCACTACTAATCGATTTTCATCCACCTTTCCTGTGGTCATTGGTGGGTATGCTGATACTCATTCAGGGCACCTTTGAGCACGCGGACACGCGCGTCAGCCTTGGTCCGCTTTCCTATCTGTTTGCCGACAACCGGTTTCACCGAATTCATCATTCAATCGAATTGCGCCATTACAACCGCAATTTCGCTGCCGTTGTGACCCTATGGGACGTTTTGTTTGGAACCGCACATTTCCCGAAGAAAGGTGAATGGCCGAAAGTCGGTCTTGATTACACTGATGAACCTAACCGACTAGTGGACTATCTGATAATGCCATTCACCGTCAGCCCACCCGCCACCGTTGCGCAAGACCAATCCGCGCGGAGTTCGGAATGATGCCGCCTCTTGTCACGACCTTCGGATCGCGGCTTGCCGATGCGAGAAACAGGCCGTCCGGTTTCGACTATATGCGTCTCGCGCTCGCTGTCCTCGTGGTCGCGAGCCACACCATTAACGTTTGTTATGGTCACAAGTTCACTCAAGCGGTATGGTCCGGGCCGGCACGAGCACCACTCGCGCTTATTTTGCCGATGTTCTTTGCTCTGAGCGGCTTCCTCGTCGCCGGCAGCTTCGAACGGTGCCGCACGATCGTGTCTTTCTGCGGGCTGCGGATACTGCGCCTGCTCCCCGCATTAGCAGTAGACACGCTGATCGCAGCATTGCTGATCGGGCCGTTCTTTACAACGCTGCCACTCAATCAATATTTTACCGATCCCCAGTTCAGGGCGTACTTCCTGAACCTTCTCGGAGACGTTCACTACGCGCTGCCTGGCATGTTCGCCAGCAATCCCTGGCCCGATGCAATCAATCAGCAATTGTGGACGCTACCTTACGAACTTGCCTGTTATGTCGCGTTGACTATTGCCTCGTATGCCGGCATGGCACAACGGCCGCGTCTTTTGCTCGCCGCATCGATCGGTGCGAACGTGTTGCTCGTTGCGCTCCATCATCAGTCGAGTGCTCTGACCGTCCAGGGACCGATGCTCGTTCTCTGTTTCTTCTATGGCGTTTGCGCGTTCCAGTTTCGCAACCGGATCGTCTGGAATTCATGGCTCTGTGTGCTATCTGCCGTCGTCTCAGTGATTTGCCTATCCGTTCGCGGTGCGGATTACTTCGCAGCGCTGCCCGCCACCTATCTGACAGTCTTTCTCGGACTCACGCAGCCTAGACGCCACCGTTTTGTCGCAAGCGGTGACTACTCGTACGGCATCTTTCTTTACGGTTTCCCGATACAGCAAACGGTGGCCGCGGTGCTTGGCCCGGCCGCCCTCACCTGGTACGTTCATTTCCCGATTTCGCTCGCCCTCACACTCCTCTTTGCGATGATGTCGTGGCATGGCGTCGAAAAGCGTGCCCTGAAACTGCGCGGCGTGCTGAACCGTATCGAAGACGGTGCGTTGTACATCGCCGCCGCCGTGCCAGGAGGGCGATTTCTCGTACCGGCGCTCACTGCCCGAATCGCGAAGTCGCCGACCTTCGAATGATCGTCAGAAGGCGAGGAGAGGGGCTGAAGAAGTACAGACGGGGCGAGGAGTGGAACTGTTGGAAGGATTGCGTTGGCTCGAGGCGGTTCGATGCCCGGATCATCGTTTTCGGACAACCGCATTCGCCGCAAGGCCGGCGAGTGACGGGGCAAGGAGACGCACGCGGACTTCTTTTGCGATCGAGCGGAGCGCGGGAATGAAGAATTGGGTCTCCTTGTTGATTTATTCGCGAGCTTTAAAACGAAGTAGTGATGCTGTCTGTGAGAGTCGCCAAGTTGGCGGATGCCTTGTACTAGCTGGTCTTATCTTACAAGGCGATTTTTGAAAAAAAGAGCTACGGTTAATGGCAAGCATGGTGAAATTTTCAGAGGCGTGGGAGCACGACACGCTGCATGACACTAAATGCAACTGCCAGAATACCGACATCGCTGCGCAGGGTACGCATATCTCGTCACAATTTGCGCTGGTGCGCGATGTCATTGCACGTGAGAAGCCGTTGAATTTACCGGTATGTGGTTCTTCTCACGTTTCTTCGAAAAAAGCAGTTGCGGATAGTTCGGTGTTTCCGGCTGTCGGCGTGGATTTCCCAACGATTACGATTTCTGCAGCTTGCGCTGCGGCTGCAGGCGCATGTTGTGCAATGGCCACTATGCGGTATATCAGCGTGCCGAATGCTGAACCGGCAAGCTGGCGATCGCCGCGCCGCCGCTGGTGCAGGCATGCGGGAATTAGGCGATTTGAATCAAACCGATTGAACAATAAACGTCCGCGATTTTTCGCTGGCAGTCGGTCCAACAATCAGGTGTAGTCCATGAAACGTGACTTTGTCGTTGCGCATCCATTCAGACATCATGCACTCGAACTCTGCGCGGGCCTTTCGCGCTCGGGCGCATCCTTCCAGTTGCTGACGCCCTTCTACAAGAAAGGGCTTGGCAGTTTTGTCGCGCGTCTGCCGCTGGCGATGGGCACGCGGGCGAATGGCTACTGGCATCCTGAGATTCGCGAATCGGATGTCGTGTGTCCTCCGTGGACACAACTTCAGCGACTCGTGGTTGGCGCAATCGATCCAGACCGGTTCGCGCCCGTGTTCGATCGCGCCATCGCACGATACGTCCGCCGCAACGCACCGAAGATGCACTGTCTCATCACGTTGCAGGATTACATGCCACTCACCGTCGCGGCGGCCGCCGATACGGGCGTGAAAATCTGGTCGGATCAAATTCTTAACCAGTCGGCGAGCGCGATGCAACGGATTGGAGCGCATTATGAGTCGCTGGGTCTGACGCTTCCGAAACACGACGAAACCGAGAATCTGCGTATCGTGCAACGCTCGAGCGTGATTACCGTCCCGTCCGCCTACTGCGAAACGGGAATTGCGGATCACGTCGCCGCTGGGCGCGTCGTTCACAAGATTCCATACGGTACGTCGCTACCCAGGAAGCAAAACGAGAGCGCGGATACTGCCGCGGTCTTCAATATCGTCGCGCGTGCCAACAGTGTACGAAAGGGCGGGCACCTCGTTTTGCGAGCAGTCGAACGGTGGGGCGCGCAGTGGCGTTCAGCCCTCGACGGCAAAGAACTGCGCATCACAATACTGGGCGAGTTCGAACCAGCGCTCGCTCGCCTGCTGAGCGAGATCCGGATCCCTGACGGCATCCGGGTTGTCCACGGCAACGTGCCGCATGCGCTCGTATCGAATGTGTATTGCAGCGGACATCTTTTCCTGATGCCATCGCTTTCCGAGAGTCTTTCTCTAGCCTGTCTGGAGGCGCTTGCGTTCGGGCTTCCAATGGTGGTGACCCACTATACGGGTGTCGAGGATATCGAGGAAAACTGCGGAGTTTATGTGAGTGATGACATAGACAGCGTTGGAGCGGGTGTGCTACAGATGCTCGAGCGGCGCCGCCATTTCAGAGAGATGGGCCGCAACGCAAGACAGATGGCTGCGTCTCGCTATAGCTGGTCGGACTATCGGGACCGTATCGCGAGGCTGGCACAAGACATGGCCGCGTAGCGACAGGGCGTTCGGAAAGTGCGAAAGTTTCAGTATCCTGGCTGTCGATGGAATCAGCGTTTTCATCGTCGTCCACATTGGTATGCAAGGTTTCGCATTACCGGCCCGTTATTTGCGATGGAACCCAGAAAACCAATCGTCGAGGCCTAGCTTGAAAATTTTCGCTGACGAGGAAATTGTGTACAGTGGTCTTCAGGGCAGCACAGTGGAGTCCGCGGCTGCACCGGCGCCAATACGACTGCTTGGCGAGTCTGCCGCGCATTCGATCTTTCATGAGCCGTGGTGGCTCGATATTGCAACCGATGGCCACTGGAGCATGGCCAAGGTTCAGCGCGGTAACGAGTTGCTGGGACAGATGCCTTACTATTCCACCCGCATGGGCGGATGGAGGATTTCGCGACTGCCACCGCTCACGCGCACACTCGGCCCAGTCATCAAACCCATGGGCTTTGATTGCGCCCGTGAAAGGCGTCATCGCCAGATCGTCACTGCGGCGCTCGTCGAACAATTGCCGCAGTTCGACAGCTTTTATCAGTTGTTCGACTCGCGTATCGAAGATGCGCTCGCATTTTCACTGCGCGGTTTCACGGTATCCGCGCGCTATACGTTTCAGATCTCGCCAGAGGGCACGATCGACGAGGCCTGGGCGCGGCTGTACGGCAAAACGCGAAACGTCATCCGCAGTGCTGGCAAGAAGCTGACCGTCGCGCCGATCGCCACGCCAGCTAAATTCATGCAGTTCTATGAAACGAATCTGTTCGAACGCGCACGGTCCAACGCCTACGGCAGCAGCGTGATGCGCCAGCTCGTCGACGCGTTCGTCGAGCGAAAAACCGGACAGTTGCTGGGCGCGTACGGCCCCGGGGGGCAGCTCGTCGCCGCCATCGGTCTCGTCTGGGACCAGCATGCGATGTACTACCTGCTGTCATCGCGCACAGCCGGGGCGCACTGCGGCGCCGTCAGCCTGCTGATCTGGACGGCGATGCAGCGGGCGCTCGAACGCAAACTCACGTTCGATTTCGATGGGTTCTCGAGCGTCGGTACCTGCAGATTTCTGGAGGGATTCGGCGGTACGCTAAAGCAGCGTCTCAGTGTCGAGCGCATGAGTACGATGTATTCGGTAGTGCGGACCCTCAAGCGCCGGATCGTTTCCAGCTCGGGTACGGTGTTTGCCCACACTCTCTGACAGGCGGTCCATTGAAGGTATTGTTTGATTACGAACGGTGCGACTCGAAGTAGTCGCATACGCTGTTATTTGGCGGCCCTTCGAACTGCATTGATTAAATGGTGCGGGAAATTTGCCGACAGGAAATATCCGTGAACCCGGCTCGCAGCTGTGACGGCTACACAACTCTTCAGAAAGTGGTTTACGTCCAAGCTGTTCAGACAAAACAGCATAAGTTTCAGCCGTGCCCGCGTAGCCAAAAATGTTTCCCGATACGATGCAATAAACGACATTCGATATGTGCGGTTAAGTACCGTCAACGGGGCCGCGCACTTTTAGAGTTGCCGCAAAACCTCGGCGTGGAGAAGAAATCGAATGGCTTTTGAATATACTTTGCTTTCAGGACGCAATAGGGACGCGGGGCAGCTTCGCCTGTCCGACTATACCGGCGTGCTGCGCGCGCGCTGGCGGCTCATCATGTCTGTCGCTTTCGCGGTCTTCGCGCTCAGCGCGCTTTATGCGCTACTGGCTCCGCCCACCTATCGCGCTGACGCGCTGATCCAGGTCGACAATCAAAACACCAACACCGACCCCGCCTTCAATCAGCTCGCCGCGATCTTCAATGTGAGGACCACTTCGGACACGGAGATGGAGGTGATCGGCTCGCGGCTCGTCATCGGCGAGGCGGTGCGCAAGCTGCATCTCGACATCGAAGCGAAGCCCCGCCGTTTTCCGTTGCTGGGCGGATGGATCGCACGTTATGCGGACGACGGCCAGCTGGCCGCGCCGGTCCCCGGTCTCAGGCGCTTTGCGTGGGGTGGCGAACGTATCGACGTTTCGCGTTTCGATATTCCGTCATCGCTCTACAGCAAGCGCTTCGTCGTCACCGCCATGGACGGCGGCCGTTTCAAACTCAAAGACCCACAGGGCACCTTGGTCGCGGAGGGCGTCGTAGGCACGGTAGTGAAGGGGACTACAGCAGAGGGTCCGGTGACGCTGTTGATCGACAGGCTGGTTGCGCACCCGCGTACCGAATTTACGCTGACGCGCTCGTCCTTCCTCGACACTGTCACCAACCTCCAGAACAGTCTGACCATCGCGGAGCGAGTGAAGCAATCGGGCGTGATCGGCATTGCGTTCGAGAGCGGCGAGCGTCAGAAAGCGACCGACACAATCAATACCATCGCACTTGAGTACGTCAATCAAAACAACGCACGCAAGGAAGCCGATGCCGAGCGCTCGCTTACGCTCTTCGACAAGCAACTGCCGCGTCTGCGCGCCGAAGTGGAGGATGCGGAGCAACGCTACAACGCTTTCCGCGAAGCGCATGGCGCAGTCGATCTGGGCGAGGAAAGCCGTCTTCTGCTGCAGCAGATGGTCGACCTGGAGACCAAGGTCACGGACTTGCAACAGCAAAGCACGGATCTGGCGCAGCGCTTCAAGGGTGGGCATCCCGCAGTCGCCTCGCTCGACGCGCAGATCGCCGACCTTCAACATCGTCGGGACACATTGAGCCAGCGAGTGGCGGGGCTGCCTGCTCTCGAGCAAACCGTCTTGCGTCTGCAAAGGGATGTGCGCGTCAATACGGGCCTGTACACGAGTCTGTTGAATCGCGCGCAGGAATTGCGCGTCGCCAAGGCCGCACAGGCCGGCAACATACGTGTCGTGGATTACGCGCTGGCACCCAATAAGCCCGTCAAGCCAAAGGTGCCGCTCGTACTGGCCGTTTCCTCGGTGCTCGGCCTGCTGCTCGGCACAATATGCGCGTTCGCGCGCAACGCTGTCTCAGGCGGAGCAGAACGCAGCGACGACATCGTGACGGTGACGGGCGTGCCGGTGTCAGCCGTCGTGATGCGCAGCGACAGGCAAGCCCAGTTGCAGAAGGACGCACAACGCTCACGAGGCGGCCCCCCGCTTCTCGCGGCACATGCTCCTAAAGACGTGGCCGTCGAAGGCATACGCAATCTGCGGACCATGCTGCAGTTTGCAGACGTATCGACGACCAATCCCGTCATTGCGCTGACTGGCCCGAATTCGGAAGTGGGCAAGTCATTCATTGCTGCCAATCTGGCCGCGGTGATGGCGGCCGGTAAGCGCGTTGTCATTCTCGACGCCGACATGCGTCGCGGAGACGTTCACCGCTATTTCGGTGTACAAGCAAGCCCGGGACTTGCCGAGGTTCTCGAAGGTGCCGTCGCTGTGGAAGACGCGTTGATCCGCGAGGTCGCACCGGGCGTGGACTTGCTGCCTTGCGGCGCCTATCCCTCGAACCCTGCCGATCTGCTGAACTCGGCGCGCTTCGCTGCTCTGATAGAGCAGGTCTCGCAGCTCTACGACAGAGTGATCGTCGATACGCCTCCCATCCTTGCCGTGACCGATGCGATGCTCGTCTGCAAGCACGCTGGCACGATCCTGATGGTGGTGCGCTACGCGAGGCAATCGCTCGAGGACATCAGTGAATCGGTAGGCCGGTTGCGCGCAGGTGGCATGGTGCCAAGCGGGATTCTTTTCAACGATATACCGCCTCACAGTACGAGCTACGCATCATATTACGGCCGCACGTAACCAGGCGCCGGTCGTATCGATACATGCCGCGGACATTGCGATGTCTGTTGGGGGTTCTTTGTTCGCCGAAGCCATATGAAGACATTTCGCCTTCTCCGTGCACTCAGATTTTCGCTCGCGCGTATGCCCATTCTCTCTGGTGTCGCGGCGAACTCTTACAACCAGGCTGTTACGGCATTCATACAGCTCGCGTCGCTGCCTTTCTTCCTGCATTACTGGGGCGCGGAGCGCTATGGCCGATGGTTGATGATTGCCGCGATACCCGCCTATTTCTCGATGTCCGATGTCGGCATCGGCGCAGTCGCAATGAACAAGACCTGCATGGCCTGGGCCAGAGGCGACGTCGATGCAGCAAAGGTGACGTTTCGCAGCGCGCTGCTCGGCATCACTTTGTTCGCGCTCGCCAGCATCGTTCTCACGGTCCTTGGCTGCGCGGTCTTTTCTCCGGCCGACAACGCGGCCGGTGGCGCGTTGGTGCTGCTAATCGCAAGCGCGCTGCTGAGCACATACTCGAGTCTGTATGACGCGTGCTTCAGGATTATCGATCGCTACGCATACGGCACGTTCATTCTGTCTTCGATCAGGCTCGTCGAATGGACTGCGGGACTCGCTGCGCTCGCATCCGGCGCGAATTTCCTCGGCGTAGCGATGGCCATGTGCGCCACGCGCCTTGTCTCGCAGGCGGCGCTCACGCTCTATGTGCACAGACTCGTGCCGCAGATCGGCATTAGCTTTACCGGGGCGTCGTGGACTGAGATACGTGCACTTTTGCCTCTTGGCCTCGCTTTTCTCGGCTTTCCGCTCGGCTATGCCCTGGGCGTCCAGGGTCTGGCTCTGCTGGTCGGAAACGTGATCGGCGCGCAGGCGCTGGTGGTCTTCGCTACCTACCGGACGCTTTCGCGCACGGTGACGCAACTCATCAACGTAGTGAGCCATTCGATCTGGCCGCGCTTTTCGATGTTGTACGGGCTTGGTCAAACCGCGCTCGCGGACCGGCTCAGGGTGCGTTCCGAACACGCGCTGATCGGCTTGTCCCTGCTCTGCCTCACCGGGATCGCGCTAGCGGGACGACCCATCATCGCTCTTTGGGGGCGCGGCGGGCTCAGTTACGAGCCGCAAGTGCTATTGCCGCTTCTCGGCGCAACCGCACTGACCGCTGTGTATCAGGTCAAGCTCGTCGCGCTGATCGCGACGAATCGCCACGTCGGCGTATCGCTGCGCTTTTGCATTGTCAGCGCATTAGCCTTGGTGATGACCCGAATGCTCCTGCCGAGTTTCGGCATCGCGGCAGCGATTGGCGCGGTCGTCGGTGTCGAGCTGGCGATGGTGGTAATCGTCAATATGGCTTTCTCAACCGCAAACGACCCGCCGCGTGCGAGCGAACCGCTCGCGTCTCGCTAAGGCGCAAAACGGTGAATGAGGTATTCATGACACGCAGTAGCAGGTTCGCCTGGATCGTTGCATTGCTCTTCATCGCGAGCATGTCGCAGTACGCCCCGACTGCCTTCAATGCGCTGGCACACGGAGAGGTTCAGATCTGGAACCTCGATGCGGCTGCAATCGAAGGCGCGGGGCCGACGAAGTACTTCAAGGACGCGTTGCTCCTGTTCCTCGCTGTCTACTGGCCAGTGGCGCTCAGCCGGCAACGGTTTCCCGCCGGCATGCGGCAGTTTCTTACCTGCTACGTCGTCTGGCTGATGCTGATGGTATCCGTGGGGCTCATTGCATTCATCGTTCAATGGAGTCCGATTTACTTTCTGCTCTCAGGTGTGCGCTGGCTGATCCTTCTGCACGCGTCGCTTGGCCTGTTCGTGCTCGCGAGAAACATGCCCCGCGAGCCGGCGGTGCAGAACAGGCTACTGGTCTTGCTGGGCGTACTCGCCGTGGTCGACGCATACGTGGCACTCAGGCAGTTTTCCCTGGGCGTGACACTGAAGGAGATCGCCTTCGCTGCAGGACGTTTGACGGGAGTCTTTAGCAATGCGGGTGTGGCCGGCACGTTCGGCGTCGCCCTTGCCATTTTCGCCCTGATCCTCGATCGCGCTTCCACACCGGGCAGGATCGGGCTGATTGCGCTCGCCATGTTCATCGCCGTGTCGTCGGGCACGCGTTCAGCGATGGTGTCGATCGCCATCGTCGCTGCACTGGTGAGCTGGGAGCTTGTCTCTTTGCGGCTCGCCCGCGCGACCAAACAATTGCTCGTCGTACTGGCTGTGCCGGTCGCTATTGCAGCGCTCGTGGGCGGCTACTTTGTGATGGTCGATGCGGTGGGACGTGGCGACATGTTTGCAGAACAGCTCAACGAAGGTGGCCGCGTGGCCAACTTCATGCTGGCGCTCTCCGACTTCAGCATTGCTGATCCTGGGGAGATGCTGGTCGGGCGCGGGCTCGGCATCGCGACCAACACGGCCATCTCGTATCAGATCGTGCAGGGCATCGACCCCTCGCAATTTCGCTTCAACAGGTTGATCGACAACACGTTTGTCACGCTGACCTTCCAGACCGGCGTGCTGGGACTGGTGTTATTCGTGGCGGGCGCCCTGGCGTTCTTCCGCTTCGTTCGGCCGGGGCCAGTCGCCTATGCGCGCGCACGCTACAGGGCGCTGCTCGTTATTACTTTGATGATGCTATTCGGTGGCAACCTTCTCGAACAGTATTTTCTGCTCACGACGCTATTCATTGCATTCGGTGATCTCTACGGCAAATTCGGACAAAACGAAGCGCATGTCTATAGCGAAGAATTTTCTAGAGAGATATTGACGAGAAGTTGATCTGAATAGCCGGACAGCGGGGTTCGCACTTCGCTGCTGGTTGTAGGCGGTACTAGTTGGCAGGCAGCTTTCCCTGCTTGCACAGAGTCGTATGGAGATGCATCTGGGCTTGTTCTTGTCCAGACTCCGACGTGTCCGCCACCGGGGGCGCGGTGTTCTTGAGTTTTTCAACGATGTGCGATGTGCGTGGACGTGATGAAACTATTAAGGAACTATCAGGAATTTAATAAGACATCAGATTAGCGGAATACGAACCGCTTTTCGATAGCAATCGCAATCGTTTATTGAGGAGAATTCCCGATGCTGGTCGTCATCGCCCCATACAGCCTCAAGTACAGTTCTCAGAACTGCAACCTTGGAGCGACACGCAAGATGGACTTTTTTTTGTCGCTTCTCGCGCGACTGGAGCACAAGATCGTGCTGGTGAACACGGCGCATGCCGAGGAGGTCTGGCAAAAACGTGAAGAGTATACGTGTCGCATTGGGGACGCCTCAGTGCGTGAAATCGTTTTGCGGAAGTATCCGGTGCGCTCGATCGGCAAGCTCCTGAACCTGTTCGAAGTGGGTGCGGTCGCAAGGGAAATCGCGCAAGACGGCGAACCCACGCTCATCTGGACTTACAACGCGTACGCGTTCGAAGCACTGCTCGCGCGCGCGCTGAAGCGGCGCTTCAACATGCCGTTCGTATTCGAGTTCGAAGACTGGGCGATGGCGCGCCGAAAATGGCATCCGAAGTCTTTTACCGATCTTCTCGCCTGGCGCTATTTACTGCCGGAGCCCGATCTTTGTCTGGCCGTCAACCGTTCGCTTCTGAAGCGCGAGCGCCGTCGCAGCGGGTGCGATGCTCAACTCTGCCCCGGCGTAGTGTCAGCGGCGCTGATCGATGCATGCATCAGGCAGCCAGCGTTCTCCGATAAACGAAGGAACCAGGTCGTGGTCGGCTATTTCGGCACGCTCAGCATCGAGAAGGGCGCTGAACGGCTGCTGGAATTAGTCGAGCACCTCGGCGATGACTTCGTTTTTCATGTGTCGGGAAATGGACCACTTGCCGAAGAGTTCGAAAGGCTTAGCGCGCGCCATCATAATTTTTTCTATCACGGATTCGTCGACGAGGATGCCGTCTATGAACTGATGGCGAATTGCGACGTCCTGCTGAATCCCCATAAGCCGATCGAGGCTATGGGTGACGGCGTATTTCCATTCAAAGTGATCGAGTATGTGGCTTCGGGCCGGTTGGTCGTCTCGACCTCACTGCCGGATGCGAATTTGGCGGCCGCATTCAAGTCCATCGTTTTCGTCGAGCACGACAAGGCATCGATCGTGTCCGTGTTGAATGCGGCAAGGCAAATCTACGAACATAGACGCCCGCGAATCGAAACGGCGGTGGCGGATGTTCGACGCCGATTTGGCGAGCAGGGACTCTTGCAGACACTCTCCGACGTTGTCGTCGCGTCCCGCGATGTCGAAACCGGCCAGATTGAAGCAGGCACGCTCGAACTGATCGAGCAGCAACGCCGAACTGCTCCAGAAGCAACCCCTTAACCAGGAAACGCTAGCAGAATGAATGCTGAAGTCGTCGCCGGCAGATGATGCGGGCGGCGATTTTCATGAACGCGTCGTGTATGGCCGCGAGCCGTTCGAACCGGATGCGCGGGCGCCGGAAGTTATGCAGCCACGCGCGGCGTCGGACCGAGGGAACACATAATGCGAAACACGCCGATCGAAGCCGCTTTAATCCCTGACATTGCTGGCCGTCCTGCCACAGGCACAATCCGCCACGAAATCCGCGTGTGCCGCTCGCCGGCGGACTTCGCACGTCTGCGCCCGGCGTGGGACGCACTCGCCGCCGCTTGCCGGCCTGGCCTCGATTTCGCGTTCGGCGAAGTCGCGGCTGATCACGCATTTGCGCGCGGCGAGACGGTCAGCGTCGCGCTGGTGTCGGACGGCGCGGCGCTCGTCGCACTCTGGCCGGTGATGATCACGCGCCGGGGCGTATGCCGCGTCGCACGCACGCTCGGCTGCGGAAACGACGAGGAGTACGGCGGCCCGCTGCTTGCCGATCCTGCCGATGCACGCCTCTACGCGGCCGCCATCGACGCGGTGCGCCGCGTCGAAGCCGACGTGCTGGAGCTGCGCATGCTGGACTGCGATAGTCTGCTCGCTGCGGCGCTATCCCGTGTGCCCCGGTCGTGGGTCATGGGTGCGATACCGGCACGCTGGCGCCGCTTGCCGGGCTACTCGATCGCGCTCTCCAGCTTCGCCACCTACGACGCCTTTCTCGCCACGCGGCCAGAGTCGCTGCGTGGGCCCCTGCGCCGTCGTGCAAGGCGCCTCGCCGAGCGCGGTGAAGTGGAGTACGGCTGGTGCCAAAGCGCCGGCGATGCCCGCGAGGTGCTGACCTGGCTCTTTGCGAACAAGCGCCGCTGGGCATTCGCCCGCGGTTTCGACACGGCGTATCTGATGGACGATCAAGTGCGCGATTTCTTCATCGACCTCGCGGGACGGATCGATCTCGTGACAACGCCGCTGGTTTCCTTCGTGAAAGTGAAGGGCACACCCGTGGCGGCAGCGCTCAACCTCGTCGGGCCGCGCAGCATCGAGTACTACATCACGACCTACGACGAAGCGTATGCCGCGTTCTCGGTCGGCAACCTCCTCGTCGACAGCATTGTGCGATGGGCGTACGCGAGCGGCCGCGATTTCGACTTCCGGCCGTACTTTTCCGCCTACAAGGAGCGTTGGTCCAATCGTGAAACCTGGCACGAGTCACACTCCGTCATGCTTACGTTGCGCGGCCGGCTCGCTGAAGTACCTCTTGCGATGGAGCAGATCCGACGCATCGTTCGCAAGGTCCACGCGCTCGCCGTCGACCTGCGCGCGAAGGTGCCCGCCCTCGGTGCGAAGATGCCGCAGGCGCCAGGCGGCACGTCGAAGGACGAATGAGGAGCAGCGAAGGGACCCCTGCACCTGGGTCTGCTGACACTATCAAAGGCCTTCGACGATCAACGAATGAGCGGCGCGGAGCCTGACCTCGTGACCAGGATCCTGCAACGGCCCAGGCCCGACGAGAACGAACAGGCTCCGCACGCCAACCAACCAAAACTCACTGCGCAGCGGACAGGTTGCTCACCTTCGCATTGCGCAGATAAAGCGCGGTGGACAGCACGACCGCCGAGGCGGCGGCAATCGCGGCAAACAGAAACACCGATGCATAGCCGAACTCGCCCGCGATATATCCGGCCAGCGGCCCGGTAATGCCCAGCGACAGATCGAGGAACACGGAATAGGCCGACAACGCCGAACCGCGGCTCGCCGGCGGCACGAGCCCGACCGCTTCCACGCCGAGTGCCGGGAATACCAGAGCGAAGCCGAAGCCGGTCAGCGCCGCGCCGGCCAGCGCGATATGCGGCGCGGGCGCGAGCCACAGCATCAACAGGCCGACGCACTCGAACGAGAACGAAGCAATCGCGACGCGAAAGCCGCCGTAGGTCTTGATCGTGTTGGCGAACAACAGGCGCGCGCCGATGAACAGCGTGCCGAACACCGTCAGCGACAAAGCCGCGTTCGGCCAGTTCTTCGCTGCGTAAAACAGCGTGATGAAGGTGGCAATCGAGCCGAAGCCGGCGGAGCCGAGCGCGAGGCCGATGCCATGCGGCAGCACGCGCGTGAACACACTGCGGTAGGACATCCGCTCGCCATGGACGATCGGCACCGGCGCGATCAGCCGCGCCAGATAAAAGCCGAGCGCCGCCAGCGCGATCACCAGAACGCCCAGCGCGGCAAAGCCGATCGCGTGCGTGATCGCGACCCCGAGCGGCGCGCCGAGCGCCAGCGCGCCATACGTTGCGATGCCGTTCCACGAGATCACGCGAGCATTGTTGCTGGCGCCCACGCGGCCGATGCCCCACAGAATCGCGCCGGTGCCGCACAGGCTTTCGCCGAAGCCGAGCACCAGCCGGCTGCATACCAGCAGCGCGAGGCTCAGCATCGGCCAGGGTCCGCACAGCACCGCCAGCAACAGCAGAATCCCGCTCGTGCCACAACCCAGCAGGCCGAGCGACACGGTGCGCCGGGGCCCCAGCGTATCCGCGCAACGGCCGGCCAGCGGCCGGGAGGCCAGTGTCGCGAGGTATTGCACGCTGATCGCCGCACCCGCCAGCACCGCGCTGAAACCGAGGTCGCCGTGGACGTAGCCGGGCAGCACGGCAAGCGGAATGCCGATGGTCAGGTAGCAAAGGAACGTGAAAAAGACGACCGGAATGATCTGCAAAGTCGTCGCAAATTCGCTGCGGCTGGGCGCGGAGTCGGCGGACATGGGGAAAACGAGACTTGAAAATGGCGGAAGCGCGTGATTGTCCCATGGAACCGGTTCTCCTGCAGAAGCTTGCCTGATTTTTGGCCGGACCCGAGCGGCATGTGAGGCCGATGACGGTTCGTTTTGGCCGTTGAAACGCCCGCATGGGTGGTCAACTGTTCCGGCATGTGATGATTTCCGATGACCGAAAAGCCGCAAAAAATGCACATAGACGGCGAAAAACCCACTTCGATATAAGCGGACGGGCTCTCAAACCGGCCTCGATATCGTTTTGCGGATATGTCCCGCATGCGACTCGCGCTATGGGTTGGCTTTATTGACGATGATAGTTTTCGAACCATCGCCGCTGCACGTCCTGCGGACATCGAACATTCGAGAGTAACGACACATGACCGAGCCGATTCGCTTCTATCACCGCAACGCGATCCGCGAGATCAAGGACGCGCCTGTCACCCGCACGGTCCTGCAGTATCTGCGCGAGGACGCGCATTGCACCGGTACCAAGGAAGGCTGCGCCGAAGGCGATTGCGGCGCGTGCACGGTGGTGCTCGGCGAGCGCAACGCGGCGGGCGGCGTCGACTTCAAGGCGGTCAACGCGTGCATCCAGTTCGTGCCGACGCTCGACGGCCGTGCGCTCTTCACCGTCGAAGACCTGCGTCAACCGGACGGCTCGCTGCATCCGGTGCAGCAGGCGCTGGTCGAATGCCACGGCTCGCAATGCGGCTTCTGCACCCCTGGCTTCGTCATGTCGATGTGGTCGCTGTACGAAAAGCACGGCCACGAGCAGAGCTGCGCGGACCGCACGGTGCCGTCGCGCGAAGCGATCAGCAACGCGTTGACGGGCAATCTATGTCGCTGCACCGGCTATCGTCCGATCGTCGATGCGGCGGTGCGCATGTTCGAAGCGCCCGCGCCGAAGGCGCCGGTAAATGTCGCCGCGCTCGCCGCGACGCTCGCCACGCTCGAGCGCCAGGACACCTTCCACTACGAGCACGCCGGCCAGCGGTTCGATGCGCCACGCACGCTCGATGCGCTCGCGAAGCTCAAAGAGGCCGAACCGGCCGCGCGCATTCTCGCCGGCAGCACGGACATCGGCCTGCGGGTCACCAAGCAGATGCGCGAGCTGGGCAACCTCGTCTACGTCGGGCAGATCGCCGAATTGCAGAAGCTCGAAACCAGCCACGAATGGATCGAAATCGGCGCGGCGGTGAGCGTCGAAAAGGCCTACGCGGAGATCGCGAAGCAGTATCCGGAGCTGACCGAAATGTGGCAGCGCTTCGCATCGCTGCCGATCCGCAATGCCGGCACGCTCGGCGGCAACATCGCCAACGGCTCGCCGATCGGCGATTCGATGCCCGGCTTGATCGCGCTGGGTGCGCGCGTGGTCGTGCGCGGCGGCGAGATCGAGCGTGAGATGCCGCTCGAAGAGCTGTACCTCGCGTATCAGAAGAAAGATATGGCAGCGCACGAGTTCGTCGTCGGGCTGAAGGTGCCGACGCGCAGTGGAATGCGCCAGAACCTGCGTTTTCGCACCTACAAGCTCTCGAAGCGTTTCGATTCGGATATCTCGGCCGTGTGCGCCGCGTTTTCGTTCATCGCCGACGGCAAGCTGGTGCGCGAGCCGCGCATCGCGTTCGGCGGGATGGCCGCCACGGTGAGCCGCGCACTTCGCGCCGAAGCCGTGCTGCGCGACGCCGAATGGCACGAAGCCACCGCGCAGGCCGCGATGCTCGCGCTCGGCAACGACTATGCGCCGCTCACCGACATGCGCGCGACCAGCCACTATCGTCTCGAAGCGGCGAAGAACACGCTGTACCGCTTCTGGCTCGAAACGCGCCCGAACAACCCGCTGCTCAAGAGCGCGCTCGATGTGCGCGCGGTCGCCGCGGCGTGCGCGCCGGCCGGCGCCAGCGCCTGAATCACGCTACGCCCACGAAGGATACGGAGAACATAACGATGAATCAGCAAGCCGTGCCGTTCCTGAACGAGCTTCAGGACCTCGATGACTGCCTCGATAACTTCGCCCAGGTCCACATCTCGCGTCCGCACGAGTCCGCGCATCTGCACGTGAGCGGTCGCGCCACCTACACCGACGACATCCCGGTGCTCGCCGGCACGCTGCACGCCGCGCTCGGCCTGTCGTCGAAAGCGCATGCGAAGCTCGTGTCGATTTCGTTCGACAAGGTGCGCGCCACGCCCGGCGTGGTCGCGGTCTTCACCGCCGACGACATCCCGGGCGCCAACGACGTGGGCCCGATCATTCACGGCGACGACCCGATTCTCGCCGATGGTGTCGTGCAATACGTCGGTCAGCCGATCTTCATCGTGGTCGCGACCTCGCATGAAACGGCGCGTCTCGCCGCGCGCCGCGCCGAGGTGGTCTACGAGGAACTGCCGGCGATTCTGAGCGCACAGCACGCGCGTGCCGCGAACCAGTCCGTGTTGCCGCCGATGAAACTCGCACGCGGAGACGCCAGCGCGAAGATCGTGCGCGCCGCGTATCGCGAGGCCGGTGAAATGCTGCTCGGCGGCCAGGAGCAGTTCTATCTGGAGGGGCAGATTTCGTACGCAGTGCCAAAGGATGACGACGGCATGCACGTCTACTGTTCGACGCAGCACCCGACCGAAATGCAGCACCTGGTCGCGCACGCGCTCGGCGTCGCGTCGCACAACGTGGTGGTCGAATGCCGGCGGATGGGCGGCGGCTTCGGCGGCAAGGAATCGCAATCGGGGCTGTTCGCGTGCTGCGCGGCGCTCGCCGCGTGGAAGCTGCTGTGCCCCGTGAAACTGCGTCCGGACCGCGACGACGACATGATGGTCACGGGTAAGCGCCACGATTTTCACTACACGTATGAAGTGGGTTACGACGACCAGGGCGTGATCGACGGCGTGGCGGTCGACATGACTTCGCGCTGCGGTTTCTCGGCCGACCTGTCCGGCCCGGTGATGACGCGCGCACTGTGCCACTTCGATAACGCCTACTGGCTGTCGGATGTGACGATCGACGGCTTCTGCGGCAAGACCAACACGCAGTCGAATACCGCGTTCCGGGGCTTCGGCGGTCCGCAGGGCGCGTTCGCGATCGAATACATCATGGACAACGTCGCGCGGTCGGTCGGTGCCGATGCGCTCGACGTGCGCCGTCGCAATCTGTACGGCAAGACCGAGCGCAACCAGACGCCGTACGGTCAGATCGTCGAGGACAACGTGATTCACGAACTGATCGACGAACTCGAAGCGACCAGCGAATACCGCGTGCGCCGCGCTGCGATCAATGAGTTCAATGCGAACAACGAAGTGCTGAAGAAGGGTCTCGCGCTCACGCCGGTCAAGTTCGGCATTGCGTTCAACGTCACGCATTTCAACCAGGCCGGCGCGCTCGTGCACATCTACACCGACGGCTCGGTGCTGGTGAATCATGGCGGCACCGAAATGGGCCAGGGTTTGAACACGAAGGTCGCGCAGGTCGTCGCGCATGAACTGGGCGTGAGCTTCAACCGCATTCGCGTGACGGCCACCGATACCAGCAAGGTCGCCAATACGTCGGCGACCGCGGCATCGACGGGTTCCGACCTGAACGGCAAGGCGGCCCAGGATGCGGCGCGGCAGTTGCGCGACCGCCTCGCCGCGTTTGCCGCCGAGCGTTTCGGCGCGGGGCAGGTGAGCGCCGCCGACGTGCGCTTCGGGCATGACCGCGTGGTGGTCGGCGATGTGATCGTCACGTTCGAAGAGGTGATCGCGAAGGCCTACCTTGCGCGTATCCAGCTCTGGTCCGATGGTTTCTACGCGACGCCGAAGCTCCATTGGGATCAGGCGAAGCTGCAAGGCCGGCCGTTCTACTACTACTCGTATGGCGCGGCGGTGTCGGAGGTGGTGATCGACACGTTGACCGGTGAAATGCGCGTGCTGCGCGCGGACGCATTGCATGATGTGGGCGCGTCGCTGAATCCGGCGCTCGACATCGGCCAGGTGGAAGGCGCGTTCATCCAGGGAATGGGCTGGCTCACGACCGAAGAGTTGTGGTGGGACGCGCACGGCAAGCTGATGACGCACGCGCCATCCACCTACAAGATTCCGACCGTCAACGATATGCCGCCGGATTTCCGCGTGCACCTGTTCAGCAACCGCAATGCCGAGGACAGCATCCACCGGTCGAAGGCGACTGGTGAGCCGCCGTTGCTGCTGCCGTTCTCGGTGTTTTTTGCGGTGCGCGACGCGGTGTCGGCGGTGGGCGAGCACAAGGTCAATCCGCCGCTGAACGCACCCGCGACCAGCGAGGAAATTCTCAAGGCGATCGGCGCGGTGCGGGCCGCCACCGCGGAGGCGCGGCAATGAGTGCGGCGGCAAGTGCGGCAGGAAATGCGGCAGGAAATGCGGCAGCAAATGCGGCAAGGAATGCGGCAAGGAATGCGGCAAGGAATGCGGCAAGGAATGCGGCCGCTAGCGCGGCAGCGAATGTGGCGCCGATGCATATCGTGCTGTTCGGCGCGGGGCACGTCGGACACGCGCTCATCAGGTTGCTCGGCAGTTTGCCGTGCGTGGTCCAGTGGGTCGACGAGCGCGACGAACTGTTCCCTGACGAAACGCCCGCCAACGTGCAGATCGAAGCGACCGACACACCGGATGCGATCGTCGATGCGGCGCCGCCCGGAGCCTATCTGCTGGTGATGACGCATAACCATGCGCTCGATTTCTCGCTGGCGGCGCGCATCATGCGACGGCGCGATTTCAGCTACTTCGGCATGATCGGGTCGAAGACCAAGCGCGTGAAATTCGAGCGGCGTTTGCTCGAGCGCGGCGTGGATCCTGACCGGCTGGTGCAGATGACGTGTCCGATCGGGGTCAGCGGCATCGTCGATAAGGCGCCGTCAGCGATTGCGGTCGCGGTGTGCGCGGAACTGCTGCAGGTCAGGACGCGGCAGATCGCGGCGCAGGTCGCAATGCAGAGGCTTTGCGCGCATGTTTGAGCGGGCTGGCAACCCCGGGCTGGCCCCTCTACGCGCCCGCAGCCTCTTGCTTACGCGGCTGCTTCGCGCGCCGCACCTTGCGTGCGACCAACCTGTCCGATACCTGGGCCATCAACGCCCTTAGCCAGCCGACATCACTCGGCCGATCCGGCTGCGGATGCCACAACTGATAGCACTTGATACGCGGAAACGCGATCGGCACCTCGACCACCGCGAGCGGCAGGATGTCCGCGTAGTGCATCGCGAAGCGGCGCGTGGTCGTGAAGATCAGATCCGATTGGAGCAGCGTCTGCGGCACGAGCCCGAAGTAGGGCAGCGTGGCGACGATGCGCCGCTCGGCATGGGCCCGCGCGAAGCCGGTGTCGATCGCGCCGCCACGTGCGCCGCTATACGGCGTCGGCGCAAGATGCGGCGCCGCCAGATACGCTTCACGCGTGAGCGGCGCCCGAGCGAGCGGATGATCGGCGCGCATCATGCAGACCACCGTATCGGAGAACAGATCGCTGCGTTCAAAACGCGCCTCGGGCTTCGGCCAGTTGCCGATCACCAGATCGAGTTCGCCGGCATCGAGCGCGGCCGCGTGATCGAGCAGCGGTCCGAGCGATTCGATCTCGAGCCGCGCATGCGGTGCCGCGTCGCGAAACTGCGCGATCACGGTCGGCATGAAGAAATCGTTCAGATAATCTGGCGCGGCGACGCGAAACGTACGGCGCGAGCGGCCGGGATCGAAGTCGCCGTGCGGTGTCGCGACGAAGTCGACTTCGCGCAACACCCGCTGCGCGGAGGCCAGCAGCGATTCGCCATATTCCGTCGGCACCATGCCCGACTTGCCGCGCACCAGAATCGGATCGTTCAGCGTCTCGCGCAACTTGCGCAGCGCGGTGCTGATCGCGGGCTGGGTTTGATTCAGACGCAGTGCGGTCTGCGTGACGCTGCGCTCGATCAGCAGCGTGTGCAGCACGCGCACGAGCCAGATATCGAGTGAGGCGGCGGTGTCGTCCATGGTTCAGGCGAGGCTGGGCAGGTGAAGCGCGGCCGGGTCGAGGATCGCATCGACCCCGGTGCGCAGCACGCCCGCGCGGGCGCAAAGGATATAACCTTAGGCCCGTTTGCGGGCTAGCGGCATAGCGGGCGCGGTATGGCCGGCATCAGCGATACGTCTTTCGATGCAATCTTGCCCAAGCCAAACTGTCTCGCGAACCGGGAACCACCCGGCGCGCCCAATCGCCGTGCCGCCTGCTCCTCGCTCACGCCGTCACTACGCTCGCGCGTCCGCGAGACCCCACGGCAGCGAACTGATCCGCTTCACTTCCCCCGATTCGAGCCAGTTCGGCGTGCGCGCGCAGTACAGCACCATCGGCAACGCGTCTTCGCCCCAGAACAATTGATCGTTCAGCCGAAAAGTCGGCACGCCGTACACGCCAAGACCGATCGCATCTGCGGTGTTGCGCTGCAATTGCGCTTTCACCTCTTCGCTTTTGATGAGTTCGGGACCATCCGGCATGCCGACGCGTTCGCATAGCTCAGCGAAGGCCGCGTCGCCGGACGGATCGCGGCCTTCGCGCCAGACGAAGCGGAAAATCTCGCGCACGAAGTTGACGTCGCCGTTCGCCGCCGTTGCCAGCAGCAGCGCCTTCATCGAATCGAACGGATGCGCCGGCGGCATCTTGTACGGAATGCCGAGCTGCTCCGCGCGAAACAGCGCGTGCCGGTACATGAAGGTGCGCTTGGCCGGCACGCTGTAGGCCGGCCGCTGTCCCCAGTGGGTGTACAGGTCGTTCAGCACGACTGGCGTGAACGCGAAGTCCATGCCGGGCCATTTGTCGTGTTGCTCGAGCAACAGGTACGTGAACGGCGAGACAAAATCGTAAAACCACAGTGGTTGCGTGGCGTCGATGCCAACGGTCATGGATGTCTCCCGGATTGCCTGAGTCGGACGGTGTATCCGCTATACCGCCAAAATTGTAATGATCTTACGCGGTGCGGCCACGGCTTGCATCCGTCAATCTGGCCTGGCGTCGGGCTTGCTTGCGTTGTCGGGCGTTTCGCCGATCTCGGCCGCCTCGTGCGCGGTAAATGGCGCGGCGAGTGGCGCGTGCACGGCACTGGTCTGGTCGGCGCGGTGGCCCGGCCGCTCGTCTGGCGCGGCGGCCGGCTTTGCCTGCGTCCGGTCGACTGTCTGGTTGTCCGCCTGGTTGTTCGCTGGGATGTCCGCCTGGTTGTCGCCTTCGTCGTCCACTGCGTCGTCCGCTGCATCGCGCAGGTCCTCGCGGCCTAGCATGAGCCGCCGGCGCACGAACCCGATATGCTCGCGCAGCACGTAAAACTGATCGGCGTAGGCGAGCGGCATCTTCAGTCCGTTGACCGAATCCTCGATCGCGTCGAGCCGTTCGATCAGCGATGCGCGCTCCTGCGCGGAGTGTTCGCTGAGCGCGCTGCGCTCGATCGCGATCAGCGCCCCGTACCAGCGATAAATGCGCGATTTCACCCGCCATGCATAGAGTCCCGGCACGATCCGCAGGGCCGGCACCAGCAGCACGATCAACGGCACCACCACCACCAGCAGCCGGTCGGCAAGACTCGCGATCCAGAACGGCAGGGTCCGGTACAGGAAGCTCTTGCCAGACTTGTAGTAGCGCGCGGCGTCGTCGCTGATCGGGAAGTCGTGCGAGAGCGGCGCGGGGAATTCGCCGGCGCGCTGCAGGGTGGTCGCTCTGCCATGCACCTCGCGTGCGGCTTCGATGAGCAGGTCCGACAGCGCCGGATGCAGCGAGTCGCGCGCCACCAGCTCGGCGGTCGGCGCGACGATGTTGATCGACGCAGACGGCAGGTTCTTGCCGAGGTCGAAGGCGCCCATCGGCAACTTCAACTGGGTCAGAAAAGGAAAGCGGCGCGTGTATGCGTCGGCTTGCGTGAAATCGTAGAAGCGCACGTTCGGCGTGCGATACAGCTTGCCCATCACCGCCTGCTGCGCCGAATCGCCGGCGAGGAAGGCCGCGTCGACCTTGCCGGAGATGAGCGCTTCGGCGGCTTCGTCGCCCGAGAGCGGCAGCAGTTTGGTCGCGCCGCCCGGCACGATGCCGTTCGCCTTGAGCAGCGTGAGCGCCAGCTCGCGCGTGCCGCTGCCTTCGGCGCCGACCGCCAGCCGCTGGCCCTTGAACTCGGAGAGCCACATGACGGGCGGCCCGTGATAGAAGATCGCCAGCGGCACGTAGGCGACACTGCCGAGCGACATCAGCCCTTTGCTCGCCGCGGCGGGCGCGAGGCCATCCTGCACGAAGCCGACGTCGACCGCCGAATCCGGGTCCGAGAGCCGCTTGAGATTCTGCAGCGAACCTTCTGACGCCAGCACGTTCAGCGTGATGCGGTTGCGCGCCAGGATCGCCTTGTACTTTTGCGCGGCGTTCCAGAAGGTGCTGCCTTCGGGTCCGGCGGTGATCGTCAGCGTGCTCGGCGGCGCGGGCTGGATGAGCCGCACGGCGACCCAGATGGCCACTGCGGCGAGCAGCAGGATCGGCCCGAACGAGACCGCCAGATCGCGCCACGAGATTGCGACAAAGCGGGCGACGAGACGGGGAGGGCGCTTGCGGCCGGTGGCTGGCTTCATCGGATGACGTGACGGCGACGGTCAAAGTGAACAGGGGCGGCGCGCTGCGGCGCACGCACCAGGCGCGCTGCGTTGGTGCGCGGGCGAGGCTGGGCTGGCCGCGGCGAATGTCGCACGAGTCGCGCGGCAGCACGCGTCGCGCCGATGGTACCTGAGATTCACGCGACGGCGGAACGTGTGGCGTCGCCATGCGCCGACAAACCCGTAACAAATCGTGAATGCGGTGTGAATGCGGCGTGAATGCGCGCCTATGCGGCGTGCATGCGATATGAACAGAATGTGAATATGAATGCCGCGCCGCCGACTAAACCCTTTGCGCTTCTGTCCCGGCTAGATTAAATTGTGCATCGCCGCCGCGATCCAACGTTTGCGCGGCGCGACCCGGCATGACACACAAGAACCGGGCGCGCTGGCCGACTCCGCGGCACGTCGCTTGCCGCTTCGCATGCCCGCCATCGCATGCGGCAAGCGATGCTCGGCAACCCGCCTCTCCCGTCTCTCGCGCATCGTGTTGCAACCATAGCCGGCCGTCGCCGAGTCGCGCTTTGTCGTGTCTTGCCATAGCCGCCAGGAGTCGTAACGTAGCCGCTTGTCCAAGCGGCCCAAGCGGTCCAATCGGAACTTAGGAGAAGAGAAACTATGAAATCGGTCGGTTTTCTGAAAACGCTGGGTTCGGTCGTGGCGATGGTAGTGGCGTGCAATGTCTACGCTCAGACAAACGATGCGGCGACGGACACGGCCTCGCCGGCTGCCAGCACCAAGGCTGGCAAGCGGGCGAACAGCCAGTTGGGTCGCAAGGTGCGCGGTGCGCTTGCGAAGGAGCAGGGCCTCGACGTGGCGAACATCGCCGTGCGCGCTCATGGCGGCGCAGTGATACTGACCGGCACCGTGCCCGACGAAGGGCAGATCGAAGCGGCCGAGACCGCCGCGAAGGGCGTGGTGGGCGTGAAGTCGGTGAGCAACAAGCTGACCGTTATGCAACAGTAACCAATCTGCCATGCGCGCAGCACGTAACGGGCTGCGTGGGGCGGATCTGATCGGCGCATGCGTCGTCGGTCGTCGGATCGGCGCAAGCGGTTCGACACCGCGTGCGCCGGCGCGATGCATGATGTACCTGGGCTTCGGCGCGATGCCGGAGCTTTTTTTTCGGCTTTTATCGTCGCGTTGCCTGTTTGAAACGCCGCTGATGGCTGGCGTGCCAGCCCCGCCACGACTCGTTCTCCGTACGCTGTGACACATAGTTGCCGTGTAGCCAAGCGTACTGTGAAGCATGGGAACTGGAGTCGATGCCATGGGAATCACACAGTTGCGCTATACCGATCTGCCAATCGGCGATCGGGCGGCTTTCGAACTGGTGTGCGCGCGGCACGGTTTTGCGCCGGCGCACTTCGAGATCAGTGCCTGTGCGAAGTCGGGCGAGCCTGAGGACGAGCGCCTCGTTACCGTGCGACGCGGCGGCTGGGCGCAGTCCTATCACGACCGTCATGGTCAATGGATCAGACAGTTCGAGGCCGATCTGACCTGTCGGTTCTTCAAGTAGCCGCGGCTTGGGCGGCGCGCCGTAGTGTCGGCTTCCGAGCCGGCGCCGGCGCGCTTCAGGACAGCACGAGACGCACGCCGACCAGCGTGAGCGTGGCGGCGAGCAGATTGCGCAGCAGCGCATCCGGAGCGCGCGACGACAGATAGCTGCCGATCGCAATGCCCGGCAGCGAGCCCACCAGCAGCGAGACCAGCATCGACCAGTCGACCGAACCCAGCAGCCAATGACCGGCGCCCGCGAGCAGCGTGAGCGGCACCGCATGGGCGATATCGGAGCCGACGATGCGGGTGGTCGGCAGCAACGGGTATAGCAGCAGCAACACCGTCACGCCGATCGCGCCCGCGCCCACCGAGGTGAGCGACACCAGCGTGCCCAGCACCGCGCCGGTCAGTATGGTCAGCGCCAGCGTGCGCCCCTGTTTCGGTGTGCGCTGGCGGCGCGCGCCGAGCGCCGCGAGTTGCGGACGGAACACCAGTGCCACCGCGGTCACCAGCAGCGCCGCGCCGAGCACGATCTGGATCAGGCGGCCGGCACCCGGCGTGTCCATTCCATAGCGATGCAGCAGGATCAGCGTGAGCGTGGCCGCGGGCACGCTGCCGGCGGCCAGACGCAGCGTGACCTGCCAGTCGACCGAGCCTTTCAGGCCGTGCACGAGGGTGCCGGTCGCCTTGGTGGCGGCCGCGTACAGAAGGTCGGTGCCGACCGCGGTGGCCGGATGGACGTTGAACAGCAGGACCAGGATCGGCGTCATCAGCGAGCCGCCGCCGACGCCCGTCAGCCCGACCAGAAAGCCGACGAACAGGCCGGAGACGGAGTACAGCAGATCGATGTGGGGAAGTGCCATTGAGCGGACCGCAAACGGTCGGATGGGTGGAAGGAGCGGGTGGCAAGGCCCGCGGGCGCGTGCTGCCGCACGTTGGCCGGGTGCGGCGCGAAGCTCGCCGCTGGCGCGCCACGGACCGCCGCGGCGCGGCGAAAGCCGCTATTGTCGCAAAACTGCCGCGCTCGCGTCCAAACTGCTCTCAGGAACGTGCCGCACGGCGCGTCGCAAAGCGCACACGGCACCGGCTTGCGCTCACAACGCGCGCCGTATCTCGACGACGCCGAACGCCGCCAGCATCAAGCCGACCGCGCGGTCGATGGCGACGCGCAACCTGCTGCCGATCGCATGGCGCGCGAGCGACACCATGGTCACGAGAAAACACCACCACGCGATCGACCCGACGAACACCCCACCCACCGTGGTCAGCGCGATGGCCGATGAAAACGCGCCGCGCGGCGCGAGCGTCGTGAACAGCGCGGCGAACATGATGACGGTTTGCGGATTGGTCAGCGTGAGCAGCAGGGAGCTGGCATAGGCGCGCAGTGCGCCGGCCCGGCCGACTTGCGTGAGCTTGCCGTCGCCGTTGCCGTTACCATTGCCGGTGTCGGCGGCCGGCTT
Source organism: Paraburkholderia ribeironis (assembly GCF_900019265.1). Lineage (GTDB taxonomy): Bacteria > Pseudomonadota > Gammaproteobacteria > Burkholderiales > Burkholderiaceae > Paraburkholderia > Paraburkholderia ribeironis. The sequence goes on from NZ_CYGX02000038.1 coordinate 124,876, forward strand.
CTGCAGCAGCGCGCGCACGCCGAGATAGAGCAGGAACAGACCGGCCAGCAGATGCAACGGGCGGTCGTACGCGAGCATGAACTGCGAGATGCCGACGAGGCCGAGCGCGGCGATCAAGCCATAGACGGCGTCGCCGGTCGCGATGCCCAAGCCGATTGCGAGCCCGGCGCGCGGCCCGCCGGTCAGCGTGCGACGGATGCACAGCATGCCCATCGGGCCGACTGGCGCGGCAATCGCGAGGCCGACGCCCGCGGCGGTGAAGAAGAGACTGGTGGTGGACATGAGAGGAAGCCCTTGATTGGCGGTTCTGGTTCGTGGTGCTTTTGGTGCTTGCAGTGCTTGCAGTGCTTGCAGTGCTTGCAGCGCCCGCGGTGGTTCATGCGGCCTCGCGCGGGCCGGCGCGGCGATGCCTGAGGGCATGCAGCCACGCACGCCAGCATAGCCAGACCGAAAAGCGCGGACAAGGCCGCGCCTGATCGCCGGGCGCTGCCGCCACGCGAAATCGGCGTGGGCGGTCCAGCGGTCGATCGACCGGCACGGCCACGCTCTCGCGCCGGCCGTGGATACCCTAAGTTCGACTTGGTCCCCGCGTCGCTCGGGCATAATTTTGCCACTTCAAACTCTTTGAGCATGCATGTCCATGTGGCAGATCGATCAGGTGACGCTACGCTTGTTCATCGCCGTATGCGAGGAAGGCACGATCGCTCGCGCGGCCGAGCGCGAGTTCATCGCGCCATCGGCGGTCAGTAAGCGGCTCGCCGACCTCGAGGCGCTGGTCGACGTCGCGTTGCTCTCGCGCAGCCAGCGCGGCGTGCGCGCGACCGCCGCCGGCGAAGCGCTGCTGCGGCATGCGCGACTCATCATGCGCGGCCACGAACGGCTGCAGGCCGAACTCAGCGAATACGCGGCCGGCGCACGCGGTCATGTGCGGGTGCTGGCGAACGTGTCGTCGATGGTGGAGTTTTTGCCCGAGGCGCTCTCGGCGTTCCTGAAGGCTAACCCGCAAATTCGCGTCGACGTCGAAGAGCGCGTGAGCACGGAGATCGTGCGCGGTCTCGAAGAAGGCGTCGCCGATCTCGGCATTTGCCGCGACATGGTGTCGATGGGCAGTCTGCACGTCGTGCCGTATCGCGCCGATCATCTCGCGCTGATCGTGCCGCGCGATCACCCGCTCGCCAGCGCGACCGAAGTCGGCTTTGGCGAGACGCTGGCCTTCGATCATCTCGGACTCGCGTCGAACGCATCGGTGAATGCGCTGATGCAGCGCATCGCGGCCGAGAAGGGTGGTGAGCTCAACTATCGAACCTACGTGTCGACGTTCGATGCCGCCTATCGCTTCATTCAGGCCGGCCTCGCGGTGGCGATCCTGCCGCGCGAAGCGCTGCCCCGTCATGCCGCCGACGAATACGGCATCGTCGCCGTGCCGTTGCGCGAAGCGTGGGCCGAGCGGCGCTTCGTGATCTGCATGCGCGAGCGCCACGCGCTGACGCTGGCGGCGTCGCATCTGCTGGAGCATTTGCTGCACGCGGCTTGATACGAAGTAGACCGCGATGCGTGGCCGCGGGTCCGCAGGCGACGTTACCCGTTTTGTTCCCTGATGTGCTTCCCGTTGTGTTTCCTGTTCGCCACATCCCCTGAGAAGCCCTTAAGGGTTTTGCCTGGACGCCCGCCCACCCCCGTCCCGTCTGCCTGAGCCGCCATCGCGAGCGGCGATGGAGTGCGTCGTCAACGCAGACTTTGCGACGCGCTCGCGCTTAGGCACGCTGTCACCCAGTTGCTTCATTGCCCGCGTCCTCAGCGGGACTCAAGACCGGGAACCAGAACCATGAGTGACACCCAGGAGCGCGTCGTCGTGACTGAAGTCGGCCTGCGCGACGGCCTGCAAAGCATCGACCGGATCATGTCCACTGCGTTCAAGCGACGCTGGATCGACGCCGCCTATGCCGCCGGTGTGCGGCATATGGAAGTCGCGTCGTTCGTGCCGGCGAAGTTGCTGCCGCAAATGGCCGACGCCGACGACGTCATCGCCCACGCGCGCACCTACGACGATCTGATCGTGACGGCGCTGGTGCCGAATCTGAAAGGCGCGCAGCGCGCGCTCGACGCCGGCGTGCAGCGGATCGTCGCGCCGATCTCGGTGAGCGTCGCGCATAGCCTCGCCAACGTGCGAAAAACGCCCGCGCAGATGATCGACGCGTTCGCCGCGATGCGCGAACTGATCGACGGTGCGCTCAACGCCGGGGCGCCGCGCGTCGAACTGATCGCCGGTTTGTCGACGGTGTTCGGCTGCACGCTGCAAGGCGCGGTGCCTTATGCGGACATCGCCGCGCTAGCGCGTGCCGCCGTGCAGGCAGGCGCCGATGTGATCGCGCTTGGCGACACGACCGGCGAAGCGACGCCGCGTCAGGTCGGCGAAATCATCGAGCTGGTGCGCGATGTCGCGGGCGACCGCCTGCGCTCGCTGCATTTTCACGACACGCGCGGCCTCGGCCTCGCCAACACGCTGGTCGCGCTGCAGCACGGCATCCGCGAATTCGACGCGTCGCTGGCCGGTCTCGGCGGCTGTCCGCATGCGCCGGGCGCGACCGGCAACGTCAACACCGAAGACCTCGTGTTCATGCTCGACAGCATGGGCTACGACACCGGCATCGATCTCACCCGGCTGCTCGCCTCGCGCGCCGTGCTCGCCGACGCGTTGCCCGGCGAACCGCTATACGGCTATCTGGCGCGCGCCGGTCTGCCGAAGCAGTTCGCGGCGGCCCGTGAACGCTTTGCATCTTCCCGAGCGTCTGCCCAATCTTGCCAACCTTCCCAATCTTCCAGCCCGCAGGTACTGCAATGAATCCGCTTTCGTCTTCGTCAGCTTCCTCCTGCTCCGCGCCACAGCAACAGGCGTTGCCGCTCGCCGGCATTCGCGTGATCGAGTTGTCGCACATGGTGATGGGCCCGACCTGCGGCATGATTCTCGGCGACCTCGGCGCCGAAGTGATCAAGGTCGAGCCGCCGCGCGGCGACGGCACGCGCCGTCTGCTCGGCACCGGCGCGGGTTTTTTTCGCACCTTCAATCGCAACAAGAAGAGCGTCGCGCTCGACCTCGATAGCGAAGCGGGACTGGCCGCGCTGCACGAGCTCGTCGCCAGCGCCGATGTGTTCGTCGAGAACTTCAAGCCGGGCCGCATGGCGAGTCTCGGGCTCGACTATGCGACGCTGCGCGAGCGCCATCCTAAGCTCATCTACGTATCGCACAAAGGCTTTCTGAGCGGGCCCTACGAACACCGTCTCGCGCTCGACGAAGTCGTGCAGATGATGGCCGGCCTCGCCTACATGACCGGGCCGGTCGGCCGTCCGCTGCGTGCGGGCAGCTCGGTCAACGACATCATGGGTGGCATGTTCGGCGCAATCGGCGTGCTGGCCGCGTTGTACGAACGGCAGGCGAGTGGGCGCGGCAAGGAAGTGCAAAGCGCGCTGTTCGAGAACTGCGTGCTGCTGTGTGCGCAGCACATGCAGCAGTTCGCCGCGACTGGCGTGCCCGCCGCACCGATGCCCGAGCGCATCAGCGCATGGGCCGTGTATGACGTGTTCGCGCTCGCCAACGGCGAGCAGATGTTCATCGCCGCCATCGGCGACGGGCAGTGGCGCGCGCTGTGCGCGATTCTCGGCCGCGATGACCTGCTTGCCGACCCGCGTCTCGCGACCAACAACGATCGCGTGCTGGCGCGCGACTGGCTGCTGAAAACGCTCGGCGAGAGCCTGAGCCGTTTCGAAGGCGCGGCGCTCGCGCCGCTGTTCGAGCGCGACCACATTCCGTTCGCGTCGATCACGAAGCCCGAGCAGCTGTTCGACGATCCGCATCTGAACGAGAGCGGCGGCCTTGCCCGTCTGACGCTCGACGACGGCAGCGAAACCAGCATGCCGTTGCTGCCGATCTCACTGGACGGCGCGCGTCTACAGCCGCGCCAGCCGATCGCGAAGATCGGCGAGCACACCGCTGAAGTGCTGCGCGGTCTCGGCTATGACGAAAGGCAGATCGCGGCGCTGGGCGGCAGCGAAGTTTGAACCAGATCGAAGACAAGAGGAGACAGACGATGAAATCGTCGCATGAGACGGTGTACGCAACAGCGATTAGCGACGCCGCCGGGCTGGGCGGTTTGCCTGCGGACGCGGGCGCGTCGGCAGGCAGCCGCACCGACCAGATCGCGCTGGACGGCGCGCGCATTGCCGCGCGGCTCGACCGTTTGCCCGCCACGCGTTCGATCTGGAAGCTGGTGATGCTGCTGAGCCTTGGGCTCTTCTTCGAACTGTATGACCTGATGTTCTCCGGCTATATCGCGCCAGGGCTCGTGCGCAGCGGCATGCTCACCGCGACCACGCATGGTCTGTTCGGCACCACCGGTGTGGCGAGTTTCATTGCCGCATTGTTCGCGGGCCTCTTCATCGGCACGGCGGCGTGCGGCTTTCTCGCCGATCGCTTCGGACGGCGCGCGATCTTCACGTGGTCGCTGCTGTGGTACACCGCGGCGAACATCATCATGGCGTTTCAGGACACCGCGCTGGGACTCAATCTCTGGCGTTTCATCGCGGGGATCGGCATCGGCGTGGAGATCGTCACGATCGGCACGTATATCTCCGAACTCGTGCCGAAGCATATTCGCGGTCGTGCGTCGGCCTGTTCGCAGGCAGTCGGTTTCTGCGCGGTGCCGATCGTCGCGTTTCTGTCGTATCTGCTGGTGCCGCATCGTTACTTTGGTCTCGACGGCTGGCGACTGGTCGTGCTGACTGGCGTGGTCGGTGCGATCGTGGTGTGGTGGATCCGCCTCGGCTTGCCCGAAAGCCCACGCTGGCTTGCGCAGAAAGGCCGGCTCGAGGAAGCCGACGCAGTGATGACGCGCCTCGAAGCGCGCGTCGAGCGCGAATATCGACGCAAATGCGCACAGCCCCTGCCGGCGCCCGCCTCGCCCGAGCCGGTGCGCGCACGCGCGGCGTTTCGCGATCTGCTGGTGCCGCCGTATCGCCAGCGCACGCTGATGCTGATCATCTTCCACGTGTTCCAGACGATGGGCTATTACGGCTTCGCCAACTGGATTCCGACCTTGCTGATCAAGCAGGGCATCACGATCACGACCAGCCTGATGTATGCGAGCATCATCGCGCTCGCCGCGCCGCTCGGGCCGTTGTTGGGCTTGCTGATCGCCGACCGTTTCGAGCGCAAGACGGTGATCATCTGCATGGCGGGAGTCAACGTGGTATGCGGTCTGGCCTTCAGCCAGGCACGCGAGACGGTGTTGCTGGTGAGCCTGGGCGTGTGCCTCGTGCTGGCGGGCAACATCATTTCGTACAGCTATCACGCGTATCAGGCCGAACTGTTTCCGACCAGTATCCGGGCGCGCGCCGTGGGGTTCGTCTATTCGTGGAGCCGGCTCTCGGCGATGTTCTCCGCGTTCGTGATTGCAGCATGCCTGAGCCGCTTCGGCGTGAACGGGGTGTTCGTGTTCATCTCCGGCGCGATGGCCGTGGTGATGGTCGCCATCGGCACGCTTGGACCGCGAACGCGCAATGTCGCGCTGGAGGATATATCCAGGTAGAAGCGGGCAGGTGGGCAGGTGACGGACGATGTGAGCGACGGACAGACGGACGATTTGAGAAGCGGCCCGCCTCGTGATGAACTGAACCCCAGGAGTTGGACATCCATCCACGCTCCTGGGGTTCAGTTCATGCAGGCGGGCCGCTCTTCTTAATGCTTCTTCGGCGTTGCCGAAATGGTCGGTGCTACGCGGCTCGGTGGAGCGCCGGACGGCGATGTGGCGGGCTGCGGCTTCTTCGCCTGCTTCGGCTTCTTGGCCTCGCGGGTACTGCGCAATTGACTCTTTGCCATGATGGCCTCCCAACTGGCTGGTGCCCCTCAGTGGAGCAGAGAGCTAGTGTGCGCTGATTTCGCCGTCATTGCAGAGGTTTCTGCCGCGTGCGGCCGCGAGCCGGTTCGGACGACGCGGATCAAACCGCGCCGTGTGTTGTCGCCGCGCGTTGTCGCGCGTTGTCGAATTACATGCCGACGTATCCAACCGGAACCGTCGCATTGGCGCTCGCCACCGACGCATTGTTCGACACCACGTACACCGGCGACTCGGTCAGGTTCAACGTGAGCATGCCGTTGCTGTAGTTCGCGCTGGTCGCGTTGCCCATCATGTCGACTACGTTCACGGTGCCGCTCGTGCCCGGCGCATCCACCGCGAGGCTGTACGGCACGCTATAGGTCGAGCTGAATCCCGTGCTCGCGCTCCACACGTTGTTGCTGTGCGTCCACAACGCGGTGATCACGGCGCCCCCGCCCACCTGCTGGAACGCGTAAGCGTAGACGCCGCTCGGCGTGCCGTTCACGGGGCCGAGCGTGGTGGTGCCGTCGAGCGTGTGCGTCATCGTGCTGATCGCCATCGCGACCGGCTTCGGGCTGATGTTCGGCGCGCCGAAGGCGCCTTGCGCGTCGGTCAGATCGAAGAACGTGCCGTAGCCGACCTCACCCGGATAGTCCGCGCCGTAGAACACGTAGGTCTGGTTCGCCCCTTCGCCGAGCGTGATGATGTGCATGCGCGCCGCGACCGCGGCTTGCGCGTACAACACGTTCGCGCTCGGATAGTTCGGACCGTACGAGCTGCCGAGGTCGTAGCTGATGCCGGCTTCCGTCGAGAGCAGCTTCATGCCCGTCCGATAGTCGGTCGCCATTTCCGCGCGCAGGTTGCGCATCTGGCCGCGCAACGAACCGTCGGCCGTGGACGGATCGCTGTCGTAGCGCTCAGGCGGATGCGACGGCGAGGTGCCCGCGTCGTAGTAGCCATGCGTGGCCACCGCGTCGATGTACTGCGCGAAGCCGAGCGGCGCGAGGCGTTTCAGGTGCGACGTGGTCAGGCTCGGGAACGCGTCGGTCGGCCCCATCACGACCGCGTGCGGATCGGTCGAATGAATGCCCTGATAGACCGCCTTGTACAGCGCGACGAAGTTGGCGTCGGTGTCGGCCCACATCTGGTTCGGCTCCCACGTCACCTGGTAGTAGTTGGCCGACTGGGTCGGGAAGTACGCCGCGCGAATCGCATTCGATTCCGTGCCGACGCGGCTCATGTAGCTCTGGTAATACGACAGGTTGGCCGGCAGAGTCGTGTCGTCCTGGAACGCGCCGGTGCTGCTCGCCCATGCGGGAATGCCATCGAGACGGATCAGTCGCATCACGTTGCCGGGCTTGTAGAACGAATCGAGATTGTCGGCCGACGGGTTGAACGTGTTCGGTCCGTTCGGTTCCGTGCCCGACAGCTCGCGGTCGTCGATGGTCGACGAAATGCCCAGCGCAGCCAGCACCGGCCCGTTGTCGTTCGCGCCCTGCATGCCGAAGCGATGCTGCTCCTGACGCGCGTAGGTGACGGCGGGAACGATGCCCGAGAGGTTCGGCGCCACGCCGAAGGTCGCGATGCCGACCGGGCGCGTGCCCGCTTGCGGCAACTGGCCGCCGTTTTGCGCGAGCGTGCCGGTCGCCGCGAAATAACCGGCGAGCGTGGAGGTGCAATTGAACGTGATGGTCTTCGAGCCGCCTGGTACAGGCGTGCTGCCGCTCGCCGCGACCTTGCCGAGCGTATCCGTGACTGCCCAGTTCAGGGTGTCATCGCTCGGCGCGTTGGTGCTGAAGACGAGATTGAAGGTGCTGCCGTTCGCGAAGATGCGCGTGCCGTCCGCGCTCGGCGTGTCGGCGGAAATCGTCGCGCTGCCCGAGCCGGCCGACGTCGCCGGCGACGTGCAGCTCAGCTTCGCCGCGCTCGTGCTGGCGGCGTTCAGCGCCATGGAATTGCTGCTGCCAGCGGCAGTCGAGCCGGCTGAGCTGCTGCTACTGCTAGCGTTCTTGCTGCCATTGGCCTGGGTTGCCGCGGTGCTGCTGGAACCGTCACTGCCGCCACCACCGCCGCATCCGGCGAGCACGAGGGAGAGGGTCGAGAGTAGGAGGAGTTGCGATTTCATCAATCTGTGAGCCATGTTTTAGCGGACATTCGTCCGTCTTCGCGCGGCGCGCGCCGGAAGACGACTGAACGTCGGGTTCATCTGCAAGCCAGCCGACGACGGAGGTTCGACTGGCGTCCTGGGGCGCAACCCTTGGGTTGCTGAAGCTCATGGCTTCGCGGTTGCAGGCGCCGCACGCGTTTCTCAGTGGAGAAATTCAGGTCGAACGAATCCACGCCGCGTAGTGCGGCGAATCTGGCGGAATCGGACGACCGGGGAGGTGCGACGAAAACAACCGATGACTTGACGAGCAGTGCGATTTAAATCGCAGCGCTTGGATCAATAGCGGTGACTAACGAACTTTTTACTGTTCTGTAAGCCTGTGGCGGCATGAAAAAGAAGAATCGCCCGCAACGATACGCATTAGTATTTTTAAAAGAAGTAACGAGTCGTTACATATGAACAATGGTCAGGTATTAGTTGCATCGTTCGGACGAAAAAAGAGGCCGGAGGAAAGCAGTATTTTTCCGCCAGCGCGAACCTCGTTCCGACGCTGAATTGAAACGGACATCTAACTATCAAGATCGGACAAAAATGCCCACGAAATGGGCGCTAGCGCTCATTGCATAGCCGAATAAGTCTTGGACTTGGCGTAATAGTGCTTGGCCTTCGGTGTAAGGTTTTCTCGCGACACTGAATTCGCAGCGCACCTGTCGCTGTCGTACGGAGACAATGACGCGTTCCGCACAGACGCGTCATCAAACGAAGGTGGGATGCCGATGCCAGTCGGGGGCCATGGGTTCAGGGCGTGCGTTTCCATCCGCTGCGCAAAAAATAGCGGTTATCCAAAGGGATAAATCGTGAGGATTCTTCAGCTGGTTCACGCACCGCGGCTATCCGGGGCAGAAATACTCGTAAAAGGTGTCGCCATTCATCATCAGCGCGCGGGCCATGAAGTCTGCATCACGTCGCTGCTGCCTCAACAGGACGACTTCGTCCATATTCGCGCCGAATTGCAGGCCGCGGGCGTGACCTGTCTCTTTCCAGAGGTTCATTACGGCAGGCTGGGCAAGCTGCTGCATCTATATCGTGTGGTGCGTCAGTTCCGTCCCGACTTCATCGTCGCGCATGCGACGCTCGCGGCGCTGTATGTCCGGCTTTTGCCGGTGCATACGCCGATCGTGTGGGTCATGCATTCCGGCGTCAACGACTTCGAGAACGGTGCGCTCAAACGGGCCGAGCGTCTGTTGTCGCGCCGTGCGCGGGCCATCATCGGGGTGTCACAGAAAAATCTCGACGACTACCTGCGGGAAATTGGCAGACATCCGTCGATGGTTGTGATTCCTAACGGTGTCGATGCATCGCTATTCGCGCAAGAGGACGAAGTCGCCGCGCCGGCTCTGGAAGTACCGGCCAAGCAGATCGTTCAGATCGGCCGCTATATCGAAGGCAAAAGCCAGCTGGACACGATCCGTGCATTCGAGCGCGTGTTGCGCAGCGAGCCGGACGCGCATCTGCTGCTGTGCGGCGTCGTCGAAGATATCGACTATCACGCGGCGGTGGTGTCGCTCGTCCGTCAGTTCGGCCTGGAGAACAAGGTGACGGTAGCGGGACCGCGCTCCGATGTGGCCGCGCTCCTGCGATGCTCGCGCGTGTTCGCGATGCCTTCGCGCTTCGAAGCGCAGAGCATTGGTTTTCTCGAAGCGCTGGCGTCGGGTATTCCTGTCGTGGCGAGCCGGATTCCGTCGTTCGGCTTTGCGAATGCATTCGCGGGCGTGAGTCTGGTCGATACGACCGACGCTGACGCGTATGGCCGCGCACTGCTGAACGCGCTCCACACGCCGCGTGCGAACCGGCAACTGGCGGGCTATACGCTGCATGACACGGCCGACAGCTACATGTCGATCGCGCGCAAGTTCGTGCAGCCGTTGCGGGTCTCGGCCTGATTACATCGGCCCGATTCTCAGGCTCATTCCCAGGCCCATTCCCGCCAATCCGGCCGGCTCGCGCTACTGCGCGAGCCGGTCGACGCGCACTGTCTCCGAGAAGAGTCCAGGCAGCTCGCCGAGTTCCTGTGCGGCCCCGAGCGCGAAGCCGTCACCCGACGCATAGGGATAGCGCGACAGGGCCGGTGCGCCGCCGGTGAAATAGAAATCCCCAAGCGTCGCATCGGCTCGTCGGTACAACACGAGCGCCGCGCCGCGCTGGTCGCGCACGAAGGCCGGAAACACATCCGACCACGCCATGCCATGCAATGTCGCGGATTCGACGGGCACGCTCGCTGGGCTATCCATGTCGAGCGTGGCGATGTCGATCATCGCGTCGTCGTTGGCTTCGTCGAGATGCGGGCTCAGCAGGATCAGCGTGTCGCTGCCTTTGCCGTGCACGGCACCGATTGTCGTCTTCACGAAGCCGGGCACGAAACGCGCCGGCAACGGGCGGCGTTCGCCGATGGTCATGCGGGCGCCGTTGTTCCTGATCGGCGTGAGTGCGAGCCGGCCGTCGACGCTCTCCACCGCGACCAGCGACACGCGCGAACCCATGGTCTGCAGCGGCAGGAAATCGGCGTTCCGCTGCAGGGTCCTCGCCTGCGCGACAAGCTTAGGCGCCAGGCCGGTGGTCCCCTGCGAAGCTGCGACCCACAGATCGAGCCCGCTGTCGGATCGCTTCTGCGCGATCAGCACGCCGGCTCGCCGCGTTGCCGCGAAATCCGCCGCCACGTATTGCTGCGTCAATTCGGGCTTGAATGCGCTGGTGGTTTGCAACCACAGGCGCGGCACGTCGAAGCGTTCGCCAGTACTGCGAAGCAACCAGAATGCGGTGCCACCCTGACGCGCGGTGATGACCATCAGGTCCTGCTTGCCGTCGCCGTCGAAATCACCGAGCACGAAGCGCGCGCTGTCGAAGCATAGCGAGTCGGCGGTGCAACTCGGCGCGGTGGCGCGCGGATCGAAAGGCACCGCGCTCGCGTACCAGAGGACCGGCGGCGCGGCTTTCGTGAGCGAGGCGGCATACACGTTGAAACCCGGACCATCGTGTTGCCGCTGCACATACACGGCGGCCTCATCGCCCGTACCGGTGATGTCTCCGTACATCGCGGTGGCGAGCCTCAGATCGTTGGCCTGAGCCTGTTGCCTGGCGGCCCAGCGGAAGCGCGTGGTGAGCGACGTGCAGCCGCGCATCGTCAGCTTGCCGCCGCTCTCGCCGAGGCAATGCCGCTGCGGCGTATAGACGAGGCCGAAATCCCATGGCGTCCAGCGCTGCGCCGTGTCCCACTGATCGCAGGTTTCGGAAACCAGATAGCCGTCGCGCTCGGCGATGCATTGCGACGTCGCCACGCTCACGAGCGCGGCATTGCGCGTATTGCCGGGATACACGCTCAGCGGTTCCCAGCGCCATTGCTGCGCGGCCGAACCGTCGCACGCGGCGAGCGTCGGCGCCGCGCCAGCGCCCGCGGATGTCACGCAACGGCTCGCCGCCGCGTTGAACAATTGCATAGGATGCGCCTGGAAATCCGCCACGCGCCGTCCGGTGTAATCGGCAAATGCATAGCGGCGCGCGACCCAGTTGCCGTCCCATTGAAATTCGCCGAACACATGCGACGATTCGCTGCCGTCGATCGAAAAGTAGCTGGCGACAATGTCACGCTTGCGCTGCACTTCTGCCGGTGCAAGGTTGGCGGGCCAGCCGCCGGTCGGGTAGGTGACGTGGTAGACGATCGGCACGCTCTTGCCCAGAGTCTGGGCGACGTGACGCGTAATGCGCGCGGCAAAGATGTGATCGGGATGCTCGATGAACGGTACGGTATCCGGATTGAGCGTGTAGATCTGCGATGCCTGCGCGAGGATTGCTCTCAGCGTGGCCGACAGGGAATCGCGATCGTATTTCACACGTCCGGTGCCGTCCCCATTCATCGGGTAGGTGAAGAGCGTGGCGCGCTGCTCCCATAGCAGACCGAGCGGCACACGGCCGCCGCGCACGCCGCCGCCCGGCAGACGCAATTCGAGCAGGCGCACCTGGGGCTTCGCCTTCAACACCATCTGATGCACGAGCTTGCCGGCAAGCGGGATATTCGATTCGGCCCATTCGTCGGGCACGCCCGCCATCCGTGCGTAGGCGAGCCGCGACGCCCGCTCGCGAGTCTGCACGTAGGCGAAGTCAGCGCCGTTGGCGCCGCCGATCAGATGGACGGTGGTCACGCACCATCCGGCGTCGAGCCGCTCGTTGATCGCGGGGTCCACGAACAGCAGATCATCGTCGAGATGGGCGACCACCGTGATCAGCGTGCCTGCGCCGCAATCGGCCGCGCGTGCGGGGCCTGCGCACAAGGCGAAAAGAAACAGCACGAGAAAGGCAATGGATGAACCGCGAACGAGCCTGGTTACCGATGATCGCATGGTGATTCGAACCCCTGACAGTGGGCTCGATCATACTTCAGCGGAATCGCGCGGCACGTGGGCGAACTCACAGTCGGCTTCACGTTGTGGGCTGCGCACGGGCAGGCGCGGCGTCACGGCGTTATGGCGTTGCGTGGCAGAACCGCTTTAGCGGAAGTACGCCTTGGTGTTCTCGTGGACGTCGGTGCGTACAAGCAGTTCGGATGGCGTGAGCCAGAGATACTCGCTGTGCTGGTCGAGCCGTCCGATCGGTGCCGCGCTGGTCAGCGACAGCGCATAGGCAAGCACGATGTAATGCGTCGACACGTGCGGCTCGGCCGCGAAGTTATCGCTGTAGTGGTGTTCGAACACACCTTCGAACCGCGCGGCCGCGCGTGTCAGATTCGCGAGGCCCAATTCGGCGTCGGCAATGCGCGCGAACGCGGCGTCGAGTGTTTCGTTTTTTTGAATGCGGCCGCCCGGCACGAACCAGGTGCCGCGCGCCGGGCGGTTGCGGCGATGGCCGAGCAGGACGCGCCCGTCGGCATCGCTGACGATCAGATCGATCGCGACCAGTGGTGTCAGACGCACTACGTCAAGAAAATCGCTCTGGGTCAGCATGAGTTCTCCAGCAGGTCGGGCGCTGATCAGGCGCGCAATGTTCCCCGAGCGATGCGCGGGGTGTGGATCGATGCATTAGGAATCCTGATGATGCTCGTCATTCCGTGTGAGCCGGTCCGACACGTGTGCCAATAGCAACACGAGCAGCACCGCGCAGATCGTCACAAAGAGGAACGCCCCGATCATTGCAGCCAGTATCAGCATTATCCATGCAAGGCCGTTCATCTGTGCCGCTCCAGCGTATTGTCAGGCATGCTAACCCGCTCGGGCGGCGATGCTATGTGCGGCAGCCAGCGCCGATTCCGTCACCTGACGCCGAACTATCGTCACATCGCGCCACTAATGCGCCACGTAGCCCTCGGGTGTTGTAACGGCGTCCCTGAACACGTCGGCATGGCTGGAGACCACGTATAGCGGTGCGGGCGACAGCTTCAGACTGGCCAGGCCGTCGCGGTACGGCACTGTTGTCGCGTTGCCCATCATGTCGAATGCCGTCACTTCGCCGCTCGTGCCGGGCGCGTCGACCCGTAGCCGATAGTCGACGCTCAGGTTCGCGTCGAAACCTGTTTTCGCGTTCCAGCGATCGTTGTCGTGCGTCCAGAGCGCGGTCACGATCTTGCCGCCGCCGAGGCGGCGAAACGCATACGCGTAGACGCCTTTGGGTAGACCTTTGAGCGGCCCGAGCGTGTCGGTGCCATCGACGATGCGCGTCATCGCCGCCACCGCGAGCGCGGCCGGCTTCGGACTGATGTGGGTCGGACCGAAAGCGCCGGCCGGTTGATCGAGCTCGAAGAAAATTCCGTAGCCCGATGCGGTCTCCGGCATATCGGCGAGATAGAACACATAGGTCATGTCCGCACCTTCGCCGAGCAGGATCAGATGGGTGCGCGCGACGACCGCGGCCTGCGCATACAGCACGTCCGCAGCGGGATAGTTCTTGCCATACGACGCGCCGATGTCATAGCTGATGCCTGTTTCGGTGACAAACAACGGTGCGCCGGGTTTGAGGTACTGACTCAGCTCGTGACGCAGCGCGCGCATCGAAGCAGGCAGCGCACCTGCGACGGTGCCCTGATTGGCGGTATCGGCGACCCGTTCGGGCGGATGCGAAGGTGTCGTGCCGACGTCGTAGTAACCGTGCACGGTCATGCCGTCCATATAACGGCCGATGCCGAGTGGGCCGAGACGGCGCATCCACGTCACGTTGCCTTGCACCGACGAATACGTGAGGCCCATCACCACCGCATGGGGATCGGTCTGATGGATGCCTTCCCAAACGGCCTTGTACATCGCGATGAAATTCGCGTCGCTGTCGCGCCACGGCAGTCCGCCATCGGCATCCGGCTCCCATGTCACCTGATAGTAGTTTTCGCGCTGACGCGGGAAGTAGGTCGTGCGCACACGGTTCGACTCGGCGCCGACTTTCGCCATGTAATCCCTCATCTGCGCAAGCGAGGTCGGCGCGTAGCTGTGTGTTTCCTTGCCGGTTGGACTGACCCATTGCGGAATGCCGTCGAGCTGGATCAGCCGCATGATGTCGCCGCGTCGGAAGTAGGGGGTGAGCTGCCGCGTGGCCGGGTCGAACGTGCCGGTTTTTTTCGGCTCTTCCATGTACCAGTTGCGATTGTCGTTCGCCCACGCGAGACCGAGCGCGGTGTAGACCGGGCGGTAGCCGTCGCCGTCGCAGCAGTGCTGACCGGGCGCCAGATACGCGGTGCCCTGGCCGCCGAAGCGATGCAAATCGTCGTAGGGAAAGCGCACTGCGGGTAACACGGACGAAGGGTCCGGCAGCACGCCGAAGGTGGCGATGCCCGCGGGACGCGTGCCGCGCGATTCCAGTTGTCCGTGCGCGTGTTCCAGCGAGGCGGAGACCGCGAAGTAGCCGGCCACGGTGGATGCGCAACCGAGCGTCGACAGCGTCGCGCCCGCCGTCACCGGAAAACGTCCACTGGCCCGCACGACATTCCAGCTATCGCGGATCTGCCAGACGAGCGTGTCGTCTTGCGTCGGCCGGGTCGTGAAGGCCAGCGCGAATGGCTTGTTGACGGCGAAGAGGCGCGTGCCGTCGCCCGGCGTGTCGGCTTCGAGCAGATCGCCATTGGCCGCGGCGCGTACTGGCGACACAGGCGCTGAGCAACGCATGCCTGATCCGGGTGGCGCTTTCAGATCAATCGGCGCCGCGCTCGCACGGGATTGCGCAGATGCATCCTTGGCTGTCGCTGTCGCTGTCGCTGTCGCTGTCGCGGGTGCGGGTGCGGACGGCGCGCTGGTATTGGCCGCGGTTTGCGCCACCGCACAGCGCTTTTCGATGCCGGGCGCCGGATCGCCGAATACGCCGTTGTTGCACTCAGCGCTATTCGTGAACGTCTTCACGACATGCTGTTCGGCCGTGCCATACAGCACGTCGCGTGTTCCGTCGAAGCGGCAGGTGCCGTATTCCGCCGCGCACGGCGTCCACTTTCTGCCCTCGGCAGTGATGTCGGCGTGGCTTTCGCTCGCCGGCTCTGGTGACGCGGCATGGACCGCGCTGCCGTGACTCGCCGCGAGGCCGAGCACGAAGAAGACGGCTGCCGCAGCGCCGACGCGCAGCGCTCGTCCATAACCGGCAATGGCAATGGCAGTGGCAACGGCAATGGCTCCGGTGAGCGTTCGCAAAGCGCGGTATTCGCGTGGATTCGACATGGGTCCCCCGTCCTGTTCGCTGCATCTTCTGCCGGCGACGATCGCCTGCGATGCGTCGCCAAATTGCTAGATCACCAGGTCAGAACGGACTGCGTTCACTCGCACGGGCAATCTGTTGCGCAAACCGCATAGTGTATTTCCGCAATCCGTTGGCGGAATTGAGCCGCTCTTCGATCGGCACAATCCGCCATTGGCCCACCTATTGCGGGGCGGGCTAAAGTTGTCTTATATCCGTGTTTCACGATTGAAACATTAATCGCAGTGTTTATATCCGCTTTATCCAATAACAACCAATTAAATAATTTGACGCCCCGTAAGGTGCTTATATTAGACACTTGATTCTCCAATTGTGCCCCGCCTGGTATCTGGCGGGAAAAATCCGGCGCACGGCCCGTCAGCGAGCGCTGGTGCGGCGAGCGGGCTGTACTCATTCTGCCGGCACAGCGGCAAGAAGTCACTTCAAATGTGCGAAATAACGGGCGGATCAAATCGTAAGTCCGTCTTTTTCGAGTGGCCCCGTAGTGTGCGCTGGCGTACGCAGGCGATTTTTCATTTGCATTAAGATTTGCGGACTACCTATTCATTCCTATGTGGAATCGGCCATTAATTCATTGATAGGCCGTGCCGTCGGGAAGGTGTTCCGAATCCCAATGACGGGCCACTTCATCGATGCGCCAACATGTCGGCAGTTTCGGTCATGGCGGCTAAATGCTGGAATGTCCGTCGCACTGATCCGTTGTAGAGAGTCAGCCCTGTGCGGCCATCAAGAGTGAAGGGTAGCTCCGCTTTCTGTAGAGAGGATGACTATGACCTGCGCGAGTCTCGAGTCTGCCATGCTGCGCTGGGTGCATGCTCCGAACAAGGGTATGCGTCGCATCGCGATACTGATGTTCAACGATTGCTCGCTGCAGGGCGCGGGCGTCGTCGCCGAGGTGTTTCAGACAGCCAATGAAATGGCTTCGCCCGGCTCGGGTGGTTGGTTGTACGACGTATCTTTCCTGTCTGCCGACGGCGGCATGGTGACGTCTTCATCGGCGCTGCGCGTCTGGACAGACGGACTCGATGCGCGGCATTTCGGCGGCTTCGATGCGTTGTTTATCGCGGGCGGCAAGGGCGCCGGCGCGGCCGCCACTGACGAGCGGCTGATCGCGTGGCTGCGCCGCATTCGCCGCAACACCGGCATGATCCGGCCGATCGCGGAAGGACGCGCGTTGCTCGAGATGGCTTACCTGTCCGACGGCAAGGACAGCGGTGACATCCGTGCGCAGACGAATGGCGCACATCATCCAGCGTCGGGCGCCGATGGCGGCGACCGCCTGGAATCGATGAGAAGCGCGCTCGCGATGATCAAGCGCGATCTCGGCGGCGCAGTTGCGCGCACGGTGGCCGAACGCCTGCTCGCCGATTCGTGTTCGAACCTCGCGCCGCTGCTCGGCGAAGACGGCGGCTTGAGCCCTGGCGACAAGGTGCGCGCGGCGGCGCGCTGGCTGCAGGAGAACTGCCAGCAGTCCATTTCGATCGCCGACGCCGCGCAGTTCGCGGCGATGAGCGAGCGCAACTTTTTGCGTCGCTTCAAGATGGAAATGGGCATCACGCCGTCCAGCTTTCTGCTGCACGAGCGTCTCGCGGTGACTTGCAGCCTGTTGACCGAATCGGAATTACCGGTCGACAAGATTGCTCGCCGCACTGGCATGGGCAACGGCGACCGCCTCGCGAAAGTATTCCGCAAGCGGATGAGAATTTCTCCCACCGAGTTCAGGATTCAAAGCCGGCGCATGGTCGGCCAATAGCATACGAGCGACCCGGCCTGGCGGCCGTGCGAGGAGCGCGGCGTCCGGGGCGAGTATCCGCTGATTTTGGAAAAATATAAGGAATCCGAATATGTTGACGCACGGACCGGTGAGCGCCACATCTGCCGACCTGGACGGCGCGAGTGCCGGGGCGGCTGGCGCACGTTGCGCGCATATCGTCCCGGTGATTCTTGCGGGGGGCTCGGGCACGCGCCTGTGGCCCGTATCGCGCGAGAATTTCCCGAAGCAACTGATCGACGTGGTCGGCTCCGATTCGCTGCTGCAGGCGACCGCGCGGCGCATGGACGGCTTCCCGTCCGGCTGGAACGTGAACGCTTCGCCGATCATCGTGTGCGGCGAAGAGCATCGCTTCGTGATTGCCGAGCAGCTTCACGAAAATGGCGTCGATGCGCGTCTTGTCGTCGAACCCGCACGCCGCGATACGGCGCCGGCGCTGACGCTGGCGGCGTCGCTCGCCTGTGCGGACGGCGGCGACGCCATTCTCGTCGTGATGCCGGCCGATCATTCGATCGCCGACGTGCCCGCGTTGCAGCGCGCGCTGGAGTGCGCGGCACGCCATGCGGAGCAAGGTGCGGTGGCGACCCTCGGCGTGCCGCCCACGCATCCCGACACGGGTTTCGGCTATATCCGCATCGGCGCGGAATTGGCCGGCGGCGCGCATGCGATCGACAGCTTCGTCGAGAAGCCCGCGCAGGAAATCGCCGCGCAGTACGTGGCGGCCGGCACGTACTGGTGGAACAGCGGCATCTTTATCGTGCGCGCGAGCGTGTGGCTCGACACGCTCAAGCGGCTGCAACCGGACATGCATGCGGCCTGCGAGCGGGCATTTGCCGGCGGCCGCCATGATGGCGCGGTGTTCCGTCCGTTGCTGGACGCGTTCCTCAGCGTGCCCGCGGATTCGATCGATTACGCGGTCATGGAACACCTGACCGATAGCACGGGCCAGGGTGCGGCGAGCAGCAAGAACAGCAGCGACAGCACCGACGGCGCCAACAGCACCGACAGCGCCGACAGCGCCGACGTCACACAGCGCGCCGCGCCGGTGGCGATTCCCGCCGGCATCGTCGTGCGACTCGAGGCGGGCTGGTCGGACCTCGGTTCGTGGGACGCGGTGTGGGCCGCGATGGAGAAGGACGCCAACGGCAACGCCGGGCGTGGACGGGTCACGTTCGAAGGTGCGGTGTCGAGCTACGCGCATTCGGAAGGACGGCTGGTCGCTTGCGTCGGCACCAGCAACGTCGTGGTGGTCGAGACCGCCGATGCGGTGCTGGTGGTCGACCGCTCGCACGTGCAGGACGTCAAGGGGCTGGTGGCGCGTATCAAGGCGCAGCACGCGCCGGAGGCCGACGCGCATCGCAAGGTGCGCCGCCCCTGGGGCTTCTACGATTCGATCGACCACGGCGAGCGTTTTCAGGTCAAGCGCATCGTCGTGACGCCGGGCGCACAGCTTTCGTTGCAACTGCATCACCACCGCGCTGAGCATTGGGTGGTCGTGCGTGGCACGGCACTCGTCACGCGCGGCGAAGAGCAGTTCCTGCTGAGCGAAAACGAATCGACCTATATCCCGCTCGGCACTCGCCACCGGCTCGAAAACCCGGGGAAAGTGCCGCTCGAAATCATTGAAATCCAGTCAGGCACCTATCTGGGTGAAGACGACATTGTGAGGTTCAACGACACCTACGGCCGCTGCTCCTAAGCAGCACGCCGGGATTCATTTGCGGATGGAACGGCAACAAAGAGGCAAGCAAAATGCGCAAGTTTCAGGATTTACTCGCGCGAGTTTTCGATGTCGCGTTGGTATTGGCGGGTGCGGCGGCGTCGTCGCAGATCCGTTTCGAATACCTCTCTCAATCGGGGTTCTACTGGGCGCTCGTGATGTTTTCCGCCGCCTTCGCGCTGGCCATCTTTCCGGCGTTCGGCGTCTACGAATCGTGGCGCGGCCGCTCCAAGCTGGCGCTCGCCGGTCAGGTCTCGCTCGCGTGGCTGATGGTGCAGGCCTGCGCGCTCGTGCTGATGTATTCGCTGCATCGCAGCGACTTCGTGTCGCGGCTGTGGTTCTCCTACTGGACCGCGATGTCCGGTGGTCTGCTGGTCGCGTATCGGCTGATCACGCACGCGGTGCTGGCGCGCGCCCGCGGCGCGGGCATGAACCTGCATCAGGTGGCGATTGTCGGCAGCGGCTCGCAGTGCGACACCATCATCCGCCGCATCGAATCCGCTCCCACCGCCGGCTTTCGCGCGACGGCCGTGTACAACACGCGACCGGACGTATCGGCGGTGACGAGCGCGAGCGTGCCGGTGTTCGACACGGTCGACGCGCTCGCCGACTACATCCGTACGAACGACGTGCACGAGCTCTGGCTGATGCTCTCGCTGACCGAGGAGCCGCTCATCTGTGCGTTGATCGGCGAGTTCCGTGACGATCTGGTGAATATCCGCTTCATGCCGGACGTGCGCAGCCATGCGCTGTTCGAGGGTAGCGGCGTGATCGATCTGCTCGGTGTGCCGGCGATCAATCTGGTCGCCTCGCCTTTGTCCGCCAGTTCGATGCTGCAGAAGGAAATCTTCGACCGCCTGTTCGCGGCCGTCGTGCTGATCTGTCTTGCGCCAGTGATGCTCACCATCGCGATCGCGGTGAAGCTGTCCTCGCGCGGGCCGGTGCTGTTCAAGCAGCGGCGCAAGGGCGCGGATGGACGTGTTTTCACGATCTACAAGTTCCGCTCGATGCGGCTGCATACGGAAGCTAAAGGCACGCTCAGTCAGGCCACACGCAACGACAAGCGGGTGACGAAAGTCGGCGCGTTCCTGCGGCGCACGAGCCTCGACGAACTGCCGCAATTTTTCAACGTGTTGCTTGGCGACATGTCGGTCGTTGGACCGCGTCCCCATGCACTCGAGCACGACGACCTGTATCAGAAAGTGGTCGCCGGCTACATCAATCGCTACCGCATCAAGCCGGGTATTACGGGGTGGGCACAGATAAACGGCTTTCGTGGCGAAACTGACCGCATCGAGAAGATGGAGCGTCGTGTCGAACATGACCTGTATTACCTGGGTCATTGGTCGTTCGCACTCGACATGCGGATTATCGGCGCGACGATTGTCGCCGGACTGGTGCATCGAAACGCTTACTAAGCAGTTAACAACACGCTGGGCACTGTCTCCTCTGAGAACGGTCGCCGTGGCGCAAGGAGGAAATGTCATGAACTCACTTGGCTCATTTGGCTCATTTGGTATACGCACGGCAAGTCTCCTGATTTTCGCCGCCGCCGCACTGCTGTCAGGATGCGGGATCGTACCCGGCCAACGGATGATCACGCCAGCCACGCTTCAGGACACGGGTGGAGATTTCAGCAGTGAGCCATCGCAGCAAAAGCAGATTCCGATCACGGATATCAACCTCTCGCTGGTGCGCAAGATAAACGCGGCGCAGGCAGGTGCCACGGTCCCGCGGGAAACGCTCGCGCTGTTCGGCAAACCGACCCCGTACCTCGTCGGCCCTGGCGACGTGCTGCAAATCGTCGTGTGGGATCACCCGGAACTCGCCGCGGCGCTTGGCCAGCCGCCCGCCAATTCGCGCCCTTCGGACGCGATGCCGGGCTTCCTGATCGATGACAAAGGCGAGATCCAGTTCCCGTATGCGGGCACGCTGCACGTGGCCGGCAAGGACGTTTCGACGATTCAGAAGGAACTGCTGCGGCGTTTGAGCGCCGTGTACCAGAAGCCTGAAGTGACGGTGCGGGTGGCGTCGTTCCGCAATGCGCAGTTCTATCTCGACGGCGAAGTGCGCACGCCCGGCGCGCAATCGCTGAACGACATTCCGGTATCGCTGATGATGGCGATCAACCAGGGTGGCGGCTTCAGCGCGAACGCGGACCGCAGTCGTGTTCAGTTGATCCGCAACGGCGTCATCTATCCGCTGAACCTCGACGATCTGATCAAGCATGGCCACAATCCGTCGGACATCTATCTGAAGCCGGGCGACCTGGTGCGGATCGCCGCGCGTGAAGACAGCGGCGTCTACGTGATGGGCGAGGTCAACAAGCCCGCGACCATCCTGCCGATGCGTAACGGCCAGTTGACGCTTTCGCAAGCCATCTCCGACAGCGGCAGCTTCGATTCGAACACGGCCGCCGCGCGGCAGTTGTTCGTGATCCGCAATTCGACGAGTGAATCGCCGGAGATCTACCACCTCGACGCCACGTCTCCGGTTTCGATGGTGCTTGCCAATCAGTTCGAGCTTCAGCCGAAAGACATTGTCTATGTCGGCCAAGGCGGGCTGGTCCGCTTCAACCGCGTGCTGAACCTGCTGCTGCCGGCGATCAATGCGGCTGTGACGGGTGTCGTGGTGTCGAAATGACAGACGCGCAACGTGAAACTGAACTGCCGGGCTTTGTTGGGTGAAGAAAATGGCAATCAACTTCGAAAACCGTTACACCGATGTGTCCGGACCGGACGAGCTTCATCTGTCCGACTATCTGCGCACGATAGTGCGCGGTTGGCGCACCATTCTGGTGGTGACGCTCATTGCGCTCGCGCTGGGCTGCGCGTACGCGTTCCTCGCGCCGCCCACCTATCGTGCGGACGTGCTGTTCCACGTCGAGGACAAGACGGCCAATGGCAATGCGAATGGCAAGGACTCCTTGCCGCCGCTCACCGGCATGTTCGACACCAAGCCGTCGACGGCGGCCCAGATCGAATTGTTGAAATCGCGTCTGGTCACGGAGGAGACCGTCAGGAATCTGCACCTCGATATCAGCGCGACGCCGCGCTATCTGCCGTTCATCGGCGGGATGATCGCGGGGCTGGTCAACGGGCGGTGGGGTTTCAGGCTGCCGTCGTTCATCAATCTGTCCGGCTTCGCGTGGGGTGACGAGAGCATTGCGGTGTCGCGCTTCGACACGTCGAAGGAGATGTATGACACGACCTTCACGCTGATCGCGGGCGCCGATGGCACCTATGTGCTGCGTGACCGCAACGGTATCGCGATCCTGTCGGGGCGGGCCGGCGAGACCGTCGAAACCGATACCGCCGACGGCCCGATCGCACTGCGTGTCGACAAGCTGGTCGGCGCGCCCGGCTCGCGTTTCGAACTGTCGCGCGCATCGACGCTGAGCACGGTCGACCGTCTGCAGAAAGCGCTGCTGGTGCAGGAAACCACGCTGCAGTCCGGCGTGATTCGCGTGAGTCTCGAAGGCGGCGACGCCGCGTTGACCACGGCGATCGTCAACAACATGGCGCGCGAGTTCGTGCGCCAGGATATCGCGAGTCGTTCGACCGAGGCCGAGCACATGCTCGCGTTCCTCGATCAGCAACTGCCCGGCTTGCGCAAGGAACTCGACGACGCCGAGCAACGCTACAACAAGTTCCGCAACACGCATGGCACGGTCGACCTCGGCGAGGAAAGCCGCCTGCTGCTGCAGCAGATCGTCGATAACCGCACCAAGCTGATCGATCTGCAGCAGCAACGCGCGGAGATGTCGCAACGCTTCACCGCGCATCACCCGGCGGTGGCCGCGCTCGACGCGCAGATCGCAGCGTTGCAGGGCGCCCAGGCCAACATGAACCGCAGCGTCGCGGAGATGCCGGATACCGAGCAGACCGCATTGCGCCTGTTGCGCGACGTGCACGTCAATACCGAGCTCTACACGAACCTGCTCAACAGCGCGCAGCAACTGCGCGTGGCGAAGGCCGGCCAGGTCGGCAGCGTGCGCGTGGTCGACCTCGCCGAAACGCCGGACGAACCGGTGCGTCCGAAGCGCGTGCTGGCGATCCTGATCGCGCTCGGCGGCGGCCTCGCGCTCGGCATCATGCTGACCTTCTTCAAACGCGCAATGTACGGCGGCGTGGAGCGTCCCGACGAACTCGAAGCGATACTCGGCGTGCCGGTGTTTGCGGTCGTGCCGCGCAGCCAGACGCAGTTGCGGCTACAGGAGAACGTGATGCTGCGCCGGCGCGGTCTGCACGTGCTCGCGCAGCAGGCGCCGGAAGACATCGCGGTGGAAGGTGTGCGCAATCTGCGCACCTCGCTGCAGCTGTCGCTCGATCACGCCGAGAACAACGTCGTGATGATCACGGGCTCGCGGCCCGATGCGGGCAAATCGTTCCTGTCGGTGAACCTGGCGGCGCTGGTGGCTTCGGCGAACAAGCGCGTGCTGATCATCGACGGCGACATGCGGCGTGGTGATGTTCACTCGCACTTCGGCGTCACCCATCAGCCGGGTCTGTCCGACGTGCTGAGCGGCGGCGATCTGGGCGCGATGATCCAGCGCGACGTATTGCCCGGTCTGGACGTGCTCGCCAAGGGCACGTTGCCCACGCATCCGTCCGAACTGCTGATGAGCAAGCGCTTCGAAACGATGCTCGACGAACTGAAGTCGCACTACGACCTCGTGATCGTCGATACGCCGCCGGTGCTCGCGGTCACCGACTCCACGCTGATCGGCAAGTATGCGGGCACGACCTTGCTGGTGGTGCGCCACGGCCGCCATCCGGTCAACGAGATCGTCGAGACGACCAAGCGTCTGCGCAACGGCGGCGTGGCGCTGCGTGGTGTGCTGCTCACCGATGTGCCGCAGGAAGCCGCGTTCATCGGCTCCGGCTATCAGGGGGGCTATTACGGTTACGACAGTATCGCCGGTTGAAGGCGCGGCCCGCGGCGCGGGCCGTTCAATCGCGCCTCTATGCCGGCATCGGTTTTGGCATCGCGCAAACTCTATAAGGAGAAGGTTCCATGACACGCAAGATCGCGTTGATCACCGGTATCACTGGACAGGATGGCTCGTACCTGGCTGAGTTGCTGCTCGCCAAGGGTTACGACGTTCACGGCATCAAACGCAGGTCGTCGCTGTTCAACACAGACCGGATCGATCATCTCTACCGCGATCCACATGACCCGGAGCAGCGCCTCTTTCTGCACCACGCAGACCTGACTGACTCCACCAGCATTCTGCGCGTGATCCAGCGCGTCGAGCCCGACGAAATCTACAACCTCGCGGCGCAGAGCCATGTCGCGGTGTCGTTCGAGGAGCCGGAGTACACGGCTAACGCGGATGGTCTCGGCGCATTGCGGATTCTCGAAGCAATCCGGATTCTCGGCTTGCAGCACAAGACGCGTTTCTATCAGGCGTCCACCTCGGAGCTGTACGGGCTGGTGCAGCAGGTGCCTCAGTCGGAGACTACGCCGTTCTATCCGCGCAGCCCGTATGCGGTCGCCAAGCTGTTCGCGTACTGGTCCACCGTGAATTATCGCGAGGCCTACGGGCTGTATGCGTGCAACGGGATTCTGTTTAATCACGAGTCGCCGGTGCGCGGCGAGACGTTCGTCACGCGCAAGATCACGCGTGCCATCGCGCGCATTGCGGTGGGCATGCAGAAGACGCTCTATCTCGGCAATCTGTCGGCGCTGCGCGACTGGGGCCATGCACGCGATTACGTGGAGATGCAGTGGCGCATGCTGCAACAGGACAAGCCGGAGGACTACGTGATCGCCACCGGCGTGCAGTACAGCGTGCGCCAGTTCGTTCTGCATGCGGCTGCCGAGCTGGGCGTGACCGTGCGCTTTGAAGGCACCGGCACGGACGAGGTGGGCATCGTCGAGAGGGTGGAAGGACGCGAGATCAGGCTGTCGCCGGGCGACGTGATCGTGCGGGTCGACCCGCGCTACTTCCGGCCCGCCGAAGTCGAAACGCTGCTGGGCGATCCGTCGAAGGCGCATGCGCAGCTCGGCTGGCAACCGGTCACGTCGTTCGCGTCGCTCGTCAAGGAAATGGTGCGCGCGGACTATCAGATTGCCCGGCGCGACGCGCTCGTCACGCTGGCCGGATTCACCGCGCTGGAACATCACGAGTAATGGCGATGAACAGACAAGCACGCATCTTCGTCGCCGGCCATCGTGGCATGGTCGGCTCGGCGCTGGTCCGGCGCCTCGTCGCCGATGGCTACGAGAACGTGATCACGCGTACGCGAGCCGAGCTCGATCTGAAGGATCAGGCGGCCGTGAACCGCTTTTTCGAAAGCGAACAGATCGACGTGGTGCTGCTCGCGGCGGCGCGCGTTGGCGGCATTCTCGCGAACGCCTCGCAGCCGGGCGAGTTCATCTACGAGAATCTGGTGATCGAAACCAACGTGATCCACGCCGCGTATCGTGCGCGGGTCGAGCGGCTGGTGTTCTTCGGCTCGTCGTGCATCTATCCGAAGCAATGTCCGCAGCCGATCCGCGAGGAGTATCTGCTGAGCTCGCCGCTCGAACCCACCAACGACGCGTATGCGATTGCGAAGATCGCCGGCCTCAAGCTGTGCGAAGCGTACAACCGCGAGTACGGCACGCAGTACGTCGCGTTGATGCCGACCAATCTGTACGGCCCGAACGACAACTACGACCTGAACAACAGCCACGTTTTGCCGGCGCTGCTGCGCAAAGCACATGAAGCCCGCGTGAGCGGCGCACCGACGTTGACAGTGTGGGGTTCGGGCACACCGCGCCGCGAGTTCCTGCACGTCGACGACCTCGCCGCGGCCACGCTGTTCGTGCTCGAGCACGGGGTGACGGACGGTGTGTTCAATGTAGGCGTGGGTGAGGATCTGACAATCCGCGAGCTGGCCGAATGCATCTGCAAGGAGGTCGGCTACGAGGGCGAACTCGTGTTCGATGCGTCGAAGCCCGACGGCACACCACGCAAGCTGCTCGATGTCTCGCGGCTCGCGCAGATGGGCTGGCGCGCGACGATCGGTCTACAGGAGGGAATCGCGGCTACGTACCGGGACTTCGTCGAGTCCGATACCGGTTCGACAGCCGCCGCATTGCATGCATAGGCGCTCGAGCCGCGGCCGCTGAAGGCCGCGGCGAAAGAGGGGAGGCAGACGGCGTGGGTGCGGGTTCCGCACCCACGCGGGGGATGGTTTTTGGAGGAGTACAACAAAATGGCAGCGTCAGTCACGATCTTTCATAGCGTTGTATGGTCGCGGCACAAAGGTGTCGTTTTTTCAGCTCTGCATAATATTTCGGCATCGGGAGCCATTCACTACTCGATGGTACAGATCGCGGAAACGGAACGCGACCGCATCGGCTTCTCCGACGTCGACTATTCGTATCATCGCTATCCGATGCAAAAGCTGTTCGACGGCTGTTACGAAGACGTGCCGACCATGAAGTTGATCGCGCGGCTCACCTGGGAGGTACTGCGGGCCAAGTCGGAACTGATCGTTCTACCCGGCTATCACCGCCCCGAGTACTGGGCGATGCTGGCCGCGTGCATCGTGACCGGCAAACGGCGCGCGGTGTTCTGCGATTCGACCGCACGCGACCGGCCCAAGAAACTGATTACGTCGATTCCGAAGCGGGTGTTCTTCTCGCTGTGCGACGGCTACTTCGGCTTTGGCGAGCGCAGCCGCGAGTACCTCCTTTCGCTCGGTGCGAAACGCGACAAGATCTTCGTGCCGTGTCAGGCCGCTGCGTTGCCCGGATCGTTCACCCCGGAAGGTGCGCTGGCCGAGCGGGTTGCCGCGCGCGCGGGCAAGCCGCCGGTGTTCCTGTTCGTCGGGCGTCTGTCGGAAGAGAAGGGCATCGGCACGCTGATCGATGCGTTCGCCGGACTGCAGCAGCGGATTCCGGCGGCGCGCCTGCGCATCGTCGGCTCTGGGCCGATGTGCGCCGCATTGCAAGCGCAGGTTGCGAAACTTCAACTTGACGACGCGGTGACGTTGGTCGGCAGCTTGCAGGACGAACCGCTTGCCCAGGAATACTTCCGGGCAACCTGCATGGTGCTGCCGAGCTACAGCGAGCCGTGGGGGCTGGTCGTCAACGAGGCGCTCGCGCATGGCTGCCCCGCTGTGGTCAGCGAGAGTTGCGGCTGCGTGCCGGAGCTGGTGATCGACGGGGTGAGCGGTTACGCATTCACCGCCGGCGACGTGCCTGGGCTGCGGCGCACCATGCTCAAGGCCATTGAAGCGTTCGCGGACGTGAGCGAGACCGCGCATCGCTGCATGGATGTGATTGGCCAATTCGATCCACCGTCGGCCGCCGCCAATATCGCTCGCGGCTGCGCATTGATATTGAGCGATTGACACGCGGCAGCGTCGCCCACGCGCAACCATAAACGTTCTGGCAGGCACAATGAAGATCCTGATCTACGGCCTCAACTACGCGCCCGAACTGACGGGGACAGGCAAGTACACGGCAGAAATGGCCGCGCTGCTGGCCGGCCGTGGACACCAGGTGCGGGTGATCTGCGCGCCGCCCTACTATCCCGAGTGGCAGGTGTCGGCGGGCTACGCGTCATGGCGCTATCGGCGCGAGACGCGTGACGGTGTGACGCTCTGGCGTGCGCCGCTGTGGGTGCCGTCACAGCCGACCGGCGTCAAGCGGATGCTGCACCTGGCAAGCTTCGCGGCAAGTTCGCTGCCACTGCTCGCGCGCCATGTGCTGTGGCGCCCCGATGCCGTGATGCTGATCGCGCCCACCTTGATGTGCGCGCCGGCCGCGCTGGCGCTCGCCCGCGTCACGCGCGCCCGCGCATGGCTGCATATTCAGGACTACGAGGTGGATGCGGCCTTCGATCTGGGGCTGCTGAAAAGCTCGCGTGCGGCTCGTTTGGCGCGCTGGTTCGAAAGCGTGCTGTTGCGGCGCTTCGATGCGGTCTCGTCGATCACGCGGCAGATGAGCGCGCGCGCGACCACCAAGGGCGTGCTGCCGGCGCGCGTGCTGTGTCTGCCTAACTGGGTGGACGCCTCGAGCATCTATCCCCTTGCGCGTGCGAGCGAATACCGGCAACAGCTCGGCATTCCGGACGACCGGGTCGTGGTGCTGTACTCGGGCAACATGGGCGCGAAGCAGGGCATCGAAACACTTGCCGACGCGGCCGCACTGCTCGTCGCTCGCAGCGACATCACGTTCGTGTTCTGCGGCAATGGCCCTGCGAAAGAGAGTTTGCTGTTGCGTTGTGCGGGATTGACGAACTGCATTTTCATTCCGCTGCAACCGGCCGAACGTCTGAACGAACTGCTCAATCTCGCGGACGTTCATGTGCTGCCGCAACGCGCCGACGCGGCGGATCTGGTGATGCCGTCCAAACTCACCGGCATGTTAGCGAGCGGCCGCGCGACGGTGGCGATGGCGCACCGTGGCACGGCGTTGCATGAAGCGGTGGCGTCGCGCGGCGTGGTGGTGCCGCCCGACAGCGCCCGCGCGCTGGCGACGGCGATCAGCGTGCTGGCGAGCGATGCGGGGCGCCGTGCCGCGCTCGGCAAGGCTGCGCGCGACTACGCAGAAAGCGCGCTGTCGCCGGAGTCGATCATTCAGACTTTCGAGGAACGTCTCGCGGCCGTGTTCCTTCAGGTGGGCGTGACGCGCGTGAAGACGAGGGCGGCCTATTTCGATTCGCGCTCTTCAGCGGGCGCAGGCCAGATGCCCAATACGGCTAACGCGGAGGAAGCCGCGCCGGATTGATCCGGAACGCGGCCATTCGAGATGAAGACGAACTTACCAGGGCGAGCGATAGATGGCGTGCTTGCTGGCATAGGGATCGGCGTAAGCGTTTTTCGCTGCGCCCTGAGGGAGCAGGCCCTCGGCCGCGGTCGGGCGACCCGGCTGGCCTGCCACGCGCACCTGGCCATTGGCGGCTGCCGCGGGCGCCTTGCGTTGTGCCCTGGCGGGCGCGCGTTGGGCGCCAGCGCCGCCAGCCGTGACCGTCATGCGTTGCTCGTCGAGCAGCGCGGTGCGCTGCGCGTCGTCGGTATCGCCTTGTGGCGTATCGCCACTGCCGTATTCAGCCGGTGCGCCGAGAAACTGTTGTTCGTTGTAGCGATTTGTGGCGCGCCGGTCGACCGCAGCAGGCAGCCCGGTGCCATAGCCATAACGGTTGACCGCCGTCGCATCCCGTGCTGCGGGTGCCGCGTTGTTTTGCGCGAATGCCGGCAGCGCGCAGGTTGTGACGGCGACAAATATCCATGCAGCACTGAGTCGGATCGAATTGGTCATGTTGGTCCCCAAGGAAATGCAGTCGTAAGAAAGTCATCGTGCGCCAACCCTGGCACGCGCAGCCGCCAAAACGCTAGCCTGCGCGGCCACTGCACAAAGCGTCAGAGGGGCAGGCAACATAATGTACGAAGTTGGTCTCGCATGCATGCACATGCATACCAAGGCTCCTGGCTGGGAGGTAGGTGATGGATAACGTTGCCGGAGATCAGCAATTTGAAGGCGCGCGACCCGCCGAACAGGCGCGCGAGGATGGGCGCGTGATCGATCTGAGTCTGGCTGGAAAGGGAAACTATCAGGCGCGGCGCAGCGTTCTAATTGAGTTCATCTGGTTCGTTCTTGAAGCGTGCGTGATCAACAACAAGCTGCTGCCGCTGTCGTTCGTGCGGGTCGGATTGCTGCGTTTGTTCGGCGCGAAGATCGGCAGCGGTTGCCGGTTCGTGCATCCGTTGCGCGTGAAAGCGCCGTGGAATCTCGAGGTCGGGGACAAGTGCTGGTTCGGCGTCGATGTCTGGATCTACAACCAGGCGCCGATTCACATCGGCTCGAACGTGTGCGTTTCGCAGGGCACGTTTCTCACCGCCGGGTCGCATGACATGAGCACGACGATGGATCTGCGCGTCGCGCCGATCGTCATCGAGGACGGTGTGTGGATCACGTCGAAGTGCGTCGTGCAAATGGGGGTGACGATCGGGCGCTCGGCGGTGGTGACACCCTTGTCGGTCGTGCATCGCTCGCTGGAAGCGGAAGGCGTATATGGGGGAAATCCGTGCCGCTTCATACGGAAGCGTTTTACCGTCCCAAGAGCAACAGAAAGAGAACCACAGCGGGCATCCGCTGCGGAGGCCACAACCGGTTCACCGGAAGCTCGGTGGGCGCCGTGAACGGACCGATGCCGGTCAGTCGAAGCCGACGACCTGGCCGATCAAGTCTCGCGGCGCAGCGTAAATGTCATCTGCCAGAGCGGCTGGAGCCTGCCGGCGAGGTCAGTGGCGCACCCGTGAATGCATGTCGAAGATGGGGAGCAGCGGATGTTCATC
This sequence comes from Paraburkholderia ribeironis, assembly GCF_900019265.1. GTDB lineage: Bacteria > Pseudomonadota > Gammaproteobacteria > Burkholderiales > Burkholderiaceae > Paraburkholderia > Paraburkholderia ribeironis. Next base: position 155,354 of record NZ_CYGX02000038.1, read on the forward strand.
GATACTAGAAGCATTGAACAAAACACGGTTATTGAAACGACGGTCTGCATCATCGGGGGAGGCGTCGCTGGCATCACGCTGGCGCTGGAATTGTCACGCGCAGGCGTGGAAACCTGCATGCTCGAGAGCGGTGGCTTGCGCCCCGACGACGAAACCCGCGACCTCTATCGCGGCGAGAACGTGGGCTTGCCTTATACCTTCGCGGACGGCTCGCGCAGCCGCTTCCTGGGCGGCAGCAGCAACTGCTGGGGCGGCTGGTGCCGGCCGCTCGATCCCTGGGACTTCGAGAAGCGCGACTGGATCGCGCACAGCGGCTGGCCATTCGGCCTCGACGAACTGGCGCCGTACTACGCGCGCACCCACGCGCTGTTGAAGCTCGGTCCGCGCAACTTCGACCCTGCTTACTGGGAGCGCGAGATCGGCCGCCATGACGTGCATCGCATGCCGCTCGGCACCGGTGACATGCGCGACACCGTTGCGCAGTTCAGCCCGCCGGTGCGCTTTGGCAAGGCGTATCGCAGGGAGCTGGCGAACTCGAACGGGGTGCGCGTATTCCTGTACGCGAACGTGCTCAGCATCGACGCCGACGCGCAGGGCACGACGATCACCCGTGTGCGAGCGGGCACGATCAGCGGCCGACGGATCTCGGTGCAAGCGCGGATCTTCGTGCTGGCCACCGGCGGCATCGAGAATGCGCGTCTGCTGCTTGCATCGAACCGTGTTCAGGCCACGGGGCTCGGCAATGCGAACGATCTGGTTGGCCGCTACTTCATGGATCATCCGCGCATGATGTCGGGCAAGGTGCGTTTTCGTGCGGGCATCGCGCGCAACAAGCTGTACGACATCAAGTATCACTACCAGAACGCCGCAGTGTCGGCACACGGCACGAAGATCTCCTCCCAGTTCGCGCCGAAGCGGGAATGGATGGAGCGCGACAAGCTGTTGAATTCACGCGTGTGGCTCTACTCGAAATGGTACGGCGAAAGCAGCGCGGCTTCCGAGGCGCTGATTCACTGCAAAGAAGCGCTGATGAAGAAGGACCAGCCGGGCCGCCGCCTGCAGACGGACATTGCGACGATGATCGCGCACCCGCTGCACACCGTGGGATACGGCCTCGCGCGGCTGTTGCAATGGCCGTCGCTGATCACCGACGTGACGCTGCAGGCCATCGTCGAAGCAGTGCCCGATCCCGAGAGCCGCGTGAGCTTGTCAGCCGACAAGCGCGACCGCTTCGGCATGCCGCGCGTCAAGGTGGAGTGGCGCCTCGGCGAGCAGGTGAAACGCACCTTCGACAAAACCTTCATGCTGCTCGCGCAGGAGTTGCAGATGGCCAATATCGCGGACGTCAAGCTCGACGCGCCGCTCGAAGGCCGGCCATGGCCGGCGAAGCTCGAGGGCACGTGGCATCACATGGGCACCACGCGTATGCACGATTCGCCGCGCGAGGGCGTGGTCGACCGCGATTGCAAGGTGCACGGGATCAGCAATCTGTATGTGGGCGGCAGTTCAGTGTTTCCGACCGTTGGCGCCAATTTCCCGACCATCACGATTGCCGCGCTGGCATTGCGTCTGGCCGGTCATCTGGTGCGGCGGCTCGATACGCCGGACGTGATCGCGAGGACCGGGATCGACACCGCCAACAGCCCGGCCGCGTCGCTTGATGCGCCGTCCCAGGTCGAGACGCTGCCGATCGCGGCGCGAGGGATCGGCCCGCAGGTCCGGTGAAACGGCAGGAATGCGAGCCGACGAAAACTAACGGGTTTGCTGCGCGGCTTCGCGCAGCGCCGTTAGCGGCTGTTCGCGTGCGCCTGTGGAAGCGCCATGCGTGTCCAGCAGCGCGGTCAGCGCACTCACCATGGTGTCGATCCGGAAGCGCGAATTGAAGGTGCGGATGGCTTGCGCGCGCATCGCTTTGCGTGCCTCGGGGGCGAGTTCGATCCAGCGCAGCAGATTCCGTTCGGTGCCGTCCACGGTGTCGGCGGCCACCAGTCCAGCGCCGTCCGCGTCGATCTCGCGCCATACGTTGACCTTGTTGGAAATCAGCGCCGGCAGTCCGCAACCGAGCGCCTCGGCAACCGCCACGCCGAAATTCTCCTGATGCGAGGGCAAAACGAAGACGTCGCTCGCATGAAACGCGCCCCACTTGAGGTCTCCCTGCAACATGCCCGGCAAGCTCAGGCGCTGCGCGATGCCGGCCGCCTGGGCCTGGGCGCGCAGCGTCGGGACCCAGCTGGTTTCGTCCGGACCGGCGATCACGAGATGCAACGCCGGATCGCGACTGGCGACGCGTGCGAACGCGTCGATCAGGAGATCGCAGCCTTTCTTTGCGTGGATGCGGCCGAGAAACAGCACGATGCGTTTGCCGCGCAAGCCGGGGATCGCGTGCAGGAACGCCTCGCGCACCGCCGCCGGATCGAGCGGCGGCACCGTCGTGCCGAACGGCACGATCCGTTCGTTGGCGCGGTACAGCGAGAACGATTCACGCGCACGTGTGCGTTCTTCCTCGGTCGTGAAGATGACGGCGCGGGCGTCGCGCAGCACGCGATATTCGGCCCATGGCCAGTACAGCCATTTCTTCACATGCTTGAGCGGATAGGCTTGCTTGAACCACGGGTCGAGCATGCCGTGCACGTAGACGTAGTACGGCACGCCGCTGTCGTGCAAGGCCCGCCATGCTGCCAAGCCATGGTATTGCCACAAGCCATGCACGATGACCGTGTCGAAGCGTTTCGCGTTGGCGGCGAGCCATGGTACGAACCGCCTGCAGTAGCCGTAACGGCCGCGGCCCGGGCCCAATGCGTGGACCGGAAATGGAAAGGTCTCGAGGTAGCTATCGCCGGGATCGTCGCACGTCGCCACCTCGATGTCGTGTCCGGCCTTCTGCATGGCTCTGCCGCTGCGGCGTACCCCTTCAACCGGGCCGCCGCTGCGAGGATCGACACTGGGAAGCAGATGCAGGATTTTCATCGGGTGATATCCGGGTGGTGGGGATGTGGTGTTGGCGCATTCCGTGGCACGAGCGCGCCGAACTGGTTGGGCGGGGCCGCGGCGGAGCCCGCACGCGACATGCCGAGCGCGGCTGCAAGGTCGGCGCGGCCCGTGCCGGGCTGAATCCTGCCGGGTAATTCCGGTAATTCGTCGGGCAACTCGTCGGGTAACTCGGGCGCGGGCGCCGCAACCGGCGGTCGATGCGGTGGCCGCGGGCGGCGCATCGCGCGCCTCGGCAGCGCACGTTGCAGGCGCGCGTGAGTCGCGATCATCAAGCCGAGCGCGACGCCGAAGACCAGGCCCGAGAAACGCGGACCGAGCGGATTGCCGCCGATCGAGGTGGCCGGCAACGCGGCGAACAGCATGATGGCGCGCCCCAGCACTGGCAGCAGGGGCGCGTCGGGCACGGCTGAGCGCCAGTAGCGATACGAGAAGAAACAGATGGCCAGCGCCGCCAGCGTCGCGAGCGGCATGCCGATGCCGAACAGCAGGCCGCCCGCGAAGAGTTGATAGACCCAGAAGTTGTGGCCCGCGGCCCATTCGTTGATCGCATAGAAGTCTTTCTCGCTGAACTGGCCGGCGAGATCCGGCAGATAAACCGGCGAGTAGCGATAGTAGTGGCCATAGCCTTCGCCGAACAACAGCGTGTCCGCCGACTTCGTCACCTGGTCGTACTGATCGCGCATTTCCGCGAGACGCGTGATCGTGGTCGGGTCCTTGCCGGACACGGTTTCTTCTGACGCGAAGATGCGCTGCGTCCAGTGCTCCGCCACTTCCGGAAAGCTCAATGCCGCGATGCCGGCCATCCCCGCCAGCACCGCGCCGATCAGCAGGCTGCGGTTCAGCGCGCGCCAGACATGGCGCATCGACGGCGCGCTCAGCGCCATGGCGAGCAGGAACAGCAGCACGGTGCCGACCAGCAGACTGCGCGTCACGCTCAGCAATGCGACGAACATGGTGACCACGAAAACCGCGATAGAGAAGAACGAGTAACGCCGCGCCACGACGAATTCGTGCAGCAGCACGCCTTGCAATCCGAGCAGCGTCACGGAGATGATCCGGTAGCGCACGTTCTCGAGGGCGCCGCCCGTCGCCATGCCGTAGACGAGGGTGAACACCAGACTGATCACGTTGGCGACGAACAGCGCCTTTTCGAACTGCGAGATCCGGTATTCGCTCCATGGGCGACACGCCACAAAATAGCCCAGCATGAACAGCACGAATGGCAGCACGGTGCGCAGATAGTTGCCGACGTCGTTATCCTGCACCAGTTGCGCGACGATGCTGCCGAACACGCATAGCAGCATGCTGATGGTGACGACCGATTGCAGCCGCGAGCGTTCGTGAAAGCGTGGCGCGATCAGCAGCAGCGCGAGGCCCGCGGCCATTGCGGGCGCGACGAACACGAATTGCGCCAGGTGGCCCGTGTTCGCATCGGTTGCCTTATAGTCCAGCGCAAGCGGTAACAGAAAAATCCATATCCAGGGCGTCGCATACTGATGGCGCATTGTTGATTCCCTCCCCCGCCTTCGTTTTCGCCGTCGGTCTGTGGCGGACGGTCTCGCACGGGTTCATTGTGAGGGAATCTCCCTGGTTGTTAGTTACCCCGACCACATTCGTCGCTGATCGCCTGGGTTCTGGCGACCGCGGCAAGGGCGCCCACTGCAAGATACGCGCACACTGGAGTATGTTGTCGGTTAATGCCTCTAGGTTGGCGCACATGCCGGTGTGCCGCCAGTGAAGATGTAAAAAGGGGCATTGGCCCGGCTAGGTGATTGGAGAGAACAACATGAAATCGTTTCGCGGGTCGGGGCCTCCAAAAAAAATGGGCGCACGGGCAATTGAGCTCGATTTCGTTCGCGGCATCGCAATTATGATGGTGATGGGCTATCACTTTCATCTTGTCCATACCGGCAACTTGCTGATCGAGACTATCGAATACCCGCTGAAGAATTTTGGCCGCGAAGGCGTCAACCTGTTCTTCACGCTGAGCGGCTTCCTCGTGGGTGGACTGCTGCTTCGGCAGTACGCCGAAACGGGTCACGTCGATGCCCGGCGCTTCATCATCCGGCGGATCTTCCGCATCTGGCCTGCGTATTACGTGCTGATCGCGTTTCATGTGCTGGCCGGCCGTCATCCGTGGAATACCTTCCTGGTCCAGAACCTGACCCATCTGCAGAACTATCTGGGCACGTCGATCACGCAGACCTGGAGCCTCGCGGTCGAAGAACATTTCTATCTGGTGCTGCCGGCGCTGCTGTTGCTATTCGCGCGCTTGCGACTCGGCGCGTGGACGATCGTCAGTGTGCTGACCAGCATCTGTCTGGTGGTGCTCACGGCGCGCTGCTTCGCGGTCGCGAATGGCGATCTGGAAGGGACCTTCGCCTACACGCAATACCGCCTCGACAGCTTGCTGTACGGCGTGATTCTGGCGACGCTCTACTGGCTGAAGCCAGGCGTCTACCATCAGCTCGCCAGACGAAAATGGCTGCTGCTCGCCGGCGTCGCCGTGCTATGCGCGTGGCTCGCGTTTGCGATCCCGCATCTCGCGCTCGACCAAAGCATTGGCTACACGGTGCAGGCGATCGGCTTTGCCGCGTTCATCGTGCTGGTGCTCGAGTATTCCGGCTCGCTGCGCTCGACGTGGATCTATCGCGGGGTCGCGTGGATCGGTCTCTATTCGTACGGTATTTATCTTTGGCATTCGGTTGCTCTCGTACCCGGCGACATGCTCATTCACAAGGCGAGCGCGCTCGGTCTCGCGCCGAGCCTGATCTGGATCATGGCATTGGCTGCGCAGTCCGCGCTCGCGATCGGGCTCGGCTATGTGACCACGCGTGCGATCGAGTATCCGTTCCTGCTGATGCGCAACACGCTGTTCCCGGAAAAGCGCAGCAGCTTCGTGCACGAAGAAGCGCCCGCTGGTGGGCAGTCGCCCTCAACACTCACGGGCAGTGCGTGGCCGGCTGTCGGTGAAGCCGCCCGGCCGGCCCGTTCCGAAGCCGGCTCAGGCCATCTGCTGTAACAAGGTCTGCTTGAACTGCCCGAGCGTATGTCGCGACAGCAGTTCCTCGCGTGCGGCCGGCACGGTGTCGGGCGCGTGCGGCCAACTCGTCATGGTTTCGGTGATCGCGTTGCCGATCGACGCGCAGCTCAGGTCACCCAGAATCGGACCGAGCTCGCAGCGCCGGCTGAACCAGCCGATCAATCCATCTTCCGTCGCGATCACGGGCTTGCCGAACCGGTAGGCCTGCACGAGCACGCCGCTCATGCCGTAATGCCCCTTGTAGCCAAGCCAGACTGCGTCGCAGGCGGAGAACAGGTCGCGTTCGAGGTCGGTGGAAATGAACGCGTCGAGCACCAGCGGCGCGGGCTTGAGGCTGCGCACATGATGGCGCATGAAATGGCGCGTGCCGGCATCCTGCTCGCCTGCGACGATCAGCGTGGGCGCATGTTCGAGACGCGTCAACGCATCGACCAGTTCGTAAATCCCTTTGCGTTCCGTGATTGCGCCATAGACGAGCAGATAGCGCGCGTCGGGCGCGAGGCCGAGACGCTGGCGGGCCAGCACGGGGTTCTCGGCGTGCTCGTCAGGAAAAGGATCGGCCACGTAGCCAACAGCGGCACTGCGCTTCGACGCGTGGCGAGCCGCCCATTCCGGCAACGTGGGGTCGATCGTCAGCAGCGTGCGCAGTCCGGCGGTGCGGATCGCGCGCTTGAACAGCTGCGCCTTGAGCGCATTCACGAACGGCCGATCGGGCGCCTTGATGCCGACCTCGTGATGATGAAACGTCGAACGCATCGTGATGCCGATCCACGGTGTCGCGCCGAACGGCGAACCGAGAAACGGCAGCGCATAGAGGAAATAATCGGCGTACGGTACGACTACCAGACGAATCGATTGCGTGCGGCTGATGATCGTATGCGCGCGTTTGAAATAGCGGTGAAAGCGTGTGTACTGATCGTTGCCGGCGAGGCGCCGTGACGACGGCTCGTCGGGATCGACGAAGGCGATCTGCTGGTCGGGCCGGTTGGCGGCGGCGATCTGCCGGGGGAGCCGGTGATCCTCGTTGGCGCACTCGGTCACGAAGAGGCACGGATAGCCCGCATCCGCGCAGGCCTGCATGGTCCACTCGACATAACGCCAGCGATGGCCGGTGAGATTCGGTTCCACGATCAGGACGTAGTCGGCTTGTGGTGCGTCTGTAGTCATGTGCGTTGCAAAGAAAGGACATCGGCGCCGACGGTCCGGCGGCGCCAGCAACAACGTTAGCATTGCAGACGTATGGAGAATGACCTATTTGAGCGCCTTTGTGTGGCAACGTACTGGTGCGCCGGGGCTTCGGCTGAACCGGCCTAGCTGATGGCGGTTGTCGCCGATTCTCTCGCGGTAAGGTCGTACCTGAAGTGCAGTCAGGCACTTCGCCAGCTTGCTGGTGCAACTAATCAATTACGCGCCGGCGGCGTTTGCAGCGATCGTTTAATGCGCTGCGGGATGACCGACTGAACGGCGTTGCGACTCGACGGAGATTCAGCTTGCGGGCGATCAGGCTTCCGGCGTTCTCGATAGCGGGCAGCTTCGGCGCAAGTGCTGCGACCTGGGTGCTGCTGCAGCAGTTTGCTGTGCGCGGACTCGTCGCTATCAAGTTTCTTTTGATCGGCCGGATGCTGGGGCCGGCGGCGATCGGCAGCGTGAGCGTGGCGCTGCTCGCGGTGGCGATCGCGGAAGCGCTGTCCGACACCGGTCTCGCGCAAGCGGTCATTCAAGGCGAGCATGCGCCGACACGCACGCAGCTGGGCGCGGTCTGGACCACGCTGACCTCGCGCGGCGTGCTCATTTCGCTGCTGTTGGTCGCGCTGGCGCCGGTGCTGGGCAGCCAGTTCCATCTCGACGGTTCGCTGGTGCTGATCCAGCTCGCCGCGCTGTTGCCGCTGCTGCGTGGGCTGGCGTCGCCTACCTATTACGTGGTGCAGCGCGAGCGGCGCTTCCAGCATATCGCCGGCGTGGAAGTCGCGGCGGCCTTCGTCGATTGTTCGGTCGGACTCGCGCTCGCGTTTTTCGGCGCCGGCGCGGTGTCGGTGCTGATCGGGCTCGTGGCCGGTGAAAGCCTGAAGAGCGTGCTGACCTGGACGACCATGAACCCGCGTCCGCCGATCCGCCCGGTGTGGTCGGGCATTGGTCATTACATCGGCTTTAGCCGGTGGATCTGGGCTAGCAGCGTGATCAACCTGTTGCTGAACCAGTTCGACAAGGTGGTGGTCGGCAAGCTGCTCGGCCCCACCCAACTGGGCAGCTATCAGATGTCGTCGCGGCTTGCGCAGATGTTGCTCGCCGACGCCGCGATCGCGATGTCGCAATATCTGTTCCCCACCTTTGCCGCGCATCATCGCAGAAGTCCGCAGGCGGCCGCGCGGATCATCAAGATCTATCTGCTGCTGGTCGGGATCGGACTGGCCGCCTTCGTCGAGGCGCTGAGACTGATCGCCGAGCCGCTGTTCTCGTTCGTCCTCGGACCGGCATGGTTGCCCGCCGTGCCGTTGTTCCGGATTCTGGTGATCAATATGGCGATCGGCGCGCTGATCGCGGTACTGGTCGCTTATCTGCGCGCCGTAGGCGATGCGAAGGCGACCGTGCATGCGTCGGCGATTCAGGTCGTCGTGCTGCTCGTCAGTGCGCCGCTCGGGGTGCACTGGTGGGGCGTGACGGGCATCGCGTGGTCGATGACGCTTGGCCTCGGCTGCGCCGCGGCGTGGATGCTGTTCAGGACGCTGACTGCAAGGACGCAATAATGCGGGTTTTACATCTGGTCCTTGCCCCACGGTTGTCGGGCGCGGAGGTTCTCGCGAGGGATCTCGCGCTCGATCAACGCGCGGAAGGCATGCCGGTCTGCGTCGCGTCGCTGCTGCCCGCGCATGCGGACTTCATGCCGGTGCAGCAGGAGCTGGAAAGCCATGGCGTGCAGTGCTGGTTTCCGCAGCGGCGCCACCGCGCGGCTCTCAAGCTGTGGAATCTGTTTGTCGCGGTGCGGCGCTTTCGTCCGACCGTGATCTTCGCGCATGCCACCATTCCGTCGTTTTACGCGCGTGCGTTGCCGCTGCGCGTGCCGGTCGTGTACGTGATGCATTCGGCCACCAACGATTTCGAGCGGCCCCTGTTCCGGCGCGTCGAACACATCCTGTCGGGCCGCGCGAGAGTGGTGATAAGCGTGTCGCAGCAAGGCGTGACGGACTATGTGCAGGCGATCGGCCCGCATCCTTCGATGACCGTGGTGCCCAACGGCGTCGACCTCGCGCGGTTCACGTTCACCGAGGGCACGGGGCGCAACGGCGCCGCTCCGCAGGTCGCGCAGATTGGCCGCTACGCAGCGGTGAAGAATCAACTGCTGACGGTGCGCGCTTTCGGCGAAGTGCTCAAGCAAGTGAGCGATGCGCGTCTCGTGCTGTATGGCGTGGTGGAAGATCCCGACTATCAGCGCGCGGTCATCGCGCTCGCGAAAGAATTGGGCATCGCGGAGCGCGTCGAGGTGGCCGGCCCGCGTTCCGATGTGGCGACGGTGCTGTCGGAGTCGAATGTATTCGTCATGCCGTCGCAGTCCGAGGCGCACAGCGTGGCTTTTCTCGAGGCGCTGGCCTCGGGTGTGCCGATCGTGGCGAGCAAGATCCCCGCATTTGCGTTTGCGAACGGTTTTCCAGGCGTTCAGCTAGTCGATACCGACAACGTGCAGAGCTATGCCGATGCGGTTGTCGTCGCGCTCGGTCAGGCGCGCGCGCAACGCTCGCTGGCGGGCTTGACGCTCACGGATACCGCCGCCCGTTACCGCGCGATCGCGCGCCAGGTGAGTCTTGCGATTGCGGCGCGTTAGCGTCCAGCGCGTGCGCTGGTAGCCGATGGTCGTCGACCGGCTGTCAATGATGGGTCATCAGGTTGCGCGCATCGGACGCCTGTTCGACAGGCGGCGTAACCCGCTGCACTTCGACGGGCGGCGCGACCTGCTGCAGTTCTGACGCCTGCATCGCGAGCGTCACGAGTCGCTGCGCTTCCTTGCTGCTCGCATCGACCTGCAGCGCGTCGCTGGCGTTGCGCGAGACGCACGCCCAATGCGCGACATAGCTGCAGCCGCGCGCCAGGCTCAGTAGCGCGTCGCGCTCCTGTTCGCGCGTGCTCAGCGCCGAGCGCATGTGCTGCGCGTCGCGGTTGTCCGGCTGGACCGCGATGGCCGCGGCGAGACGCGTCCTGGTTGCCGACAGATTGTTCCGTTGCAGATTCGCACGCGCGGCATTCAGATGTCTCGACAGATCCGCGCGCAGTTTATCGGCCGGGTCGGCTGGCACACTGGCGGACGCGCTCATTGCACCGGGCGTTGCCGGCGGCGTGGCGCGACGCCGCGCCGGCAACGCAGCATTGGTTGAGATAGTCGGTGCGGCAGCGGGCAACGTGCCCAACGGTGAACGCAAGGGCGCCGGGCGCAGCGCGAGCTCAGCCGACGGCTGCGGCGTTGCAGCCCTGGCCGGCTTTTGCGAAGCGGCCATGGAGGGCTTTGCTTGCTGCATCTGCACCTTGCCGGATACCGCGATCGGTGTACCGACGCGCACATCGTGGCGATAAATGAAGCCCAGATAGACGGCGGACGTCGCCAGCAGCATGGAAGCGGCCAACGCGATCGGTTGGCGCAGCCGCTGATAAAGGCTCGGCCGGGCCACGCACTCTTCGATCACCTCGTAGCGATTGACCAGTGCGCGCGACGTCGGCCTCCAGCTCCTGCGCACCGGCCATAGGGTGGCGGGCATCGCTTGCGGAGCATCGCATGGCGCGTTCAGCGCCGGTGGTCGGATGGCGTGCGCGCCGAACGTGCCGACCGGGCGCGCATGACATGAAGGACAAGGCGAAAAGCGGCTCGCAAGCGGCACGCCGCAATGGCGGCAGCGTAGGAAATCCGGCTGGTCGGAACGGGTCTCGCTGTGCATGGACGTATCGCTAACGGGCGTCGGGTGCCGGCGCCACAGTCAAAAAGGGACCGGTACGGCAACGACGCTTGCAAGCGGTGGTTACTGCACGACGACGTAACCCCGCGCCTGCATGCACGCGCCATACGCGGCCCAATACCGTGTCATGGGTGGCTCGGGTGCCGGCAGCGGTGGCAGCTTCACGCCGGATGCGGCGTTCGCCTCCAGTGAACCGGCGGCCTGCGGATTCGATGCGCCGAGGTCCGCGCTAGTCGCCGACGCGGCTGTCGTGGCCGTCGTGGCGCTACCCGTCGTGGCCTCGCTCGCCGTTTTCGCCGGCGCAGCGGCCGTCGCCGCGGTCGCCACCGGCGCGCTGGCGCCCGGCGCGGTCGCGGCGGACGGCATGCTCGCGCTCATCGGTGCGGCCGAGAAGGTGCTGGACGGCAATGGCGGTCGCGACGGCACACCGGTTGACGAGCTTTTGCTGGCAGGCGGCGTGCGCGGCGGAATCTGCGGTTCGCGCCGGATGTCGACCTTGGTCTTGTGGCTCGCCTCCGCGAAGCACAACGCGGTATCGACGCCGCGCCGATAGGGGCTTTGACTCTGGATTGGATAGGTGAGCGGCTGCCACGCGAAGGCGGCAGTGCTAAACACCATCAGCGTCAGTACGGTATATGTTCTAAGTTCCATCGCAGTTGCTCCCGCAGCGATGTTTCGCCGTTTCGTTTCGCATTTTTCATTGGCCATTGCACTTCGCGGCGTGGTCAGTTGGTTGTCGATTCTGCCGCTGAGCGGCGGGTCGTTGTCGCGAAGGCTGCTTTGGCGAGCGTAACACCGCGGATGATCACCACACTACATAGGATAGCGCGCGAAAACGCCATCCTGCAGTCCAATCAGGACACATCGGCGTGAAGCGGCGGGAATGTCGCGAAGGCCAGGGGGAATCCCTGGGCGCTGTGGCGAAGAGTCTGGAGGCGATGATGAAGGACCGGCAGTACTGCTATCGAGTGATTTTCGCGGCAGCGTCCGTGCTCGTGCTGGCCACGGCGGTGCCGGTGTCGGCCGTGGCGAGCGAGGACGCCGCGAACGCCAGCGCGCAGACGGCGGGCGAGCGTGCCCAATCAATTCGCGCAGGCATTCTGCCAGGTCTCGCCCGAGCGCATCGGCGCGTACAAGGAGCAGCTCAGAAAGCGGTTATATGAGGCCAGCGACGGTATGCATGAGGTATTTTTCTCGCGTATCGATGACCTTAGATCTACTAAGCGTTTCGCCGTGCGTGTGGAGCGCACTCCGCACTGCGGTCCAGCCAGCGCCCACGGTCTCGTCGGCGTCGCCGCCGCGGGCGGCTTCCACTCCGGTCACAGCGAGCGCGGCACACCGCCTCGGTCTAGTCTTGCGAGCGGGCGCTCGGCAGCGCGACTCCCGGCACCAATTTGCCCAACGAATTGAGCCTGGCTTTCGCATCGGTGTCGGCGGCCACTAGAGACCAATCGCGCAAGGGCTGCGGTGTAGCCAGCAAAGCGCGGTTATAAAGGCGCGCGTTCTTGCACCAGACTTCGGCCGAAACGCCTGTCGGATCGACCACCGCGGCAGCGATATCGCGCGTGCCTTCGGCGTCGCTCTTCAGCATGTCTTTGAGCGTGTTCATGACGGCATGCATAGCTTCGGCACGTTGTTCCTCGGTCACGCGAGCGACGGGAGCTTGCACCGCCGATTGCTTGAGCATCGCGAAAGTGACGCCAAAATAGGAGTCGAAATCCGTATCAGACATCTTTGCCATCGGCATGTAGCGTGAAATCACCAGACCCGAGTCTTTGAGTCCCCCGCAGTCCGGCGGCGCGTTGTCCAGCGCTTTCGACATTAGCTCCAGGAGCTTGCTGCGATCCTCCGGTGACAGCCGCAACACGGCATCAGCGAAGAACTGCGCACGCACTTGCGGGCTAAGAGAAAAGACGCTGGCGTGATTCGGTCCGTTGCCAAGGAGGCGGCTGATATCGGGATCGTCTTTTATGCGTGCGCTCCAGCGTTTGATCTGGGCTGCCCTGGCCGAATCTGGTGCGATCCCCATTCTTTGCAGCATGGCCGCCTGGATCGCCTGCTCCAGCGGCAGCGGCGATGCGATCGACGACGCGGGGAGCCCTGTGGCTGCCGATGATGCGCTGGTTGCCGGTGTTGCCCGATTGACCCGATTGGCCGGATTGAGCGGATTGAGCGGATTGGCGAGCGCTGCCTGTTGTGACGTGTGACCCGGTGACGCGTTACCCGGCTTTATCGCGGATGCTGAGTCGACGGCCATTGGGCCATCGGTCCGACTCGCCGGTTTAACCGTTAGCGCGGGTCCGAAGGTGATGGTCGTGTTTTGCACAACCCGGTGTGCAACGCCATCCACGACGTACGGCGCGCAGCTCCCCTGCGCGACGGAATCACGCGCTGCATTGTCAAGTTCCTGGTTACCGCTGCTTTTGTCGACGATGGCAAGATCGATCCGACCGACGGCGTTGACCACATAAGTGACGTGGACACTGCCGCTTATTCCCAACTGACGTTGCAGCGCGGTGTAAGGCGGTCGTTTGAAGCGGCAAGGCACGCCGCCTGGCGGAGTGAGCGCGTCGGCAAATGTCGAAGTTTCAGGTTGGCCGGACGCGTGCGCTGCGTTGTTTGCAACCGGGGCGCATGCCGCAAGGAAGAAAAATGCGCTCACGCATGCAATCGGAAAACCATTGTTAAATCGAATTAAAGTTTTCATTTTTATTTTTCGTAGCGGGTCGTTACTCATCTTAATCTAACACAGCCCGGTCTGATTCGAGAGCGTCGTTTGTGGTGTACGGCGAAGTGGTGTCATAAGCGCTTACGATGCAGCGGCGCCGCATTGCAATGGTGATGGTTCAGGTCACTGCGCCGCTTTCTCGAATGTCCGTTGCGTGGCAGTCAATGGATGGCTGAGAGCGAGAGGCTCGACCGGTTCTTTCGAGTCCGCATGAGCCAAAACTCGTTTGTCGACACCAGCCAGGAGTGGTCACTCGCAAATGCAGTTCAATTCGTCTGCAGTCCGTAACGACGGTTGAATAAACTTCGCTGCAGCGTTCGATAAAGGACTTCCTGTTACGGCGAGGCGTGTTCAAACGATTCGAGTTCGCTCGAAAACCGTCGATTGCGGGCCTTCTGGAGAGTGTGCTAGCCAGGCATTGGAACTTTGGCTACGCTTCAAGTCTTCTTCGATGTATCCTTTTCCTGTGAATAATAGAAAGCCCTTTTTGATCCTCTGTCGCATCCGACTTGCTTATAAAATCATTGCTGCCATAAATAAGGCCATTGGTTATATCGCGTTTGTGGTTCAATATTCTTGATGGAAACCCGGGTACGTATTTTTCGTCCTTCAGAAATACGGCGACAAAGTCATTCCAGACATCCTTTGCCTGCAGGCTTGTGTAGGATTCCAGCAGCGCAGCGTTGATCGAGTTTCTCTTCGCCCAGGAAACCAGAGCCCTTCCGCTGTCCGGATAAAATCTCCAGCAGTCTACCGGGTGTCGATGGAACCAACCGTTTGATGGGACGTTCAAATAAAAAAGGCCTTTTGGCTTCAAAACTCGCATTATTTCCAGGAAGACGAGCCAGAACATTTCTGAGTGCTCAAAGCAGGAGCTTGACAAGACGATGTCAACTGAGTTGTTTTCAAATGGCAGTTTATATGGGTCTTCCAAAACGATGTCAACGTTCTTGCCTTCAATAAAGTCGACGCCGACGTATTCGAAATCAGACGGAATTGTGCTTCTCAGGTTGCCGTTCACGTCTTGCGAGCCTATCTCAATGACTCTTGCTTTCGGTTGTGACGAAAATGAGCTTGCATACGCCTCAAAAAAACTCTTGCAATTGCTAACTGCTGTCGGGTGCATTTTTGGCTCTCAATCATATGAAATTTATGCATGAAACGACCGGGCAAAAGGCGGTTGATGACTTCGGCTGATGAGCGCCGCTTTTTGCGCCATGGTATTGAGATATGAGCCTGACATGCGCTTTGCCCTCGTGCGGTATCGGTCTGAACGCCGCCTGCTGCGGTTTTTTTACCGGCCGGTATTGGCCCATCTCAACATAGGTGGCAAGGGGTGTTCAGACATTGTTGTGGCGGTATCCGCCACTTACAATCTCGGGGTTCCGCCGCAGTGGGCGGCGAGCTGGTCACGTCATTGTGCCCGTCTGAGCGTCTCGGCCAGGTCTTTCGACTGGCCGCTTGCTAACAGCTGTGCGTTGATCTTTGCGGCCTTGAAGCAGGCGATCACGCTCATGAATAGCTCTGTTGCGGCCACCGAGTATGCGGCACCAACGCTGCCCCAAAAGTAGATCGCCAGCGGCATCTGACAAAGATGGAAAAGCGCCCCAACCACATAGATGCGCTTCAAGACGTTCTGATTACCTGACGCGACGATGCACAACTGCACCACCGCCGCGGCGACGCAGATGATGGCTGGCACCAGGATCATCACCTGCAGGATATGGTATGTCTTCGTGAACCCGTCCCCAAAAAAGCGTGTAACAAACCACTTGCCCAACACCTGAAAGCCGACAAAGAGGAGTGCGCCCGCAATAGTGAAGACTGCCACGATGCGGCGCAAGACCCGACCAACCGCATGGACATCACCGTTCGCATATAACTGGCACATCTTTGGGAAAAAGCTTTGGATCAACGGAACGGATAGCTGGCGAAGCGGCGTCGTCAATTTCTCGGCAGCCACGTAGTATCCGACATCGGCGTTGCCTGCTATCGCTCGCAAGAACACGACGTTCGCGTACATATAAACCGACGTTAGTGCCGAACTTACAAAGATGTGATACGCGTCTTTCATGTCGCGCAAGACGTCGCGTAGCTTGACCGTGCACCCGAACGATACCCGGCGCGTCCGGAATAGCCATGCCGTCAAGACAAGCCCCGCCACTACTGCCGGCGAGAACTGCAATGCGGCCGCAACAGCCACGTCGGCTGCCGTCCTGACAAAAATGAAAAGCGGAATCAACAGTACTCCGCGGACCAGCAACATCGACAGCGCGAGCATCGGCATGCGCTGAATGCCCTGATAAAACCATGTCGGAGTAAGCACGCTTCCCCAGATAATCAGCATGCCGAGCAGCATTGCAACCCGATTCGTCCCACTGTCAGGGCCGAGGAATGCGAGAGCGGCCAGTCCCATGCAGCAGATCATGGCGAGCAGCGACTTTGCGCTCATCGTTGTCCAGTAGATCTTATTCAAGACCTCGGGTTGGTCGGAATGAAGAGCGACCTTGCGAGCACTTGTGAGGTCGAAGCCGAAGTCGACGAAGATCAACAAAATTTGCGCGACAGTTTGGGCATACCCGACTACACCGAACCCCGCCGGTCCGAGAACGCGCGACAAGTACGGCAAAACCACGACGGGCACCGCATAGTTCAGCAATTGAACAGAGTAGAGTGAGGCAATTACCTTTCTCGTCGTCATGGCTTGCTTTGTTAGACCGCCGCACAACCAAGATTCACCAGCACTCTTTCGACCTTGCTGAGCTGTGGCTGGACGAGTGCAGTCTCAGCGCCTTCCAGGCGCATGCTAAGAAAAAGCTCTTGCAAGATAGACCGTGCTTTCCTGGCCATCCTCAGGTGGTTATCGAGCGATAGCGGCTCAGACTTATACCAGGTGTCCGACGAACCAGAGAACAGCCAATGGGAGATATGGGACCGCAGTGACGGCCCAATGCTCGCGGAAAAGAAGTCATCCTCTCTCGGGCTTTCGTTGATGAAAGAATCCAGTGGCGCGACGTAAATCTGGTTGTTTATACTTTCCAGTGCGTGCTTGTCCATCACAAACAAATTCGATCGAACCCAACGGCTAGCCTGCTGACCATAGAGTTCCAAACGCCGCGGTGCTGAGTCGATGAGGCCGACAATCGCATTCGAACCAAGATGCGCTTGCGCTGCGCGGCTGAACTCACGGAGGTAAATCCTGTTGATGGGGTAGTGAGTGCCCACGGTGTCATTAGCGAAGAGGCATGGAAGATCATCGGCATCGGTGCGCCGCAAGTCGTCCAGGCCGAACTGATACGCGCCGAACTCCAGTCCGGTATTGTTGTGCCGTAGTACATACGCTGGCACAGCAAGATCCGCAAAGTGCTGCTTGACCACACGGTCGTCAATCGCCGGATTGTTGACGACCACGCGCAATGTGCGCACGCGTTGTGTATTCATTAACGCCCCCGCAACCTTCGCAATTTTCGCAAGATACTCTGCGTAATAGATGACTATCACGTAATGGACGGGCATCGCGGTTCCATTTCCACTGGACCAGTCGACTTCGTTGCGACTGATTTCGCTTCGCATCCCTTACCTCCATTGCCAAGCTTGCGCAGGCCTCACGAACCTGGGCCGAACATCTCGCGGATTGGGTCTAAGCACAAACGAATAGGGACTTCAGCGGCCACGATTGTTGTCATCGTAAAGATGACTCAGTCGAGCATGTGGCGTCAGCATGATGGACCAATTACATCTAGCGATCGGCAGACGGAGCCTATCCCTTTGGTCATCATGTGCGTGGCTCCAATACGAGCCAGGCGCCTCTTGCTGTTTGCGTATCGGGACATGACTGCAGTTTCAGTACAGTTGATTACTTTCGGTGTGTCCGATTGCCGCCGCACCTGCCGGTCTTCACCGTGCAGGGCACGATGTCTGCCCGACCAATCAGGCCGATCCTGCTTTCCTCTTTGTCGACGCCCGGGACGACCCCTAAAGATATATCTACAGGATGTGCTGGAGAGGCAAGAAGATACCTCCAATCTGTCGGTCAGTGACGCTCTTTTGGCCGATGACCTGCGCGTCAATGCATCTTCTCTTATTAGGATGCTGATTAGTTCGCGACGTGTTGGGATAACACTAGTGATGCATCGGCAGTCTGGACCACAGATTTGGCGAACCCGGTTCTATGCTTTTTCAACCGGGTAGGTCGAAATCGGTCGTCCGTACCGAGAAGCGATCGCCGGTGTATGGACTAACAATTGGGACGATCAGGGACAGCGTAACGCGTAGAGCCTATTCACACCGCAAGCATCGAGCCAACTCTTCGCGTCGATCCCGACGGTTGTCTGCGGAGACCGACATTCGCGCCAGCCTGGTTACTCGGCGCGTGATCGATGAACTCCATCATTAGACGCTCGCGCCGCGATGCGACGGCTGGCCGAAACGGCTCGACAAGAGCGCGACGCGTTCAGCAGCACGCGACCAGGAACAATGGGATGGACTCCTCCTCACCCAACTGGCTCGCAGCGCACGGCGCATGATTGTCGTCGTGTTCGACCGGTCAACGAGGAGGAGTCCATATACGGTCGCTCAATGTGGATGTCCAAATTGGCGGCAATCGGCCGCTGTAGACAAGTTCCTGTCCGTGTTCGTCGGTCTGCTATCCCGCCAAGAGAGATTCCTTTGGCATGCTCAGGCTTCGTGATCTTGCAACTACGCAGACCTCACTCGTTCCGTTGAGCAGATGGCCCTCAAGCGATATGACGTCGCCCTTCAGCTTCAGGCTCGGTTCTATCGTTACAATGCGCCATTCCATCAAGACGGTGTCACCGACGGCAACCGCTTTGCGAAAGTGGAATTCGAATTCGAGCCCAAGTCCGGCGTTGCGTTGAGTCAGAAATGTCGCGACCATACCCATCATAATCGCGGAATACTGCGTACCACTTACGATTAATCCGCCAAATCGGGTCGACCTGGCAAAATCCTCGTCGTGATGCAAAGGACTCATGTCTCCAGCGAGGGTCGCAAATTGCCGTACGGAGTACGCATCGAATGTGACTGCTTTCGATATGGTTTCGCCTACTTTGTAGCTTGAACTCATGGGCTTGGTGTCTCCTGCAAGAGCATAAATTTAGCGCAAAGATACCATGAGATTTACCGTCCGGTCGGTTTATTATTGAGTGAGCCTGTGTTCCCGACGTTGGCATTCATCGGTGCGCCGTCCGTCGCGTTCGCACTGGCACGCGTCATGGACGACCAAGTATGTCACCCGAAAGGCTCTCAACGGCCGCTTTCGGGCAAGGCGATGGTCTGTTGAGGGCCGAAGGACTAAACCGCTCGCGCGGTAGGGGCTACGGTCTGACACCGGAGGTCAGGGAGAGGC
>NZ_CYGX02000069.1 GCF_900019265.1 Paraburkholderia ribeironis
GAGGCGGATTGCCTCATGCGCCAACATAAAGCCGCGTGACCGGCCTCTCCCTGACCTCCGGTGTCAGACCGTAGCCCCTACCGCGCGAGCGGTTTAGTCCATCGATCAGGATTCGACAGCAACAGTATTCCGCTTACCGACGCGTGGTGTATGTGTTCATGCCGCCGCTGTGCCTTTTTTTGGAACGTCTGCTTCGGCCGATATTCGCGCGTTGTTCCGATGGGGGGACACGTTGGCGGGACAGCTTGGCGCGGACAACAGTTTCAGGAGGCCATGACGCGACTTCGAGCGATGGAGTATTTCGTGCGGGGAAGCCGACGCGCGTTGGAAGTCGCTCCGTTTTGAACTATAAAGTGCCCGATAGCGCCACAACGCTGTGGCGGCTTTCATCTGATATCGCCTTTGCCGTAGTCGTCGCAGTGATGGCCGCAGTCGCGTTTGCTTTGTTCTACGCGGCCGCCAAAGTTCGCTAACCAGTCAGCTCGACTCTGGAGAGCCTCATGACAGATATCGCACTTGCACGCAAAGATGCTTGTCTCGCAATGGTTCATGCGGTATTGACTGACTTGATTGACGACAGCAATCTAATCGACGCGGCTCTACGTGTTGCGGATTACCTGGCAGATGATCTTGAAGGCAAGATCACCGAGACCGACGCCGTACTACTTGCTGTCACCGCACTAACTAAAGTCAATCGCGCGATTCGTGCGTGGTCCGACGTGGACGGCAACTCGGTGGACGCGATGAGAGTCGCAGACTTTATCATCGATGAACAAATGCACGGGTAAGGCTGCGCAACCAATCCACAGGAGGAATATCCTCGTCAGCGTTTCGCTACCTCAGCTATTGTTGCTCTTTACATTGATCGATGAAATCCGCGATCACGCTCGTGACTTCCTGCGGCCGTTCAAGGCTCGGCAAATGGGCGGTACCTGCTATTTGGTGAAACGTCGCGCGAGATACGTTAGTCGCGACGTAACGACTTCGCTCCTGAATACCGGGAAGGTCGAGGTCCCCACACATCACCAACGTCGGTACCGTTACTTCTTCCAACCGCCCGTATGCGATCGGTGCATCAGTGTTCGTGCCCGTCGGCGGCAAACCGAGAGCAACGAAGTTCATCTTGTCAAACAGCTTGCGAGGTTCACCCGTCACGCGACCCTCAGGTTGAAACGGACCATCAAGCCAGAGACTCGTTCGAATCGCGATGGCCTCTTCAATATTATTATTCGCTTCCGCTTCCGCTTCCGCTTCCGCTTCCGCTTCCGCTTCCGCTTCCGCCTCCGCTAAACGGGCAACTAAATCCTCAACCCGCGCTGCATGGGTCATTTTCGGCGCACCTGTCACATTCGGCGCGATAAGAACGAGAGCGCGAACGTACGACGGATATCGAAGAGCTGCGTCGAGTGCTATGCCTCCGCCTTGAGAACAGGCCACGAGTATTGCAGGGGATCCGCCTGTCACCGAATCCATAACGGCGATCAAATCTTCAACGGCAGAATGGTCCTCTGCTTCGGCAACAGTTTCGCCAAATCCGCGTCGATCATAGGCAATAGCTTGGTGGCTAGCGCCAATTTCGCGCATCTGGTGGCCCCACATCCTGCGGTCCGCGACCCGCGCGTGCAAAAAGACAATCGGGTCTCCGCTTCCGACGACTTCCGTCGCCAGCGTGGCGCGGCTTGACGTGGTTAGTAAGCTTTTCCTCATGAGCCGTCCCATGTCTGAGAATGTACATAGTACACGCCGCGCCAGACCTGGAGTTTTCGGCACTGAGTGGCCGCTTTGAAGGAAACCGAGAGACCGGAACGGCTCGGCAAGACTCATTCATTAATAGCGATAGCTGGCATTCACCGGCACCTGGTTTGCGAATATCAGCAAAGCGACCTGCCGCCGCCGCACGCTATCCGCTCGGCGACCGTCGGTTTGGGCCGAAATGCATTTGTAGCCTGTCTGGCAGGTTTCGGAACGAGCCACCCGTCCGAATGACCGCTCTGCGGGATGAACAGGTGAGCGCAATTGGCCCGACCTCGGCCGAAGGCCTGACGAGCAGCGGATAGTGATCTGCTGTGGAGCGCCCGACTCGTTGCCTGGATCGGCTTTGGGCCGTTACCCGCTGATGCTATATCGTCTGTCGTTCGGCAATGGGGTTGCGCAGTACGCGGTCTGAATTTCACGCCAAACCTCATGGCGAGGGAACCTGGCGCTCAGCGGGAAAGCTGGCCCGTCAGCGCCGACGGGCAGCCCATCGGCAGCTTTCCCGCCGCGCTTTATGACAGCGGCCGCTAACATTCGAGCCGTTGATTCGCATCGCTATAATAATTCGCCGTTCTTTCGCGGACCTTCGACCGTTCTTCGCCATGACATCCGAGCCCACTGAGCCCACCGATCCCCGTCGCGAATCCCTCGAACTCAGCGGCTCCGTCTGGTTTCAGGCCGGCGCGCAGACGCTCGGCGGCGCGTCACGAATCGCGCTGCTCGCGGCGATCGGCGAGACCGGGTCGATCACCCGCGCGGCGAAAGCCGTCGGCATGAGCTACAAAGGCGCGTGGGATGCGGTCGACACCATGAACAACCTCGCCGGCGAGCCGCTCGTCGTGCGCCTGACGGGCGGCAAAGGCGGTGGCGGCACCACGCTCACGCCGCGCGCCGTCAAGCTGATCGAGACGTTTCGCGCGGTTGAGCGCGAGCATCGGCGCTTTCTCGAACGCGCGGGCGCGGCGATCGAAGGTTTCGCGACGGATTGGGACCTGATCGGCCGGATCGGCGTGAAGACGAGCGCGCGCAATCAGTTCTACGGCACGGTGTCGGCGATCACGCGCGGCACCGTCAACGACGAAGTCGTGCTGGCGCTGCCCGGCGGTCAGACGATCGTCGCCGTGCTCACGCATGAGAGCACCGAAGCGCTCGGCCTCGCCGTAGGCACGTCAGCGTTCGCGTTGATCAAGGCGTCGTGGGTCGTGCTGCTGGTCGAAGACGAAAGCGGCGCGCCGCTCAGGCTGTCGGCGCGCAACCAGCTGCGCGGCACCGTGCAGAGCGTGAAACGCGGCGCGGTGAATGCAGAAGTGTCATTGGTGCTCGGGGGTGGTGCGGTCATCACCGCGGTCGTCACCAATGAAAGCGTCGACGCGCTCGGCCTCGTGGAAGGCGCCTGCGCTGTGGCGGCGTTCAAGGCCTCGAGCGTGATACTCGGCGTGAAGGATTGAGCGCTGGCAGGGGCTCAGCGGCGCGAGTGGATATGTGCAGGCGTCGGTGCACCCCAGCGCCGCAAAAACGCTGCGGGCGGGCGTCTCAGACGTCGGCCGTGTGCAGTGGCACGAGCGTATTGAGCGTTTGCGACAAAGGTGGGGCGCCCGGGCCGACATCGCGCACCGCCCTCCATTTGGCGCGAATGAACGGCCTGTCATGGCCCGACACTTTCAGCGCAATGTGGGTGACCCAGCGCTGAGTCGGCACGTGCACGCCGTGCATCAGCAGCGCGAGGACCACCATGCTGACGGCGACGGGCAACGCGGACAAACGGCCCGGCGCGGCATTCCACGCCATGCGCACGAACACCAGCGCAGCCAATGCGCCGACCAGACAGCCGGTGACCGCTTCAGACGGCGAGTGCGCGCTCAGCGCGACCCGCGACAAACCCACCGCCACGCCCGCGGCCAGCCCGAGCAGCACGCCGAGCAGACGGATGGCGGGGCGCGCAGGCAGCAGCATCAGAAACATGACGACCGGATAGACGGCGGTGGACAGCATCGCGTGGCCGCTGACGCCGGTGAAATCCAGCTCCCGTATGCCAACGCCCCAGCCGAGGAATGCCAGCTTGGTCACCGTCACCACGCCGATCGCCGCGCCGAGCAGCAGCAGCCAGCCCGCGGCCATGCGCCATGGGTAGCCGACCGCCAGCCACAGCGCGATGGCGACCGCGAGCGGGAGCGTCATGCCGGCGCCGCCAAGGCTGGTGATCGAATACCACAGATGAACAGGTAAATCGGGCATCGCAGGAATGCGGCCGGGGCCGCGTGGAATCGGATTGGTGAAAAATCAACGCGCGAGCGGTGCGAATCGCCGACACGGGCAGGCTACACATATCAACGAATCAAGCCGCCAGTATAGACGGGTGTCGCACGCCGGTCTTGTTGCGCCGCGCGCATTTGTCCGCCAAATGCTCGTGGCAGAACAGGCATCGTTGCAGTTCGACGACGGCACTGCCCGGGTCACTGGATCGAATTTCGGACTGACGTTTCGTCCCGGGCTTCCAGCATTGCATGGAGAATGGTGTTATTGTGCATTGCACAACAATGCATCGTTCGCAGCTTTAGCGAGCGGTTTCTGCCCCTTTTTGCGAGGCTACCCACCGATGGCAAAAAGCCTATCGAAAATCTGGCTGCGCGGTCTGAAGCGGCTGCTCGCCATCCAGACCGAGCACGCTAAAAAGACGACACGCCGTATTACGACGCGGCCCGCCGTCAACAAACCGTCGGCCAAGGCTCGGCCGTCGGCGGCGGCGGCGATGCGCGCGCCGGCCAAACGCGAAGCACCGCTCACGGCCGTCCGCGAGTCACGGGTGCGGCCACGCGCGTCGGCGTGGGCGAGCGGTTCATGGACGCGCTCCTTCCATTCAGCGCCTGCCGCTCCCGGACGGCTGGTCAATCATCTGCAGTACGGGCTGTATATCCCTTCAGGCCATGCGCTCGAGGCAATGCCGCTGGTCGTGATGCTGCATGGCTGCACACAGACGATCGACGAATTCGCCGAAGGCACGCGGATGAACGTGCTGGCCGACCGCTTCGGTTTTGCCGTGGTGTACCCGGAACAGTCGAAGCATGCGCATTCGCACCGTTGCTGGCACTGGTACGACGCGGGCGACAGCGCGGGCGGGGCCGAGGCGCGGGCGGTGGTGTCGCTGGTGGATGCGCTGGTCGCGCAGGATGGATTCGACCGTGAGCGTGTCTATGTGGCCGGCATATCCGCTGGTGCGGGCCTGACGGCGCTTCTGGCCGTCAAATATCCGGAACGTTTCGCCGCGGTCGCGCTGCATTCCGGCCCCGCTTTCGGCGAGGCCCGTTCCGGCATCACCGCGATGGACGTGATGCGACGCGGCGCGCGGCGCGAGCCGGCCGTGCTGGTCGACGAAACCACCGACGTGGCAAATTACCCTGGCATGCCGGCCGTTGTCATCCATGGCGACGCTGATCACGTGGTCGCGCCGGTCAATGCCGAGCAGTTGGCGGAGCAGTTCCTGCGCCTGAACCGGATCATCGATGTGAACGGCGCCCGCAAATCCGGCGAAGTGCGGGAAGACCGCAAGGGCGGCATGGTGACGCGCGATTATGTGCGCGGCGGCCGGCGCGTGGTGCGGCTGTGCCGTGTGCAAGGACTCGCGCACGCGTGGAGCGGCGGCGATGACGCCGTGCCGTTTCATTCCGCCAAGGGCCCGGACGCCAGCACCCTGGTATGGGAATTCTTCAGGCACCAGCGCCGCACGGGCGCGGGCCGTATCGCCGAAAGCGCCGCCACGGTGGCCTCATCCGCCGGGCAGTGAGGCTGGAACAACACTTCGACAATGAGTAGTAGCGCGACCCTAGGGTTTTCCCTATAATACGGGTTATCCCTTAGGCGTTGATGCCTAAATTCCATTGCCGAGGTCGACCATGTATCTGCTTACCCGCCTGTTCCTGTTTTTGACCAAATCTCCGGATCAACTCGCGAAAGAGCGCGCCGACGCATTCCTGGCCGAGGCCACCGATCTGTACGATCTCGAGTTCCGCATGCGCAAGCTGGACCGCGAAGGGAATGTTCGTCAACCGTCGTGGATGACCCAGCACTAAGCTGGGCGAGCCAACGCATCGGCGCGTAGTGAGACGCCGGTGCACGGGGCGAGTCGCTTAGGCTGCTGTCAGCCGTCCGGTGCGCTGCCACACGCCTGAACAGCCGGATTCACTTGCCGCAACGCGTGATTCAACACCGCGGCGAACGCCGTCCAGGCGATGTATGGTCAAGCAGTCCGCCTCCCCAGCGGGCCCGTCGCCAAAATGCAAACGTCGGCGCGACGATCGGAGCCAGCGGGATCACGATGTCGCCTCGGGCTACGTCCGGTCGATGCAGGCCGCAAAAGAGCCACATCCACGCTGCGTCGAACGGTAACCGCACCACCCACCTCATCTCATCCGCAAACGATCGCGGCGCTCAGGCGTTCGCGCTTCCACACGCGCAACGCGGAAATCGACATCACCACCAACAGCACGTAAAGCACGGGCCACGGTCCGGGCCGGCTGGAACACCGCGCTCGATCAAACCTGTAAGCGGGCGCCCACTTGCCGCATCGGGTCCGGGTGCGCATACGCGCCTCCGCATGACCGACGATTGGCGCCGGATCATCCTTACGCAATTCCACGCGGCTTGAGCGCGTAATGAAGACGCCGTTGTCCGTGTTGCGCAGGTCGCGGCGAAACCAGACCAGACCGATATTGAAGGAGTCGTTCACTTCTCGGACCGGCGCCATCGGTACGTTCCGTCGAGGCGAGCGATACGCTATTGGCAGTCCGAAGTGGACCACTGCGGGCCGCGCGGATGAACGCCACAGTTCCATACCATGCTCGCCAAACGGACCAGCGCCCGCCTCTGCCCTGCCAGGGTGCAGGCACTGGTCGAAGCGGCGCGGTGGCGCCATGCCGCTTGCGCCTCGCTGGCGCTTCCTGTTCGACGTTGCGGCTTACGCGACTTGCAAACGCACTGCGACGTTGTCGCGCGTGGCGTTCGAATACGGGCACACCTGATGCGCCGCGTCGACCAGTTCCTTCGCTGCATCGGCCGGCAGGCCCGGTAGCGAAATGCGCAGATCGATATCGAGCGCGAAGCCGCCTTTGTCGTTCGGGCCAATGCCCACATCGGCGGCTACTTGCGTATCAGCCGGCAAAGACTGCTTGCGCTGACCAGCGACGAACTTCATCGCGCTCAGGAAACACGCCGAGTAGCCGGCGGCAAAGAGTTGCTCCGGATTCGTGCCGGCGGCACCGTTGCCGCCCAGTTCACGCGGCGCGGCCAGCTTGACGTCCAACGCATTGTCCGACGATACCGCACGGCCATCGCGGCCACCTGTACTCGTTGCGCTTGCTTTGTAGAGAATGTTCATGGTGCTGCTCCTTGTCTGGGTTATCAGGATCCGCATGGTTGCCGTTGCGTGCTGGCTCGCCGTTCTGGCGCAGCGCTATCGAAGCGGCATGCGGCTAGAATAGTACACAAATCATTTGTGTACAAATGAATTTTTGCATCGACACGATAGCGTGCGTTTTGCGGCAGGCTGGCTATAGATCCATGTAATCGTTGAGCGTGGCGCGCAGACGGGTCAGATCGTCGCGCAGGGCCAGCAGGAATTCCGGCGTCTGCTGGGTCGCACAGAGGATTTGCGCGGGCACCTCGCGCGCCTGGCGCTTGAGCGACGCGCCCGCTTTGGTGAGCCGGATATACACGAGCCGTTCATCGTCGACGCCGCGTACGCGCTCCAGCAGCCCTTGCGCCTCGAGGCGCTTGAGCAGCGGCGTGACTGTCGCCGGGTCGAGATTCAGGCGGGCGGCCATGTCCTTGACCGTGACGTCGTCGCTCTCCCATAGCACCAGCATGGTCAGATATTGCGGATAGGTGAGGCTGAGCTTGTCGAGTAGCGGCTTGTACGCCTTCGTCATCGCGAGCGACGTCGAATAGAGGGCGAAGCAGAGTTGCTCGTCGAGCGTAAAGGGCAAAGCGGGGCGCTGGGTCATGATGCATCTCGTGTGAAGAAGCGTGCAAATCGATTGCGCGCAAACCATTGTGCCGCAAATCGATGCAGGTTGACGAGTGCCGATAGAGAGCGAAGCGGGAGAAGGGAGACGCCCTGGCAGCGCCAGGGCGGGCGCCGGAATAGCGCCCGCGCGTGAGCGGTATTCAGGCCGGCGTCTAGGCGGCCGGCGTGGTCGGGAGGTCTGGCGTCTCCGGCGTTTGCACACCGAAGCAGCCGCGATAGGTCGCGTAGAACGAGCAGTACAGCATGGTCGTGACGATCATCGTCGCGGGCATCAGGACCGCGAACGCGAAGTCGGCCGCGCCGAGCGCCTGCATCAGCGCGGACAGCCCGAGCGACACCGTCATCGCGACCGCGAACCAGAGCGCGCCGAACACGATGAACGCGCCGCGATTACGCCAGCAGCTGACGACGCTGAAAAACATCGCCTTGACGGGCGGCACGTCATGCCAAGCCGCGAGAATCGGCGAGAACCAGAAAAGCATCGCAACCGGAATATAGAACGCCAAAGCCGTGATCACCGCGAACGGGATATTGCTGTTGGCAATCGCTTCCTGGTCCAGCGCGCTGCTGCCGAGCATCACTTTCAGCAGCATGCCGCCGTCGGCGAGCGCGGATCCGGCCAGCACCAGCGCCATCGCGACGACATAGAGGACGCCAAGCACCAGCAGCCGTCGCGTGACCACTGGCCCGTAGGAATGAAAGCCGTCCACCAGAATGGTCGGGAACACCGGCTTGCCGGCGATCGTGTTGCGGCACGCCGCCATGAAGCCGACCGCGACGCCCGGAATGAACGCGAGCGGCAGCACACCGCCGATCACCGGAATCTGCGACACGAGCGTCATCACCAGTAGGTAGGTGAAGAACAGCGTCAGGAATGCGAGCGGGTTCTTGCGGAACAGCCAGATACCCTGCCGGAACCACACATAGCCGGTTTTCGCGGGGACTTCGATCAGTTGCATGGAGTATGGATGCCTGGATGCGCAACGCCGGACAGGCGTTCGCGCAGAATGCGTTCGAAATGGCCGGGGTCGTGCGGCTTGAGCAACTCGGCCGCGCGCGGCATATGAAAATCATACAGGCGTGAGACCCAGAACCGGTACGCGCCCGCTCGCAACATGTCGCCCCAATGGCGGTTTTCTTCGACGGTGAACGGGCGCACGGTCTGATACGCGCGCAGCATGGCCTCGGTGCGCACGTCGTCCAGCTTGCCGGTGACGAGGTCGACGCACCAGTCGTTGACCGTCACCGCGACGTCGAACAGCCACTTGTCGCAACCGGCGAAATAGAAGTCGAAGAATCCGCCCAGGCGCACTTCGTGGCCGGTCTCCGGCGCGGCATGCGCGAACATCGCGTTGTCGCGGAACAGATCGGCGTGGCAGGGGCCTTCGGGCAGCGCGGCGTAGTCGGCCGATGCGAAGAACGCTTCCTGATGGGCGAGTTCAGACGACAGCAGGTCGCGTTGCTCGCCTTCCAGATACGGCAGGATGGTCGGCACGGTTTCTTGCCACCACGGCAGGCTGCGCAGATTCGGCTGATACGCCGTGTAATCGCGTCCCGCGAGGTGCATGCGGGCCAGCATTTGCCCGACTTCGATACAGTGTTCGACGCCCGGCGCCAACTCCGGCTTGCCTTCGAGCTTGGTCACGATGGCCGCGGGCTTGCCGAGCAGCAGCCCGAACAGCGCGCCGTCGAGGCGCGGCATCGGGTCCGGCACCGGCACGCGATGAGCGGCCAGATGTCGCATCAGATCGAGGTAGAAGGGCAGTTGCTCGGCCGTCAGCTTTTCGAAAATCGTCAGGACGTATTCGCCGCGCGTGGTCGTCAGAAAGAAGTTGCTGTTCTCAATACCGGACGAGATGCCGCGAAACTCGACGACATCGCCGAGATCGTAGTGACGCATCCATTCTGCTAGTTGGGGTTCGTTGACAGCGGTGAAGACAGCCATGCGGGAAACGTCGAATCAGGTTGATCGGGCTGGCGCGAGGCGGCCAGTGCGATGGGCGCTAAATGCGGTGCAGAAAAACGGTATTGAGCAAGGACAATCGGGGCCGGAGCGTAGCCGGCATCGCAGCGCCGTATCACGAGGATGAAACCCGGCTGCCAGGTCGAAAGCCCGGATGCCGCCTCGCGCAGCGCGTGCAACCAGGACGGCGACTCACGCCGGGCCGCCGCCCCGGCCTGCATCAGTAGTGCAGATTCACCGACGGCAAACGGGTGCTGGGATGGCCGTTGTCGTGCACGGCGGGCGACGTGTCGAGCGGCGCGCTCATCTGATAGCGCGTGCCGAGGTTCGAATGCACGTTGATTTCAACCGGCTTGCCCTTGTCGCGGTATTCGGTAATTTCGGTGCCGTTGGCGCTGCGTTCGTAGAAGCTCGGCGTGCGCGGCACGTTGATTTCGACCTTCGAGCTGACCTCGGCGGCCGGCCGATTGATCTTCGCCAGGTCGGGCAGCCCGGCCCGTTCATTGGCGGACTGGGGCGCGCCGGGGGGCGGAGTGTCATCGACAGGCTGGGCGGCCATCGCGGCGTTGCTAAAGGCGAGGGCCAGTGCAACGGCGACGGGAAGGAACGGCTTCATGGTGATTCTCCAATAGGGTGCCCCGATTCTAGCAAATCCAGCCTGGCGTTCGGGCGTGATTGCCCTATTTTGCGCCGCTTTCGCCCGGCGCGCCGGCAAGCTCGCGAGCGATGTGGCGGCCGTGTTGCAAGCGTCACGAGGTGATTTGGCGAGCACGGGTTCCGTGGTAATGTCGTCTCATGATCAGGGGCTCATGACGATGAACAAAGATACCAATCAACGCGCGGTGCAGACTCCCGCCAACAGCTTCCCAACCGAGTCCTTCGACGACGCGGCCGAGGCGGTCACCCGTCTGTCGGCGATTTACGAGGCGAACACATCGTTTCTGCGCGATGCGTTCGCGCGCTATCGCCGCAACGAACAGTTCGAGAGCCGCGTGCGCGCGTGCTATCCGTTCGTGCGCGTGTGCACCGAAGTCAACACGCACATCGACTCGCGCCGCTCGTATGGTTTCGTCGCGGGTCCGGGCGTGTTCGAGACCAGCGTCACGCGGCCCGATCTGTTCGGCAACTACTATCGCGAGCAACTGCGTCTGCTGGCGAAGAACCATCACGTGCAGATCGAAGTCGGCGTGTCGAACCAGCCGATTCCGATTCATTTCGCGTTCGCCGAAGGCATTCACCTCGAAGGCGATCTGGATCGCGAGCGCCTGTTCCTGATGCGCGACGTGTTCGATACGCCCGACCTCGCGCTGCTCGACGACCGCATCGTCAACGGCACGTACGAGCCGTTGTCGGGCGAGCCGCATCCGCTCGCGCTGTTCACGGCGGCGCGGGTCGATTTCTCGCTGCATCGGCTCAAGCACTACACGGCCACTTCGCCCACGCATTGCCAGAACTACGTGCTGTACACGAACTACCAGTTCTATATCGACGAGTTCGTCAAGCTCGGCCGCACGATGATGGCTCATGCCGACGACGCAGAGCTGCGCGCCTATCGAAGCGAGTACACCTCGTTCGTCGAGCCCGGCGATGTGATCACGTACAACGAGAATCTCGGCGAACAGGCGCAGGAGGGCACGGCGCCGCCGCGTCTGCCGCAGATGCCCGCGTATCACCTGAAGCGCGCGGACGGCAGCGGCATCACGATGATCAACATCGGCGTCGGGCCGTCGAACGCCAAGACCATTACCGATCACATCGCGGTGCTGCGTCCGCATGCGTGGATCATGCTCGGTCACTGCGCGGGTCTGCGCAACACGCAGCGCCTCGGCGATTACGTGCTGGCGCACGGCTATGTGCGCGAGGACCATGTGCTCGACGCCGATCTGCCGTTGTGGGTGCCGATTCCGGCGCTCGCCGAAGTGCAGGTGGCGCTCGAACGCGCGGTCGCGCAGGTCACGCAGCTCGATGGCGCGGAGTTGAAGCGCGTGATGCGTACCGGCACGGTGGCGAGCGTGGACAACCGCAACTGGGAGTTGCGTGATCATCGCGAGCCGGTGCAACGGCTGTCGCAAAGCCGCGCGATTGCACTCGATATGGAAAGCGCGACGATCGCCGCGAACGGCTTCCGTTTCCGGGTGCCTTACGGCACCTTGCTGTGCGTGTCGGACAAACCGCTGCACGGCGAACTGAAGCTGCCGGGCATGGCCGATCAGTTCTATCGCGCGCAGGTCGATCAGCATCTGCAGATCGGCGTGAAGGCGATGGAGCTATTGCGGATGAACGGGCTGCACCGTTTGCATAGCCGCAAGTTGCGCAGTTTCGCCGAAGTGGCGTTTCAGTAAGCGGCCTGGATGGCGCGCGTGGGACGACCTGGCGCCGAACCGGAAACCGATCGATGAAACGAAGCGGGCGGCCCGCAGGCCGCCCGCCACAACTTGCGTGCCGTCATGAGTTGCGCAGACGCTTCGCACCACAGCGCGAAGCGTGCAACGTCACATCACAGATAGAACATCCGGTCTTCATCCGACCTGGCCGGATGCGGCTCGGCTTCTTCACGGTCTTCGTAGAACTTCAGCACTGCTTCGAGCACCTGGTCCGGATCGTCGATCACCTGCATCAGATCGATGTCGGTCGGATTGATCAGCCCCATTGGCGTGAGCTGGTTCTTGAACCACTCAAGCAGGCCTTCCCAGAACTGCGCGCCCACCAGAATGATCGGCACGTGGCGCGATTTCTTGGTTTGAATCAGCGTGAGTACTTCGGCGAGTTCGTCGAGCGTGCCGAAGCCGCCTGGCATCACGATCACCGCATCCGAGTTCTTCACGAACGTGACCTTGCGCGTGAAGAAATGGCGGAAGCGCAGCGAGATGTCCTGCCACTGATTGCCCGATTGCTCGTGCGGCAGTTCGATGTTCAGGCCGACCGAAGGCGCCTTGCCCGCATGCGCGCCCTTGTTGGCCGCTTCCATGATGCCGGGGCCGCCGCCCGAGATCACCGCGAAGCCCGCATCGGAAAGCTTGCGTGCGATTTGCGTGGCGAGTTTGTAGTACGGCGAGTTCGGTTTCAGGCGCGCTGAACCATACATGCTGACAGCCGGGCGAATCTCCGACAGGTACTCGGTCGCCTCGATAAACTCTGCCATAATCGTGAACATTTGCCACGATGCGCGGGCCTTCTTGGCCGTTGCGCGCTCTTGATCTGCGAGCGACCGCAGACTCGGAATCACTTTTCTCTTAGTCATAATGCCTGAAGAACGAAACCTGGAAGGTAAGACCCTGCTATTGGTCGACGGTTCGAGTTATCTGTACCGGGCCTACCATGCGATGCCCGATCTGCGCGGTCCCGAAGGTGGTCCGACGGGTGCGCTCTACGGGATGATCAACATGCTGCGGCGCATGCGCAAGGAAGTCACCGCAGAGTATAGCGCGTGCGTGTTCGACGCCAAGGGCAAAACATTTCGCGACGACTGGTACCCGGACTATAAAGCCAACCGCCCGTCGATGCCGGATGACCTCTCGCGCCAGATCGAGCCGATTCACGTCGCGGTGCGCGCGCTCGGCTGGCCGTTGCTGATGATCGAAGGCGTCGAGGCCGACGACGTGATCGGCACGCTCAGCACCGCAGCGGAACGGCATGGCATGAACGTGATCGTGTCAACTGGGGACAAGGATCTGGCGCAGCTCGTGTCGGATCAAGTCACCCTCGTCAATACGATGACCAACGAAAAGCTCGACCGTGCCGGCGTGATCGCCAAGTTCGGCGTGCCGCCGGAGCGCATCATCGACTACCTGTCGCTGATCGGCGATACCGTCGACAACGTGCCGGGCGTCGAGAAATGCGGGCCGAAAACCGCGCTCAAATGGCTCACGCAATTCGAGTCGCTAGATGGCATCGTCGCACACGCGGACGAGATCAAAGGTGCGGTAGGAGACAATTTGCGACGTGCGCTCGATTTCCTGCCGATGGCGCGCAAGCTGGTTACCGTCGAGCGCAATTGCGATTTGACCGGCCATGTTGCGTCGTTCGAGGAAAACCTGGCAAGCCGGCCGGAATCGCGCGAGGAGCTGCGCGATCTGTTCACGCGCCACGGCTTCAAGACCTGGCTGCGCGAAGTGGAAATCGCCGACGCGGTGGAAGGCCCGGAAACCGACGTGCCGCCGGCACTCTCGGTGGACCATGAACGGCATTACGACGCCGTGCAGACGTGGGAGCAGTTCGACGCGTGGCTCGCCAAGATCAACGCGGCCGCACTGACCTCGTTCGATACCGAAACCACCTCGCTCGACCCGATGACCGCGCAGATCGTGGGCCTGTCGTTATCGGTGGAAGCCGGGCGCGCCGCCTATGTGCCGCTCGCCCATCGCGGCCCGGACGCGCCGGTGCAACTGCCGCGCGACGAGGTGCTGGCGAAGCTCAAGCCGTGGCTGGAAAGTGCCGACCACAAGAAGGTCGGTCAGCATCTGAAGTACGACGAGCAGGTGCTGGCGAACTACGGCATCGAAATGCGCGGCATCGAACACGACACGCTGCTGCAATCGTACGTGCTCGAGTCGCACCGTTCACACGACATGGACAGTCTCGCGCTGCGTCATCTCGGCATCAAGACGATCAAATACGAAGATGTGGCGGGCAAGGGCGCGCAGCAGATCGGCTTTGACGAAGTCGCCTTGGAGAAGGCCGCCGAGTACGCGGCGGAAGACGCCGACATCACCTTGCGCCTGCATCAGGCGATGTATCCGCAAGTGGCCACGGACAAGGCGCTCGACTACGTCTACCGCGCGATCGAAGTGCCGACCTCGCGGGTGTTGCGCAAGATGGAGCGCACGGGCGTGCTGATCGACGCGGAAAAACTGCGCCAGCAAAGCAGCGAGATCGCCACGCGTCTGATCCAGCTGGAAAGCGAAGCGTACGTGCTGGCCGGCGGCGAGTTCAACCTGGGTTCGCCCAAGCAGATCGGCCAGATCTTCTTCGAGAAGCTGGAGCTGCCAGTGGTCAAGAAGACCCCGAGCGGCGCGCCGTCCACCGACGAAGAAGTGCTGCAAAAACTCGCCGAAGATTATCCGCTGCCGAAGATCCTGCTTGAACACCGCGGCCTGTCGAAGCTGAAGTCGACCTACACCGACAAGCTGCCGCGCATGGTCAACGCGCAAACGGGCCGCGTGCATACGAACTATGCGCAGGCCGTCGCGGTGACGGGACGGCTGGCGTCGAACGATCCGAATCTGCAGAACATCCCGGTGCGCAGCGGCGAAGGCCGCCGCATTCGCGAAGCGTTCATTGCACCGGCGGGCCACAAGCTGGTTTCGGCGGACTACTCGCAGATCGAGCTGCGCATCATGGCGCACATCTCCGGCGACGAATCGCTGCTGCGCGCGTTCTCGCAAGGTGAGGACATTCACCGCGCCACCGCTGCGGAAATCTTCAGCGTGACGCCGCTCGAAGTGTCGAGCGATCAGCGGCGCGTGGCCAAGGTCATCAATTTCGGCCTGATTTATGGCATGAGCGCGTTCGGCCTCGCGTCCAACCTCGGCATCACGCGCGACGCCGCCAAGTTGTATATCGACCGCTATTTCGCGCGTTATCCTGGCGTCGCTCGCTATATGGACGAGACCCGTTCGAGTGCGAAGGCCAAGGGTTACGTCGAGACGGTGTTCGGCCGCCGTCTGTGGCTGCCGGAGATCAATGGCGGCAATGGTCCGCGTCGCCAGGCCGCCGAACGCGCCGCGATCAACGCGCCGATGCAAGGCACGGCCGCCGATCTGATCAAGCTGTCGATGATCGCCGTGCAGCAGTGGATCGAAGAATCGAACATCGGCACGCGCATGATCATGCAGGTGCACGACGAACTGATTCTCGAAGTGCCGGACGAGGAATTGTCCGCGGTGCGCAAGCGCCTGCCCGAGCTGATGTGCGGTGTCACCAGCCTCAAAGTGCCGCTGGTCGCCGAAGTGGGCGCGGGTCTGAACTGGGAAGAAGCGCATTGACGGGCGCATGACAGCGCGCGATAGCGTCGTGTGCATGTCACACATCCGTATTGATGGCTTGTGACAAACCGTGTTGCTCGCGGACAATCGCTGAAAGCCGGCGCGACGACGCGCCGGCGCGACGCATAATTCATCGGCAAACACGGAGAGTTCAATGCATCGGTTCATCGTCGTTGGCGGGGGTGCGGGAGGGCTGGAACTGGCGACACGCCTTGGTGATCGCTATGGAAACCAGAAGAACAAAGGCGGCCAGCGAGCGCAGGTCACGCTCGTCGACCGCAATCCGACGCATATCTGGAAGCCGCTGTTGCATGAAGTGGCGGCAGGCAGCATGGACCCGTTCACGCAGGAGCTCGAATATGCGGCGCAGGCGCGCTGGCATGATTTCGAATTCCAGCAGGGCGAGCTGTGCGGTCTGGATCGCGCGAACCGGCGTATTACGCTTGGCACCGTGCTCGACGACGACGGCGCCGAACTGCTGCCCGAACGTGAGCTCGAGTACGACACGCTGATCATCGCGATCGGCAGTACCACGGCGTTCTTCGGCGTGAAAGGCGCAGCGGAATTCTCGCTCGCGCTCGACACGGTCGAACAGGCCGAACGCTTTCGCAAACGCCTGATCGCGGCCTGCATGCGTGCCGAGCATCAGGTGCATGAGCCTGTCGAATCGAACCCGGGCACCTCGGCATCGGGCGAGCCGCGCATTCAGGTGGCGATCGTCGGCGGCGGCGCGACGGGAGTCGAACTGTCGGCCGAGTTGCGCAATACCGCCCAGGTGTTGTCCGTGTATGGTTTGCACAAGCTCGATCCGCGGCATGACGTCGGCATCGTGCTGATCGAGGCCGGGCCGCGCATTTTGCCGGCCTTGCAGGAGCGCGTCTCGACGGCCACCGCCGAGCTGCTCACCAAGCTCGGCGTGAAGCTGATGACCGGGGAGACGGTGGCCGAGGTGGCGCCCGGCATCATCCGCACCGCGAGCGGCAAGACCGTGCGCGCCGACCTGACGGTGTGGGCGGCGGGCATCAAGGCGCCGGCCATTCTCAGCCAGCTCGATGGCCTGCCGGTCAACCGGCTGGGCCAGCTCAACGTGCGCCGCACGCTACAAACCGAGCTCGACGACAACATCTTCGCGCTCGGCGATTGCGCCGCCTGTCCGTGGCCGGGCAACGAGCGCAACGTGCCGCCGCGTGCGCAGGCCGCGCATCAGCAAGCGAGCTTTTTGATGAAGGCGCTGGCGGCGCGGCTCGATAACAAGCCGCTGCCGGAGTTCACGTATCGCGACTTCGGCTCGCTGGTGTCGCTTGGACACTTCAGCGCGGTCGGCAATCTGATGGGCGGGGTGATCGGCGGCAGCATGCTGATCGAGGGGCTGTTCGCGCGCTTCATGTACATGTCGTTGTACCGGCTGCACATCGCCGCATTGCACGGCTACGCGCGGATGGTGCTCGATACCTTCGCGCACTGGCTGCGCCGCACGACGCTGCCACGGGTCAAGCTGCACTGACGCGCGGTGGTTGGTTGTTTCTGCAACAGGATGCGCGCGAGGCGTATCCTGTTGCCTCTAACAATCAACCGAGGAGCGCCGCATGCTGAATCCCGACATCGATAGCCTGGTCCCCCACGTTCCCTTCAATCGACGCACTTTCATCAAGGCCGCGCTCGGCACCGGTTTCGCGGCGGCCGTGCTGCCGGTCTCGGCGCAAACCATCCATACCGATAGCGACGGCCTCGAAGCCGGCGAAGTGGCGGTGCACTCAGGCGGCACGCTAGTGCCGGCGTATCGCGCGCAGCCCAAGGGCAAGACGGACTTGCCGGTGATCATCGTCGTGCATGAGATCTTCGGCGTGCACGAGCATATCGCCGATGTGTGCCGGCGCTTCGCCAAGCACGGCTATCTGGCGATCGCCCCCGACCTGTACCAACGCGAGGGCGATCCGACCGTCTTCAAGAGCATGCAGCAGTTGAACGAGCAACTGGTCAGCAAGGTGCCGGACGCGCAGGTCATGAGCGATCTCGACGCGACCGCCGCATGGGCCGGCGAGCATGGCGGCGATCTGAACCGGCTCGGGGTGGACGGCTTTTGCTGGGGTGGGCGGATTGCATGGCTATACGCCGAACACAACCCGCGGTTGAAGGCGGGCGTGGCTTGGTATGGGCGTGTGACGGGCGCCAAGAGCGCGACCACGCCGGAAAATCCGCTCGACCTGGTCGGCGATCTGCATGCGCCGGTGCTGGGGCTCTACGGGCTACAGGATCAAAGCATTCCGCAAGACACGCTCGGGCAGATGAAACAGGCCATCGCGCAAGGTCCGCAGGCGGGGCGCGGGTCGCAATTCGTCGTGTACGACGACGCGGGCCACGCATTCTTCGCGGATTACCGGCCGAGCTACCGGAAGGCCGATGCCGAGGATGGCTGGCGCCGGGCGCTGGCATGGTTCAAACAGCATGGGGTGAGTTGACGCGCGACGCGCAAGCCCGAGGCTGCGTGGTTTGCTGCGGTCCGCCGCGCTCGCAAAATTGAAAAGGCCGTTGCCACGCATGCGTGGCAACGGCCTTTTGCTTACCGCTTAGCCCGGTTCGCGCTCAAGGATTCGGGCCCGTGGCGACCGGCCGCTGCGGATCGGAACTCCATTCGCTCCACGACCCGGCGTACAATGCCGCGCCATGCAGACCGGCGACCTCCATCGCCAGCGCGTTCATGCACGCCGTCACGCCGGAGCCGCATTGCAGGATCACATGTTCCGGCGGCGTGTCGCCGAGCAGCGCGTGGAATTCCTCGCGCAGCGTATGAGCGGGCTTGAAGCGGTCGTCGGCGGTGAGGTTGTCCTTGTAGAAGCGATTGAGGGCGCCGGGGATGTGGCCGCCGACGCGATCCAGCGTCTCGTTTTCGCCGCGATAGCGATCGGCCGCGCGCGCGTCGACCACCACGCGCTCCTTCGAACCGAGATTTCGCTCGACCGTTTGCGCATCGACCGTGACGGACAGCGGTGCGCCGACCTTGAAGTCGCCGGTGTTCTGGGCCGGCACGTCTTGCGTCAATGGCTGGCCAGCGGCCTGCCACGCCTGCAGACCGCCGTCGAGCAGCGCCACCGCATCATGTCCAAGCCAGCGCAGCAGCCACCAGACGCGCGCCGCGTACATGCCGGCCTGCGCGTCATAAGCGACCACTTGCTGGCCCTGCTTCAGGCCGCGCGACTCCAGCGTTTCCATCAGCCGCACGCGATCCGGCAGCGGATGCCGCCCGTTCGCGCCGTTCTTCGGCCCTGACAGATCGCGATCGAGATGCAGGTAATGCGCGCCCGGCAGATGGCCCGCCAGATACGCTTTCTCGCCGGCTTCCGTGTCGGTCAGATCGAACCGGCAGTCGATGACGAACACACTGCCCGGCGCGGCGGTGAGCCGTTCCGCGAGGTTGGTCGCGGAGATCAGAGTGGTGTAGTGAGTGTGGGGCATGGCTGCGTCTCCTCGATGCGGGCGATGATGGCTCCGGTCGGGCGTCGTGGCGTCGCGAGCGGATGGCCGACCTATGTTGTTAGTCTAAACAAAAAAGACGGGCCGAAGCCCGTCTTTCCATGCGCCGATGCCACTTGCGCGAGAATTCGAATCAAACGCGGCTCGCACGCGATCAGATCGTGCCGACTTCGCGCCGCAAGAACTCGTGGAAGTGCTGCATGCCGTCTTCCATCGGGCTCTGATACGGGCCGACCTGCGATTCGCCGCGCTCCATCAGCGCGCGGCGGCCGGCGTCCATGCGTTCGGCGATCTCGTCGTCCTCGCGGGCTGTTTCCATATAGGCAGCGCGCTCGGCTTCGACGAACTCGCGCTCGAACAGCGCGATTTCCTCAGGGTAATAGAACTCCACTACGTTGGTGGTCTTCTGCGGACCGCGCGGGATCAGCCACGACACCACCAGCACGTGCGGATACCATTCGATCATGATGCCTGGGTAATACACCATCCAGATCGCGCCGAACTCGGGCGGATTGCCACCGCGAAAGCGCAGCACTTCGTCGTGCCACTTGCGATAGGTCGGGCTGCCCGGCTGCTCCAGAGCCTTGTGCACGCCGACCGTCTGGACGCTGTACCAGTCGCCGAATTCCCACGTCAGGTCGTCGCAATTGACGAAGCTGCCGAGCCCCGGATGGAACGGCGCGACGTGGTAGTCCTCCAGATAGACCTCGATAAAGGACTTCCAGTTGTAGTTGCACTCGTGCACTTCGACGTGGTCGAACATGAAGCCCGAAAAATCGAAGTGCTGGCGGGTACCGAGGCGCGCCAGATCGCGCGCCACGTCACGTCCCTGCGCTTCGAACAGCAGCCCTTGCCAGTTCTGCAACGGCGTCGCGCCGAGATTCAGGCATGGGTTGTCCGCGAAATGCGGTGCGCCGAGCAGCTGGCCGTTCAGGTCGTAGGTCCAGCGGTGCAGCGGGCAGACGATGTTCCCGGTCTGGCCGCGGCCGTTGAGCATGATGGCTTGCCGATGGCGGCACACGTTCGACAGCAGTTCGACTTGCGACTGCTGGTTGCGGACGAGCACGCGCCCCTCGCTTTCGCTGGGCAAGGCAAAATAATTCCCCGCTTCGGGCACCATGAGTTCGTGGCCGATGTAGCGAGGACCTTTCTTGAAAAGGGTGTCGATTTCGCGCGTAAGAAGCGCTTCGTCAAAGTAAGCCGTGACTGGCAGCTGGCTGTGAACAGACCGCAACTGCAATGCATTGCTCAGATTGGACATTCCCACTCCCGATGAAGACGTGAAAGCAGTGAACAACCCAACCATCGAAGATTCGATTTAGGGAGCCCGCGATTATACCCGTTTCCCCCTCTCTGGGGCGCTTAAGTACCTGATTTGGGTCAAAATTGTTAGGAAAGTTCGGCGTTTTCGCCGCAGACCGATCGTTTTTTTTCTGAGAGACTTCAGGGGCGGCGCGGGATGCACAGCCAAGGGCCAGGGTGGCGAGCGGATCGGAAATGTCGCTTTTGCCGTAGAATGTCCGACTTGTTTTAATTTTGCGACTATTCATGGCGAAGACCGTGTCGAAAGATACCACTGCTGCGTCCGATACCACGCCGCTGCCCGAGAACTACGAGGCCGCGCAGGCTGAACTGGAAGCGCTGGTGGCCCGCATGGAAGGCGGCAACCTGAGTCTCGAGGAGTCGTTGACCGCGTATCGGCGTGGCGCGGCGCTCGTGGCGTTTTGCCAGCAACAGCTCGAAAAGGTCGAGCAGCAGGTGCGCGTGCTCGACGGCGAGACGCTCAAGCCGCTGCCCATGAATACCGCAGGCACAGCCGCTACTGAGAGCGGGGACGACCTATGACCTTCGAACAATGGACGCGCTCGGTACTCGAACGTGTCGAAACGGCTCTGGAGCATTACCTGCCGACCGAGGCCACCGAGCCCGCGAAACTGCATGAGGCCATGCGCTACGCGGTGTTGGGCGGCGGCAAGCGGGTTCGCCCGCTGCTGTGCCACGCGGCTGGCGAGCTGACCGGCGCGCGTGCCGAATGCCTCGATGCGGCAGCGGCGGCGCTGGAAATGATCCATGTGTATTCGCTCGTGCACGACGATATGCCATGCATGGACGACGACGCGCTGCGTCGTGGCAAGCCCACGGTGCACGTCAAATATG
Source organism: Paraburkholderia ribeironis (assembly GCF_900019265.1). GTDB lineage: Bacteria > Pseudomonadota > Gammaproteobacteria > Burkholderiales > Burkholderiaceae > Paraburkholderia > Paraburkholderia ribeironis. Next base: position 21,350 of record NZ_CYGX02000069.1, read on the forward strand.
ATGAAGCCACGGCGCTGCTGGTTGGCGACGCGCTGCAATCGCAGGCCTTCGTTACGCTGACGGCGGACGTGCTGGCCGCGCCGCAACAGGCTTCGCTGGTGCGCGAGCTGGCGCTCGCGAGCGGCTCGATCGGCATGTGCGGCGGGCAGGCCATCGATCTGGCGAGCGTCGGCCACACGCTGACGCGCCCGCAGCTCGAAACCATGCATCGGATGAAAACCGGCGCGCTGCTGCGCGCCGCGGTGCGCATGGGCGCACTGGCGGGCGTTGCGCCGGACGCCGACGCGCTGCGTTCGCTCGATGCGTATGCGGCCGCTGTCGGTCTCGCGTTTCAGGTGGTCGACGACATTCTCGACGTCACGACCGACTCCGCGACGCTCGGCAAGACCGCGGGTAAAGACGCGAAGGACGGCAAGCCGACCTATGTATCGATTATCGGGCTCGACGCGTCGCGCGTGCTCGCAGCGCAGTTGCGCAGCGACGCCCACGCTGCGCTTGTACCGTTCGGCGCGCGCGCGCAGCGTCTTGCCGAATTGGCCGACCTGGTGGTGAACCGGGTTAGCTAAACGCGAAAGCCCGCCGCCGCGCACCTGTTATCCCCAGGTGCATGAATGAAGTGCGGGCGCGTAAGTTTTCCTACAATGGAACGACGATGTACGACTTGCTGAAAACCATCGACGATCCGGCAGCCCTGCGCCGCCTCGATCGCCGCCAATTGCAACCGCTTGCAGACGAGTTGCGGGCTTTCGTGCTCGACAGCGTATCGCAGACGGGCGGCCATCTTTCGTCCAACCTCGGCACGGTCGAGTTGACCATTGCTCTGCACTATGTGTTCGACACGCCGCATGATCGGATCGTCTGGGACGTCGGCCATCAAACCTATCCGCACAAGATCCTGACGGGCCGCCGCGATCAGATGCACACGCTGCGTCAGCTCGGCGGCATCTCGGGTTTTCCGAAGCGCGACGAGTCGGAATACGACACCTTCGGCACCGCGCACTCCAGCACGTCGATCTCGGCCGCGCTCGGCATGGCGGTCGCGAGCAAGCTGCAGGGCGACAACCGCATGGGCATCGCCGTGATTGGCGACGGCGCGATGACGGCCGGCATGGCCTTCGAGGCGATGAACAACGCCGGCGTCGAAGACGACTTGCCGCTGCTGGTGATCCTGAACGACAACGACATGTCGATCTCGCCGCCGGTCGGCGCGTTGAATCGCCATCTGGCGCGCCTGATGTCGGGTCGCTTCTACGCGGCCGCCCGCGCGGGCGTCGAACGCGTGCTGCGCGTTGCGCCGCCGGTGCTCGATCTGGCTCGCAAGCTCGAAGAGCACGCGAAGGGCATGATCGTGCCGGCCACGCTGTTCGAGGAGTTCGGCTTCAACTACATCGGGCCGATCGACGGCCACGACCTCGATTCGTTGATCCCGACGTTGCAGAACATCAAGGAACTGCGTGGTCCGCAATTCCTGCACGTCGTGACGAAGAAGGGCCAGGGGTACAAGCTGGCCGAAGCCGATCCGGTGCTGTACCACGGCCCGGGCAAGTTCAATCCGGCCGAAGGCATCAAGCCAGCCGCCACGCCGTCGAAGAAGACCTACACGCAGGTGTTCGGCGAATGGCTGTGCGACGCGGCCGAACTGGACTCGCGGGTGATCGGCATTACGCCGGCCATGCGTGAAGGCTCGGGCATGGTCGAGTTCGAGAAGCGCTTCCCGGACCGTTACTTCGATGTCGGCATCGCCGAACAGCACGCCGTGACGTTCGCCGGCGGCCTCGCCGCGGACGGCATGAAGCCGGTGGTGGCGATCTACTCGACCTTCCTGCAGCGCGCCTACGATCAACTGATTCACGACGTCGCGCTGCAAAACCTGCCGGTGGTGTTCGCCATCGATCGCGCCGGGCTGGTCGGCGCGGACGGCGCCACGCACGCGGGCGCTTACGACCTCGCGTTCATGCGCTGCATCCCGAACATGACCGTGATGGCTCCGGCGGACGAGAACGAATGTCGTCAGATGCTGTACACCGCGTTGCAGCAGCCTAACCCGACGGCAGTGCGCTATCCGCGCGGCGCCGGCACGGGTGTCGCGACCGTCAAGCAGATGGCTGCGTTGCCGATCGGCAAGGGCGAGATGCGTCGCGAGACGTCGCAGCCGGTGGGCAAGCGCATTGCGATCCTGGCGTTCGGCACGATGGTCGTGCCGTCGCTGGCAGCGGCCGAGCAACTGGACGCCACGGTCGCGAACATGCGCTTCGTGAAGCCGCTGGACGCCGATCTGGTCCGTCATCTGGCCGAAACGCACGACGCCATCGTCACCGTCGAAGAAGGCTGTGTGATGGGCGGTGCGGGCTCGGCGTGCGTCGAAGCCCTGCTCGAAAGTGGGGTTATGCGACCCGTACTACAATTGGGCCTCCCCGACCGGTTCATCGATCATGGGGACCCGGCCAAGCTGCTCGCTGCATGCGGTCTCGACGCCGCGGGCATCGCCCGGTCGATCCGCGAGCGCTTTATGTCGAGCGGCGCGGTGGGCGGTCAAGCGTCGGTGAAGCGCGTCGCTTGACTGCGGTGCCTGGCTGCGTCGCGTAGTTGCGTCGTCTGGTTACGTTGCCTGGTTGCGTCGCTTAACTGCGCCGCCGCTCGCCATGTCGCCGCAATGCAATGTCGGCCATGTGGCAATCTCCAATTTGAATCAACGGGCCTTCGGGTCCGTTATCCAACACTGGCAGGGGCCGGTTTAGCCGTTGCGTGCGCTGATCCGCACGGCTGCTGAGAATCCCCAGACCTGTCGCTTCGCGATAGCCCCCAGACGGGGCAATCCCCAAGGGGACTTCCTTCGGAGCGGAAAACCTGGGGCGGCCCGGCGTTTTCTTGAAAGGACAAAGAATGAATCAAATGAATCCCGCCTTCATGATGCCCGACGTGCAAAGTACGCCCGACTCGCGTCAGATCCCGATTCAGCGCGTCGGCGTCAGGGGTGTGCGTCATCCGTTGACGGTGCGCACTCAGGGCGGCGACGTGCAGCCGACGGTCGGCACGTGGAATCTCGACGTCCATCTGCCGGCTGACCAGAAGGGCACGCACATGTCGCGGTTCGTCGCGCTGCTCGAAGAGAACAAGGCACCGCTCGAACCGGTCACGTTCCGCACCTTGCTCGCCGCGATGCTCGAGAAGCTCGAGGCCGAGGCTGGCCGCATCGAGGTGTCGTTTCCTTACTTCGTGAGCAAGATCGCGCCGGTGTCGGGCGTGCAAAGTCTGCTCGACTACGAAGTGACATTGACCGGCGACGCCCGCCACGGCGCTACGCGCCTGTTCCTGAAAGTACTGGTGCCGGTCACGAGCCTGTGCCCGTGCTCGAAGGAGATCTCGCAGTACGGCGCGCACAATCAGCGTTCGCACGTTACGATCAACGCCGAACTGGCTGGCGATGTGGCGGTGGAAGAACTGGTTCGCATTGCTGAAGAACAGGCGTCATGTGAACTGTGGGGTTTGCTCAAGCGACCCGACGAGAAGTTCGTCACCGAACGTGCGTATGAAAACCCGAAGTTCGTCGAGGATCTCGTGCGTGACGTCGCGCAGCGCCTGAATGCGGACGAGCGGATCGTCGCGTATGTGCTCGAAGCGGAGAACTTCGAGTCGATTCACAATCACAGCGCGTATGCGGTGATCGAGCGGGACAAGCGGGTGGGTTGATACGCGCGTCGTGCATGACTGCATGGAAAAGGCCGCGTTTGAAGCGGCCTTTTTTTACGGCGTCGATTTACGGCGTCGCGATAGTTGGTTCAGCGCGCGAGCGACGCCAGATCCCAGCGCGGCTTCACCGTGAAAGCGTAGTCTCTCGCCGATTGATCGGGCCAGCGCTGCAATCGCAACGCGCCGGCCAGCGCGATCATCGCGCCATTGTCCGTGCACAGCGACAGGTCCGGGTAGTGCACATAAAAATTACGCTTCTTCGCAGCGGCGGAAAGCGCTTCGCGCAGTTGTTGGTTCGCACCCACGCCGCCAGCCACGACCAGCCGGTTCAGTTTGGTCCGCTTGAGCGCCGCCAGCGATTTCGCCGCCAGAACTTCCACTGCGGCGTCGACGAAGCCGCGCGCCAGGTCGGCTTTCGCCTGCTCGCAAATATTCGAGCCGCCGAGTTTTTTCGCGTGCGTGAGCACCGCGGTCTTCAGGCCGCTGAAGCTGAAGTCGAGGTCGCCGGAATGCAGCATCGGGCGCGGTAGCACGACCGCGCCCGGCGTGCCGAATTCGGCCATGCGCGAGACTTCCGGGCCGCCCGGATAGCCGAGGCCGAGCAGTTTGGCGGTCTTGTCGAACGCTTCGCCGGCGGCGTCGTCAAGCGTTTCGCCGAGCGTTTCGTAGACGCCCACTTCCGTCACGCGCATCAGCTGCGTATGGCCGCCGGACACCAGCAGCGCGACGAAGGGAAACGGCGGCGGCTCATCGACCAGCAGCGGCGACAGCAGGTGCCCTTCGAGGTGATGGATGCCGATGGTGGGTTTGTCCCATGCCATCGCCAGCGCATTGGCGACGCTCGCGCCGACCAGCAGCGCGCCCGCGAGCCCCGGCCCCTGTGTATAGGCGATCGCATCGATGTCGCCGCGCGCCGCGCCGGCGCGCTCCAGCACCTCTTCCAGCAAGGGCAGCGCGCGCCGGATATGGTCGCGCGAGGCCAGCTCCGGCACGACGCCGCCGTACTCCCGATGCATCGCAATCTGCGAGTGCAGTGCGTGCGCGAGCAGGCCACGCTGCGTGTCGTAGAGCGCGAGACCGGTTTCGTCGCAGGAGCTTTCGATGCCGAGAACAAGCATGATGGATGGCTTTGGGCGGACGCGCGAGTGATGGCACTCCTGCACCCGAAAGTGAAAAGGCAAGCCTGAAAGTATAGCAGCGCGGCCAAGGGCACGCAGACGCGCGGGTACAATGCGGCCCCATGGAATCCTTCGATATCGCAGTGATCGGCGCAGGCGCGGCCGGCATGATGTGCGCGGCGGTGGCCGGGCAACTCGGCCGTCGCGCGGTGCTGATCGACCACTCGCAGCGCCTCGCGGAAAAGATCCGCATCTCCGGCGGCGGCCGGTGCAACTTCACGAACCTGTACGCGGGGCCCGCCAATTACCTGTCGGCCAACCCGCATTTTTGCCGCTCGGCGCTCGCGCGCTACACGCCGCGTGATTTCATGGCGCTGCTCAAGCGCCATCGCGTGACGTGGCATGAGAAGCACAAGGGACAGCTATTCTGCGACCAGTCGAGCGACGCGGTCATCAACGTGCTGAAGGACGAGTGCGACGCGGGCCGGGTGGCGTGGCGCACGCCGCTGTCGGTCGAAGCGGTGCGGCAGGACGCGCAAGGCCGGTTCGCGCTGGACACGCGGTCGGGTCCGATCACCACACGCGCGCTCGTGATCGCGACGGGCGGGCTGTCGATCCCCAAGATCGGCGCCACCGATTTCGCCTACCGGCTTGCCAGGCAATTCGGTCACAAGCTGATCGACACGCGTCCCGCGCTGGTCCCGCTGACCTTCGCGCCGGCCGACTGGGCGCCGTTTGCAGCGCTCTCCGGCGTGTCGCTCGAAGTCCAACTGGCGACCGGCAACAGAAAGACTGGCGCCGAATTCAACGAAGACCTGCTACTCACGCACCGCGGCCTGTCGGGGCCGGGCGTCCTGCAAATCTCGAGCTACTGGCATCCCGGCGAGCCGATTCACATCAACCTGCTGCCGGAGCGTGATGCGAGCGCCGCATTGCTGGAGGCGAAGACCGGCACCAAACGGCAGATTGCCAATCTGCTGTCGGAATGGGTGCCGCAACGGCTCGCCCATGTCTGGCTGGAGACTCATCAGATTTCCGCCGAAGCCCGCGTGGCCGACTTGCCGGACAAGACGCTGCGGCGCATCGGTGAGGCATTGTCGCGCTGGACGCTCACGCCGAACGGCACCGAAGGCTATCGCAAAGCCGAAGTGACGAGCGGCGGCATCGACACGCGCGACCTGTCGTCGTCGACCATGATGAGCGCGCGTGCGCCCGGCCTGTACTTCATCGGCGAAGCGGTCGACGTGACCGGCTGGCTCGGCGGCTACAACTTCCAATGGGCGTGGGCCTCGGGGGTGGCGGCTGGCCAGGCGGCCGCGGAGTATGCCCGGGGGGCTTGACGGCGCAGTAGCTTTGTGAGAAAGCTCTGCTATACTCCTGAACCTTTACAAAGTTCCGTTATTGAAAAAATGACGACCATCCGCGTAAAAGACAACGAGCCGTTTGAAGTTGCCATGCGCCGTTTCAAGCGCACCATGGAGAAAAACGGCTTGCTGACGGAACTTCGCGCTCGTGAGTTTTACGAAAAGCCTACGGCCGAGCGCAAGCGCAAGAAGGCGGCGGCGGTGAAGCGTCATTTCAAGCGTCTGCGTGGCCAGATGCTGCCAAAGAAGTTCTACTGATTCTGGCGTTGCCGCGGTTCCCCTCGAACGGAGCGGCGACATCCAACCGGTGGCGGCACGACAGGTGCCATCACGGAAAACACGGCCCTTCGGGCCAGTCGGCAGGGTCGCATCCACTCCGCATATTGCGCCAACCCGCTTGAGGAAGCAGTCCCCAAGCGGGTATTCGTGTTGATGCAGTCGACCCGGCTGGTTTTTCAACTTTCAACGCATTCAGGTGAGTGATGAGCCTCAAGGACCGGATCAACGACGATATGAAAGCCGCCATGCGGGCGCGTGAGACCGAGCGTCTCGGCACGATCCGTCTGCTGCTCGCGGCGATCAAGCAACGCGAAGTCGACGAGCGCGTCACGCTAGACGACGCAGCGGTCACCGCTGTGATCGACAAGATGATCAAGCAGCGCAAGGATTCGATCAGCCAGTTCGAAACCGCCGGCCGCACGGATCTGGCCGACAAGGAAAAGGCCGAACTGGCAATCCTGGCCGCGTATATGCCGGAACAGATGTCGGAGGCGGAAATCGTTGCCGAAGTTCAGGCCGCGGTCGCGCAGACCGGCGCGGCCGGCCCGCAGGACATGGGCAAGGTGATGGGCGTGCTCAAGCCGAAGCTGGCTGGCCGCGCTGACATGACCGCGGTGTCGGCGCAGGTCAAAGCCGCGCTCGCGAAGTAATTTCCGTTGGTCCGGTCTGCACGCGCCGTCATGCGCCGGTGTGTGCAGCGTTGAGCCTTTCAGGTAGCGTCATTTACTGTGATTCCACCGTCATTCCTGCAAGACCTGCTCAACCGCGTCGATATCGTCGACGTGGTCGGCCGGTATGTGCAGCTGAAAAAGGGCGGCGCGAACTTCATGGGGCTGTGCCCGTTTCACAACGAGAAGAGCCCTTCATTTACCGTTAGTCCGACTAAACAGTTCTATCACTGCTTCGGCTGCGGCGCGCACGGTACGGCCATTGGCTTTCTGATGGAGCACGTGGGCTCCTCGTTTCCCGAGGCGGTCAACGAACTCGCGCAATCGGTGGGCTTGACCGTGCCGAACGAACCTTCGCCGGGTTACGGCGGAGGTGGTGCAGGCGGCTATGCGCCGGCGGCGTCCAAGGCCGTCACCACGGCACTCTCCGATGTCATGCAGACGGCCTGCGACTTCTATCGCAAACAGTTGCGCGGCGCGCAGGTCGCGATCCAGTATCTGAAGAAGCGCGGCTTGACCGGCGAGATAGCGGCCCGTTTCGGTCTGGGTTACGCGCCGGATGGGTGGCAGAACCTCGAGGCGGCATTTCCCAATTATCGCGACGATGCCTTGGTCGAGTCGGGGCTTGTGATCGTCAGCGAAAAAGCGGACGCGCAAGGGCAGAACCGCCGGTACGACCGCTTTCGCGAGCGGATCATGTTCCCGATCCGCAACGTGAAGGGGCAGGTGATCGGCTTCGGCGGTCGGGTGCTGGACGGCGGCGAGCCGAAATATTTGAATTCGCCCGAGACGCCACTATTTAACAAAGGCAGCGAGCTGTACGGGCTCTTCGAAGCGCGTCTGGCAATTCGCGAACAGCACTACGTGCTGGTGGTGGAGGGCTACATGGACGTGGTCGCGCTGGCCCAGTTGGGGTTTCAGAACGCGGTCGCCACGCTCGGTACGGCCTGCACGCCGATTCATGTACAGAAACTGATGCGCCAGACCGACACGGTGATCTTCAGTTTCGACGGCGATGCGGCCGGCCGGCGCGCCGCGCGTCGTGCGCTGGATGCCTGCCTGCCGCACGCGGCGGACAACCGGACTATCCGGTTCCTGTTTTTGCCGTCCGAGCACGATCCGGACAGCTATGTGCGCGAATTCGGCACCGAGGCGTTCGCCGAGCAGGTGGAGCGCGCCATGCCGCTGTCGCAATTCATGCTCAACGAGGTGCTGACCGGCAAGGAGCTGGATCAGCCCGAAGGCAAGGCCCGCGCGCTATTCGACGCCAAGCCGCTGCTGCAGGCGTTGCCGGCCAACGCGCTGCGCGCACAGATCATGCATATGTTCGCGGACCGGCTGGACGTGCCGTTCGACGAAGTTGCCGCGCTTTGCGAGGTGGATTCGCGCATCGCGGCCGCGGCCCGTCTCGCGCCGGCTCGCAACGACCGGCGCAGCGTGACCGGGATTGAAGAAAAGACGCTGCGCAATCTGGTGATGTATCCGCGCACGGTGGCGGTGCTCGACGAGGACGCCGAACAGGCGCTTCTGACGGTGACCCGGCATGGCGAGCTGTTCGAAGAAGTGACGACGCACGCGCGTGCACTGGGCGATTCGGCGGAGTTTCAGTTGTTGTCCGACCTATTGCGAAATGGCGCAAACGCCCCAACTTTCGAGGAAATCTTTCGCAAAATTCTAGACTATGATGAAAACGTCCGGGATTTGCTGCTGAAAGACCCGGAGGATGCGACCGTTATCGAGGAGCGGCGCGAGCAGGAACGGATCGTCGGCGAAGAGCTGAAGGCGGCCATTTTGAAGATGCGGTACGACGCTTATTGTGATCGTCTCGAGCAGCTTTCGCGGCAATCCCGGCACACGCCGGAAGAGTTTGCGGAGCTATCGGAGCTGAATCGCAAGCGTGCTGACATGAAGCGTCAGCTCGGGTTGTAAGGGAGAGGCCAGAAGCCTGGGTGGTATAATAAAAGGTTTCTAGCGGTTTGTTTTTTAAGGGTTTTCCTAGCAAAGGCGAAAAGGCGATGCGATGGCAAAGACTACAGGCGGAAAGCAGGCGGCAGGTGCACGCTCCAAGGAGCAGACCAGAAAAGTCACCGAGGCCCAGCTAGTTTCTTCCGCCAGAAAAACGTCTGCTGCCAGTGTTGCATCGGCTGCCGGGAAGAAATCCTCGACCAGTTCGGCTGCGCGAGCGGATCCGGTCAGGGCGGCGAAAGCCGTGACGCCACCGGCTGCGAAACGGCCGGTTGTCAGAAGCGCAAGGGAAGCGGCTGCCGCGCAGGACGATGCGGTAGTGCGCGAGGCTCCAGAATCCACGGTTCTACCGGCTGTTGTCCACCAGCCGCGAGTCGAGACTACAGCCGGTACGGCGAACTCCATGACGAAAAAGCTGAATGAAGTACCCGTCGATGACGATGCAACCCAGACCGAAGAAACCGCTGCCGCTGCACCGGGCAAGGTGGAAAAGGTCAGGGCTCGCGATCGTCGTGCAAAGGAAAAAGCGCTGCTGAAAGATGCATTCGCGTCGTCGCAGCCGGGCACGGTCGAGGAACTCGAAGAGCGCCGCTCCAAATTGCGCGCGCTGATCAAGCTCGGCAAGGAGCGCGGCTTCCTGACGTACGCTGAAATCAACGATCACCTGCCGGACAACTTCACCGAGACCGAGGCGATCGAAGGCATCATCAGCACGTTTAACGACATGGGCGTCGCGGTGTACGAGCAGGCCCCGGACGCCGAAACGCTGCTGCTGAACGACAACGCGCCCGCGGCTTCGTCCGACGACGAAGTGGAAGAGGAAGCGGAAGTCGCGCTTTCCACCGTCGACTCCGAATTCGGCCGCACCACCGACCCGGTCCGCATGTACATGCGGGAAATGGGCACGGTCGAGCTGCTCACGCGCGAAGGCGAAATCGAAATCGCCAAGCGGATCGAAGACGGCCTGAAGCACATGGTGATGGCCATCTCCGCGTGTCCGACCACGATCGCCGACATCCTGGCGATGGCCGAGCGCGTCGCGAACGAGGAAATCCGGATCGACGAACTGGTCGACGGCCTGATCGATGCCAACGCGGATGACGCGGACGGCTTCTCCGCGCAGGAAGCGGAAGCGATCGAGAGCGAAGACGAGGAAGCCGAGGAAGAGGACGAAGAAGACGAAGAAGACGACGACGGCGCGGCGCAAGCCACGGCCAACGCGGCGCAGATGGAAGCGCTCAGGCGTGCGTCGCTCGAAAAATTCGCGCTGATCAGCGAATGGTTCGACAAGATGCGTCGCGCGTTCGAGAAGGAAGGCTACAAGTCCAGGTCGTATCTGAAGGCACAGGAAACGATCCAGAACGAACTGATGACGATCCGCTTCACCGCACGCACGGTCGAGCGTCTGTGCGACACGCTGCGCGCGCAAGTGGACGAAGTGCGTCAGGTCGAGCGGCAGATCCTGCATACGGTGGTCGACAAGTGCGGTATGCCGCGTGCGGAATTCATCGCGCGTTTCCCGGGCAGCGAAACGGACCTCGAGTGGGCCGACAAGATCGTCGGTGAAGGTCACGCGTATAGCGCGATCCTCACGCGTAACATTCCGGCGATCCGCGAGCAGCAGCAACGTCTGCTGGATCTGCAGGCGCGTGTCGTGCTGCCGCTGAAGGACCTGAAGGAAACCAACCGCCAGATGGCGGCCGGCGAATTGAAGGCGCGTCAGGCGAAGCGCGAAATGACCGAGGCGAACCTGCGTCTCGTGATCTCGATTGCGAAGAAGTACACGAACCGCGGTCTGCAGTTTCTCGACCTGATTCAGGAAGGCAACATCGGTCTGATGAAGGCGGTGGACAAGTTCGAATATCGTCGCGGCTACAAGTTCTCCACGTATGCCACGTGGTGGATTCGCCAGGCCATTACGCGTTCGATCGCCGACCAGGCGCGTACCATCCGGATCCCGGTTCACATGATCGAAACGATCAACAAGATGAACCGCATCTCGCGTCAGATTCTGCAGGAAACCGGCCTCGAGCCGGATCCGGCAACGCTGGCCGAGAAGATGGAAATGCCGGAAGACAAGATCCGCAAGATCATGAAGATCGCGAAGGAGCCGATCTCGATGGAAACGCCGATCGGTGACGACGACGATTCGCATCTGGGCGACTTCATCGAAGATACCAACACGGTGGCGCCGGCTGATGCCGCGTTGCACGCCAGCATGCGCGACGTCGTGAAGGACGTGCTCGACTCGCTGACGCCGCGCGAAGCGAAGGTGCTGCGCATGCGCTTCGGTATCGAGATGAGCACGGATCACACGCTCGAAGAAGTCGGCAAGCAGTTCGACGTGACGCGTGAGCGGATCCGTCAGATCGAAGCCAAGGCGCTGCGCAAGCTGCGTCATCCGAGCCGGTCGGACAAGCTGAAGTCGTTCCTCGAAGGGAATTGATCGGCGCGGGTGTTGATTGCCGACGATGTTGCGGTTGAAGAGGCCTCCCGGTTGTTTCGCTCAAGCGAAGCGGTTGCGGAGGCCTCTTTTTCGTGTAGTATGTCGGCCAATCAACGAATAGGCCCGGCTTTGTAGACCGGGTCTTTTTTTCTTGGGCCGGACGCCGTGCTGGTTGCAGGCAGCGGACTCATAATCCGCCTCCGAAAGGACACCGTCGGTTCGAATCCGACCCGGCCCACCAACAGTCTTAGCGATTTCTCGTGTGGAAATTCGCTCCGCAAAAACACTGTTGTTCCGCAATTCTGTTATCGAGCAGGTCCGACTGTGTGGCCGCGTTGCGTGCCTTGATCCGGTCGGTAACCGACTTCAACTCGCCGGTCACCTCCATCGCCTGCCTCGACATCGACGACATCCACGGACCCGTATCGCGCGGTTGGAGTGAAGCCGCCGCGCAACGTTCATCTACGGCGTCGCCAGTTCCGTTAGAACATGAATATCCGCGCATACGCGGCGCATAATGTCGGAGTGCTAGCCCTTGGCACAGAAGAGGGTGTATGCGCTGCACAAACTGCGGGTTTGAGAATCTCACCGGGGCCAGATTCTGCGAAGCATGCTGGGCCACGCTGGCACGCATGTGTCCGCGTTGTGGACATGAGGTCGGCCCAGCCGCCCGATTCTGCAGCGAGTGCGGAACCCCGCTGACCGAGGCGCCGGCAACCCCATTCCCCGCTCATCCCCAATCCGTTTCAGAGGCGCCCGCGCCTGTCCATTACACGCCGCACCACCTTGCCGAGCGCATCCGCGCCGAACATGCGGCGATGGAAGCGCGCGGCGAGACCGCTGGCGAGCGCAAGACCGTCACGGCGCTATTCGCGGACATGGCCGGTTCCACGGCTTTGATCCACGATCTCGACCCGGAAGTGGCGCATCGCCTGATCAAACCCGTCGTCGCGCTGATGATGGAGGCCGTCCACTACTACGAAGGCTACGTGGCGAAGTCGCTCGGCGACGGTATTCTCGCGCTGTTTGGCGCGCCGATCGCCCATGAGGACCATCCGCAGCGCGCGCTCTTCGCGGCGTTGCGGATGCAGCAGGCGATGCGCCGGCACGGCGACCGGGTCCGTCTGGAGGAAGGCATTCCTCTGCAGATCCGCGTGGGCGTTCACACCGGCGAAGTCGTCGTGCGTTCGATCCGCACGGACGACCTGCACACCGATTACGATCCGGTCGGACACACGATCCACATCGCGTCGCGGATCGAGGGAATCGCCACGCCCACGTCGATTCTCGCCAGCGAGTCCACCCACAAGCTGGCCGAAGGCTATTTCGAGTTCAAGGCTCTTGGGGCTACCCAACTCAAAGGCATTCCCGAGCCGCTGTCGGTGTACGAGGTGCTGGGTTCCGGCGCGCTGCGCACGCGCCTGCAATTGGCGGCGCATCGCGGTCTCGCCCGGTTCGTCGGCCGCGAGAGCGAATTGGAGCACCTGAATCAGGCACTTGAAGCGATCAGGGCAGGGCATGGACAGGTAGTCGACGTGGTCGGTGAAGCCGGCGTCGGGAAGTCGCGGCTCTTCCACGAGTTCAAGGAGCGTTCGCGACGCGGCTGTCTGGTGCTGGAGACTTTCTCGGTATCGCACGGCAAGGCTTTTGCCAATTTGCCGCTGATCGAGCTCCTGAAGAACTATTTCCAGATCGCCGCGCAGGACGACGAGCGGCGCTGCCGGGAAAAGGTCATCGGCAAGGCGCTGACCCTCGAGCGCAGTTTCGAGGATCTCGTGCCTTACGTGCTCTATCTGCTTGGCATCTGCGAGTCCGGTTCGGCGCTGGCGCAGATGGACCCGCAGATCCGGCGGGACCGGACCTTCGATGCGATCATGCAGCTTCTGGCGCGCGAGAGCCGCAATCAGCCGATCGATCTGTTGTTCGAGGACCTGCAATGGCTCGACCGCGAGACGGAAGCCTTCCTCGTGTACCTGATCGGCCATGTGCCGGGAACCCGGATTCTACTGCTGCTGAACTATCGGCCGGAGTACCAGCCTGCCTGGGAGCGCTCGGACCACTGTAGCCAACTCCGGCTCGAACCGCTTGGCCCGGCCGAAGCGCAGGGACTGCTGACCGCGCTGCTCGGCGACGATCCCACCCTGGTGCCGCTCAAGCAGCTCATCCTGGAGAAGACGGAGGGCAACCCGTTCTTCATGGAGGAAGTGGTCCAGACTCTGGCCGAGGAGAAATCGCTGCTAGGTGATGCCGGCCGTTACCGGATCGAGCAGACCCCGGCGACGCTGCATATCCCGACCACCGTGCAAGGCGTGCTTGCCGCCCGTATCGACCGGCTCCCGATCGTGGAGAAGGAACTGCTGCAGACCCTCGCGGTGATCGGTCAGGAGTTTCCGTTCAGCCTGATCCAGCGTATTTGCGGCGATCAGGCGGCGCAGGACGACGATCTGCGCCGCCTGCTGGCGCACCTGGAAGCCGCCGGGTTCATCTACGAGCGGCCCGCTTTTCCGGAAGTGGACTATTCGTTCAAGCACGCGCTGACCCAGGAAGTGGCCGGATACTCGCTGCTCACGGAGCGTCGCAGCGCGCTGCACGAGCGCACCGCGCAGGCGATCGAGGCGCTGTTCCCGACGCGCATCGCGGACTACTGCAGCGAGCTCGCGCATCACTACAGCCTGAGCGGCAACATTCCGAAGGCTGTCGAGTATCTGCATCGTGCCGCCCAGCAAGCGCTGCGCCATGCCGCCCATCCGGATGCGATGCATCACCTCGGCGCGGCGTTGGCGCTGCTCAAGCGTTTGCCCGACACGCCCGCACGCGCGCAACGGGAACTGACGCTGCTGCTTTCCCTGGGCCCGGCGTTGATGGCCGTGCGCGGCTATGGCGCGCCCGAGGTCGCCGCGACCTATACGCGAGCGCTGGCGTTGTGCGAGCAGACCGGCGATACATCGCAGCGCTTTGCCGCACAACTGGGACTGCGGATCTACCATGTGGTGCGCGCGGAGCACGCCACCGCGTACGAACTGTGCAAGCAGATGCTCGGCACGGCGCGGCGCGCAAAGGATCCGGGCTTGCTTATGGAGGCGCATGGCGCGCTGGGCTCGTGCTTTTTCCTGCAGGGGGACTTCGGCGCCGCTCGCAGCCACCAGGAACAGGCGCTTGCGATCTACGACCCGGAGCAGCATCAGGCCCACGTCTTCGCGCACGGCGTGGACCCCGGCATCCGGGCGCTGAACTACCTGGTTCTGACCTTGTGGTTCCAGGGATACCCCGATCAGGCGCGCAAGCGAAGCCTGGAGGCGCTGGCTCTCGCGCAAAAGCTTGCCTATGGTCCGAGTATGGCGTTCAGCCTGGCTTACGCGGCGCAGTTACATCAGCTTCGGCGCGAGTCGTCGCTGGCACGCGAGCATGCCGAAGCGGTCATCACCCTCTCGACCGAGCACGGCTTGCCGTACTGGCTCGCGTGGGGAACCCTTCTGCGAGGCTGGGCGATGAGCGAGCAGGGCAGTACCGAGGAGGGGATCGACCAGATGCGCCGAGGCCTGGCCGCCCACCGGGCCGCCGGTGGCGAAGACCAGCGCCCGTATTTTCTGGCTCTGCTTGCCGGGAGCTGTTGGCGCGCGGGCGACAGGGAGGCCGGTCTCGAAACGCTCGAAGAGGCCATGGCGATCGTGGATAAATCCGGCGAGCATTGTTACGAGGCCGAGCTGTACCGGCTCGAGGGAAGCATGTTGGCCGGCGGGTCGAATGACGTGGATGGCGTACCTGCTCGCGGCGACGAAGCCGCTGACTGTTTTCACAAGGCGATCGCGCTGGCTCGGCGGCAGGGCGCCAGATCGCTGGAATTGCGCGCGGTGTCGGGCCTCGCGCGGCTGTGGCAACGGCAAGGGAAGACGGCCGACGCACGGCAGGCGCTGTCCGAGGTGTACGGGCGCTTCACGGAAGGCTTCGACACGGCCGACCTGCAGGACGCGAAAGCGTTGCTGGATGCGCTGGCCTTGAGCGATGGATGAACGGCCTATGATGCACGGGCGGCGAACGGCGCGCCGGCGTGCGGCCCGGTGCTTGACGCCGATCTGCAGCGACCGAGGAGACGGGGTATGACGACCGCGCACACAAGACGTCGCGACGATGAAGCGCCCAGGCAGATCGCGCTGGCTTTGCAGGGCGGCGGGATGCACGGCGCGTTCACGTGGGGTGTGCTCGACCGGCTGCTCGAGGACGGCAGGCTCGCAATCGAAGGTGTCAGCGCGACCAGCGCCGGCGCGATGAACGCCGCGGTGCTCGCATACGGGATAATGAACGGCGGCGAAAGCGGTGCGCGGCAGGCGCTGCACGACTTCTGGCAGGCGGTCGCGCAGTCCGCCGAGCGCTACAACCCGTTGCGCTGGATGCCGTGGCTGAAAGGGACGCACAGCTTCGGGCTCGATCATTCGCCGCTCTATGCTTTCGCCGACATGGCGTTGCGCATCTTCTCGCCATACCAGTTCAATCCGCACAACCTGAATCCGTTGCGCGAGGTGCTCGAGAGCCAGGTCGACTTTGCCTCGCTGCGCAAGCAGTGTCCGATCCGGCTATACCTGTGCGCGACCAACGTGGAGACGGGGAAGATACGCATCTTCACGGACGAGGATGTCTGCGCGGACGCGGTGCTTGCATCGGCATGCGTGCCGACGCTGTTCCAGGCGGTCACGATCGACGGCGAGCACTACTGGGACGGCGGCTACATGGGCAACCCGGCTATCTATCCGCTGATCTACAACTGCAAGACGCGCGATGTCGTGATCGTCCACGTCAATCCGCTTGTGCGCCGCGGCGTGCCGATCACGGCGGCCGAGATCCTCAACCGCATCAACGAGATCAGCTTCAACTCGTCGCTGATGCGCGAGATGCGCGCGATCGCGTTTGTCACCGATCTGATCCAGCAAGGCAAGATCGAGCGCGGCGAGTTGAAGGAAATGCTGATCCATTCGATTCGTGCCGACGACGCGATGTGCGCGCTCAGCGTGTCCAGCAAGTACAACGCCGATTGGAGTTTCCTGTGCGATCTGCGCGACAACGGGCGGCGCGAAGCCGATGCGTGGCTCGCGCGTCACCACAGGAACATCGGCCAACGGTCGAGTATCGATATCCGCAAGGAGTTTCTCTGAGCATCGTGATGACGGCGGCGCAGGGCAGCCGTATGCTAGCGCCGCGCAAAGGAGAGGGGATGAACCAGACGCAAGCGCGCTTCATCTCGTTGTGGTCGCGCAGCGGCGGCGGACATGCCGAGGCCGTCTATGCCGATCTGGCGCGATGCTATGCGGAACCGGCGCGTCACTACCATACGCTGCGTCATGTGCGCCGCTGCCTGCGCGATCTCGATCTGGCGCGCGCAGCGGTTCCCGATCCCGATGCCGTCGAGCTTGCGCTGTGGTGCCACGACGTGATCTACGTTCCTGGCGCGGGGGACAACGAGCAGCGCAGCGCGGACTGGTTCCGGCATCGGACCGACGGCCGTGTCACCGCGTCCGAGTGCATCTGCGCCATGATTCTCGCGACGCGGCACACGCGTGTGCCGGCCGGACTGGACGGCCGTTTCGCGTGCGACATCGACCTCGCGGTGCTCGGCGCTGCGCGCAGCCGGTTTCGCGAGGACGGGGTGCGCCTCAGAGCGGAGCGCCCCGACCTCGATGACCGCGCGTACGACCTGCACGAACGGACGATTCTGGGCGGCCTGCTCGCGCGTCCACGCATCTATCACACCGATTTTTTCCACGCGCGATGCGAGACGCGTGCGCGCCGTAATCTCACATGGCGGCTTGGCCTGCCGATGCCGGAATGATCATGGAGCGGTGGATATTCCACTTCAACGGGGCGGTTGTCCGCCAGCTCATGAACAGACACTGACCAGATCACGCGTACGGGCTGCACACCCTCGAACATTTGAGGCGGGTCTGCATCCTGCCTCAAAACCGATCGAGCTCGCCCCATGTCGAGGCCGGATTTAGATGTCCGCTGGTGTGCCGTCAGACAACACGTGCCGTCGCCGGGCGAGTAGCCGTGCCCGATGCCCCGCACACCGCCCGATTCGCTTGCGCTCGACGTTGCGCCGAAGGACGAAGAAGCGTTCAAACGCTTTCAAGTTAGGCCATAAAGGGCGGCCCGCCTGGAACTAGGGAAACTCCGTGTAAAACGAGGGACGGCTGCACCGTTAATTAACTAAGGAAGGCTGTTCGATGTTTGCCTCCGCTTTCAGCTCGGGTTTTGTCACGCGGCGGACGGCGCCGCAGTTCACCTCCGGGCAACGTCTGCGCTGAAGGCTTCCTTATTTGTCACACGCAGTGCAAAGACAAAGGCGCTAATTGAAATTGAAGCCACAGGAGAAATTCACGAGACCGCCCGAGGGCGGTTCTTTTTTATTGGCGGTCGCGATTACGACGTCTGGGAAGTGTGGGGCGTCGAGCTGGCAAGCCACGCCAGATAAGGTGCCATCAATGCGCAAGGCTTAATGGCGCAAATACGCGCGAAATAGTTCAATGCACCATGAAACGATTTAATCGGCCCAATTGCGACGGGCTTATAGGCACTCGGCGCCAAACGTAGACTGTATCAATTCCATTAAGTTCCCGGCTTTCGAAAATAAATTTATAACGCGACCACATAGTCGACCGCCATTGCCTCATTTTCGAGCAATAAATAGCGGTCGACGTTTAATCGTTCCGACCCGATTACGTCACGCGTATTAAAGCACTGTTGCGTATCAGCAACTCTCAATATTGAGATGTTGCAAATTACCTGTGAAAGGCGCAGTCGCGCCAAGCGGTGGATATTGCAATAAGTGACGGTAAATCAAAAGCTTAACGCCACCCGCGCGTGCATTGTTGCGAATTTCGAAAAATCCTGTTGCGCAATTTGCCGGCGTCGCTACCAGGGTGTCCCCCTACACTCACGGCTCGTTTAAAGGGTGCCCGGCCGATCCGGAAACGGTTCGGCTAACAGGGCGGCGGTGCATGCAATGTGTGCGCTGCTGAGGCAGGTCCCGCTCCCCGCGAAAATTTATCGAACTGGAGTACCACATGAAAAAGAGTCTCATCGTCGTTGCGGTTGCCGCATCGTTCGCTTCCGTCGCTCACGCACAAAGCAGCGTGACCCTGTATGGTCTGTTGGACGCGGGCCTGACGTACACCAGCAACGTTGACCACAGCTCGAAGTGGGCAGCAGGCAGCGGCGGCATCAGCCAGAGCATGTTCGGTCTGCGCGGTTCGGAAGATCTGGGCAACGGCCTGAAGGCAATCTTCACGTTGGAAAGCGGCTTCAACATCAACAACGGCAAGTTCGCTAACAACAACGGCATGTTCAACCGTCAAGCGTTCGTCGGTCTGTCGAGCGCGCAATTCGGTACGGTCACGCTGGGTCGTCAATACGACGCAGCTCAAGACTACCTCGCACCGCTGACCGCAACGGGCAGCTGGGGCGGTACGTACTTCGCGCACCCGTTCAACAACGACAACCTGAACACGAACGGCGGCCTGTCGGTCAACAACTCGATCAAGTACTCGAGCGCCAACTATGCAGGCTTCACGTTCGGCGGCACGTACGGCTTCTCGAACCAGGCTGGCGCATTCGCGAACAACCGCCAGTACAGCGTGGGTGCTGCATACCAGTGGCAAGGTCTGCACCTGGGCGCCGCTTACGCACAGCAGAACAACCCGGCTGCAAACACCAGCGGCGCTTCGGACGGCGTGCTGGCGAACACGGCAGGCACGATGACCGGCGACTTCCGTCAACGTCAGTTCGGCGCAGCTGCTTCGTACGCATTCGGCCCGGCTACCGTCGGTGTGGCATGGACGCAGTCGCGTGTCGACAACCTCGTCGGTGCTGCTGCGGGCCAACGTCAAGGTCATTCCAACAACTACGAAGTCAACGGCAAGTACAACGTGACGCCGGCTCTGGGCCTGGGCGTTGCTTACACGTTCACCGACGCGCATGGGTATGGTGTGAACGCCGACGGCAACGACATGAAGACCCGTTACCACCAGATCGGCCTGCAGGCTGACTACTCGCTGTCGCGTCGTACGGACGTCTACGCTCAAGCCGTGTACCAGCACGCAATGGGCGACGGCGGTGTCGCTTCGATCTACAGCGGCGACAACACGCAACTGCCGTCGTCGTCGAAGAACCAGACGGCTGCTACGGTCGGTCTGCGTCACCGCTTCTAAGCTTCGGCAGAAGCTGGTCGTAGTACAAAAGGTGCCGTTCGCGGCACCTTTTTTTATGGGCGCGGCAGTCGATCTGCGACTCCCGATACTCCTGGAAATGGCGCACCGGATCACGCACGCCATCTGGGTTGCGGGGCCTTCGCGGACCCCGCCACCCGCTTTAGAAAATCGTACGCAGACCGAGTGCAACGCCGGTCTGATTGTTGCGGCCCGGCAATTCGACCGAGGCGGCACCCGATACCTTGTTGAAATCGACCGTGCCGTATACCTCGGTGCGCTTCGACAACGCATACTCGGCAAGCGCCACGAACGTGTAGCGATAGCCGCTACCCAGCTGGCCGTTGCCGATCGCCGCATTCGACATATGGTCGTAGTACGCCGCGCCGGTCAGCGCGAGCGCGGGCGTGGCCTGCCACGAGACACCGGCGAATGGACCGTTGTCGACCCGAGCCCTTCACGATATCGACGCCTGGCACGAGCGTCTGCTGCGCGAGTGCGTTATCGGGACGACACGGGCTTCGTTGTCACGGCGAGGGCAGCCCCGCCCACGAGTGCGGCGGTCTTGAGGAGTCTTATTTGTCTCACTGGAATTCCTGCGGATACGGTTATGGATTTTTCGTTCAAACGCCCGGCGCGCGCCCGAGGGTCACGCGCCGGGCGCGCCGATGATAGACCACCACCTGCACCGCGCCATTAGTCCTTTGGTGCAATAAGGTGTTGCGATTTTTGACGATTCCACCTGGCGTCTGACAAGAGTTAACTTTCGTGGTCGCGCGCATGGGCTAACCTCAAAACTGATTGATTCATGGACCCCCTTTCGCGGCGACGCCAGCACGTGTGTTGCACGTGCGCGTTCTTACTACATGAATACTTCTCGTGCAAACCTGAGGGCTCAAGGGCCGACGATCCACGATCTGACCGATGAACAATGGCAGTGCATCGCGCCACTGTTACCTGAGATGCTGGATCACGGCCCACGTCGCGGCCGTCCCAACATCGACACCCGCTGGGTCCTCAACAGCGTGATGTGGGTGCTTCATACGCGCGCACCGTGGAGCGCGATGCCCGAGCGCTACGTGCCTTATCAGACCGCGCATCGCTACTATCTGCGCTGGAAGAAATCAGGCGTGCTCAGCGCGATCGCGCTCGCGCTGTTCAAGACCGAGACGATCCTGGAGCGGCGCGCCACACGCAAAAGCGAAGCGCGTGCCGAGTAGGCCGTTCAGGACCGTATCTTCTCTTTGCGACGATCACACAAAGGCCGTCACTGGGCAATTCCGGTGACGGCCTTTTTCTTGGAGGGTAGTTGCAGCATTGCGTTGCTGCGCAGTTAGATCTGTTCCTGGCCGAACGCGCACAGACGTTCGAGATCGAGCACGTCGATCTGGTTGTAGGAGAGGCGCAAAATGCGCAGCCTTTCGAGGTTTTGCAGCGCCTGGTTGATCCGCTGGCGCGAAACGCCCGCTAGCAGGCCGACTTCTTCCTGCGAAATGGCGAGCGTGCGGCCAGTGTCGGGATAGAGATCAGGATTGAACAATTGTGCGAGCGACTGCGCAACTCGCGCATCGACATCCAGCAGACGGCTATTCTGGATCGACGCGATGAATTCACCCATGCGGTTGTTCAGTTGCCGGATCACGAAGCCGGTGAACGGCAGGCTAGACTCCAGTAGCGCATGGAACGTCGCGGATGGCACGAACATCACGAGCGAAGGTTGAATCGTGGCGACGTCGTATTTGCGCAATTCCCGTTTGATCACACTGCCTTCACCGAACCAGCCCCCGGGCGGCACGCCGGACAACGTGCAGCTGCGCCCAGACGCGTTGTAGATCGCGAGTTTGATGAGCCCGGAATGCACGCCGATCCAGTAGTCCGACGGCTCCTGGCGGCGCGCGACCCACGCTCCGCCGTCCAGATGCTCCGCATGCGCGGTGACGAGGACCATCGCCTGATGCTCGGCGGCCAGCGCCCGAAACCACGCGCAGCGGGCGAACAGCCGCGCCAGATCGGCGCGCGCCACCCGCTCTGGGCGGTATGGGCGGGCATCTGCCAGGGTGGTGAGCGGAGTGTCGTTCATAGGCGGCTTGGGGAGTCTCAGGCTGAGGTCGGTTCGGCAGCGCCGCGAGCGTAGCACTCTGTCATTTGGATGACAGACAGTTCATGATGCCAATTGCTAGTCTATTTCATCAATCAGAATAGTTGACGGCGCGGCCCGCGCCTCAGGAGACGATGCAATGAAGCACATGTTCGAAGAGGGCCTCGAGCGGCGCGAGGCCAACTATGTCCCGCTGACGCCAATCGATTTCATCGTGCGCGCAGCGGAAGTCTACGGCGAGCGGCTCGCGGTCGTCCATGGGGAGATTCGCCGCAGCTGGCGCGAGACCTACGAGCGGGCGCGGCGTCTGGCCAGCGCGCTGCAACGGGCAGGGATCGAACGCGGCGATACCGTCGCCGCGTTGCTGCCCAACATTCCCCCGATGATAGAAGCGCACTTCGGTGTGCCGATGGCCGGCGCCGTGCTCAATACGCTCAATACGCGGCTCGATGTGCCGTCGCTGTTGTTCATGCTGCGCCACGGCGCGGCGAAGGCGCTGATCGTCGATACCGAGTATGGCGAATTCGCGCATCGCGCCGCGCTGGAATTTCCCAACTTGCGAGTGATCAGCGTGGCTGACGTGATGCCCGCCGACGCCGCGCAGTTCATCCGTACAACGGACTACGAAGCGTTCCTGCAATCCGGCGACCCCGCATTCGCGTGGCTCGCGCCGGCCGACGAGTGGGATGCGATTGCGCTGAATTACACGTCGGGCACGACTGGCGATCCGAAGGGAGTGGTCTACCATCACCGGGGCGCATATCTGAATGCGCTCAGCAATATCCTCGAATGGGACATGCCCAAACACGCGGTCTACCTCTGGACCCTGCCGCTCTTTCACTGCAACGGTTGGTGCTTTCCGTGGACGGTCGCCGCGCGTGCGGGCGTCAACGTGTGCCTGCGCAAATTCGACGCAAAGACAGTGTTCGAACTGATTCGCCGCGAGGGCGTCACGCATTATTGCGGCGCGCCGATCGTGCAGAGTGCGCTCGCCAACGCGCCGGCGGAATGGCGTGCGGGCATCACACAGCGCGTATCGACGATGGTGGCCGGCGCAGCGCCTGCGCCCGCGGTGATCGCGAAGATGAAAGAGATCGGGTTCGAACTGACGCACGTGTACGGGCTGACCGAAACCTACGGGCCCGCCGCGGTCTGTGCAAAACAGCAGGCATGGGAAGCGCTCGACGACAGCGCGTGTGCTGAACTGAACGCGCGGCAGGGCGTGCGCTATCACCTGCAGGCCGCAGTGGCCGTGCTCGATCCGGATACGCTCGCACCGGTGCCCGACGACGGCGAAACGCTCGGCGAGATCATGTTTCGCGGCAACATCTGTATGAAGGGTTATCTGAAGAACGAGCGCGCGACCGAAGCAACCTTCCGCGGCGGCTGGTTCCATACCGGCGATCTGGGCGTGCGCATGCCCGACGGCTATATTCGCATCCGTGATCGCAGCAAGGACATCATCATTTCAGGCGGCGAGAACATCTCGAGCATCGAAGTCGAGGATACGCTGTACCGTCATCCCGCAGTAGCGGTTGCCGCCGTGGTGGCGATGGCCGATCCGAAGTGGGGCGAAGTGCCGTGCGCTTTCGTCGAGCTCAAGGAGGGGGCTCAGGTGACCGAGGCCGAGATCATCGCGCACTGCCGGCTCTTTCTGGCCGGCTACAAGTTGCCGAAAGCGGTGCGCTTTGGCGAATTGCCCAAGACGTCGACGGGAAAAATTCAGAAGTTCGAACTGCGCGCACGGGTCAAGGCGGAAGGCAATAAATAGCGCGCGTCATTGCATCGGGTCGTGCGCTCAACCGCGTGTGTCGACCCAGTGATGGGCCCAGCGTGTCGAATGCCGCAGAGCTTGTTCTTCGTTCGAGAAATAGTCGAGCGAATAGAACTGGTAGCGTCCTTCCGTGCGTGTGCAGCCGGCGCGTTCGAGCAGCAGGTTGGATGAAAAGCTACCGTCCGGCAAACGATGCGCGGAAGGTTTGACGGCATAGCCGTTGTAATAGTGAAGATGTTTGTCGTGCATTTTAATTTTAGTGATGTTCGACCGCGTGCCGGCCGTACGTACCCGTGATACGAGTGACGCGGACGAGCTGATTCAAAGCCATTGCGAGCCGAATCCAGACGCAATCGGAAAGAAAAAACGGGCGTTAAAGCCGGAGGGGAGAATGAGGTGCAACGAGACGAGGTGTTGGCGCCTGGATAAGCTGCCTGAATTGCAGCTCAAAAGCGATCGCGCCAACTGTGGGAGACGAAGCTCCGCGAGGATGTCGCTGCAGCCCGATGTCCGTTGCCGGACATCGAGCCCTTCAAACTTACAGCGGCTTGATGTTCGCCGCTTGCAGACCCTTCGGGCCTTGCTTCGTTTCGAAGCTCACCTTCTGATTTTCAGCCAGCGTCTTGAAGCCGTTGCCGCTGATTTCGGAGAAGTGCGCGAACAGGTCGCTGCCGCCGTTGTCCGGGGTGATGAAACCAAAGCCTTTGCTGTCGTTGAACCACTTTACGGTACCGGTATCCATGAAGAATCCTTGAGAAAAAATAGAAAAGTTTGCTCTGCTTGAGAGCGCGTGAAGCATCAAGGAGGGAGAGGACAACGAATACCGCTGAGGGAGCGAGACATTGATGAACAGCAATCGAACTTCTTGAACTTCGGGCGCCACAGTAACCGCGTGAGCGGTCGGCGTCAACACATAACTTGTAACTGTTTTGCAGGACGCCGCAAATTGCCCACGGTGGTTACGCGGCGAGAGAGTCCCGGTTGCTGGCTTGCCGTGTCAGCAAAAAATGCGGCAAGCCATTCAGGCCGAGCGATTCGTACGATTCGTGCAAGCGGCGCAGAGCGTGTCAGATGCCCACTTTGTGTGCGGTCACGATCAGCCGCAAACCGAGCGCGGCCACGGCACTCGCGGCGACGCGATCGATCCAGGCTTTCCACTGCAAATAGATTTCGCGAGGCCGCCTGCTCGAAAAGCACATGGCGACGATCGTGTACCAGCCGGCTTCAATCGCGAAGATCGCAGGCGGCAGCGCGAAGTAGCACCACAGCGGCGGATGCTGCGGAAGCAGCGCGGCGAAAATACTGCCGTAGTAGACGGCCGTTTTTGGATTGCTGAGTTGCGTGCTCAAGCCGATCCAGAAAGATTTGCGCGGATTGGTGGAGGCGGCTTGCGTGGCGTCGAACGCGAGAGGCCTGGCGGCGCCGCGCCAGATTTTCGACGCGAGGTAGATCAGGTAGATGCCACCGGCCACCTTCAGGCCGATATAAAGCCATTCGACCGTCGCCAGCAACGTGTAGAGGCCGAGCAACGCGATAGCGCTGAAGAACACCCCGCCGATGCCCATGCCGAGCGCCGTGGCGAGACCGTCGCTGCGCGACAGCCCGATCGCATTGCGCGCGACGATGACGAAGCTCGGTCCCGGACTCATCGCGCCTAGCAGCAGCGCAACGAGGATGGTGAGGATGGCAGTCGAAGCAGGCATCGCGGCGTCTCCTTGGTGTTGGGGTGTTGGTCAGAGGAACATAACATAACGGGGCGAGGCGTACCACGCCGGACAGAAGGCACGAACAAACACATAGCGTGCTCACCGAAAAGCAAGCCGATCGAGGTACGCAAGTTGCTTCGGTATCCAAACTAATGACCACGATCGTATTGCCGGGCGGCGGTCGATCGCGCATGATCACAATGCCGACGTGGTGAGGACTCGCCGTCGGTTGGGCCGCTCGCTGCAGTGAACAACTTTTCAGCAGACGCAAAAGCCGAAAGGGCCGAAAAGGCTGAAAAAAAGCCCGCACAAGGCGGGCTCATCGGCTCGGACTTTCGCGATCCAGACGCTGGACGGAACGGGCCGAGTGTACGTGAAGCTATATGAAGGTATAGAAAAAACGCTTCACACGTCGAAAAACACGGTTTCCTTGTCGCCCTGCATATGGATGTCGAAGCGGTACACATTGGCGGCATTCGCATCGCGCCGCGCGATCAGCGTACCGCGCCGATCCGCCGGAACCGCTGCCAGCACGGCATCCTTCTCGTTCGCTTGCGCTTCGTCCTCGAAGTAGATGCGCGTGAACGTGTGCAGCAGCATGCCCCGCATCGTCACGATCACATTCACATGCGGCGCTTCATCCGGGCTGACACGGCCCGGCTTCACCGTTTCCACGATGAAGCGCTTGTGCAGGTCCGTCCCGGTGCCGACGCGTGCAAAGCCGCGAAAGCCGGTTTTCGCGATCTCTTCACGCGACTCCGGGTAGTGGCCGTTCGAATCGACTTGCGACATTTCGATCATCGCATCGCCGACCACCTTGCCGTCGCCGTCGAACACCTGGCCGATGATCGTGATGTGCTCGCCAGCCGCTTCGCGGTCCGCCAGAACGGACGTGAACAGGCTCTTGTAGTCGAAGTCGTACTGCTGCGGGACCAGGCCGTACGCGAAGTAAGGTCCAACCGTTTGCGAAGGCGTTTGCTTCAGAGTGGTCATGGCTTAGCGCTCCATCGGAGTTTCGTTGGGGCCGCGCAGCACGATGTCGAAATCGTAGCCGAGCGCATAGGCCTCTTGCGTGGTGTCGAGCGAGAAGTTCGCGATCAGGCGGTCACGGGCGTGCTCGGGCGTGCCCTGGAAAATCGGGTCGAACGCCAGCAGCGGGTCGCCGGGGAAGTACATCTGCGTAACCAGACGCGAGCCGAAGTAGTCGCCGAACAGCGAGAAGTGAATGTGGTTGGGGCGCCATGCATTCGGGTGATTGCCCCACGGATACGCACCCGGCTTGGTCGTCAGGAAGCGATAGCGGCCTTCGTTGTCGGTGATGCAGCGGCCCGCGCCGAGGAAGTTCGGGTCGAGTGGCGCGTCGTGCTGGTCGGCCTTATGCACGTAGCGGCCGGCCGCATTCGCTTGCCAGATTTCGACCAGCGTATTGCGAGCCGGACGGCCGCCTTCGTCGAGTATCCGGCCCGTCACGATGATGCGTTCGCCGAGCGGCTCGCCGTTACGCACCGCATTGCGCGTCAGATCGTGATCGAGCGCGCCGAGGTCGTCCGTGCCGTAGACCGGCACGCGCTGGTCGCGCAGTTTTTCCTTCAGCGGAATCAGCGGGCGCGTCGGGCCGCGTTTGACCGATGAACCGTAGCCGGGGTAGATGTAGTCGGGGTGGGATGCGAAGTCACGCGGGATAAGGAAGGAATCTTCCATCAGTGTCTCCTTGAAGGAATTGTGGGATACGACTTATGGAGCGACTTTATCCAACCGGAGCGGTTATGCAAAATGATGTTTTCGCCCTTTTCGTATAACATTTCGTTATGCAACGCAGCCTCGCGGACAGCCGCGTCAAATTCCGTCATCTGCAGTGCTTTCTGGCCGTCGCGCAGTTCGGCAGCGTCCAGCGGGCCGCGGACAACCTGTCGATCACCCAGCCCGCGGTCTCCAAGACGGTCGCCGAACTCGAAGCGCTGCTCGGCGTGAAGCTGTTCGAGCGCGGCCGTCACGGCGCCGTGCCGACCCGCGAGGGGCAACTTTTCATGCCGCACGCGAGCGCCTGTGTCAACGCGCTGCGCCAGGGCGTCGACTTGCTGGCGAGCGCGGAAGGCGCGGCCGCGGCGACGCTGGAAATCGGCATTTTGCCGACCGTCGCGGCGGCGTTGATCCCACCGGTGCTCAAACAGTTCGCGGTGCTATGGCCGCGCGTGATCGTGCGGCTCGCGACCGGCGCGAACCCGGAATTGCTCGAGCGTCTGAAAGCCGGCGCGATCGAATTCGCGATCGGGCGATTGGCGGACCCGGAGCGGATGGTCGGCCTCAGTTTCGAGCAGCTGTTCACCGAGTCGTTGATCGCGGTGGTGCGGGCTGGACATCCATTGACGCTGGGTCCGGGATTGCCGGCCGCGTCGCTGGAAGATTTTCCGGTCGTGCTGCCGCCTTTCGGCACGCTGATCCGGCAGTCGGCGGAGAGTCTGTTGAGCGCCTGGGGCGTGCCGCCGCTATCGGCGTTTGTCGAAGTGTTGTCGGTGTCGACCGGCCGTGCGTTGGCGCTCGAGAACGGCGCGGTGTGGTTCGTACCGCTGAGCGCCGTGGAATATGAGCTGGCGCACGGCATGCTGGTACGTTTGCCGCTGCCTTTCGCCGGCACCAGCGAGCCGGTCGGTTTGATCCGGCGCTCGGACACGCAGCCGTCGCCGGCGGGACGGGCGTTTATCGAGGCGGTGCGCGCAGTCGCGCAACGACGCATGGCGGCGAGCGCGGATAAAGCCGATCAAGGCGTCGGCAAAGGCGTGCGAAAAAAACGCAGCCGAAGCAAAGCGCTGGAGAAGTGACGCTAGCTGGCTTGTCATCCGGCTGATCGAAGCCATGCATGAAACACGCAGCGCGCCGATCCGCCGCGAATGAACCATCCAGTACAAAATGAAGGTTGCGATCGCCCCGCGACCCGGTGTACAAACACGGTGCAAAAGCCGTCGCGAGCCACATTTGCCGCGGCACACCGCGCCGCCGGTGTCACACTGCGGGTGGTCGGCGGCTGCACTGAACATCAGAAACACCGGATACAGCGTCGAAAGACTGCACCAGGAGATTGCCATGCCCAGCGACCTGCCCACTCCAGACGCCGCGCTGCGCACCGTGTCGGCGCCCGAGCACAATCCGCTCGGCACCGCCGGGCTCGAATTCGTGGAGTTCGCCGCGCGTGAGCCGCAGGTGCTCGGCGAGACCTTCACCAGACTCGGTTTCAAGGCGATCGCGCGCCATATCAGCAAGGACGTCACGCTGTACCGGCAGGGCGAGATGCAGTTCCTGCTCAATGCCGAGCCCGATTCGTTCGCTGCGCGCTACGCCGAGGAGTACGGCGTGGGCATCTGCGCGATCGGCATTCGTGTGGCCGACGCGCAGCGCGCCTTCGACCGCGCGATCGAGCTCGGCGCGTGGGCGTTCGAAGGCGAGCGGACCGGCGCGGGTGAATTGCTGATTCCAGCGATCCAGGGCATCGGCGATTCGCACATCTATTTCGTCGATCGTTGGCGTGGGCGCGGCGGGCAGCGCGGCGGCCTCGGCGACATCTCGATCTTCGACATCGACTTCCGCCCCATCGAGATCGACACGGCGCA
Organism: Paraburkholderia ribeironis; assembly: GCF_900019265.1. Lineage (GTDB taxonomy): Bacteria > Pseudomonadota > Gammaproteobacteria > Burkholderiales > Burkholderiaceae > Paraburkholderia > Paraburkholderia ribeironis. The sequence continues at coordinate 50,258 of NZ_CYGX02000069.1, forward strand.
CGCCGACCTGAGCCATGCGGGCATCGGCCTCATTGCGGTCGATCATCTGACGCAAACGGTCGGCGAAGGCCGCATGCAGGAATGGCTCGACTTCTATCGCGACCTGCTGAACTTTCGCGAGATTCACGAATTGCACGCGAACTGGCATGTGTCCGCGGAATCGCGGGTGATGGTGTCACCCTGCGGCGCGATCCGTGTGCCGCTGTATGAAGAGGGCACGCGCCGGACCAACCTGATGCACGAGTATCTGCCGGACCATCCGGGCGAAGGCGTGCAGCACATCGCGCTCGCCACCGACGACATCTTCGCGTGCGTCGAAAAGTTGCTCGCGAATGGCGTCGAATTCGTCGAACCGCCGTCGCGCTACTACGAGCAGATCGACGCTCGGCTACCGGGCCATGGGCTCGACGTCGAGCGGCTCAAGCGCACGCACGTTCTGGTGGATGGCGAAATTGGCGCCGATGGCGTGCCGCAGCTGTTTTTCCAGACCTTCCTGCGTCGCCGCGCCGGCGAGATCTTCTTCGAAATCGTGCAGCGCCAGGGGCATCACGGCTTCGGCGAAGGTAATCTGAGCGCGCTCGCGCAGGCGCGTGAGACCGGCGCCTGATAGCCGGCCGTCGGCGCGCTCAAGCGCGCGGTTGATCGGTGGCGGGCATCGCGTGGACATCGTGCGGCGGGAATACTGGGCGTCCGACGGCAGCATGGTGACGCGCGAGGTGTCAGGCTCGTTCTACGGGTTTATCACGCGCGAGCGGAGTTTCGATCGGGACGCGCGTCGCCGGGAAACGGACCTGCGTTTCGACGCGGGCAACGCACAGGGCATCTTCAACATGACTGCGAGCGAGGCCGCCTGAGTACCAAGCTGCGGTGAGCGTACTCATACACATACGCGCGCATCATTTCTTCGTCGCGTCGATGGCGGCCGGCGCTTGCGTGATGTCCGCGCTGGTCGCCATCCACAACACTTCGGCATCCTCTTCGCTGGTGGAAACCGCGGCATGACCGGTGCGGCTATCGAAGTACAGACTGTCGCCCGCGTTCAGATGCGTCGGCGCATACAACTCCGAGTAGAGGCACACGCTGCCGCTGATCACATACAGGAATTCTTCGCCTTCGTGGCGGCCCCAGTCGTCGAACGCGTCGAGCGTATGCGCGGAGATGCGGATGCGAAACGGCAGCATCGCTTTGTGCGCGAGGTCGGTGGCGAGCAACTCCATTTGATAGCCGCGATACGCGTGCCGCTGGCCTTCATTCTTGCGGGTCAACGCGCGGCGGCCGCTGGCGCTCACTTTCGGCGTGGAGCCGAACAGTTCGCCGATTTCGATCTTCAGACCAAGGACGATTTTCTGCAGGACATCGAAAGTGGGGGACATCAGCCCGTTTTCGACTTTGGATAGCGTCGAACGGGAAACGCCGCACAGACGGCTCGCGGTTTCCAGCGTCAGGTCCTGCGCCTGGCGGGCGGCGCGCACGCGGCGGCCGAGGTCGGTGGTCGACGTATCGGCGGGTTTGGTGAGATGGGTGTCCATGGGCTGTGCTGCTTTTTCGCGTACGCGTTTTACGATGGCGGATTGTGTTTCCGATCATAACATTTGACGTCGCTGCCAGATGGGCAAGGGCGGGTGATTCAGGCGGCGGGGTTGTCCGCGGCCCTTCGAGGCCTTGCGCTGGGCCTGGAAGGGCACGTGTGGAGAAAGGCGCGCAGCGCTTTGGACGTCCGCGCGCTTTTCTCATCGGAAACCTTGACGGTCTTTGCCGGGACGTAAGCCGTGCCGATTGAAGGCGGCACGATCCCGCGATGCCCGGCGCGGTGCGACGATCAAGGCAATCGTCGAGCGTCACGCACGGTGCTGGAAAATGTCGTTCAGTTGCGCGCCGGATGCTGCGCCTTCAAAGCCGTCGAAGCGCCCATCGACCAACGCTTGCGCCGCGTGCATGAAGCCGCCCCATGCCACGCGGGCCAGCGCGCCGCCGACACTGATGCGCCGCACGCCGAGCGCGGCCACGTCTTGCAGCGTGAGATTCGACGTCGAGCCGATCAACAGGTTGACAGGCTTCGGCGCCACGGCGGCGACTACGGCTTCGATCTGCTCGCGCGTCTGAATGCCTGGTGCGTAGAGGCAATCGGCGCCCGCCGCGGCATAGGCTTTCAAACGCGCGATCGCGTCGTCCAGATCAGGTTTGCCCGCGAAGAAATTTTCCGCGCGGCCGATCAGCAACGTCTCGCCACCCGTTTCGTCGATCGCACGGCGTGCCGCGCTGAGCCTTTGGACGGCGACGTCGATTGGGAACAGCGCGGAGGCGGGATCGCCGGTGGAATCTTCGATCGACAGGCCGGCAACACCGGTTTCGACGGCCAGCCTGACACTTTCGGCGACGCCTGCCGGATCGCGGCCGAAGCCGTTCTCGAAGTCGGCGTTGACCGGCAGGTCGGTCGCTTCGACGATCTCGCGCAGGTGCGCGAGGACCGCCTCACGAGGCACCGTGTTGTCGGCGTGTCCGGTGGACCACGCAAACCCGGAGCTGGTGGTGGCGACGGCCTTGAAGCCCAGCGTTTGCAGATAACGGGCGCTGCCCGCATCCCAGGGATTGGGCAGCACGAAACAACCGGACGTATGCAATTCACGAAAGGCGGCGCGTTTCTCAGCGATGGTGCGGGACATGGCGTGTTTCCTTGAAATGAGGGAGTCGAAACTACCGTGTTGATCAGGCAACTTCAGGATTGACCACAGGGCAGTCTATTCCCGGATTCGGACGCATGTCGACCGCACGTGGCGCCCCGCATCGGCAAGAGTACTTGCGAAGCATGAATAGGGAAACCTGTTGAAGGAGGGTGAAAAGAGGAAGGGACTAGCGCGTGAGTAGAGCGCGGACAACCAGGCCATTGGTTTCACGACATCAGAACACGTTCCGGCATTGAATTGGCCACTCGCATGAGAGGCATCACACATTTCAGACCGCGCAATACGCAAAGGCGAGCACATGCTTCAAGAAGCATGGCTCGCCTCATCCTGCGCAACAGTGGTCTGTTACTTCGCCGGGGTCTCGCCAGCATTGCCACCCGTCTGCGTCGCTCCGGTCGGCGCCGGACCATAGCCGGTCGTATTGCCCTGAGCCATTGCGTTGTGCGCGGCAACGCGCGCTTCGGCCGCCTGTATGTCGGCGGGATAGTTCGAATCGGCGGACATGGCCGGGTTGTATCCGGCCTGCTCGAGCTGCTTCAACTGATCCTTGACCTCTGCACGCGTGAGCGGTTGCTCGGATTGCGCGAACGACGCAACCGGCGCAGCAAGAACGACGACCAGCGCCACTGCTTTGGCTAGCGATTTCATGGTGGTTCCCTCCGGAATTGTTCTATAGAGCGCCGCGGCACTCCGCGACACCCATGAACGCAGTCTATGAAGCGACTGATCCAGGGGAAACTACCAAGACGTTAATTCAGTATTGCAGCAAACAGTAAGTCGGCACGATGTAATGTCGGGCGTAAGACTCCAGCAAACGCATTACACGCCGTTGCGCACATCGACCCGATAAGCCGTCACCTGCCGGTATGTCGCGCCGGGCCGCAGGATCACCTCTTCCTGCGTGGCCATGTTCACCTGGTTCGGAAAGGCTGCGGCTTCCAGACACAATCCGGCATGCCGCTGATATCTGGCGCCGGCGCGTCCCAGGTCGCCTTTCAGGAAGTTGCCGCTATAGAACTGTAAGCCGCGTTGATCGGTCGACACGGTCAATTCGCGTCCGCTGCCGGGGTCGTACGCACAGGCCACCTCGCGCATCGGCCGCGTGCCTTTGGTCGCACCTGTCGTCGTGCCGGCGTCGGATGCATCGCGCAGCACGTAGCAATGATCGAAGCCGCCGGCCCTCGCCAGTTGCGTATGCGGCCAGTCCAGCCGCGCGCCGATCGGCGCGCTCTGCCTGAAATCGAACGCATTGCCCGCCACGTCGGCAAGCCTGCACGGAATCAATGCGGTGTCGACTTCGAAGAATTGCTCCGCATCGATCGACAACACGTGGCCGTGTATGTCGGTGCCCGGCCGGCCCGCCAGATTGAAGTACGCATGATTCGTCAGATTGAGCGGCGTCGCCGCATCGGTGATCGCCTCGTAGGCGATGGTCAACGTGCCGTCGTCGTCGAGCGAGTAGCGCACCTGGGTGGTCACGTTGCCCGGAAAACCCGCGTCGCCTTCGGGCGATTCCAGGCGCATCAGCAACGCGCCATTGTCTTCGCTGACGTCCCATAGCGCGCGATGAAAACCCACCGTGCCGCCATGCAGCAGGTTTGCGCCTTCGTTGCGATCGAGCGTGTATTCGATGCCGTCGAGCGTGAAGCGCGCTTCGGCAATGCGATTCGCCCAGCGGCCAATCAAACCGCCCATGTAGGTCGTGGCCGCCACATACTCGGCGGGTGTGTCGTAGCCGAGCAGGATGTCGCCGAGACGTCCGGCGCGATCCGGCGCGTGCCACGACACCAGTGTCGCGCCGAGGTCGCTAATGGCGACTTTCATACCGTGCGCATTGCGAAGCGTGTAGAGCCGGACGCGATCGCCGCCGTGCAACGTGCCCCACGGCTCAGAAGAAAGTTGTGCGATGCTGTTCATGTGATCGGTGGAAATAAAAGGGAGAAGGCATGCTCAGCCGGCCGCGGTCGTCGAATTGGCGCGCTCCTGGTATTCGCGCGGCGTGCAGCCCAGTTCGCGGCGAAACACTGCGTACATGTATTGCAGCGACGTGAAGCCGCAACGGATCGCCACTTCCGCGCTCGACGCGTCGCGCTTGGCCAGCAGCGCCTTCGCGACGTCGAGCTTGTGCCGCAGGATTTCCTGGTGCACGGTGCACTGCCGCTCGCGCCGAAAATACTCTTCGAGCGACGAGCGCGACACGCCTACGTAATCGGCCACCTGTTCGGTGCGAATCCCCTGGCATGCGTACTGCCGGATGAAGTGCCGCGCTCGCATCACGTACGGACTGGCGAGCGGCTGATGCCGGGTCGATTCGAGCACGTTGATGCCGACCGGCGGCACGAGAATGCGTCGCCCTGGAAAACGCGCGCCGTGCAGCATCTGATGCAGAACGTGCGCGGCGGTGCGGCCCATTTCCTCGGTGCCTTGGATTACCGACGACAGCGGAATGCGCGTCAACGTACGCGTGAGCGGATCGTTGTCGATGCCGATGATCGCGACCTCCTCGGGCACCGGAATACCCGCGATCAAACATGCTTGCAGCAGATGCCGTGCCCGCGCGTCGGTCACCGCGATGATGCCGACCGGCTTGGGCAACTGCCGCAGCCAAGTAGTGAGCTGTTCGATCGCCTGGTTCCACGACGGCGCGCTCGTCGACAGGCCGCGATAGATCTCGCTGTCGATCTGCGCGGCGCTGCGTCCGTCCGCGCTGCGCAGATGGGTGAACGCGAGTTCGCGCTGTTGCGCCCAGCGGTTTTCCTGCGCTTGCGGCAGGCTGTACAACGCGAAGTGTTCGAGGCCCGAGCCGATCAGATGCGTATAGGCGAGCGACACGAGCTTGCTGTTGTCGGTCGCGATATAGGGTAAATCCGGAGGGTAGTGCGCCGGATCTTCGAACGACGAGCCGACCGCCACCACCGGCAACCGGCAACCGCGCAGCGCTTCATCGACGGCGGGGTCGTCGAAGTCCGCGATGATGCCGTCGCCGTCGAAGCGCTCGATGCCCGTTAGCCGGCAGCGAAAATCTTCTTCCAGAAAGAGATCCCATGCGACGCGCGTCGACAGCAGATAGTTGCCGATGCCGGTGATGATCTCGCGGTCATAAACCTTGTTCGCGTTGAACAGCAGCGCGATCCGATGGGTCGTCTGTGGTGTTTGCGGACGGGTCATGGCGGTGAGCGGCGCGCGTTGCGGGAACCACGCGCCCTTGTCTCCAGGTCGGTGGGCGCCTGACGCGGCGCCGGTTTTTAAGCGTCCGTTATTCTAGGCCGCGAATCGTGCGCCGGTGCCAAACAAACGCGCGGGCGGTAAGAAACATCAAGCACGCTGCGCAATTTCGCAATTGCCGATGTACCGCGCACGCGGCAGCATGGCGTCACCCTGTGGACCGGCGCGGCGACGCCGCACGGGTTGCGGTGCAACATACACTGGAGACGCCGATGTCTTACTTCGAACACATTCCCAAGATCCGTTATGAAGGCCCACAATCGGACAACCCGCTTGCGTACCGTCACTACGACAAAAGCAAACGGGTCCTCGGCAAGACGCTCGAAGAACATCTGCGCATCGCCGTGTGCTACTGGCATACGTTCGTGTGGCCGGGCGTCGATATTTTCGGGCAAGGCACATTCAAGCGTCCCTGGCAGCAAGCCGGCGATGCGATGGAGCGGGCGCATCAGAAAGCCGACGCCGCGTTCGAGTTCTTCTCCAGGCTCGGCACGCCCTACTACACCTTTCACGACACCGACGTCGCGCCCGAAGGTGCGAGCCTGAACGAATACAGCGAGAACTTTGCCCGCATCGCCGACTATCTCGCGCGCAAGCAGCAGGACACCGGCGTCAAACTGCTGTGGGGCACGGCCAATCTGTTCTCGCATCCACGTTACGCGGCCGGCGCGGCGACCAGTCCCGACCCCGAGATCTTCGCGTATGCCGCGACCCAGGTGCGCCACGCGCTCGACGCGACGCAGCGGCTCGGCGGCGAGAACTATGTGTTGTGGGGTGGCCGCGAAGGCTACGACACGCTGCTCAATACCGACCTCGTGCGCGAACGCGAGCAACTCGCCCGCTTCCTGCACATGGTGGTCGACCATGCGCAGAAAATCGGCTTCAAGGGCTCGCTCCTGATCGAACCGAAGCCGCAGGAGCCGACCAAGCATCAATACGATTATGACGTTGCGACCGTGCACGGCTTCCTGCTGCAACACGGACTCGACAAGGCCATCCGCGTGAACATCGAGGCCAATCATGCGACGCTCGCGGGCCACTCGTTTCATCACGAGATCGCGACTGCGTACGCGCTCGGGATTTTCGGCAGCGTCGACGCCAATCGCGGCGATCCGCAAAACGGTTGGGACACCGATCAGTTCCCGAATAGCGTCGAAGAACTGACACTGGCGTTCTACGAGATCCTCAGACACGGCGGCTTCACGACGGGCGGCATGAACTTCGACTCGAAGGTGCGGCGGCAAAGCGTCGATCCGGAAGATCTGTTCTACGGCCACATCGGTGCGATCGATAACCTCGCGCTTGCCGTCGAGCGCGCGGCGGTGCTGATCGAAAACGATCGTCTCGAGCAGTTCAAACGTCAACGCTATGCGGGCTGGAACGCGGAGTTCGGCCGCAAGATCCTCGCGGGCGACTATGCACTGTCCACTCTGGCCGACGATGCGTTGGCGCGCGGTCTCAATCCGCAGCACGCAAGCGGTCAGCAGGAGCGGATGGAGAACATCGTCAATCAGGCAATTTATAGCGGACGCTGAAACGCATCCGGTGTATGCAACAGGAGCTGCAAGCTTCGTAGAAGAATCGTGCGACTACGCTGATCGCGCAAAACAATCCGGTATTCCGGCTATCACAAGAAGGAGACAGAGATGAAATTCGCTACGCGTCGTAACGTACTGAGCTCGCTGGTGTGTGGAGCGGTGCTCGCCAGTCTTTCGCTTGCCGCGCCGCTCGCGCATGCCAGCAAGGATCATCCGGAAATCGGCTTCTGTATCGACGATCTGCGTGTCGAACGGTGGTCGCGCGATCGCGACTACTTTGTGGCCGCAGCGGAGAAGCTCGGCGCGAAAGTATCGGTGCAATCCGCCGACGCAAGCGAGGAGCGCCAGATTTCGCAGATCGAAAACCTGATCTCGCGCGGCGTCGATGTGATCGTGATCGTGCCGTTCAATTCGAAGACGCTCGGCAACGTGGTCGCCGAGGCGAAGAAAGCGGGCATCAAGGTGGTCTCGTATGACCGTCTGATTCTCGACGCCGATGTGGACGGCTATATCTCCTTCGACAACGAGAAGGTCGGCGAATTGCAGGCGCAAGGCGTCTACAACGCGCAGCCGAAGGGCAACTATTTCCTGCTCGGCGGCGCGCCGACCGACAACAATGCGAAGATGCTGCGCGAAGGTCAGCTGAAGGTGCTCAAGCCTGCGATCGACAAGGGTGACATCAAGGTGGTCGGGCAGCAGTGGGTGCCTGAGTGGAGCGCGTCGACCGCGCTGCGGATCGTCGAAGATGCGCTGACGGCCAACAACAACAAGATCGACGCGATCGTTGCGTCGAACGACGGCACTGCGGGCGGCGCGATCCAGGCGCTGGCCGCGCAGCACATGGCGGGCAAGGTGCCGGTGTCGGGTCAGGACGCGGACCTCGCGGCGGTGAAGCGCGTGATCGCCGGAACGCAGACCATGACCGTGTACAAACCGCTGAAGCTGATTGCCGGCGAAGCGGCGAAACTCTCGGTGGCGCTCGCGAAGGGCGACAAGCCCGCCTATAACGCGCAATACGACAACGGCAAGAAGAAGGTCGACACGGTGCTGCTGCAACCCACGTTGCTGACCAAGAGCAATGTCGATGTGGTCGTCAAGGACGGCTTCTATAGCCAGGCCCAGCTCGCGAGCCAATGAGCGTAACGTGTGCGCGGCGGACTGCGGTGCGTGTCGTGCGCATCGCGAGGCCCGCTGCGCGCCTTGCACCGAGGCATAGCGAATGACGCAACCTCTACTGACGATGCGCGGCATCGTCAAAGCCTTTTCCGGCGTGAAAGCGCTCGACGGCATCGACCTGACGGTCGCACCGGGCGAATGCGTGGGCCTGTGCGGCGAGAACGGCGCGGGCAAGTCGACGCTGATGAAAGTGCTGTCCGGCGTGTACCCGCACGGTACCTGGGATGGCGAAATAAGCTGGGAAGGCGAGCCGCTGAAGGCGGCCAGCGTGCGCGACACGGAACGCGCCGGCATCATCATCATTCACCAGGAATTGATGCTGGTGCCAGAGTTGTCGGTGGCGGAGAACATCTTTCTCGGCAATGAGATCACGCTGCCCGGCGGCCGCATGAATTATGCGGCCATGTACCAGCGCGCCGACGAACTGCTGCGTGAACTCGGCATCAGCGGAATCAATGCCGCGCAGCCAGTCATGAATTACGGCGGCGGCCATCAGCAACTGATCGAGATCGCGAAAGCGCTGAACAAGCGCGCCAAGCTGCTGATTCTGGATGAACCGTCGTCGTCGCTGAGCGCGTCGGAAATCGCCAATCTGCTCGACATCGTGCGCGACCTGAAGCGGCGCGGCATTGCCTGCGTGTACATTTCGCACAAGCTCGACGAGGTGGCGGCGGTATGCGACACGATCAGCGTGATTCGCGATGGCCGTCACGTCGCGACCGAGCCGATGCGCGCGCTCACCACCGACCGCATCATCTCGCTGATGGTGGGCCGCGAGATCAAGAACCTGTTTCCGCGTGAGCCGCATCCGATCGGCGACGTGATCTTCGAAGCGCGCCACGTCACCTGTTTCGATGTGACCAATCCGCGCCGCAAGCGCGTGGACGACGTGTCGTTTGCGTTGCGGCATGGCGAGATTCTCGGTGTGGCCGGTCTGGTGGGCGCGGGTCGCACGGAGTTGATGCAGGCGATTTTTGGCGCGTATCCCGGCGTGAGCGAGGCAACCGTCGTGATGGACGGCAAGCCGCTAAAGATTCGCGGAGCCGACGATGCGATTCGCGCGGGCATCGCGATGGTGCCGGAAGATCGCAAACGCCACGGCATCGTGCCGGGGCTGAGCGTCGGGCACAACATCACGCTCGCGGTGTTGCAGCGTTTCGCATCGGGCGGGCGGATCGACTCCGCCGCCGAACTCGACACGATCCACACGGAAATGAAGCGGCTGTCGGTGCGCGCCGCGCATCCGATGCTGTCGATAGCGAGCCTGTCGGGCGGCAATCAACAGAAGGCCGTGCTCACGCGCATGCTGCTGACCGATCCGAAGGTGCTGATTCTCGATGAACCGACGCGCGGTGTCGATGTCGGCGCGAAGTACGAAATTTACAAGCTGATTTTCCAACTGGCGCAGCGCGGCATGTCGATCGTGATGGTGTCGTCCGAATTGCCGGAAGTGCTCGGCATCAGCGATCGCGTGCTGGTGATCGGCGAAGGCGAGTTGCGCGGCGACTTCGTCAACGATGCTCTCACGCAGGAGGACATACTCGGCGCCGCGATCCGTCCCGTGCAGCTATCCCCGAACCCAACCGCAGTGAGTGCCGCATGACGCCCGACGTTACTTCCCAACGCGCCGACAATACCGTGCCGCGAGGCGCATTCGGCGGCTCGCAACGTATTCAGCAACTGTTCGCGCGCTACAAGATTCTTGCGTTGCTGATCGCCGTGGCCGTGATCTGGATTTTCTTTTCGGCGCTCACGCACGGCGCGTTCGTCACGCCGCGCAATCTGTCGAACCTGCTGCGGCAGATGTCGATTACGGGCATGCTCGCATGTGGCATGGTGTTCGTGATCATCGCCGGCGAGATCGATCTGTCGGTCGGCTCGCTGCTCGGCTTGCTCGGCGGCGTGGCGGCGATCCTCGACGTCAACCGGCACTGGCCGATCGGCGTCACCGTGCCGGCGGTGATGCTGCTCGGGGTCGCGGTCGGCTTGTTCAATGGCTGGTGGTCGACGTATCGGCGTGTGCCTTCGTTCATCGTCGGGCTGGGCGGCATGCTCGCGTATCGCGGCATTCTGCTTGGCGTGACCGGCGGTTCGACGATCGCGCCGGTATCGGACAGTTTCGTGTTCGTCGGCCAGGGCTACCTGCCGCGCTTCGCGGGCGATACGCTCGCGGTGGTGCTGTTTGTGCTGCTCGCGTTCCTGACGATACGGCAGCGCGCCAACCGCCAGCGCTATCAGTTGCGGGTGGTGCCGATCTGGCAGGACGTCGCGAAGGTGGTCGGCGCGGGCGCGATTCTGGCCGGCTTCGTCGCCACGCTCGACCGTTACGGCGGCATTCCGGTGCCGGTTCTGCTGCTGCTCGCGCTGCTGGGAATCTTCACGTGGATCGCGACGCAGACGGTATTCGGCAGGCGCATCTATGCGGTGGGTTCGAACCTCGAAGCGACGCGGCTCTCGGGTGTCAATACCAACCGCGTGAAGCTCGCGATCTTCGCGCTGATGGGACTGATGTGCGCATTCGCCGGGATCGTCAACACGGCGCGGCTCGCGGCAGGCTCGCCGTCGGCCGGCTCGATGGGCGAACTCGATGCGATCGCCGCGTGCTTTATCGGCGGCACGTCGATGCGCGGCGGCTCCGGCACGGTGTACGGCGCATTGATCGGCGCGCTGGTGATGGCAAGCCTCGATAACGGCATGTCGATGCTCGATGTCGACGCCTATTGGCAAATGATCGTGAAGGGCGGCATTCTGGTGCTAGCAGTGTGGATTGATGTCATGTCGGGATCGAACCGGCGATGAATTGAGACGCACGCGAGGTGCGCCGGTCGACACCGGCGCACCCATCCCTGCCACATTTAATGAAACGCCCCACGACTCCCTGCGCCGGACCTATCCCCTTCATCGCCCCGCCCCACGGCCGTCTGACCTGACCACGCGAATTTAAGTCTCCCGGCCGCCTGTCCGTCTTATTACTATTCCGCCAAAAGCACAGTCAGGCGGTCTGGCGTTTTCGCAGCTTCCCCGTCGACGTGCAAGCTGACCGAGCCATCTCATGTTAAAGCGCAGAACCTTCCTGCTAGGCGGCGCCAGTGCAGTAGGCGCATTGCTGGTCGGTTGGTCGGTGTGGCCGCCGAGGGAGCGGCTGAACACGTCGACGCCGCTGCCGACGCAAGGCTCGCAAACGGCGCTCAATGGGTGGGTCAAGATCGCCGCCGACAACAGCGTGACGATCATGATGTGCAAGGCGGAGATGGGACAGGGCGTGCACACCGGTCTGGCGATGTTGCTTGCCGAAGAGCTGGATGCCGACTGGTCGCAGGTGCGCGTGGAAGAAGCGCCGATCGACAGAATCTACAACAGCGTGCAGGCCATCGTCGACGACCTGCCGTTTCGCCCGGACGACGAAGGCGTCGTGAAGCGCGCAACGGTCTGGCTCACCCGCAAAGCAGTGCGGGAAGCGGGCACGATGATGACGGGCGGCTCGTCGAGCATCAACGATCTCTATACGCCGATGCGCGAGGCCGGCGCCTCGGCGCGTGCGATGCTGATCAGCGCGGCGGCGGCGCAATGGCACGTGCCACCCGGCGAATGCCGCGCCGAAAGCGGCTACGTGCTGCATGCGTCAGGACATCGGGCGAGCTTCGGCGAACTGTCTTCGCTGGCCGCGCAACAGGCGCTGCCGCGCAAGGTGACGCTGAAGGATCCCGCCGACTTCAAGCTGATCGGCCGACCGCTGCACCGGCTCGAAGCGGCGTCGAAGATCAATGGTACGGCGCGCTTCGGCATCGACGCGCTGCCCGACGGCCTCATCTATGCGAGCGTCGTGATGTGCCCGACGCTCGGCGGCACGGTCGCCGCTTTCGACGCGACGCCCGCCCAAACCATGCGGGGTTTCATCAAGGCGTTGGTTGTCGCGCCATACAGCGGCGGGACGGGCGGTGTCGCGGTAATCGCGGACAATCCGTTTCGCGCGATGAACGCGGTCGAGGCGATCAAGGTGGATTGGCGCCACGGCCCTGCCGCGAGCGTATCGAGCGCGGACGTGGACCGCCGCCTCGCGCAGGCGCTCGAGGCCCGCGACGGCCACGCTTACTTTAGCCGCGGTGACGTCGATGTCGCGATGAGCCGCGCGGCGCACACGATCAGCGCCGAGTATCACGCGGCGTATCTCGCGCATGGCGCGGTCGAGCCGCTCAACTGCACCGTGCAGGTCGCGGACGGCGCGGCTACCGTCTGGGTCTCCACGCAAATGCCCGGGCTTGCGCAACATCACGTGGCAAAAGTACTGGACCTCGACGTCGACAAGGTCGACGTGCAATCGCAATTGCTCGGCGGCGCATTCGGGCGGCGCCTGGAACTCGATTTCATCGCGCAGGCCGCGGCGATTGCGCGCGAGAGCGGCGGCCGTCCCGTGCAAACCATCTGGTCGCGCGCAGAGGACTTCACGCATGACTTTTATCGACCGGCGTGCGTGGCGCGGCTCGAGGCCGGTCTAGATGAGGACGGCAAACTGGTGGCATGGCATAGCGAATCGGCCGGTCAGGCGATCGTGCCTGAGGCGCTCGCGCGCTACTACGGCGTGCCACGCATTCCGATCGACAAGACCACGTGCGAAGGCGCATTCGATCAACCGTACGAATGGCCCGCCGCACGCGTCGCGCACAAGATCGTTGAGTTGCCGGTGCCGGTCGGCTTCTGGCGCTCCGTCGGTCATTCGCATCAGGCGTTTTTCACCGAGTGCTTCACCGATGAACTTGCCGTCGCCGCCGGCCGGGACCCGATCGCGTTTCGCGCGGCGCTGCTCGCGCAGCATCCGCGCCATCTGGCGGTGTTGCAGCGGGTCGCCGTGTTATCGGATTGGGCGCACTCGCTCAGCAAGGCCGCCGACGGCGCACCGCGCGCACGCGGCGTCGCGTTGCATGAAGCATTCGGCAGCGTCGTCGCGCAAGTGGCGGAGGTGTCGCTCGGGCCGAACAAGCAGATTCGCGTGCATCGGGTGGTGTGTGTGATCGATTGCGGCTTGCCGGTCAATCCGAACCTGATCCGTCAGCAGATGGAGGGGGGCATCGTGTTCGGCTTGTCGGCCGCGTTGCAGGACGAGATCACGATCGTCAATGGCCAGGTGCAGCAGAAGAACTTCACCGACTTTCCGGTGGTGCGGATCAACGATTGTCCGGTGATCGAAACCGACATCATGCCGAGCCAGATGCATCCGCAAGGCGTCGGCGAACCCGGCGTGCCGCCGATCGCACCGGCGGTCGCCAATGCGCTGTTCGCGCTGACCGGTCAGCGACTGCGCACGCTGCCGTTGCGGGTCGCCTGACGCACGGCGGATGCAGCACAGCGGATGCAGCGCCGCGTATGCAGACATTCGGGAATGCCGGGATTCGATCACGCAGGAGGCAGGCATGGGATCACTGAACATCAACGGCCGCGCGGTGACGGTGCAGGCCGAACCGGACATGCCGCTTCTGTGGGTGCTGCGTTGCGAGCTCGGCATGACCGGTACCAAGTTCGGTTGCGGCGTGGGCATCTGCGGCGCGTGCACGGTCCATCTGGATGGCGACGCATCCCTCGCGTGCAAGACACTGATGTCGGACCTGCACGGGCAAAAGATCACGACCATCGAGGGTCTGCAGGGCGCCGAAGCGCAAGCCCTCAAGGCGGCGTGGCTCGATCTCGACGTGGTGCAATGCGGCTATTGCCAGAGCGCGCAACTGATGGCGGCCTGCGCGCTGCTCAGGCACAAGCCCGCTCCAACCGATGCGGACATCGACGCGGCGCTGAGCCATATCGTGTGCCGTTGCGGCACCTATCCGCGGGTGCGGGCGGCGATCCACCAGGCGGCCGCGAAGCGTCGGCCGGTTTAGCGCCGCTGACGCGTAAAGACAGCGCGCGTCAGCCGGCTTCAGCGCACGCCACGTGTGCTCAATTCGCGAGCAGTTCCACAACGGCGACCACTGCCGTGAAGATGCCGATGCATCCGCCCAATGTGACTACGCCTTGCATGAATGGCGACATACGTGACCCCGTGGTGTGTGGTTGGTGTCGCGTATTTAACCGGAAATGAAAGGCAAAAGAAAGTTCGTCAAAAATAATTTGTCAGCCAGTCTGGGTGCCTTGGGGTTAGCGAGCTTTGGCGGCCGTGGCCGTGGCCGTGGCCGTGGCGGTGGCCGTGCCCGTCGCCGCCGAGGTCGGCACGGCCTTCGCGGGTGCCGCAGCGCCAGGCTGTTTCATGCCGGGCGCGCCCTGCGCATCGGTTTCCCAACCGCCGCCGAGCGCGAGGAACAGATTGACCTGATCGATCGCCACCTGACCATCCGCCGCCGCCACCTGAGACCTCGTCGACGTCAGCGTGCGCGTCGCATCCAGATCCGAAATGAACGACTCGCGGCCGGCGAGATACAGCCGATGCGTTTCGTCCGCCGACTCGGCCGCCGACTTCAGCGCGGCACGCAAAGAGCGGGCGCGGGCGTAGTCCGATGCATAGGTGGCGAGGTTGGTCTCGGTCTCGCGCAGCGCGGTCAGCACCACGCCGTCGAATTTGGCGAGCGCCACCTGGCTCGACGCCTGCGCTTCGCGCACGCGGCCGCGCGCACCGTTGGTGGGGAAGGTCCAGCTGATCAGCGGACCGAAACCCCAACGCGCCGTCGGCGACGTGCCGATGTCTTCGAGAACCCCGGTGTAGCCCGCCGATGCACCGATGCTCACCGTCGGATACAACGCGCCGGTGGCGACGCCGATACGCGCCGTCGAGGCCGCGAGTTGACGCTCGGCTTCGCGTATGTCCGGGCGGCGCTTGAGCAACGCGGCGCCGTCGCCGACCGGAATCGGCTGGCGGATTTGCGGCAGCCGGTCGCAAGCCAGCACGGCCGGCGGCAGGTCGGACGGCGCGCGGGCGAGCAGCGCGGCGATCCGGTACTGGGCGATCCTGCGGCGCGCGGTGTAACGCGGAATATCCGCCGCCAGCGTTTCCACCTGGGTTTGGCCACGCGTCACGTCGGGCTGATTGCCGCGGCCCGCGTCCCGCAGACGGCGCGATACGTCCACGCGTTCCTTCTGCAACGTGAGCGACTGTTGCGCGATCCTCAACTCTTCGGCTGCCGAGCATTGCTCGACGTACGAGCGCACCACGTCCGCCACCACGGTGATCCGCGCGAGGTCGGCAGCGGCCTGTACGGATTCGGTGTCCGCTTGCGCCGCTTCCACGCCGCGCCGCAGCTTGCCGAACAGATCGATTTCGTACGAGACGCTGATGCCGATGTCGCCTTCATTGACCACCGGTATTTTTTCGGTGAGCAGGAATTGCTCGGCCGATTCCTGCGCGCGTTCGATTTGCGCCGACGCCTTGCCGGAGAAACCGCCCTGCGCGTGCGCGATGCCCAGCGCTTCACGCGAGCGCACGAGATTTGCCGCCGCGACGCGCAACTCGGTGTTCGAGTGCAGCGCTTCGTCGACGAGGTCGTTCAGCACGGGATCGTCGTACAGCTTCCACCACACGGCGGGCACGTTCTTGCGCGAGGTCAGTGTGGAGTCGGCGCCTTCGATCGGCGCGTTGGCGAACGGCGCATTGACCAGCGCCTGTTGCGGCAGCGAGTAATTGGGACCGACGTTCATGCAGCCATCGAGCGCGACGGCGAGCGGCAACAATGGCAACAGCGGCAACAGCGGCAGGGTACGCGACAGCTTCATTGCGAGGCGCCCGACGAAACTGCAGCCGACGCAGCCGGAACCGCGGACGTCGCCGCAACGGATGCCGGGGCCGACGCCGCCGACGTATCCACCGCACCAGAAGCACCGGCCGCACCCGCAACCGGACGCCGCCTGAGCGGCGACAGATCTTGCACCGACACGGTCGCTGTGCGCCCGGCGATCATGCGGAAGTCGTCGGGCACTTCGTCGAGCGCGACGCGCACAGGAATGCGTTGCGCGAGCCGCACCCAGCTGAACGCCGGATTCACGTTCGGCAGCAGGTTCGAGCCTTGCGTGCGATCGCGGTCTTCGATGCCGGCGACGATGCTCTGTACGTGACCGCGCAGCGGATTGCGCTCGCCCATCACCGAGATATCGACCAGTTGGCCGATGTGGATGCCGTGCAGCTTGGTTTCCTCGAAATAGCCGTCGACGTGGAACGAATGCATGTCCACCACTGCGACCACCGCACGGCCCGCCGAGACGAATTCGCCGACACGCGGTGCGCGGTCGTTCAGATAGCCATCGACCGGGCTCACGATCGTCGCGCGTTGCAGGTTCAGCTTCGCGGTGTCGATCGCCACGATCGCATCGGCGAGCGCGGCTTCGTTGGCCTCGACGCGCGAGCGGCTTTCTTCCGCGACTTCGGCGGCGACCAGATTGCCGAGCTTGCGGTTGCGCGCATCTTCGCGGCGCGACTGGTCGAGCGTCGCGCGGCGTTGCTGCGCGGTGGCCTGGGCCTGGCGAAGCGCGAGCGTGTAGCGGGCC
This sequence comes from Paraburkholderia ribeironis, assembly GCF_900019265.1. Lineage (GTDB taxonomy): Bacteria > Pseudomonadota > Gammaproteobacteria > Burkholderiales > Burkholderiaceae > Paraburkholderia > Paraburkholderia ribeironis. The sequence goes on from NZ_CYGX02000069.1 coordinate 67,341, forward strand.
TGATCGATCACGAACAGCACCTGGCCTTGCGTGACCTGCTGGTTGTCCGCCACCTCGACCGACGAGATCAGCCCCGAGATATCCGGCGCGACCTGGATCACGTCGGCGCGCACGTGCCCGTCGCGGGTCCATGGCGCGAACATGTAGTACGCGACCAGTTTCCACAGCACGAGAGCTGCCACTACGACGACGATCAGGGTCAGCAGGATCTGACCGACGGAGAACCAGGTTTTTTTCACGTTATTAGTCTGTGCGAAACGACAACGACAAGGCCCAGCACCAGCACATAGATGCCGAGATCGAAGATGGAGCGATGCCAGACGAAGCGGTAAAAGCCGATACGTCCGAGCACCGTGCGGATGACCAGGTTGATCAGATAGGCGACCAGCATCAACACGAGCACGGCTGGCACGAATACACCGAAGATATCGATTTCACCGATCATCGCGGGAAGCCAGCAAGGTGGGGAAGGGGGTGCGGGCGCATCAGGCAGCGGCCTCCGGTTCGGGCGGCGGCGGTGTCGTCAGCGTGGCCGGGAATAGCGAAAGACGCAAGCCGACCAACGCGTGCAGCGCGTCGCGCAACTGGCGTGCCGAAGTTTGCGAGGTCGGGGTGGGCGCGGCGGCATTGGCGAGTCCCTGCGCGGTCACGCGCGCCACGGCGGTATCGATTAACGCCATCAGACTCGCGGGCACCGGCTCGCGCTCGCGGCGCTCGATGCAGGCTTCGTAGTACGCACGCACGCCAGCGAGAACGTGGTCGATCGCGGCCGGCGCTTCGCCGCCGAGCTTGCGGGTCAGGCGGCGCAGATCGAGTGCATTGAACGCGATGCGCAGATCGCGGAAGCTCTCGATCGACGGATGACGATAATCGTCGGTGGCGGCGAGGCGCGGGATCAGTTGCATCAGACGGTCGAGCATGCGTGCGGCGAGATTGCGCGGGTCTTCGATTGGCCGCGTCGATGCCGTCAGCGCGACGTCGGCCCAGCTCGAGCGCAACAGCCGCGATGCCGCCAGTTCGGCGCCGAACGGGCGCGTCACACGAGTCCACAGGTACGCGTACAGCAGGCCGCTCAGGCCTGCGAGATTGCTGTTCAGGAACACCAGAAAGTTGGCGTCGTACGCGTCCTGAATGCTGATGAAGGTGGCCGTGTTCACCGCGACCAGCACCGTGGCCATGTTGAACTGCGGACGCGGAATCAGCGTGCCGACCAGGATGAACGGCGCCGCGAACAGGATCACCAGCATCGGGAAGTCGTGCACGTGCGGCAGCACCGCGAACAGATAGACGCCGGCCGCCAGCACGCTGACCCCGGTGGCGAGGAAGAAGCGGAACATCATCGGCGCGGGTTCGTCGAGCGCGGCGAAGAAGCAGCAGGCCACCGCCGCCAGCGTCACCGCGCTGGCGCCGTCATTCCAGCCCGAGCTGATCCACAGGCTGCACGCCAGAACCACCGCGGCGGCCGCCGAGCAGGTCGCGAACAGCATGATGCCGCGATCGTAGAAGCGCTCCGTGCCGCCAAGCCGCCAATGGCGAAAATGCGGGTGCCACGTGCCTTCTTCGCGCGTGATGATGATGCGCAGCGAGCGGCAGTCCTGCCAGACGTCGATCACCTGCTTCATCCGCCATAGCGCGTTCGAAAGCAGCACGCCGTCCCAGCTCGCCAGCGCGGCGGGCGGCGGACGCATGGCCGCGATGCGCTCGCGCAGCGCGTTGGCCGTCTCGTCGGCGTGGTAGCCCTCGCTGACGGCAGGCAGCGGCTGATTGAACCACTTGATCACATCGGCGAGCAGCGCTTCGAGGCCCTCGGGCCAGCTATGGCGGCGGTTGTACAACGCGAGCAACGGATCGGCGAGCGACGACATGATCGGCAGCAGCAACTGCATGCGGCCACGCAGTTCATGCGCACGCGCCAGCACGTCTGGCCGCGTGTGATCGTAGGCGAGCTGGCTCAGCAGCAATTCCAGACCGTTGATGGTGGTAGCAAGACGCTGCCGCGCGGCCGAGATCGCCGCACCGGCAATCCGCCCGGACAGCGTTTCGGTGGCATAGAACGCGGCATCGCGAAACCAGGCGTCGGTGCGTTCGATGATGGTGGGCGCAAGCCGGCTCGGAAACAGCGCCCCGCCGACGATGCTCGCGATGACGATGCCGAGCGTGATTTCTTCGGTACGGCTGATCGCGAGATCGAACACGCCTAGCGGATTGGTCACCGAGGGCAGCGCGATGATCGGCGTCGTATAGGCGGCCAGCATGAACACGTAGCTGCGCGCAGTGCGGTCGGATACGGCCAGATAGAGCATCGTGCCGGTCCACAGCGCGATGATCACGCTGAACAGATACGGCGATTCGATGAACGGCGGCACCAGCAGCACCGCCACCGACGCGCCGAGCGCGGTGCCGAGCGCGCGATACAGCGCCTTCGAGCGGGTCGCGCCGAGGAACGGATTCGACACGATGTAGACGGTGGCCATCGCCCAGTACGGTCGCTGCAGTTGGAGCGCGAGACCGATGTAGAGCGCGATCATGGCCGCGGCGAACGTCTTGACCGAGAACAGCCAGTCGCGAAGGGAAGGATAGACCATGAGCCGTTACGCCGGATCGCCAGTGTGATGCGGCGCCGCTGCGTCTGCTTTGACTTCGTTGGAGGTGCGCGTGCTGGCGGCTTCGCGGGTCTTGCGGGCAGCTGGCGGATACTTGTCTCGCGCGGAATGAGCGCGTTCGCCGGCGGCTTGCTCAGTGCGCCCAGGGGTGTCTGCGGTGAACGCGCCCAGCACACGCAGCGTTGCTTCGAGATCGCTGCGCGACACGCCTTTGAGCGCCTGCGCGCGCAGCGTGACCAGTTCTTCTTCCATTTTCGCGGTGACCGCGCGGCCCTCTTCGGTGAGCGCCACCGTTTTCGCCCGGCGGTCTTCGGGATCTTCTTCGCGGCGCATCAAGCCCGCCGCGCACAACTGATCGAGCAGCCGGACCAGCGAGGGTCCTTCGATGCCGATATGATCGGCCAGCGTCACCTGACGCACCGCCGAGCCGAGCCGGCTGGCGGTCAGCAGCGGCGTGGCGCATGCCTCGGAGACGTTGAATGCCGCGAGCACGTCATGGCTCGTGCGCCGCCATTTTCTGGCAGCGACCACCAGCGTGCTGCTGACAGTGCGGCGCAGGACATCGAGATTCAGCATGGCCGGTATTGTATTTCCAAAATATTCGTTAGCAAACTATTGAATTGGAAATTTTCGCCGTGCCATCACAGTCTGCATGTGCAATGTAACAACACGTCCAGCGCATAGGCACGAAGCGTGCTGCGGAGTTAAAGCCCATCCATCGCGTCGATTACATCGATGCGACCCGTGAGCCCTATTCGAGGAACCTCATTCGCCATGCACAGAAACCGGTTACTGGCCGTCGCGCTTGCCACTGCATGCTTCGGTGTGTGGCTGCCCGGCAGCGCCTGCGCCGACGATGCACCCAATCCGTGCGCATCGCTCAAACGGATCGTGGCGGCTGCACCGGACGGCCTCGCCTCGTTGACGCCGGACGATGGCAAGGGCGTCGCGCAGCCTTATGGCGACGACGCGCAATGTTCAGCGAGCCATCGCAGCTTCCAGTGCACATGGACGCCGCATCACGATGCGGGTTCGATTGCGGACGCGCTGCAAGCGGTGGCGGCGGACGTCGCGTCGTGTTTGCCCGACGCGACGCACGATCAGAACTCGCCGGGACGCCAGCACTTTTATCTGGGCGAGAAGGGCCGGCGGACCGATATCACACTGACGCCGTCGGGCTCCAACAAGGTGCGGCTGGTGGTGACGGGTACGTGAGCTTCTAATGAAAGCGCGTACGGCCGCCGGGTGATTGGCTGATTCGCCACAAGGCACGCGCTACATCGATGCTGGCCACCACGTCCAGCCGCGCTGCGAACGGCGCAACTCGACGACCGACAGCGGCGCAATTTCGATGCGCGTAAACACAGTGGGCGAAGCCTCGAGTGCGTAGACGATCGCGGCTCGCAGCAGCGGCGCGTGCGTGACGGCGACGACCTCGCGCGTGTGGCTCGACGCCTCACGCGTCAGGCCGCTTGTCGGATTGTTTAGCGCGTCGAGCCATTTTCCCATCCGCGTCACGAGTTGACTGAACGACTCGCCACCATGCGGCGCGGCGTCGGGATCGCGGGTCCATGCGGCGAGATCGTGTGGCGCTTGCCTCGCGAGATCGGCGAGGCGTCGACCTTGCCAGTTGCCATAGTTCATATCCGCCAACGTCCTGTCGACCGTCGCCGCGAGGCCGAGCGCCAATGCCGTATCGCGCGCGCAGACGGCCGGGCTGACGAAGGCGGCCGCGTTGCCAGGCAGCGCGACGCGCATGCGCGCGGCTTCGGCTTCGGCGAGGCCGCGGGCGTCGAGTGGGTCGTCAGCAGGGATGCGGCCCGCGCGTTGCGCGGCGGTCGCTGCGTGGCTCACCAGTAACAGTCGCGTGTCCATTCTGTCCATTTCCCTTGAGCCCGCGGCAACCCGCAACGCCGGCGCGTGTCACGCTGGCCCGACGTAGACGAAGGCCGAATTCTAGCGCGTAGAATAGCGGGACTGCGAAGCGCGGAAGCCGGTGAGAGCCCGGCGCGGTCGCGCCACTGTAATCGGCATCTTCATCAAGCCGAAAGCCAGACCTAAGCTTCGCACCATTCCTCTGCACTCTATTTTCGGGGCGCGTTACCCCAGGAGATGTCCATCATGACTGAAGCTGTTTTCGATCACGCTGCTCAGCCCGCGGCTCAACCCACCCCGATTCCGTTGCGCGAGTTGCTGCCCTGGGTCGTGTTCGGCGGATTGCTGCTGTTGCTCGCGCTGTATTTCGTTGGTGCGGAACAGGGCGCCACGTCGCTGGTGCCCGGCATGTACGTGCATGAGTTCGTGCACGACGGCCGCCATCTGCTCGGCTTTCCCTGCCACTAACGGAGTCGGACATGGTTGGTAAATTGTTGGTACGCGGGATGCTCGCAGGCATCGCCGCGGGACTCCTCACGTTCGGCTTCGCCAGACTGGTGGGTGAGCCGCAGGTCGTTCAGGCGATTGCATTCGAAGAAAAAGCCGATGCCGCACGCGGCGATGCGCCCGAGCCGGAACTCGTGAGCCGCGCGACGCAAGCGGGGCTGGGATTGTTGACCGGCGTGGTGACGTATGGCGCGGCGTTCGGCGGCCTGTTCTCGCTGGTGTTCGCTTACGCCTATGGACGGGTGGGCGCAATGAGTGTGCGCGCGTTGTCCGCATGGCTCGCGCTTGGCGCGTTCATCGCGCTGGTGATCGTGCCGAACATCAAGTATCCGGCGAATCCACCATCCATCGGCGACCCCGAGACGATCGGCACGCGCACGGGCCTGTTCTTTCTGATGATCGCGATCTCGCTGACGGCGATGGTGTTTTCGCTGAAAGTGCGACGCCGCACGGTGATGAAACTCGGCGCATGGAACGGGTCGATTGTCGCGGGACTGGTGTTCGTCGCGATCATCGCGGCGGTGCAGTTGTCGATGCCGACCATCGATGAAGTGCCGGCGGCTTTCCCGGCTGTGCTGTTGTGGAAGTTCCGCGTCGCCGCGATCGGTATGCAGGCGATCATGTGGACGACGATTGGATTGCTGTTCGGCGCACTGGTCGAGCGCAGTGCTTTCGTGCGTTTGAATGAGCGGTCGGCGGCGAAGTCGGCTTGATGTTGACTGTGATGGGCGTGGCCACGTGAGTGGTCGCGCTCTCTTGCGCAACGTGTGAGAAGGCTTTTGTTTCAAGGAGTTGACGCGGTTGTGGAACGGTTATCCACAGGCTTGAGAACAAAAAGTGGGGATAACCGGGCGCGCGTGAAAGGCAAAACGTCAGTGTTGAGTAGTGAGGGCTGTTCTGACGATGCCGCAAGATGCTGAATCCTTCGGTGATTACTATTGCGATGCCGGACGACGCGCCAATTTGTATCGGATAACTAACTAATTAGATGCCATCACCGTGGTGCTTCGATTTTTGCTGTGCTCAACTTTTTGAAAATAATTGCTTGAAAGGGGTTGACGGGGTGTGAGTCGCATCGCATAATTCGCCTCCCGTTTGATGACGGACGCGAAGAAAGCAGAGCTTCTTGGCGAATGATCTTTAAAAACTAACAG
>NZ_CYGX02000189.1 GCF_900019265.1 Paraburkholderia ribeironis
GGTTCAGGCTAATACAAATGAATAGCGATGTCCGCTCGACGCCGACATCGGGGATAGTCATTTGGAAGCGGTTTATGCGCATAAACTGGAGCGCCATGCTGTTCATGCGGAAGGGCCAGGTGTTATCAGTGCATTGGTCCGAGATCTGTCGCGCCACCCGCTCTGCGCAGCACACCGGATCACAGCACAACATCCGCACAGCTTGCCGCGGTGCTCGCTCAGCACGTCGATTAAATGAAAAACCCGCATTAGCAAAGGAAAAAAATTGCTGCCACTCTGTTCAGCTCTTCAGCGCAAGTAGGTGCGGGCTATCCTGCTTTTGTTGAACGCCAATGCCGCTCCGCCACTCCATGCCACTACTTTTTGCCTACCATCCATCATGCGGCCAAGTGAACAAACCCCATCGCGAAGCCCCGTCCCTATCATCCCTCCCACCCGCTAAAATCCTCTCGAATACTTCCCGCAACCGACCGATAACCCGACGCACCCGCCGTCCCCGACACCATGATCACGATTTATCACAATCCCCGCTGCTCCAAATCGCGCGCCGCGTGCGAACTCGTCACTGACACTTACAACCGCACGGGCGAAGCAACGGAAATCATTGAATACCTGAAGCAGCCGCTCACCGTCGCACAACTCAAACAACTCAACGAGCAACTAGGCTGTCCCGTCCGCGAGATGATTCGCGAAACGGAAGCCGAATACAAAGAGCTTCATCTTTCCGACGCGACACTCACCGACGCTCAGTTATATGAAGCACTGGCGAAACACCCGATCCTTCTGCAACGCCCGATCGTCGTGCGAAACGGGCGGGCCGTGATTGGCCGCCCGCCGGAAAACGTGGCAGCGCTATTCGCCTGAGCGTCGCCGCAAAGCCGCTTCGCCCGACGGAGCAGCGTCACGCAAAGGCCCCACGCAAAGGCCCCACACGCGAAGCCGCTGAGACCTAGGCGTTCACTCCCAGTGCCGCATCTTTCGTGACAATCTTCGTCGGAATTAGCCGCAGTTCGTTAAACGTATCCGCGATACGTTGCTGCTGCGCGAGTACATTTGCATCGATCGGCTTATAGATATGCGCGTAGTGTCGCAAGCCCGCTTCGATCACGTTCGCATCAAGCCCCTGAATGGGCGCGAGCTGTGCGGCAGCTTCGCCATAGTGAGCGCGCACCCAGGCCCCTTCCTTGCCGACCTCGTCCATCGTGATCGCGAGCACCTTGCTGCCTTGCTGCGCGAACGACCGCGCGCTCAGGAAGAACTGGTGATGGCTCACGATACCGTCGGCATCCGCGAGCAAGCGCGCGTTCGACTGCCGCTTCGCCGCTTCGAGGAACGGATCCCAGATCGCCCACGCATCGATGGCACCGCGTTCGAAGGCAGCGCGCGCGTCGGCGGGCGGCAGGTAGACGGGTTGAATCTCGCTGTACTTCACTCCGCTCTTCTCCAACGCGGCGACCAGAAACCAGTGCACGTCGGAGCCTTTGTTCAGTGCGATCTTCTTACCCTTCAAATCGGCCAAGGTTTTGATCGGCGCGTCCTGATGCACGAGAATGCCTTCGGCGTGCGGTGTCGGGATCTCATACGCCGTATAGACGAAGTTCGCGCCGGCGGCCTGCGCGAACACGGGCGGCGCCTCGCCCACATACCCGAAGTCGATCGCGCCGACATTCAGCCCCTCGAGCAATTGCGGCCCGGCCGGAAACTCGGTCCACTTAACGGTGACGCCGAGCGGCGCGAGCCGTTTTTCGAGCGTGCCGTGCGACTTCAGCAGCACCAGCGTACTGGCAGCTTTCTGATAGCCGATGCGAAATTCCCTCGCGTGCGCATCAGCGGCAAAAACCGCGGTGGGGACGACTGGCAGCGTGGCGGCGGCCAGCGAAGCGCCCACGCCGGCGAGGAACGTGCGGCGCGTGAACCGCGGATGAGGGGACATAGAAGTGCTCGTTAAAAAAGACGGACGCAAAATGGACCGATTGGCTTCGACGATAGTTCGTCCACCAGCCTGGACGAACCGATAAATTCGCATAAGCAAATCACGCCGCTACAAATTGCTATCCGCGCTGCGCCGCGGCTGCATTAATCGACAGAAAGGGACACTTCTCGCTGTTCCGGTCGATTCCAGTCGGCTCGATTCTGGCGGGGCCGCTCTGTGGGATGGGGTTATCCAAACAGATGCGTGCGGTCGAGCCAGAAGAGGCGGGCAAGCCCTCTTCACCGCACCGCACCGCACCGCACCGCACCGCACCGCACCGCACCGCACCGCACCGCACCGCACCGCACCGCACCGCACCGCACCGCACCGCACCGCACCGCACCGCACCGCACCGCACCGCA
>NZ_CYGX02000125.1 GCF_900019265.1 Paraburkholderia ribeironis
GGTCCGCGACGGCCCTTGCTCAGATGCGGCCAGACAAATTGCTCGAACTCTTCGACGCTCAATTTCGTTGGAATCTCTTGCCACGACTGCCTTTCGGCCATTTCGACCTTCAAAGCATTGGGATTCTAGCCGATTCGTGTCAGGCGGGTAGAACCCAAGCCCGGCGGCCATTTCAACCGATTCCGCCAGCTGGAAGAAACCCGCAATCAGTTGGCCGTGATGATGGCCGCATGACATGGCTCGCATGGCTGCGGCTGCCGCCGGGGAAGGCGAGTTCACGCCAGATGCTCAAGCATATCGATCGCCTGAAAATCCTTCAGGCCATTGACCTGCCCGCGGGCCTCGACCGGATGGTGCACCGGAATCGCCTGCTCAAGATTGCCCGCGAAGGCGCACAGATGACGCCGGCCGACCTGGCCAGATTTGAAAAGCGACGCCGTCACGCCACTCAGGTGGCCATCGTGATCGAAGCTACGGCGACGGTCACCGACGAGATCGTCGACCTGCACGACCGCATCATCGGGCGGCTCTTCAACGCCGCGAAAAAGAAGCATCAGGTGCAGTTTCATCGTTCGGGAAAAGCCATCAACGACAAGGTGAGACTGTACGGGAAGCTGGGCCGGGCTCTGCTGGAAGCCAAGGAAAACGGCGGCGACGCGTTCAAGGCGATCGAATCCGTCATGTCGTGGGATGCCTTCACGAAAAGCGTCAGCGAAACCGAGCAGCTCGCCCAGCCCGAAGCGTTCGATTTTCTGCATCAGATCGGGGATCATTATGCGACACTGCGGCGGTACGTCCCGGCGTACCTGGACATCCTGAAACTACGCGCCGCTCCTGCGGCGATGGATGTACTTGAAGCCGTCGATACGATCCGCGCCATGGACAACGAGGGAGTGCGAAAAATGCCTGCTGACGCGCCCACAGCCTTCGTCAAGCCACGCTGGAAACCACTCGTGATGCCCGACAGCGGTATCGATCGCCGCTACTACGAACTATGCGCGCTCGCCGAACTAAAGAACGCGCTACGCTCAGGCGACATCTGGGTGCAGGGCTCACGCCAGTTCAGGGACTTTGACGACTACCTGCTGCCGACAGAGAATTTCCAGGCGATCCTGCAGGGCAATGTCTTGCCGCTGCCGATCATCGCTGATTGCGACCGTTACCTGAACGAGCGGCGGCAGTTGCTGGAGCAGCGACTGGCAACCGTCAACCGCCTCGCCGCCGATAACGGGCTGCCCGATGCGATCATCACGGAATCGGGCCTGAAAATGACGCCGCTCGATGCCGCGGTACCCGAGGCGGCCCAGGCACTCATTGACCAGACATCGGTCATGCTGCCGCGCGTTAAAATCACCGAGTTGCTGATGGAGGTTGATGCGTGGACCGGTTTCACCCGCCACTTTACGCACCTGAAGACCGGTGAGACAGCGAAAGACAAGACCCTGCTGCTCACGACGGTCCTGGCCGACGCGATCAACCTCGGACTGACGAAGATGGCCGAAGCCTGCCCCGGTACCACCTACGCGAAACTGTCGTGGCTGCAGGCGTGGCACATCCGCGACGAAACCTACTCACAGGCGCTGGCTGAACTCGTCAACGCGCAGTTCGCCCATCCCTTTGCGGCCCACTGGGGCGATGGCACCACCTCATCATCCGACGGGCAGCGCTTCCGCGCGGGCAGCAAGGCCGAGAGCACGGGACACGTGAATCCTAAATACGGCGCTGAGCCCGGGCGCATGTTCTATACGCACATCTCCGACCAGTACGCGCCGTTCTATCCGAGCCTCGTGAACGTCGGCGTGCGCGATTCGACCTATGTACTCGACGGGCTGCTGTATCACGAATCTGACCTGCACATTCAGGAACACTACACCGACACCAATGGTTTTACCGATCACGTCTTTGCGCTGATGCATCTGCTTGGTTTCCGGTTCGCGCCGCGGATCCGCGATCTCAGCGACATGAAGCTGTACGTGCCAGGCAACCCAAAGGATTATCCAGCGCTCGCCGCAATGATCGGAGAAACGTACAACGAGAAGCATATCCGGCGAAACTGGGACGAGGTGCTGCGCCTGGCAACGTCAATCCGGCAGGGTACGGTCACGGCGTCGCTGATGCTGCGCAAGCTTGGCAGCTATCCAAGACAGAACGGCCTCGCCGTCGCACTGCGCGAAATCGGCCGCATCGAGCGCACGCTGTTCACTCTCGACTGGCTGCAGAACGTCGAACTGCGCCGCCGCGTGCACGCCGGGCTGAACAAAAGGCGAGGCCCGCAATGCGCTCGCGCGCTCGGTGTTCTTCTACCGCCTCGGTGAAATCCGCGATCGTAGCTTCGAGGCGCAGCGTTACCGTGCCAGCGGTCTGAATCTGGTCACTGCCGCGATCGTGTTGTGGAATACGGTCTACCTCGAACGAGCTGTCCAGACCATGCGCGATCGCGGCTTACGGGCCGACACCACGCCGCTGCCGTATCTGTCGCCGCTTGGCTGGGAGCACATCAACCTGACCGGCGACTACGTCTGGCAACAGGACCGCAAGCTTCAGGCAGGCAGGTTCAGGCCGCTGCGGCCGGTGCCGGGGGCAGAGCTGCGGATTCGGCGTCCCTCGCGAACTGCCGAAGGCAGCGATCGATCCTGCCGCCATACCCGGCAAGCTCGACATCGTATAATCACCGGATACAGTCGCTTCGACCTCGCAAAGAGAAAATCTGCCGTGATTAACCTGACGTCCCAACAGCCGCTTGCCGACGACGATCTCGCCCGTCTCGCCGGTTTTCTCGACTCCATCGGTGATGCCGCGATGAACATCGAAACGCTCGACGGCTATTTCGTCGCGTTAATTTGCGGACCCGACATCGTGTTTCCCGGCGAATATCTGCCGCAGATCTGGGGGGAAGATTTTTCGTTTGAAAATGACGGGCAGGCCACCGAAATCATCGAACTGCTCATGCGTCACTGGAACACGATCAGCACGGAATTGCAGCAAACGCTGCATGAGCCGAACGTGTACCTGCCCGTATTGCTCGAGCGCGAGGATGGTGTTGCCCCGGCCAACGACTGGGCACACGGCTTCATGTGGGGTGTGCAGATGCGTCCCGCGAGCTGGGGTGAACTGATTCATGACGAGGACCACGGTGGACCGATGATCCCGATCATGATGCTGCATCATGAGCACAATGCCGACCCGCAGATGCGGCCACCACAGATCCCTGCGGAAAAGCGCGAGGAACTGCTGGAGACGATGATTGCCGGACTGACCCATATCTACCGTTACTTCGAGCCACATCGGCGGGCACTGGCGCACATCCCGGCGTGTATGCCCATGCGCCGGGAAGAACCGAAAATCGGGCGCAACGAGCCGTGCCCGTGCGGTAGTGGCCGCAAGTACAAGCATTGCTGCATGGCCAGTTCGCCGACGTTTCACTGATCAGGTAGCACAGCAACGGAGACACGCAATGCCCAAGATTCCGGATGATGCAGATCTTCCCCTGAACGCCAACGGCCCGGCGTACACGTCGCGACAGGATCGTGACGGCATCCCGCTGTCGTATGTCGGCGAGAAACTCGGGCTTGCCATCGAGGATCTGCATCGCCATGCCCGACGCTGTCAGGGGGAACGTGATGATTTGCGCTGCGCTATGTATCACCTTCTCGTGGCATACCTTGGACTACATAACATGCTCGGTAAGGCGAACGACCGGGCCCTGGTTGACCGGTTGCTTGACGGCAGTAGCGAGAAGCTGGACACGTGGCTGCGCCTGATCGAGCGGGAGGGCGATGTTCATGGGCTCGCCGAACTGGGAAACTGACGCATACGGATCGCGAATCCCATGAAGCCAACCTTTCGCGGCGAGCGTGTGCCAGCCGCCATGCAAGACCGGTATGACGAGATCATTGCGCTTACCGACGCCTTTTGTGCGCAACACCTGACTGAAGAATACCGCGACCTCTGCCGACGTCTCGTTGCCACCCTGTGCCGCAAGCGGCCATCGCCACTGGTGACCGGTCCTGCGCGCTCCTGGGCCTGCGGCGTGGCCTACGCGATCGGGAGGGTCAACTTTCTCTTCGACAAGTCCCAGAAGCCCCACATGCGCGCCGATGCCCTGTGCCAGCACTTCGGGCTAAGCGCCCAGACCGGTTCGGCCCGCTCAGGAGCAATTCTGAAGCTTCTGAAGATCGGCCAGCTCGATCCTCGCTGGTCACTTCCCAGTCAGCTCGACAGAAATCCACTCGTCTGGCTTATCGAAATCAATGGCATGATCGTCGATGCGCGCCACATCCCGCGCAATTTGCAGGAAGAAGCCTTCCGGCTGGGTGTCATCCCGTTCGTTCCAGGCGAAGAACGCTAGTTCGCGGAAAATCCCGATTCACTTGCGACGCTGCGACGTAGCAATTTCCCTTTGCGCTTGGTCGGGTTCGCCGCCCCCAGGCTCAGGCTAAACGTGCTTTATTTTCCGTTTCCTGAAGCGCCCCCTCGAAGCCCGTCTGACCCGAAACGGATACAACGCGAAGGTGCTTACCGAAATGCTGGGTGCCAAACCCAAAGAAGTGCGCGCGTTCCTCAGCGGGCAGTTGCCGGCGGAGCGGACGCAGGAATTGCATGATCATCTGCTGGCCGCTGGCGTGCCCATCTAGCATTCTCACCGAATGTGGATCCTGCCCGATGTTATCGAGCCGTTCTCAATTAATGTGAGCCCATTCTCATCTATTGTGGTCCCAGGCGCGCCGGTATTCTCAGTCAATGTGGTCCCGAAACGACGCTGTTATCGAGCCCTAGCGATTTATGTTATCGAGCCGCTACACATAGTCACGTGCTCAGGGTCTTCCTGCACATCCTCGCGCGTGATCTTGTGCACGCTGACGTATTCGATCTTCGCGCCCGAGTCATAGAGGCGCCTGGCGATGTCGCCGCCGGCGGCCGGGATCGAATGGACGATTTTCGCGATACCGACAGTATCGTGGATCGTCTGGTCCTCTGCGAAGGCTGCATTGGCGAACAGGACGGCGCTCAGCGCGCCGATCATCAATGCTTGTTTCATGAGGATCTTACGGTTGGTTAAGCACGCGCCCATTTGCTAGAAATCGTTGGCAATCTCGGCAAACGGGTTAGGCATGACCCGTCGGGCGATAAAGCTTCCGTATATCGGTATATTCGGGAAAACGTCGCGCAGCTTTCGTGAGACGGCGGCGTAATGGGATCCTGCCGTCAGCACGTCGTCGAAGACCATGATGCTGCCGGGCGGTTGCTGCGGACGTCCGACCGCCGGGTCGAACGTCAGGTCGGCATAAAGCTGATCTGGCGTCGCGCGAACTCCATTCAGGTGACTGGCACCATACTGCCCGCTGAATGAAAGGCAGTCGCGTATGTCGAGCGACAGGCCTGCATGGGCTACCATCCGTGTGAGCATCTCAAGCATGCGAGGGTCGTACATCGGATCGGTACGCGCCTTCGACGGGGGAATCGGAACGAGTGCGATCCTATGGTCCTGATGCATCACTGGCCATGCATAGAGCCGCGCAAATGCCAGCGCTACCTGGTTGATCGCAGCGGCTTTGTACGGCCAGTCGGCGCGCCCGCGGTGGTTCATCTTCTTCTTGAAGTTCGACATCAGCCGGTTCGTCGGCGAGTAATTCCAGTTCTGGCCAGCCGTGTGCTCATAGGGCGTGTATTCGCCCCAAAACCAGGCAACGGCGTCAACAGGCAGATGAAAGTGAGCGGTACGCTCATCGGGACCGATGACGGTCAGCCGGTCTGGCATGGTCACGGTGCGAGCACTCGCTGGATATCGTCGAACTCACGCACGCGGATGGCACCCTGCTTTTCATATCTGGCTGGCCACGTCAGCCTCGGGTTATGGAAGTTGCTCTCGAGGATGAACAGCTTGCGGCCCTGCTGGAGCGCCGCACGGGCCTGGATCAGCGTGCCTGACGTCTCCCCTGCTTCGACGATGATCGTAGCTTCCGTCAGCGCGGACATCGTCTTGTTCCGTTCAGGGAAAAACAGCTTGTTCCATTGCGGCGTCTGATTCTTGTATCGAAGCACCGGCACCTGGCTGATCAGAAGATATTCCTCGGCAATGCGCCGCTGAAGGTCCGCGTTCTCTCTCGGATAGACCTCTGAAATCGGCGTGCCGATCACGGCGATCGTGCGACCACCCTGATCAATCGCCGCGCGATGCGCAGCAGTATCAACGCCTTGTGCGAGACCCGATACCACTGTGTAATCGTGCTTGACCAGTTCCTTGACGAGTCGCCGTGTGCGTGCGGCGCCCTCTTCCGAAACGTTGCGGGTTCCGACGACCGCAACGCGCCGGGGCGCTTCGGCGAGCTCCCACGATCCGAGGTAATAGAGCATTTCGATCGGTTCTCTCGCATCGCGCAGACGCGACGGGTAATCACGTGCGCCGTTGACGCGGATGCCAAATCGTTTGATGCCGCGCTGGTGCAGCTGCTCGACGACCTCGTTCGCGGCCTGCTCGGCCGCTTCGGTGTCTACCAGATCGGACGGCAGGCTGCTCGGGTTCTTTTCGAACAGTTCCGCGAGCGTCTTCGTCGTCGCGCTGGGCTGCTGCCAGAGATATTCATACGCGCCCATCTCGAGCCTGGTCGAGATCGCTTTGTGTGCCAGGAAATCAGGCAACGCTTTCATCTTTACCTCAATGGTTGCTTTCCTACCGACTATAACCGACATGCCCGCTTGTCAGGCATCAAGGACAGGCCGGTCACGCGACCCGCGCCGCAGCTACCCGCCATGCACGGAGCGATAGCCGCCCGCTTCGTTGAGTTCTCGCCATGTTTGCGGCTCGAGCAGCGTGCCGCCGGCAATCGACTTCTTGCGGGGCTTCCCCGCCCTGGTTCGGCCTGAACAAAGCACGCTGCCACCCGGCTCTACCACGTCGCGTATTCCTCGCGCGGCAAACCCGGCAGCTGTCCATGCACGCCATTGCTGTCGAGCCGCATCCTCAGCGCCCGCCCGGGCGTAACGTTGCATTCCCGCGAGCCGTGAATCGTGGGCACGAATACCGTAAGGCACACGCGGTCCTGCTCAAGCGTCCTCAGAAAATCCAGCTTTCCGGTTTCGGTCATGGGTTTTCGGCCTCCATGCGAATGTCGTCACTGCGCCACGCGTGGTCGAAAACCATACCGAAACGGACGGGTATGCGCAATGGTCCCGAAAACCGTCCTTTACACCCCCGCTTGAAAATACACACATCTGATAACCGGAGTTATCACGAATGTGTGATTTGCTCGTCAGATTTCGCACGTTCCGCTACACTCCGCTGGAACGCCCGCCGCGCAAGGCTGTGCGGGCGACGACGTTTCTGCCCACCGTGCCATTGAGAAGACCAACATGCCGCCACCGTCCGATGAAGTGAAAGTTGGTCCATTCCGGAAGTAAGACTTGTACCAGTCTCGATAAAACGCGCCGGACAGCCCCGATCAGAACAGCTGCGCCGGAAGTGCCTCCAGATTCGCCCACTTCACCGCGCTCCGGACAGCACGGCCATCATCATCGAGTGATTCGATAATCACACGCTGACCGCGTGCTTCGGCCATCACCCGCACTACACGCTCCCCATAGCGCATCAGCACGCCGATCTCCGGGCAGACCACCTTCCGTCGCCCGCGTCCTGGGCGACTCACGTCTTCGCGCCCGACTTGCGCATAGTGGCTTTCGCCGGGCCCGCTGACTGCCGGGCCACGCGCCGCGGGGCACCTCGTACGGCACTGCCTGAACCGGACGCCTTCTGCCGCAGGGATTCGAGTTCCTGCAACTGGGCCGCGTGGCTCGCCCGCATCGCATCAAGACGACCTTCGAGCATCCCCGCCTGATGGCGCAGGTCGCCCAGCTGTGTCTGCAGTGACCGGATCTCGGCCTGTGCGCGCTCGCCGTCGCGCGCCGCGCGTTGCTGTACGCCGTCCAGTTCGCGCTGCAGACGCGTAGCCGCGGCTCGTTCGCGCTCGATCTCGAGCAGCGCGCGTTTCTCCGCGGCCTGCAAACGGGTCTCGGCCAGTTCCGTGCCGGTCCGCTGCCTGTCGAGTTCGGCGGCGAAATCGGTGCGCGCCTGCGCCAGGGCGGCGTCCCGCTCGCGGAGTGTCTGCTGCGCACGCGCCAGCTCACCTTCAAGCGCGTTGCGTGTCGCGGCGGCCGCAGCCTGCCCCTGTTCGAGTTCCTGGATGCGCACCTGCGCGGCGAGCAGCGTGGTCGTACGCTGCTCGAGCGCCGTTTCGGTGCGCGCCAGATCGGCCTGCAGAGCGGCGACCGAAGACTCGGCGGCGACCCGCGCGGCTTCGACTTCGGTCCGCAGCGCCTGCAGGGCGTCCTCCGCCGCACCGGCAGCCCGCTTCCAGAGCGTGGCCACCAGCTCGCCCGCGGCATCACGCAGTTCCCCGGGCAGGTCGGCGTGTTCGATGCGCACGCGGCTTTTCTCCCGAAGCTCGGCCCAGAACGCGGCGAGCACCGCGACGGGCGTATTCATGCTACCCCGGCGGACGAGCTGGTAGAGGCGGTTCGCCGTCGGGGTGACGCGGAAGCGGAAAAACAGCAGCGCGCAGACTTCCCGGTAGAGATCGCGCGTGTGCGGAAATTCGGCTTTCAGGCGTTCGATCTCGGCCTGGAGACGGCTTTCATCAGGGATGGCGTCGGACATGGGGCATTCGGGTAGATTTCAACAAGTTATATTACTGTGTAATACGTCTGTTCTCTACTATTTCGAGTCTGAATTTTGACATTACTGCTATAATGTTGAAATTCTGTGAGAGAGGTGCGACGCTCGTCGCGTGACACCCGGGAAGCCGCCAGAATGAAAGCACCCTGACCCGCGCCGCGCCTCTCGACGCGCCAGAACAGACAGATAGGATCAGTGAAAATCGTCTGCTTGCAAATAAACTAAAAAAACCTATACTGAAGTGAGCGCAAATCGTTTCTTGAGGTACCCGTGAGCACGCCTTTCGTCGTTCCCGCGCAGATCCGCGCTGGCCGGGCCTTTCTGGACTGGTCGCAGGAAGAACTCGCCAGGGCTGCAGAAGTCGGCCTCAGTTCGGTGCGCGACACCGAAAGCCAGAAGCGCCCAGCCGATTCGGCCGCCGCCAACGCTATTCGCCAGGCACTGGAAAACGCGGGAATCATCTTCGTCCACGGCGACGAGAACGCGGGCCCCGGCGTCCGCCTCACCGCCAACCGACCCAACGTAATCCGGCGCCCCACGGTCGTCACCAAGTGGGATGGGGTTCCGTTCGACATCGAATGGCAGGGAAAGCCCGTCACGGTCTTCGTATCGAACGAGGTCCTTGAGGACCTGGAGCAGCTGACCAACCCATCCGACGAACAACTCCTGCGGAGCTTCGACAGGCACAGCGGGCGCATTCTGGATGCAGTTGTTCGAGCGATTGCGGAGCCGGGAAACCTGGATGAACGCGGCCGCCTGCGCATCAGGAGCAAGGACATCTGGGGCAGAAGCTGAAGCCCGATGCCAGCGTTCGCTCATGCACGCAGTGGAGACCCGGAATGATCGAATGGATCGGCTTGCTTTACACATTCGCCAAAGACCTCAGGGACCATGTGAAGTGGGACGAAGCAGTCAAGACCGTCCACATGGACTGGCTGGAGAAGTCCGGGTTCAAGGCGGCGCTTGAGGCGAAGGGCATCGAGCTGCGATGGTGCAGGCCCGAGCGCATCCCTACCCTGCAATTCGACGGCTGGGACGTTGTCTACGAGCTCGACAGGGGAAACCATGTTCGGCGCAGGCTGGTTTTGCGCGACGGGCTAACCCTCGTAGGCAAGGCCCAGACGGCAGGGATGCCAACTTGATCCTGATTACCTACCTCGATGAGAGCGGCACGCATGACTCATCGCCCATCACCGTCATGGCCGGCTATCTGGCCACATCCGCACAATGGGACCAGTTCGACGCGGACTGGCGCAACCTCGTCCGCGCGGCTGGCGTGCAACACGTTCATGCCGTCGATCTGTTCAAACGCACGAGACAGTTCAGAAACTGGAAGGCAGCAGACGCCAACCGCTTTGCGATCGCACTGGACCGCGCAATCGCCCGACATCTGCCGGTCGGCTTCGCGGTCATCGTGAGAGACGACGACTACAGGAACATTTACGGCGCAGCCCCGCAGCCAAAGCGCGCACGCAAGGACACCAAATACGCGGTCTGCTTTCGTGCATGCCTGGCATTCGTACCGGAGTACATCGCGTCCGGACTGAAGTTCGCCGCAGACGCCACCATCATCAATTTCGTGCTTGAGGATGGACACCGGCACATCGGCGACGCGCGGCGTCTGTTCGATCTTTACAAGACAGCCGTGTCTCCGGAATGGCGTCAGCTTGTCGGCTCCATGGATGTCTCAACGAAGGGGAGTTCGGGCGCTCAGGCTGCAGATTTTTTGGCGTACACGGTCTACCGCACGGAAATCCTCGAACATAGTCACGCGCCTTCCGTTATCGAGCACTCATCCCATGTCGCCGATACGCTCCTGACCGCGCGCACTACCCCGCATCAGGCAACACAGCAAACTGGCCCGGCGGTTTTCCGGATCCCGATTGGGCGCGAGATTTTGCAGTCCCTCAAGGATGACCTGTTCAGGAGCGTAGCGACGACGGCACGGGAGTCCTGACCCGCTTTCAAACGGCGCAGCAGCAATACCGCCTCCCCGCCCCCCCTTCGATTCGGTATGTTGATTTCCGCTTTCTGACGCCCATCCATGAAAACCACCCTGATCGCGCCGCGTCCGCTCGACGTGCTCGAACTGCCCGATGATCTCGACGGCCGCAACGGCGTGAACCGCGCCAACGGCCGCCGCCAGATTGCCGCCGATGACGACCTCGCGGCCGTGCGTGCGTGGCTGGCCCGCGTCATAGACACCCGAACCACCTTCGAGAATTACCGCAAGGAAGCCGAACGGCTGCTGCTGTGGTCCATCGTCCAGCTCGGCAAGCCCCTGTCGTCGCTCACGCACGAGGATCTGCTCGTCTACCAGCGCTTCCTCGCCGATCCGCAGCCGCGCGGGCGCTGGGTCGCGGCCGGCCGGAAGTTTCCGCGCGAGGATGCGCGCTGGCGCCCGTTTAACGGGCCGCTCGCCGCAAGCAGCCAGCGCCAGGCGATGGTCATCCTCAACGCCCTATTCTCGTGGCTCGTCAGTGCGGGCTATCTCGCCGGCAATCCGCTGTCGCTCTCACGCCAGCGCGCGCGACGCCCGGCGCCGCGCGTCACGCGATTTCTCGAGCGCGACCTGTGGCAGGAGGTCAAGGTCTACATCGACTCGCTGCCCCGCGAGACAGACCGGGAGCGCGAACGCTACTGGCGCGCGCGGTGGCTGTTCACGCTGCTTTACCTGGCTGGCCTGCGCATCTCCGAAGTCAGTGGCAACACGATGGGCCGTTTCTTCTGTCGGCGTGACACCGACGGCCACGAGCGCTGGTGGCTCGAGGTCACCGGCAAGGGCCACAAGGACCGGCTTGTGCCCGCCTCCACCGAGATGATGGTCGAACTCGGCCGCTACCGCCGAGAGCGCGGCCTGCCCCTGCCGCCCGCGCCGCACGAGGACACGCCGCTCGTGCTGCCACTCGGAAAATCCATGCAGCCGCTCACGCGCGCCGCGCTGCATACCATCGTCAAGGGCATCTTCGCGGGCGCCGCGGAAAAGCTGCGTCTCCGCGGTGAGGAGTACGCTGCCCGCGCCGCGCAGCTCGAGCGCGCCTCCGCCCACTGGCTGCGCCACAGTGCGGCTTCGCACATGGCCGACGGCGACGTCGATCTGCGGCTCATCCGCGACAACCTCGGCCACGCGTCGCTGACAACTACGAGCCTGTACCTGCACGCCGACGACGACCTGCGGCATCGCGAGACCGAAGAAAAGCACCGCATCGACTGGTAGACAGCGCGGAACCCCGCCTGCCCGCCCGTGCGCAAGGCGCCGTCGGGTGCGTATGCACGCGCAACGTCTTCGCCGTCTGTCTTCCAACGCCTTGGGCCGCCGCAACGGGTCCGACGCGCGGCACCGGTCCCAAACGGCGGTGCGCTTCCTCAGGCGTCCCATCTCCGATCAACTCCCCCGTGGCCTGGGCAGCGCGCTCGTCCCGCGAAGTGATGCTGTTTCATCCTCCCCAAAGAAAGCCCCGTGCTGTGGTAAGCCAACCAGCCCGTGCATTCAACTATGCTTGCCGGAATGCGAATTAAACTTGGACCTTGTTGATGACGCGAAGTAAAAAGTGGAACTTCGTGGAGAAATGGCGTAGACGCTTCTTCTCGGCGTGGCGTAGCTGAGGCGATGGGCCAGCGACTGCTATACGCGTCGGGTGCTGACCGGCCGAATTGGGATGTTCGACACCGCCCCGTGAACCGTACCCAATTGATTTGGGGGAGCGTGTGGCCACGGACACTTTGACTACTCGGGTTTCCCAAGTTTCGCTGGGCTATCCCCTATCCTGACCACCAGTGGCGCGTCCGCCACGCCGCTGACGAGGGCCAGCAGCGCCGGGGGCCGTCCTATCCCTTCCATGCGTGACAGCTTCACCGAGGAATTTCGCTACGCTCTCTGACAATCGGTTATAGAGCGCTGGCAGGGCCTTCTGTGCTCCACCTAGCAGCACTCCGAAAAGCAACGCTGCGCCGGGTGAAGTGTGAATTGCCTTTGACGAAGCCTCGCCTAGCTTGACCTCCATCCACCCTTGGTCGAGCACAAATCCAAGCACAACGATGACCAGCCCGTAAAGAAACAACCTGGTCCACATCGGAGGTAGAACCTCAAGGGCATGGACGGGATTCTCTTCAGCGGGATCCTCCAGGCGCAACAGCATCGCTATCGTGAGTCCGATCATCGCACCGCACAGCAGCATGCGCATCGCACTGATTGATGTACGCATGTCGTGCGACGAAGTCACAAATAACAGTCCGTACGACACCGCGGCAACGACAGCCATTGCAATGCACATCGTGATTGCGGACCAGATGAAATAGCCGCGCTTGAGTTCTCTCAATCGCAGTTCAAGCTTCCTCCGCCTTTCGTCCACATGCTTGGCAAGTTCCTGTCGTTCTTGTGCGATCGCATCTTGGCCGGCCTTCTTGAGAAAGCCATGAGGAGAAAATGTGCCCTGAGCGCCAGCCAGCACTCGACGGAAGGAGCTTTCGAGCTCTGCGGCTTCGTCCTTCAAGGTCTGTCGCACATCCCGAGCCAGATCTTCAAACTCTGACATCAGCGCATGTTGATCCGGTGGAGGCTTCCCCTTCCCGGCGTCTGTCCACTCCTTCGCCAGAAAGAAGCGCAAGTGCTGCGGCAAAAGGTTTCCATCGTCATCTTTTGCCTCAATGACGCGGAAAGCCGACTCAGGGAGGGCCCCTCCATCGGCTGCACCCGGAGTCCGTTGCGTTGTGGGTGGCACAATGAGAACCGCTAAAGTCGCCGACCGCAAACCGGGCACTCGTCGGGCGCTGGCCCGTAAAAGTGCAATCCGTGTGGTATCCGTTCCCGGGCAAGATTGCGAATCGCTTCGTTGGACCGAACAGCTTCAACAAGTACCGAGTCTAGTCCCGCCAGTTCAGCCTGAAGCTGTGCCTGACGGTCGTCGAGCCGGTTTTCCAGCGCAATTGCGTCGAGTTTCGCCTTCAGCGCATTGAGTAGTGGAGGCAGCATTTATCCTCCTTACAAGGGGTGGTTGAATAGCTATCGTTCGTTAACGAACTTCCAAGTCCTTCGCGCCATTCTGGTTGTTCCAGATCTGATTCGTTGCCACTCAACTCTTTTTGGGAAGCGTCTGACCGATGTTGTATGCTTTGTGAGCCAGGCGGCGGCCGGCACGGGAGCTCCAGTTTGGATGAGCGCCCTTGCGGCGTGTGCCTGCAATCTTGTAGGCGAAAACATCCTTACCAGGCTCGGCTTTGCTGACGATCTGGTAGTTTCCGCCATTGCCCACCGCTGTGATAAGCGGGCCGGATGGGGCAACGGCTCCCGCGAGCCCGGCCTGGGACATATATTCATAGTGCGGTCCGATTGAGCCGGGGATGAACCAGGTGCGCAGAAGCCAGTTCGAGACCTGCACGACGGTACCGTCCGCACATGTCTTGCCGTAGGTTTGCATTTCGACGGCATCACACATTTCGAAGGCATGCATCTCGCCTTTGTTGTCATTGGCGAACAGGTTGGCTCCCTCGTCGCCTGCTGTTTCAAGAATCTCGTGGGAAGCATCGACGCTTACACCGCCTGGACCATAGAGGCTCCCGCAGGTTGTTACAGCACAGAGGGCAAAAGGCACGCCATTATCATTGATGTCATGGTACGCACTGGCCCCGGGGGCGTTGGGCAGTTCCCCAACAAACCCATAGGCCCACTCGTCCGGCTGGATATTATCTGTCGTGCCGACGCGTATCGTCGCGTGCGCACCCCATTCATCTGCAAACTCGCCGTTCACTTGCGCGGTGACCACCTCGGCGATATGTGAAAGAACGTCGGCCGAAAGCTGCGACCCATCCTTCGTTTTCGAGCCGTTGGTGTCGTCTATAAGAACCCACTTCACTCCGTTCATGTTGAAACTCCTCGGAAAACTGCGGTCTGGTGACGCTCCTGGGCTCGCGAATGGTCTAAGCCTTCACGGCGACCATCTGCGCATCCCCTACCAGCGCGGCGTACGATTTAGCGGCTGCTTCGGCCTGGTTGATAGCGCTCTCGAGAGCGTGCGCCAGCATCGCCCACTCGGCAGGAGTCGTGTATCCGGGTTGATGGATGATCTGAATGAGCGTTTCCGCTTTGTGCTCTTCATGCACACGCTCAATTACCGCGTGAAACGCTTCGATTCTCTTTGCGAGGGCGCCGATATCATGGGTTTTGGACGACATAGAGCCTCCTTTCAAGGATGCGGGTCCGTAGGTTCCGGATAATGAGTGTGGAATCCTGTGACAGGATGATCCTCGCACGTCAGGCAAACTCGGATCTCGCTAAATTCACCAGATTGGGAATATCGTTTCCGCCGCCGGCGAAGTTTGTCTGGGGATTCTGTGCGCTTTGGACACCGGTAACACGAGGCCAGGCTTCGCCGCTCCACCAACCGAAAAACGGACCTCCCGATTGGCCTGGGAAGATATCGGCACGATGTTCTTCGGCTTCGTCGGTGGCGCCGCCATCGGTCCTGTCGATCGCGATGCCTCCCTGGAACGTTGGTCGCGTGCCCCCGCTGATGTCCCCCGGATATCCAATGTGACTCCAGTCCGCAAGGCCATTCCAGTCCGTCGAATATCCACGGGTTCCCATCCATCCGCAGAGGTCGCCCAAGCGTTGACCAAGCACCAGAACCACGTAGTCTTCTTCAATGTCATCAATGCCTATTGTGGGTCCAACGACCTTTCGGTATGCATACCAGTGAACGATACCGGAATTGCCGAACGGCGCGTTTCCGTCAAAATACGAGGGTGTGAAGGTGACCTGGTTAACAGTGTTATCGGAGTTCCACGTCATCATGTGCGACGCGCAGAGAAGATGCCGAGGTCCCACAAGACAGCCACTACCCCATCCGCCGCCCGTATCCACTCGTCCGACAGTGCACCACGGGAAGGACGTATCGGAAAAAACCCGTCGTTGGTCAGGGGGGAATACTGTTGTTGTCATGTATTTCCCTTCTGGAAGTGAAAGCAGCGGATCAAAAAAAATGTGCCTGCGCAAATGATCGTCAAGGACCGGGAGATGCGGGTTGAAAGATAGGTGGTCTGGGAGAAATCCTTCCAATGTCGAGTCTTTAAAGCGTCCCTGCAAGTCGGTCCGCTTCACCATTGTCCCGTTCACCGGTTCCGGAAAGACTCTAGTGCCGAGCTTGACAGGCTTCGGGGGCGATTCGAACGATACTGTTGGCGCAGCCTCTCGCAGCGGCGCCCGCGGCTGTAGGGAACGTTGAACTTCGCCGAAGTTCAATGGTTTGGTCGCCATCTTGAATCTCCATGAAATGGACGTATCCGACTACATCGAATCAATCGAACGCCTTAGTGTTGGCTGCATTTCGGCGATTCCGAAGAATCCACGCCAATGCCTCCTCCAAAAGCTCTGCTATCTTGATTAAAAAGGAGCCCGCTTCCGCGAAGTGACGAATCCGTGTCAATCTCCTTGATAATTCGTCATCCTGATCATATTGACACGTTGTATAAATCCTCCGAGGCTGAGTGACGTGTCACGCCTACGGGAACGCCAATACGATAGTACAAGGTCTGTGCTGTGACGTTTGACGCTGAAAATCTGATCGGGTTAGCGCTGGACGTTATGATTCTTGGCGCAACTGGTCAATCGACGCCTCACGATCGAAATATAGGTTTCGTAGAGGCCACGTTCAAGCACAATTCACGCAGAAATCGGCCAACTTTCCATCGTTTTCGGATCGCCATAACCATTTCGCCCGGCCTCGATTCACGACATTTGCAAACCGGATCAAATCTGATCGCTAAACGTAAATTATCAATGTGAAAAATAACTGCCAACGCGCCCCGTACCTTCACGAACGGCGGCAAACCTGTCCACTCCGGTCGCAAGCACGTCTCCGGTTTCAGTGAAATCAGACGCCTGCCACCGACGAGGCGCGGATGTCAGGAATGTGATTGGTTGCCTGACCAAGGCAACAACGGTAAGGGCAACAGCTGATGACTTGCCCGCACTCGAGGGACCGTGCACGGAATCGCCGTTCAGTTCTGCGGATTAATCCGCTCGATGCAACGGGTCGTGAGGCGTCTGCGACTTCAATGTCATCGCCGCCACGCGCCAGGGCAAAAAGACATAACCCCATTGCTATCGGACGTTAGCGCTAGGGCTACGTCTTTCGATGGAACCTCCCTTCCGTGCGAATCATCTGTCGTGTGATGCCGCCGGACCACACCACTCCCCCGGCCTCGGGCCATTCCCGGGACGGGCGACATTTCCGTCTATCACGATGCGAAGTAAAGGATTGAATTCGGGCAGAGGCGAGTTGGCACATTTCAATCCGCTCGGAGTGGAAACAGAACTGTCATCAGGACGCCGCTTTCCTGCGTCGCCCGGTACTCGAAGCGGTGACAGTTCGATTGCGTGTTACGGCAACCTGTCGAATCGGGCAACGCATGCCACCGCGCAGAACGGAACTCCACCAGAGCTGGCTCAGAGGTAGAAGCGCTGTCTGTATTCGGGATCGAACTTGCGGGTCGTATAGACCCAGTCACCCCACTGTTCCGCACTCATGTACGCGAGCGCGGCATCCATCCGCTCGTCAATGTAAAGGTCCGGCCCCTCGGGCGTGAGGCTCTCCCAGAATGCGTACCAGACGTTGTGGAACCAGTACTCAGGGGCTACCTGATTGCCGAAGTCGTTGGCCCTTTTAGCAAACTTCGGCACACGCGAGGCAGTGCAGGCAAAGGGAAAACGGGCGCCTTGCCGACGCCCATGCGGCCTGCTCTGCTTCGGCCGGTCTTCCTATTGGATCGTGGGCGTCGTGGGCGGGGGAGCTTGATACAGGGGAGTCCGATTCGGCTGGATCCGTTGCTGGAGAATCCGACTCTGAGCGCCGCACTGTCTGTCCGCCTCGCGCTTCTGAGTGAAGAAGGTCCCGCCTTGACTGGTGCATTCGTAAAGAGTCTGCGCGGATTCGCTTCCATTCCGGCAGCACCATCCACTCTCAGCGCGGAGACCAGGCGAAGGCCTGGGGGGGGACGACCGGAATCACGCCTTGTGCCGCTTGGGGCCGTGGCGATGGCGGCGGCGGCGATGACGGGCTGGAGGGTAGAGACGGAACCGCCCCCCTGAACCGGAAATATCGCTGTCTCCACGCGGCGGTAGCAGCCGCGTCCATCGGGGTGAGCGTTGTGAGCTGGCCCACTCCCCTGACAACCAGATACTGCTGAGACGGCGCGAGAACGAGATACTGTGGTTTCCGGATGACGACGCGGCCCTCAATCACCGTCAGCACCGTCCGGCCAGGTCTGTGCGCCACGTTCACGTCGCTGCCCATAGCCGCGAGGACTTGGTCCGTTTCGACGCAAGTATTGTGACTATGTACAAACACCTCACCCGAAAATATCTTCGTCAGCAGGCAGCTCGCCTCTTCGAGGAACGTTGGGTCGGTATTTTCGTTCAGCTGGATGAAGTCGCTGCCGGAGAGGTGGACGATTACGCTGGTGCCTGGTCCAGTCGATACATTGTCGCCGCTGTATGCATTGGCACCGGATGCAACCGGAGAGCCGTTCAGGAAGGCGCTCGGGCCATAGACCTCCAGAGTCCCCACGTAGGCGCGACTTGCCGGCGGGGGCGGCACGGGTCCGCTCGTGCCGGGAGTGAGGGGGACACAACCTGCAAGAGGGTCGGCCGGGATTCGTAATTATGCTCTG
>NZ_CYGX02000041.1:0-201 GCF_900019265.1 Paraburkholderia ribeironis
CCGCCGTCACCGTCGTCATTTAACCGCCCCGTACGTGAGGCCACGGACCAACTGCTTCTGCGACAGCCAGCCGACGATCAGGATCGGCGCGACCGCAAGCAGCGAAGCGGCAGACAGCTTGGCCCAGAACAGCCCTTCGGGACTCGAATACGAAGCGATGAACACCGTCAGCGGCGCCGCATTCGAACTCGACAGATTGAT
>NZ_CYGX02000041.1:211-771 GCF_900019265.1 Paraburkholderia ribeironis
CCCGGCAGCGCCATCGGCATCAGCAGATAGACGATTTCCTGCCACGTCGCCGCGCCGTCGATCCGGCCAGCTTCGAGAATGTCGCGCGGAATCTCAGCGAAGTACGTGAACGCCATCCACACCGCGATCGGCAGATTGATCAGCGTGTAGACGATCACCAGACCCGTCACCGTGTCGAGCAGACCGCTGTTCTTCCACAGCAGATAGATCGGCACCAGCACGCCGACCGACGGCATCATCTTGGTCGACAGCATCCACAGCAGCGTTTGCTGCGTGCGTTTGGTCGGGAAGAACGCCATCGCGTACGCGCAGGGCACGGCGAGAATCAGGCACAGCAAGGTGACGCCCACGGAAATCTGCACCGAATTCCATGCGAACAAAAAGTAATTGCTGCGCCCGAACACCTCGCGAAAGCTATCGAGCGTCGGCGTGAAGAAGAGCGACGACGAATAGGCCTGCTGCTCGGTCTTGAATGCGGTGATCGTCATCCAGAAGATCGGGAAGAACAGCAGCAGCGCGACCAGCCAGGCGATCACGCCGGGAATGCCGCGACGGATCGC
>NZ_CYGX02000041.1:781-978 GCF_900019265.1 Paraburkholderia ribeironis
GCGAGAATGCCGCCCGCCGACGCGAGACCGACGTCGAACTGTTGCAGGCCCAGCGAAAAGATCAGGTACGACAGATTGGTGGTCGCGTTGCCCGGACCACCGCCCGTGGTCGTATAGATTTCGGCGAAGATCGACAGCAGGAAAATGGTTTCCATCATCACCACCACCGCGATCGCCCGCCTCAGGTGCGGCAGCGT
>NZ_CYGX02000041.1:988-30860 GCF_900019265.1 Paraburkholderia ribeironis
AACCAGTCGACCGGCTGCATGCCCACTGCGCGCATGCCGGTCGCAATCAGGCCGTACACCGGATGCAGGATCATGTTCTTCCAGATCAGTGCGCTCACGGTCGGCATCACGAAGAACGGCGCGATCGCCAGCAGCCGCGCGACGCCCTGGCCATAGAACTTGCGATCGAACAGCACCGCCATCAGCACGCCGCCGACCACCGTGATCACCAGCACCGAAAGGATCAGCTCCAGCGTGTGGGCGATCGAGGGGCCGAACGACGGATCGCTGGCGAGATAGCGGTAATTGTCGAAGCCGGCGAAGCCACGCAGATCCGGGTTCAGCAGGTTGTAGTGCGAGAACGAGAACCAGATCGTCATCGCGAGCGGGATCGCCATCCACAGCACAAGGATGCCAATTGATGGACTGACCAGCCAGCGGGCGGACGAGGCGCCCCTCTGGTCCAGCCCGCCGGCAGAAGCGACCGGAGGTTGGGCGGAAGTAGCAGCGTAGTGCATGATCGTGTCACCTGGGAGTTCGCAGAGCGTTGGTGGTCGCCAGCGCTCCGCCTTTGCAAAACATTGCGGCACTACTTCTGGTAGCCAGCCTGATGGACGGCTCGGTCGGCAGCCGCATTTCCCGCCTTCAAAGCCGATGCCACGTCCGTCTGTCCCGCGACAACACCGGCAATAGCCTGGCCCACGACGGTTCCGAATGACTGAAACTCAGGAATACCAACAAACTGGACACCCGTGTACGGCACCTTCGTGAGCGTCGAATCATTCGGGCTTGCTGTTTCAATGGCTTTCAGAACAAAGTCACCGAACGGCGCGGCCTGCTTGTATTCGGGGCGCGCGTAGGTCGATTTGCGCGTTCCCGGCGGAACCGATGCCCAGCCTTCATCCTTCGCGACCAGTTCGATGTACTGCTTCGAAGTCGCCCACTCGGCGAACTTCTTTGCAGCGTCCTGAGACCTGGAAGTTTTGGGAACGGCGAATGACCACGACCACAACCAATGCGATCCTTTCGGCGTCACGGCAACCGGCGCCGCGGCGAATCCGATCTTGTCCGCTACCTGCGACTGCGCCTTGTTGAAGAGCATGCCAGCCGCGACCGTCGCGTCGATCCACATCGCGCATTTGCCCGACGACATCAGCGTGAGGTTTTCGTTGAAGCCGTTCGAACTGGCTCCCGGCGGACCGTCTTTCTTTAGCAGGTCCGAATAGGACGTAATAGCCTTGTTCCATTCTGGCGTATCGAGTTGTGCCTTCCAGTTCTCGTCAAACCATCGTCCGCCGTAGGCGTTGACTACCGTCGAGGCGTACGCCATGTTCTCGCCCCACCCCGCCTTGCCTCGCAGACATATCCCATATACGCCGTTGGCCTTGTCGGTCAGCTTGTCGGCGAACTCCTTGATCTGCTCATAGGTGGGCTGATCCGGCATTTTGAGCCCCTTTCCCGCGAACAGGTCCTTACGGTAAAAGGTCATCGAACTTTCCACGTAGAAAGGTAAAGCCCACAACTGGCCATTCGAAGACAAACCGTCGCGTGCAGTCTTGACGACATCGTCGAGGTCGTAATCGGCCGGCAGGTTGCTCATCGGCGCGAGCCATCCGCGCTTGCCCCACTGCGGCGCCTCATACGTCCCAATGGCGACCATGTCGAACTGACCACTGTTTGTGGTGATGTCGGTTGTCGCCCGCTGACGCAGCACGTTCTCTTCGAGAATCACCCAGTTCAGCTTGATGTCCGGGTTTGCCTTTTCGAAACTTGCGGAGAGCTTCTTGAGCTCGAGCATGTCGGGGTTGTTGAGCGTTGCAATCGTCACCGACGCGGCACTTGCCAGTTGCGCCGCGCAGAGAGCGACGCCCGCGAGTAACGCCTTGCGGACCACCGCGGGGCTGATTGAGGCTGTCATCTTCATGTCTGTCTCCGTTGATCTGTTGCCTTCGGCTTTGGGCGTACTACTCCGTGTTGCCGTTCCCTCGTGTTTGCCATCGTGGAGCGGCATCTTGTCGACGTGGATCAGCTCATCCAATTGCCGCCGTCGACGTTGAGGGTCTGCGCAGTGATGTAGTCAGCGTCTGCTGATGCAAGGAAAACCGCCGCCCCCGTCAGCTCGTCGGGACGACCCATACGTCCGAGCGGCACCGCTTCCCCCACCAGACGTTTCTTCTCGCCGATTGGCCGGTTTTCATAGCGCGCAAACAGGGCATCGACGTCCTTCCACATGGGCGTATCGATGACGCCCGGAGCAATACCGTTGACATTGATCCGGTGAGACGCAAGCGCGAGCGCAGCCGACTGTGTGTAACTGATGACAGCAGCCTTGCTGGCGCAATAGTGCGACACCAGCGCCTCGCCCCTCCGGCCCGCCTGAGACGCCATGTTGATGATCTTCCCGCCCGCGCCCTGATCTACCATCTGCCGGGCGACCCGCTGCATCAGGAAGAACATCCCCTTCACGTTCACCGCAAAAATCCTGTCAAAAATCTCCCATGACTCGTCGAGCAACGGACGCATGTCGAATATGGCGGCGTTATTAAAGAGAATGTCGACCCGGCCGAAACGATCAATCGTCGAACGGACAACGCTTTCAATGCTGTCACGACTTGTGACGTCAGCCTGGAGGAGCAACAGATTCCGTTCGTCCGAATCCGCGTACGTCGCCTCAAGTTCTGGCTTGGGCTTGGGCTTGGGCTTGACATCAACGACAACGACCTTGGCACCCTCATTCAGATACCGGCGAACAACCGATTCGCCAATTCCCGTTGCGCCACCCGTCACGATGGCAATCTTGTCCTTCAGTTGCATCCTTCATCTCCTCAGATGGAAAACATTCCCATCCATAGCGGCGCGTCCAATAGATTCGGCCTACTAACTATTCTGGGTGGAATGACTCGTTTACTGACTCGACCCATCGCAAATTCTCCTCCTACAGTAAACCGGTAATCCGGAAGACGCGCTTTATGCTTTGCAAGCAGCCGCGTAAACGCCAATGACTTCGCGAACCTTGCTCTGGACGAGACTCATAGGTGATGCATCGACCAACCCGCGCCTGAACTGCCAGTACTGTTCCGGCATGTAGCGGCTGAGCAGGTTTTCGGAAATGCTAAAGTCAGTCAGGTTGCTGATGAGCTTTTGTGCTGCCGCGTCGATCTCCGGGTCTGCCCAGTAATAACGTACCCTGTCGCTATAGCTGTATGTTCTCAGCAGGCGCCTTTCCTGGTCGTCGCCGTGGTAGTACTTTTCCCAGTTGCCTGGTTTGGAAAGCATGACTTTCTCGACCACCTCACGCAGGTTAGACCTCGCCTCCGGACCAACGAGTTCGGCCTCGATCAGTTGAGAAAACTACGAAAGACTCAGCAGCGTCGTGTTGTCGTTGACGACTCCAATGATGGGAGCACTTGGCAACGTATCGGCAGCGCTAGCTGGCGGATTTGCGGAACTCAAGAATCCCGCTTTCCTTCCTGTGGAGCTGGAGGCCTTTGCGTGGCATCAGCTCCATTGTGGGTGGATCAATTCCGTCATCGATTAGCAGCGCGTCGATTTCGGATACGTTCGCTATGACTTCACCATCTCGCTCATTTAACTGCGGCTGGTACGCAACGACGATTGTTCGTGTCGACGCGCGCCGTGCTGCGTCCAGCACGCGAGCGACTGCCGGGTCTGCACATAGCAGGTTGCCGTCGCGGTCGAGCCCCGAGGCTTCCAGAAAACAAAGGTCAACTGTTCGCCGTGTCACCGAAGCTTCCGCATCTGGGCCCGTCATCGCGGAAGCGCCCTGCTCCAATTGGCCACCCGTCAACAGCAATTCGCAATGCAGGAACCGCTGAGCGGTTTGAATCATCCCGATGTCATGCATCAACACGGCAAGATTCGAGCGATCGGACAGAAACGGCACGATCTTGTGAACAATCTCGCCCGTGCCCAACATCAGCGACTCGTGATCGTCCACGGCTTCAGCTGCAAAACGGGCGATGGTCGTCTCCGTTGCCTTTCGGGTTGCGCCATCCGCCATGGGCGTCAACACATGGTCCCCGGGCTTCTGCGCCAGATAGCGCGCCTTGCCGAAAGACCGGATGAGATAACGCTGCTGCTCCAGATAGGTCAGGTCGGTGCGAATCGTGACGCTCGAAACGTCAAACGCCTGGCTGAGCTCGTCAACTGACACCTCACCGCGCTTGCGGACCAGTTCGACGATTTGCAACCGCCGCTTCAGGGAACTCTTGTTTGCGAGCATGTCTCCGGATCTCGAAAGAAAACACTTTTGTTTCGAAAGAGTTTAGTTTCGAATCGAAAGAACGTCAAAGTGATTTTTGCCATGTTTGCAGAGGGTTTTCCCTATGTCGGACAGCAGTCGGCCCACAAACGCTCGTTCGACACCAACGCCGGAATGGTCGACAATCACAATCGCGTTCAGCTTGGGAAGGCTAATCCGACGTACCGTTGATAAGGTCAAACGCGTGAAGGTGACATTCGCAAATACAACGCACAGCGATGCCGAGGCACTGGTGCAGATACGCATCGAGGCCATGCGGGAAAGTCTGGAGCGCATCGGTCGCTTCGATCCCCGCCGGGCGAGAGATCGTTTCCTGTCGTCGTTTGATCCGGCGTTCTGCAGATTCGTCATGGTCGATGGCGTATCAGTGGGCTTTGTTCTGGCGAAGCTCACCGACGATCATCTGGCACTCGAGCATCTATACATCGTCCCGGAGCATCAGGGAAAGGGAATTGGTTCTGCGGTGCTCGATTCCATCTTTGCCGACGCCGATTGCCGATCGATTCCGGTCAGAGTCGGCGCACTCCGCGATAGCGACTCGAATCGCTTTTATCAGCAGAACGGCTTCTCGAAGATTGAAGAGACGGAGTGGGATATCTACTAAGTTCGAGCCGCCCGAAGTGCGCGATAGCGGCGACTCCTCCCAAAGCGGCATCTGCACATATCAAACTCAATCGTCGCGGTGATGATGATCAGGCCGCGCAGCGCGATCGAGCCAGCCATCGGCCGCCTCAGGCCTTGACGACTCCCAGGCTACATAGGATCTATCGACATTCAGACGGCAGCGATGCCGCTTCTTCGTTCGAATGAAACCCTTCCTGCTACCGGTCATCCTCTTCACCGGGGATCAAGCATACGTTCCGGGTCGTTAAGCAGCAATCTGGCCACACGAAAATGCGCTACCGAGGCTTGATGAAAAACGCCGCTCAGATTACGACACAGTTCCCGCTCTCGCAGGTCGATTGCAGCGTATGCCCATCGGGAATCATCGCGCTGAGCCGGCTCTGACGTCCTTGCGCCATGCGCCGAGTCGAACGCGAGTCGCTCACGCTCACCATCGCTTCGAAGCATCCGGCCTCCGAGCTCCGGCCAGCGTTGCGTTTACTGTTCGCCATTGTTTTCCATGGATAGTCCGACTCTTTATCAGACATTTCACTCAAATTTCAAATGCGTTTCATCATGTCGCCATGAATAGAAAATTTTATGCTGCGTCAATAGCCAATCTATGAAAATTGCATAACGCATTCCAGCCGCAGAGCAAACCATGGATTCTGTAACCTAACGAACAGATCCCCCGCATCGACTTGTTCAAACTCAGTCCCACTCATCTTAATCGTATTACGAATGCGATCTGCATTGTCAAGTAGTGTTAATTAGCAGAATATGAAGGCGAACAGGATTCTGTGATTTTTGTATTCAGACGATGCGTGTGGATTGCAAGGAGAGAGGGACTTCCATGTTGCGCACCGATTACGAATTGATGTGGTGTCTGCATCAGGAGATAGTCATTGAGTTGTCCTAAGTCGTTGCATGGATTTTTTGGCGAGCAGGTAATGACTGTTTTCGCTGTGTCTCTCTCAGGTCGAAGGTGCAATACCTGTCAAGCCAGTCTCCAGATCCGCGGGTGGGAGAGCATTACGGAGACATTCTTCGTGAGAGAGAGGTGGCGCCGTGCTTCGCCGGCTCCACGCAGCCTGATGCCAGCGGCTACGCACAGTGACTCCAGCGAGCACAGATCCACATTGGCCTTGTGCAAAGCCGTGCAGTTTCAACCACAGCGTAGCGGTGATCCCCAGAAGCACGGCTGTTACCGCGATTCTTAGCGTTGCTAAAAGAATCACGACGTAACGGATCACGCTGTGACATGCAAAGTCATGCTGCGATCCGGACATATTTTCTAAGTTACCAAGAGCTTTCATCAGGGATGCGGCCAGTTCGCGTCGGCCGTCATCATTTCGAATAAGCGTCAATATAAATTATTGAAAGGTGGTGAGATGGAAAAAAAGCTTCAGGATATTATTCATGCCCGGCAAGAAGTCCTTTTAAAGATAAAGGAAGAATTGATTGACCGGTTGCAGCTCGAATATCGGCCGGAGGACATTGACGATGACGCGTTCCTGTTTGGCGGAGGACTGTCTCTCGATTCGATCGATGCGATGGAGATCATATTGGGAATGCAGGCATGTTTTGACGTGATGATCCCGGATGGTGACATTGCGTCCATGCGAACCGTCAATACCTTGGCCGACCTTGTGTTGAACGAACAGGTTGCCTGAAGCAGATCAGCACTTCGTGGAGAGAAATTCTATGCAGAATCGTATTAGCCCGATTACGTCCCATCTCGATGCCCTCTCCAGTTCGATCCTGAGAGACGGTTGCATGACCGCCGCCGCCTACGCCAAAGATCTGGCCGATGAATACCGATGTGTACGTGAACGAGTCGGCCTTAGCGACTTTAATCACTATGCCAAGATCCGCGTGTCGGGCGCTTCCGCGGTTGATCTGTTGAATCATGTGATCTTGAGCGATCTGGTTCGCCTGCCGGTCAACCAGGCGCAAGCGACTTTCCTGCTGAACGACGACGGCAGTCCTTGCGGTGAGGCATTTATTGTCAACTGCGACGAAAGCTATCTGGTGCTGAGTGAAGGTATCGTCCCCTCTGAACTGGTTGCGCGTCTTTCGAAACTGGCCGGCGAACAGTTCCCGGGCGTGGTGATCAGCGATCAGACTGAATCCATCGGTATGCTTGGCGTTGACGGTCCGTTTTCATGGGAACTGTTGAAATCGTTCATGGGTATCGGGATCATCGGGGTTCGTTACCTGGAAATGATGTCCAATCAGGCTCTGAACGGTATCCCGTTCACGTTGTGCCGGGCTGGAAAAACGGGCGAGTACGGCTATCTTGTCATGACCGAAATTGACAAGGTCGTTGAACTTTGGGATGCCTTGATGGCCCAGGGCCGTCGTTTTGAGATTCTCCCGCTCGGCTTTCGTGTGCTGGACCTGTGCAAACTTGAAAACCGGTTTGGCAGCCAGCACCAGGATGGTGTGAATGTCGATAACGTGCTGGAGCTCAATACCCGTGTCATGGTCAGTCGGGATAAAGGCGACTATGCCGGCCGTTCGGAAATCGAAAGGCTGCTTGAGGCCGGTGCTCCGCGCCGTCTGATCGGTGTGACTTTCGATGAAAATATCGCAGTCGACAGCAGCGATATCAAGGTTGCCGACACAGTACTCTGTGAAGGCGAAAAGATAGGCAAGATTTCGAGTCTTGGCTATTCCTACACATTGAAGAGATGGATTGCGCTCGCGCTGGTCGACTCGTCCTACGCTTACGTCGGCGTCGACTATTCCGTTTCCGGGCGTACCGCGCGCACGGTATCGGCCCCCTTCATCTTCAACCGAAGCCTGCAGATCCGTCCGCAAGAGGACAGCTATCTCAATCGTTGATCGTCGCTTCCCGGTACTTTGAGTGAGCGACACACGCAGGGCGCAAATGAGGTCTGCGTGTTCTCGACGGGCGTGTTTATCTAACAGGGCGCATATGAAGCAGAATCCAGCCGGCGCGGTGATTACCGGAATGGGGGCGATTTGCCCTATCGGAAACAATATCGCGTTGATGTGCGGTAGTCTGATCTCGGGCGACAGCGGCATAGCCGAAATCACGACATTCTCGACCGAGGGTTTGCGCATACGTCATGCCGCACAGATTCAGGACTACGACCCATCGAATCATTTTGGTCCGGATGACGTGGAACGGCTGGATCGCACCGCTCAACTGGCCATTGTTGCTGCACGTCAGGCCGCGGCCGATGCCGGATTGAGCCATGAAGATCTTGCCTCCGGCCGCACAGCCCTGGTCATGGGGATCTGCGCCGGGGGAATCGGCGACGGTGGTTTTCCCGTCCCTCCCGAGCGTTGGTCAGGTAAAGAGGAAGCGAACCGGATTTACCGTACTGCCCATCATTTGCAAACCCAGTCGGTTGCCGCGAGTCTTGGCGTGAGCGGGCCTTGCTATACCGTTTCGACCGCATGCGCCTCAAGCACTTCCGCGCTTGCAACCGCGTTGACGCTGATCGAATCCGGACGCGCGGACACGGTGGTGGTCGGCGGAGCCGACGCCTATTCACTGTCGATTTATGCTGGCTTCTATTCTCTCGGTGCGATGTCCGAGCAACCTACTTCGCCCTTTAGCGTGGATACCGGCGCGACGTTTGGCGAGGGAGCGGGCTGTATTGTCATCGAGAGTGAACAGGGCGCGGCACGACGCATGGCACGGGTACACGGCAAGCTGCTGGCTTGCGGCACAGCCAGCGATGCTCATCACATTACCTCGCCGCATCCGGGTGGAGACGGCTTGCGGCGCGCCATGCAACAGGCGATCGCCGACGCGGGTCTGACGCCGTCGTCTGTTCAATACATCAATGCGCATGGAACGGGTACGCTTGACAACGATATTGCCGAAACCCTGGCGATCAGGGCGGTGTATCACAATGAAACCTCCATTCCGCCAGTAAGTTCGAGCAAGTCGTATTTTGGACATACGCTGGGGGGCGCTGGGATACTCGAGTTTATCGCCGCGCTGCTTGGCCAGATGCATGGCTTCTTGCCGGCGACGTTGAATTTCAAGTCGGCTCGTCCAGGTTGTGATCTCGATTACGTACCGAACGTGCCGCGTCCCACCCGCTTCGACACGTTCGTGTCGACCTCCGCGGCGTTCGGCGGCGTGAACGCTGTGGCGGTGGGAGCCAGTGCCGATACTCCGCTACCTTCAGCCCGGCAGCTTCAGGACGTCGTGGTAACGGGATTGGGCACGGTTTCGTCGATCGGGCTTGGCATTAACGAATTCCGCGCGGCGCTCCAAAGCGGCAAGAACGGCATCGTTCCGATCAACCGCTTTGATACGGCGGGACTGAGTTGCCATCATGCGGGCCTGGTCGCGGAATTCTCGCCTCGCAAGCTCGTGCCGACGGTCGATGTTCGGCGCATGGACAATTTCACCCGTTTCGCCATCGTCGCGACTGCCATGGCGTTGGAGGATGCCGGTCTGGCCGGTCGTTTCAAACCGGAGCGCGTCGGCTTGCATGTGGCGATGGCGCGTGGCCCCGTGACGACCCAGCAGGCTTTTCAGGAACATCTGGCAGACGATGGTATTGCGGGCTTGAGCGCCCGATATTTTCCCTCAATGGTGTTGTCCACCGTGTCGGGGCAGATTGCTCAGGCATGCCAAATAAAAGGAGCGAGCTTCACGTTTGTGGAAGGCGCCAGCGCGGGCCTGCAAGCGTTGGCTCACGGTCGGGACTATCTCGCGTTGCATCCGGAGCTTGATGCCCTGATCGTCGTCGCGGTCGACGAAGTCGGCCCGCTGTTTTATCGCACGTTCGACTATCTTGGCCTGCTTGCGGACGGTGCCGATGCACCCGCCATTTATGCGCCCGATGGCGCGGGGGTGATACCTGGCGAAGGCGCCGTCGCGATCGTCCTCGAGCGTGCGGACTTTGCCGGCGACCGGGGTGCCAAACCGTATGGCCGCATTGACGGCATCGCCTTTGCCAGTGAAGGATGTGTCGAGGAACGGCTCGACCAGCAAGGTCGAGGTCTGGAAGCCGCTGCGCGCGAAGCGATCGGGCAAGCGGGTGCCATGCCCGACGTCGTCTATGGCATGGCGCGTGGTGTCGCCCTTCATGATATGCGCGAAGCGAATGCCGTGCGTCGCCTGCTAGGCGAAAGCGCTGTCCCGCTTGCCTGCCTTAACGGCCAGTTAGGGTTTGCCGAAGCCGCAAGCGGGTTGTTCGCGGCGAGTGCGGCGTTGCTGAGCTTGCGTCACGGGGAGGCTTATCCATCTCTTCATGCTGAACGTGCCGCCGCGGATCTCCCCGTGCTGCATGACACGCCGCGCAACGGCACTTACCGTCGCTCGCTGGTGCTGGCCAGCAATGACTGCGGCAATAGTGCGGCAATGATGCTTTCTTCCCTGGATCACTCGCTATGACCAACGTTCCACTCTGCTCTATCGCCGTTACCGGCCGCGGCGTTGTGTCGGCGATTGGGGCATCAAACGCGGAGTTCGCTGCCAATCTGATTGCAGCCAAAGGCGGCATCGATCTGCACGATCACCTGTTTGCCGATCGCCCGGTCTACGCTGGCCTGGTGAGCGCTCATGAAAACGTCACGGGACTCGACACGGTTGCTCCTGGCGGCTTCGATCGTACGGCGCGACTGGCTTGCGCGGCAGTTGCGCAAGCCTTGCGGGAGGCCCGCTTGTGGGACGAGGAGCGCCTTGCTGTCGATGGTGAGCGGGTGGCGCTGCTGCTCGGCACCAGTCACGGAGGACGCTCGCAACTCGACCGGTTTTCCGAATCAGGCATGAACGCCGACGACAGGGATGCTGCCCGGGGCGTCATGGAGCGAAGCGCGCATCATCACCAGAGCTCCGTTGTGGCGACACTGTTTGGCGTTCACGGCCCGGTCATTACCGTGTCGACAGCATGCAGTTCGAGCGGCACCGCAATCGCTCATGGTGTCGAGCTGCTTCGTTCGGGTCGCGTGGATGTCGTGATCGCCGGAGGAGCGGATGCGTTTTCCAAGCTGACTTATGCAGGATTTTCAGCGCTGGGCGCAGTCGCGGATGGTCCTTGCGGTCCTTTTGGCCAAAATGTCGGCATGACGCTCGGTGAAGGCGCCGCGTTCGTGGTGCTGGAACGTCTTGATTGCGCCCGCGAGCGTGGTGCTGCGATCGTGGGGCAACTGTATGGATGCGGCACCAGTTGGGATGCGCATCATTTGACGGCCCCGGAGCCAAGCGGCAAGGGCATGTCCGCGGCCATCGCCGATACGCTTGCACTAGCCGGCATGTCCGCCGGCGAGGTGGACTACATCAATGCCCATGCGACGGGCACGCGCGCCAATGACGTTGCGGAGACGCTGGCAATCAAACGTGCTTTTGACAATGCACGCATACCGCCTGTCAGCGCCACTAAATCCTTTACCGGCCATACACTGGGTGCTTCATCCGCAATCGGTGTGATTGGTGGTTTCGCGGCGATGCAAGCCGGGGCGCTGCCGCCGACACTGAATTTCGGCGAGGCGCGCCCTGGTTGCGATCTTGATTATGTGCCGGATGTGCCGGTTGCCACTGACGTCAATCGATTTCTTGCACACTCGGCGGCCTTTGGCGGCGCCAATTGCGTGATTGCCGGCGGCAATGCCGATGTTCCGGCGCGCCAGGTCATGGCGGAGATCGACTCTGTTGTCATCAGCGGCTTAGGGGTGATCTCCCCGTTGGGTTGCCGCTCGTCGACATTCTTCGATGCACTGCTTGCGGGCCAGTGCGTGGCCAGCAGTTCCGAAGACGCAGCGGAGTTCACGGCGCCCGTCGCCGGTTTCGACGCGCGGCGTGACTTGCCGCCTGGCAGCGGGGCCCGCATGGACCGTATTACGCAATACGCCATAGCGGCCATTCACCAGGCATTCACTGACGCTGGCCTCGGCAACGCCAGGCAGCGCGGCGCGAAAACGGGCTTGATGGTAGGCTTGTGCCGGGGTGCGGCAGCCAGCTTTGAGACCTATCTGAAGAGCGTTCGCGGTGGCGAGTGGGAGCGCGCGAGTCCAGTGTCTTTTCCGAATCTGGTGATGAGCTCGGTTGGCGGGAAGGCCGCCATTGCGCTGGGACTTCGGGGGCCGGCCTCGACCATGGTCGGCGGCGTCGATGTAGCGTTGACCTTGCTCTCGAACGCAGCAGAATGCCTGCAACGCCGCAGCGATGTCGACGCCATTGTGGTCGTGGTAGCCGACGAGTTGACACCGCTATACCAGCATCTCGATCGGACCCATCGTGGAGCGCTTCCGGCATTGCCCTATGCTGAAGGGGCGGTTGCGTTCGTGCTGGAACGACGCGAACGGACTGTCGCGAGGGCGGGGCAAATCCGCGCGGAAGTGGCCGGGTGGGCACAGACGTTCGACGGGGCAGCCGGCCCTTCTCTCAGCGCCGACGGTGCCTGGCTGGAGCGCGCAATACGACACGCCGTGCAGCGCTCCGGTAGCGCGATTCAGGACATCGACCTGATGGTGACGCTGGCACGCGGTGAAGCATTGCATGATCAACGCGAGGCGGCCGTCGTCAAGCGCCTGTTTGGCGATAAGCTTCCCGCGCTGACTGCTCTGTCCGGACATACCGGGTTGGCTGAATCCACGAGCGGATTTTTTGCCACTGCCGCGGCCATCCTTGCGCTGGAGAGCGGTCACGTACCGGCTCCGGCTGGCAAGCTGAAGGAGAGCCTCTCGTCTGCGTGGCTGAGTGCGGCGGAACAGGGTTCCTACACTCAGGCACTCATCGCCGGCAGCAGCGATTTCGGCAGTAACTCCGCAGTTGTGCTGCGTCGACAGATCGAGGCAGCATGCCCATGAATGATCTGTCTCAACGCATTGTCGTAACTGGCGTCGGTCTGGTATCCGCTGCCGGTTGCGATACAGCGACCCTGCTGGACAGCCTGCGTGCCGGCCAATCCTGCCTGCAGCCCATTGCCGCATTCGATACCGCAGGCATGAAGATGACGCATGCCGGCGAGGTATCGTCTTTCGATCCCTGTGACGGATCAAACCAGGTGCGTGCGCGTACGGTGGATCGCGGTAGCCAGATGGCGCTGGTCGCGGCGCGTCAGGCGCTGGCTCAGGCAACCCGTAGCAGCGCGCTCGATCTTGAGCAGACGGGTGTCATGGTGGGCTTGAGCGGGGCTCCGCAATACCAGAACCTATGGATGATCCCGAGCCGCGCCTATCCCAGGGACCGGCGCTCCGCGCTCTATTTTTCCCGTTCGACTCCGGCCTTTCAGGCAGATCTGCTGGCACGCTCTTTTGGCCTTGGCGGTCCGCGTGCTGCTTTTGGCTCAGCCTCGGTAGGGGGCCTGCTCGCAGTCGGGCATGCAATGGACTTGCTGCGCATGGGGCATGCCACGGCGATGCTGGTCGGCGGAGGCGAGATCCAGACGTTGCTCAATGCGCTCGGGATGGATGTAATCGGCATGGGCGCCAAGGGTCCGTGCCAGCCGTTTTATGCCAGCACCGGCATGAGCTTTGGCGAAGGTGCAGCCTGCCTGCTGCTGGAAACGCTGGCGAATGCCAGAACCCGGAACGCACAGCCACTCGCGGAGCTGGTAAGCAGCGCCGCCAGTGCTGACGCGTACCATGAAATCAGCAACGATCCCGCGGGCAAAGGGCTTGCACGTTCCATCTGCAACGCAATGAGTAAAGCCCATATGGAGCCCGGCGATATCGGGTGGATTCGCGGCAGCGGGACGGGACATCCTACCCAGGATCTGGCTGAAGCTATTGCACTCGAGGAGTGCTTCGACGGCAACCCGCCTCCCATAACGTCGACTGAACCGTACTTTGGGCATGTCAACGGCGTATCGCCGTTGTTGGGGCTCGTTGCGGGAATTGTGGCCCAGCAGGAGAACATCGCGCTGGCCTTGCCTCTCGCGACCGGAACACAGGCCGAGTGCTCGTTGCCGCTCTTGGCGCCTGGCGTCTCGCCGCATGGCGATTGGCTCGTGACAGGGGTCGCGTTTGGCGGCAGCAACGCCGCTTTGATCGCCGGGCCGGTCAAGATGCGCAGGTCGTGGTCATCGCGTGTGGCGGCAATCGATATCGCCGGCTGCGGCATGGTGTCCGGGCACGGCTTTGGACTTGATGCGTTTCTTGCTGCATGCCGTACTTGCGCGCCGGCCGCAAGCGCCCCCCGCAGGGTCGATGACGCGCAATTGCCGCCGATATCCGGTGTTGATTTGCGCCGCCGCGAAAAGGTGGTTCGCTGGTCGCTATCGGCAGTCGACCAGGCGCTGTCCGACGCGGGTTTGCGCGCAGGTGCCTCGGCACGTATTGGCTTGCTGATCGGAATGAACCGGGGGCCAATGACCCCTTACGAACGGTTTTTCGATCAGATATTCCAAGGCGAATTCAACGCCAGCACAGGCCGCAGGCTGCTGAAGACGGGCCGCTTTTCGGTGGCCAGTGAGGTTGCTCACGCGTTCGGCCTGCAGGGGTACTGCGGCACGATGTGTCCCGGCGTAAACGGGGGCGTTCAGCTTGCGGCGCATGGCGCCGAGCTGTTGCGAGCCAGTCCGGAGCTCGATGCGTTGCTGGTTGTCGCCGCGGATGAATGGAATGATCTGGGTGAGAGCCTGTACCAGTCGCTCGGACTGGTGAGCGCGCCAATGCACGCTTATGACCCGGGCACGCAAGGTACATCGGGTGGCGAAGGGGCCGCCGCGCTGTTGCTGGTTCGAAGCGATCCAGATTCCCCGGTATCAGGTTGGGCGAGGATTGCCGGTACGGCACTCGGTGGCGATACCGGAATGGTGCCCGACATGACGGGACGTGGTTATGCAAAGGTTATCGGGAAGGCCGTGCGACGCGCACGTCTGACACCGGCTGAAGTGGATTTTGCATTGGGTCAGGGCTGTGGCTGGAATCTCAACGACATGCGCGAACTCGCCGCCTTGTCACAACTGCGGCCAGACTTGCCGTTGTCCGGCGTGCTGGGTCACACGGGCTTGGCCGAATCGGCCGGTGGGTTGTTTGGTGTCATTGCGGCTGCGGCCGCGCTGCGTGATGGTTGTCTGCCGCCGCTTGCTGCCGGTGGTATGCCGCAAGGGCCCGCCGATTTTGTGACGGGCGTGTCCCGCCTTGGGGCATTCCATCATGCGTTGCTGTGTGGAAGCACTGAGCGCGGCGCGCACGCAGCCGTGCTGTTGCAGGGGAAGGACCAGTAGATGGGTGCGCTATTGGGTATCGGCTGCGATATTGTGTTGATAGACCGCATCGTCAATATGGCACGGCGCAATCCGGACATTTTCCTGAACCGCATTCTAGGCGAGCAGGAACGTACATGGCTTGGCACGCAGCCTGACTGGCGAAGCTGCGCACGACATGTCGCGGCCAAGGAAGCGTTGTTCAAGGCGTTGGGCACAGGTTTGACAGACACGATGAGGTGGACTGACGTGCAGGTGGTTTATACGGATTGCCAATCGAAATTGCAGATTTCGGGTGCCACCTGTCAACGGATGACAGCGATGGGTGGCAAAAAGACCCTCCTCAGCATGACGAGTGACGGTCATTCTGCAATGGCGACGGTGCTTTTGATGGGTGCGCAGGAAAACTGACATTACCTGCTGCGAATGTATTTTCTGCCCGGACCGGAAATACAGGACTGGAACGTTGAAAATTCGAACAACTAAATAAGGAAGTGAAAAGATGGGAAAAGTTGTCCTGTTACAGGGTGGACCGCCGGGATTGACCGGTGTGATTGCGGCGACGCTGCTGGAGCGTGGTGCCACGGTAGCGCTGTACGGCGCCGACAATCCGGCGTCGAACGCCGAGCTGGCGGCGATGCTGAAAGCGCATGGTGACGCAATGGTTGTGATTCCCGAATCGAAAAACGATAGCGGCCATTTTCTGTCGTCGATGAAGATGCTTTACGAGCGCTTCGGCGATCTCAGCGCCATCGTGAATCTGTATATCCCGAGCGCTGCGCAGACCGAAGATACGTTGGCTGCCTACCCGCGAAAACTGCAGGAGCAGGTCGTGGCGGCCGGCAGTTTCATGGTTGAGAAAGGCATTGAAGGGATCGTGATCAACCAGTTCGTGATGTCGACCAACTTTGTGGACCATCCGCTTGCCTATGCCTGCGCCGCGGCTCGCGGTGCGGTGACAGGGGTGACACGTACGGCTTGCATCCGCTTTGGGAAAGCAGGAGTACGCGTGGTCGGGCTGCTGGTCGGTTTGCTCGATTTGCCTGAAATCAGGGA
The DNA here is from genome assembly GCF_900019265.1 of Paraburkholderia ribeironis. Classification (GTDB taxonomy): domain Bacteria; phylum Pseudomonadota; class Gammaproteobacteria; order Burkholderiales; family Burkholderiaceae; genus Paraburkholderia; species Paraburkholderia ribeironis. The sequence goes on from NZ_CYGX02000041.1 coordinate 17,054, forward strand.
GTTTGTCAGTGAGCGCGTGTCAGCCGCCACGACGCCGCTGGGCCGCTGGATTACCGCGCATGATGTGGCCGGGACGGTGGAGTTTCTTGCCCTCGACAGCGGCTATCTGACCGGCCAGATGCTTGTGCTGGACGGCGGCACGACTTCCGGCGTCAACGGCGTATAAGGAAATATAACGATGAGCGACAACGCACAGACCACCGCGTGGTTATTCCCCGGGCAAGGTTCGCAAGTGGTTGGCATGGGCCGCGATCTACTTGCGAGCTATGCACCTGCTCGCGAAGTACTTGCAGTCGCGTCGGAGATGGCTGGGGTCGATCTCGACCGGATTATCGCTCGTGGTCCGGATGCGTTGCTCACCCGAACCGACAACCTGCAACCGGCATTGACGGCAATCAATCTTGGTTGTTGCTTACTGTTGAAGGAATCCGGAATTCCCGTGCATGTCGTAGCGGGGCATAGTCTTGGCGAATTCTCCGCCCTGTATGCCGCCGGCGTACTGAATCTGGACGACGTCCTGCGTCTGGTGGTGACGCGCGCTCGCCTGATGCACGAGGTGTCGTCCACTCTCGATGGCGGCATGCTGGCGATCAAAGGTATTGCCGACGACGTGATCAAGGCGGTGGTTGCCCAGGTTGCTGTCAGTCATGTCGTGGGTATCGCCAACTACAATACGGCGACCCAAACCGTGCTGTCCGGAGAGCGCGATGGATTGGCGCAGATCGCTTCCACGCTGGAAGGACAGGATGGTCAGGTCATCCCGCTAAACGTCAGCGGCCCGTGGCACAGCCCCTTGCTGGCATCAGCGGCTGAACGCTTTGTCGAGGCTTTGCGAGGCGCACAGTTTCATGACGCCAGTGTACCGGTGATACTCAATGTGACCGGTGCCGCAACGAAGAACGCCGCCGAAATCCGGGAAAAAATGGAGATTCAGTTGTGCAGCCCGGTACAGTGGAAAACTGTTCAGTACACCTTGGTTGATTCCGGCGTGAAGCGAATCATTGAAGTTGGTCCAGGGAAGGTGTTGCGGGGCCTGTCACGCGGCATTCCCGAACTGGCCGGCTGCGAAGTCGTGAACGTCGACGGCCCCAGGTCGCTGCGCTTCCTGTCCGCGTCGCCGGACAAGGCTGTCGTATGAGGACGGCGTGGGTTTTCCCGGGACACGGCTCCCAATACATCGGCATGGGCAGAAAACTCGTAGAGGAGACCGCTGCGGGGCGTCGCTGGATTGAACTTGCCGAAAATGTCAGTGGCCTGCCCCTCGGGAAATTAATCGAAAAAGGGCCGGCAAGTGAAATAAGCAGACCTGAGGTAGTGGAACCCTTGCTGGCCGCCGTGTCCTGCGCATATGTGGACTGGCTCGTCGCCTCATCCCGGACACCCGCGGCGGTGGCTGGCTACAGTGCCGGAGAAGTGGCGGCGATGTACGCAGCTTCCGTGTTCGATGCTGAAGTTTGCATGCACATTGCCTGCTTGAGAGGCGAAGCGCTCAAACATGCCGCCGCGCAACAACAGGGCAGCATGATGTCCCTGTACGGTTCACCCGTCGCCGAGCTTACCGAATCGCTTGAGCACGCTGAATCTCATGAGACGGCACGAATTGCGGCGTTCAACGGACCCCGGCACCTGACCATATCCGGCACCCTGGACGGTTTGAAAACGGTTGCCCTCCGTGGCCTGGCATCGGGCGCCCAGGTTGGGTTGATCGACGTAGCGGGGCCTTGGCACACCCCTCTGGTGGAGTCGGCGCAACGCCGGTTGCGGGTTGAACTTGCCGCGCTGCCGTTCGCCCCGCCGCGCGTGCCGATATGGCTCGGCAGCGAGGGGGCCGTTTGCAGCGATACAGCCAGATTACGTCGCTCGCTGGCCGATTCCGTGGTCTTGCCCGTGCGTTGGCAAGCCGTGGTCGAGGGTTTGATCTTTGCAGGTATTGACGCGTTTCTGGAAGTCGGGCCCGGACACGTGCTTTGCGGAATGCTAGGCCAGATGTCCTTGCCGCCGAACGTCAAGCATGCGTTTCTTGAGCGCTCCGGCTCGGGACGCTTGCGTATTCCAACCCATATCCATCATTAGAATTTCGAGGATCAAATGACTCGCGTACTTACTGATCGCGTCGCGATTGTCACCGGCGCTTCCCGGGGACTTGGCCGTTCAATTGCTCTGGAGCTGGCTCGCCACGGCGCTATCGTTGTCGTCAACTACAAGCGCAACGCCGATCTGGCCGAGGGCGTTCGCGCGGAGATCGAAGCTGCTGGCGGACGTGCTATCGCAGTGCAGGCCGATGTGACGGACCCTGCCCAGGTGCAGAAGCTGATCTCCGACACGTTCAGACTCTATCGTCGTCTGGACATTCTCATCAACAACGCTGGTGCCACCCGCGACAACTACTTCCTGATGATGAGCGGCAACGACTGGGATGAGGTCGTCGACGTCAATCTGAATGCGATCTTTCATGGCACCAAGGCGGCAAGCCGCATCATGGGCAGCCAGCGTCGCGGCGTAATCATCAATGTCGGTTCGGGCGCCGCGCTGGTTTCGATGCCGGGTCAGGTTAACTACAGCGCGGCTAAAGCGGCCTTGCTGGGTTTCACCCGTTCTGTCGCGCGGGAACTGGTTGACAAGGGTGTACGGGTGATGAACGTCGCACCTGGTTTCTTCAAAAGCGATATGTCGGAGACACTCGCCCGCGACTTTGTGCAGGAAACCCTGCGCATTACGCCTCTGGGGCGTTGGGGAGATCCCGAGGAACTCGCCTCTCTGGTTGGCTTTCTGGTCTCGGATGCCGCAGCCGGTTATACCGGCCACACCGTTGTCATTGACGGCGGCCGCGGGGCAGTGGAAACGGAATTTGGCTTAAATTGAAACACGGAGAGTAGCACTATGACAGACCGGATTGGTGGCGACACAAAAAGGCGCTATATCAGCCTTGGTTCTCAAACGACGATGCGTTTTTTGCCGCAGAGCTACCCGTTTATCCTGCTGGATCGGGTCAAGGCCTGCTATCCGGAAGAAGGCGTTTGTCACTCGGTCAAGCACATTACGATGACCGACCCGGTTTTATCGGGGCATTTTCCAGGCTTTCCGATTTATCCCGGCGTATTGATCATCGAGGCGATGGTCCAGAACGCCGGAATGACCGCGACCTTGCGGGAGCTGTATCAGACGCACGGGTCGCTGGAGGGACTGCTCGAACAGTTCCGCTCAGCGGTTGGCACGACACCGGCGGAGGGTAAGCAATATGTGCTGGCGGAAAGCCGGATAAAAAACGTCCAGCCGATTTTTCCCGGCTGCGCCGTCGATCTGGAAGCGCGTCTGCAAATGGCGCGCGACGGCATGTACGTATTCAAGGTCTGTGCGCAGGTTGACGGTGCCGATGTGGCGCGGGGTCAATTGACGATGGCCGAAGTGCCCGTGACGATGGCGCCGGGCATGCTGGACCAGATCGGCAGCAACTGATGACTTCGCTTGCGCGAACGGCCGTGGCGCCGTGGCGAGAAGCCACCATGACGGACTTGCCGGCGGTGCTCTCACAGGCCGGACTGGTTCTGGTCGAGTTCTGGACTCCTGATTGTCTTTTTAGCAGACTGTTTCTGCCGTTGCGAACGCGGCTGGCTGGCTACTATGGCGAGCGCCTGTCGCTGCGGCGCTGCCGGCTGCAGGATGGTGAATTGTCCGCTTCGCCCTGGGGGGTGGCGGGGGTGCCTGCGTTGGTGCTGTTTCAGGATGGGCGTCCGGTACGCAGATGGGTCGGTGAAGTACATGTCAGTGTGGTGATTCATGCGATCGACGCACGCCTGGCTGAGGCCGGTACTAAGTCTACAGAGATAGTCCCATGAGTAAGGAAGAGCAGCGGGTTGCGATGGTGACGGGGGGAACGCGAGGCCTTGGCCGGGCAATCTCCATCGAGTTGGCTCAGCGCGGCTATCACCTGATTCTCAACTATCGGCGCGAACATGGAGAGGCGGAAAAAACCGTAGCCCTGATCAGGCAATCAGGGGGAAGCGCTGAACTGAGACCAGCCGATCTTGCCAATCCGGAGGAAATTACCGGCTTGTTCGCGGGGCTGAACCGCCTTGATCTTCTGGTCAACAACGCCGGCATTACGCGCGACGAACTTTTACTGCTAATGCGGCCGGACAGCTGGAAAAACGTGCTGGCCACCAACCTGACGGCGGTTTTCCATTGCTCTCAATTTGCCGCACGCCTGATGTGCCCCGCAAAGCGAGGCGTGATCATTCATATCGGCTCCAGTTCGGCTGCGTCCGCCCGTACCGGGCAGGCCAACTACAGCAGCGCCAAATCCGCCCTGCTCGGGATGACACGTAGCATGGCCCGTGAACTGGCGACCCATGGGGTGCGGGTCTTGACGGTGGCGCCGGGCTTTACCGCGAGCGATATGGCGCACGCGGTACCCGATACCGTGGCGCAACTCTCGCTCAATCGCATTCCGTTGGGCCGATGGGGGCGCCCGGAAGAAATATCGCGCACGGTCGCCTTTCTCGCCTCGGATGCGGCAAGCGGCTTCAGCGGACACGCATGGATGGTCGATGGTGGGCGAACCGCCTTTGAAACCGAGGTGGGTTTGTGAACAGAAGCATGAACTATACGTTCGATGAACGTCAGGTACGTTTGATACTGCCGCATCGTGTGCCGATGTTGCTGGTTGATCGGGTGAGCGAATGCTCTCTATCGCTCGATTCGATGCAGGCGATCAAACAGATAACGGTTGGCGATTCGATGATGTTCCGTAGCCGTCATGGCCATGATATTTTTCCCCCGACGCTGGTTATCGAAGCGCTAGCACAGTCATGCGGACTACTGATGAAATTGCGCTGGCTCAGGTCGCAAGGCGTCGACGTAGCCGCTTTTGCAGGAGGAGATGACACCGTTCTGGAAGCGGTCCGGATTCCATACAGCGTGTTAGCAGAAACACGGGCGCGGCAACTCAGGTTGGTACGCCCCGGGAATAGCCTTCGTTTGAATATTCAGTTGACGTTGGAGAGAGGGTCGATGGCGCGCTTTACCGCCTCGGCGATGGGTGAGACGGGCCTCCACACCGAACTGGATGTACTTCTTGCGTTTCCGGAATACACGACATAGTCAAATCAATCAGCGTGATAAGCGTGGAGTAAAGGATGGGTTTAGTCGAATTGGTCGGAGTAAGCAAGCAATATGCGCTCGGAGAGAGCCAGGTCAATGCATTGAACGGCATCGACCTGAAGATCAATAGCCGCGATTTTCTTGCAATATGGGGGCCCTCGGGGAGTGGGAAAAGCAGCCTGTTGAATCTGATCGGCATGGTCGACAAGCCGTCAAAGGGAGAGGTCTATCTTGCCGGCGAACGGGTTGACCAGTTCGATGACGATGCACTGGCGAAAAAGCGTAATCAATTCGTTGGCTTCATTTTCCAGAGCTTCAATCTGGTGCCGGTATTGAATGCCGTCGAGAACGTAATGATGCCCTTGCAGATTCGAGGTACCCCGGTGCGGGAAGCGCGTGAAATAGCGAAGCGCCACCTGAACGATGTCGGATTGCAGGACCATTTTCACAAGCGCCCCGATCAGATGAGCGGCGGCCAGCGCCAGAGGGCGGCAATCGCCCGGGCACTGGCGGGCTCACCGTCTCTCGTGATTGCGGACGAGCCCACGGCCAATCTCGATTCGGATACCAGCATGCGAATCATCGACCTGATGCGGACGTTGAATCAGCGCGATGGCGTGACGTTTATTTTCTCGACCCACGATCCTCGCCTGCTGGAACGGGTGGACAACCTGATTCATCTTCGAGACGGTTCCGTCGTCGTTCAGGATGGTGCGTGATGGAATATTTCAAACTGGGTTTGCGCAATATCCTGCGTAATGGTCGCCGCAGTGCGGTGACTGTGCTGGCGATCTCTTTCGGCCTGGCGTCGATCAATCTGTTCTCCGGTTATATCCACAATGTTTATGCGGGTCTGGCCGATCAGGCGATCCATGGAGAGCGCCTTGGTCATCTGACCATCATGAAGAAAGGCGCTATGCAAAACGGCAAGCTCGAGCCGGAGAAATACCTTTTTAGTAGTGAGGATCTGCATCGTATACAGGGTCTGCTCGCCGGAAATCCGGATGTCGCATTGACGACGATGAAGTTGAGCGTAAGCGGACTGATATCCAACGGCAAGGTGTCGACCATCTTTATTGGTGAAGGGATGATTCCTCAGGATGCCATCAAGTTGAACGGCAATTTCCGCAAGGATCGCGGCGGCCTGCTTGATCCGGCCAAACCGGAAGCCGGTCTGGTCGCGGCAGATCTGGCCCGGATGCTGAAACTGGAGCCTGCGCAATATGCGACGCTGCTCGTCTCCACCCTGAGCGGCCAGACCAATGCAATGGATCTGGAAGTACTCAAGACGTTCAATACGGGCAACGCCGGAACCAACGACAAGTTCCTGCTATTGCCGCTTGCATACGTGCAGCAGCTTCTCTCAACCAGCGGTGCTGACCGCATCGTGGTGATGCTGCACGACGGCGATCGTCTGGACGCGGCGCGAACCAGCATCAATGCGGCGCTGGTCGCCGCGGGCTTTGACGTCGAGTTGTATACATGGAAGGACCTTTCTGATTTCTACAATCAGGTCCATCGATTGTTCAACATGATTTTTGCGTTCATCTTCTCGATCGTATTAATCGTTGTACTGATGAGCATCATAAATACAACAACGATGTCGGTCGTCGAGCGGACACGCGAAATCGGCACCTTGCGTGCCCTGGGCATGAACCGTCGACAGGTATCCACGTTGTTTACCGTCGAAGGCTTGCAACTGGCCTTGTTGGGCGGGGCAATAGGCCTCTTGTTGACATTGGTCGCTGGGGCCGGTGTCAACCTCGTCGGATTTTCATACGTCCCGCCTAACAGCTCTGACGCGGTGCATCTCCTGATCGATTTCGTACCGACTGTGATGGGGGCGTCTTTTGTTCTGCTGGCAATAGTTGCCTCAATTGCCGCATTTATCCCGGCCCGCCGCGTAACAACAATGAAGGTTGTTGACGCACTTGGTCACGTATGACTTTTTACCGTGGAGAAAACATGATTAATAAACTGCGAGTGGTGGGCATTCTGCTGGCCTGTCTGTTCGTCGGGGCTGTGTCCTCGGTTTCGGCGGCAGAAGCGACTCCTGATGCCGGCGATCTGTTGAAGAAATCCGACGTTGCGCGTGGCGGCGGTCTGCCTGGCGTGTACTGGAGTGTGACGCTGCATTCAGTTGACGGCGACAAAACAGACGATCAGGGATTGACTGTGAAGGCGGACACCGACAATAGCCTGGCCGAGTTTGTTTCGCCGGCAAATCTGGCTGACCAGAAGCTGCTCATGGCCGGGCGCAATATGTGGTTCATCCGCAGCGGGTTGCGCAAACCGGTACCCATTTCGCCGCGTCAGCGGCTGCTTGGACAAGCCTCGAACGGTGACATCGCCGCGACGAACTACGCCAAAGACTATAACGCGACGCTCGCAGGCGATGAAGTCATTGATGGGGATCCTTCCTACAAGCTGCAGTTGTCGGCGCGCGACGAGCAGGTGACCTATCCGCGCATCGATTACTGGATTTCGGCCAGGAGCGGCCTGGCAAAGAAAGCTGACTTCTACTCGGTTTCTGGGCGGGTCATCAAGAGCGCACAGTTTGAATATAGCAACGCGGTCGAGTATCAAGGGAAGAAGATTCCGTTCGTCAGCCGTATGGTTATTCAGGACCGGATAAATTCGGCCCAGAAAACAACACTGGAATATTCAAATGTCGTCGCGAAGGAGCTGCCGCAGCGAACATTTGACATCAATTTCCTCACGAATTAAGCGGCCGAATGCGAATTTTATTCGTTCTCGTGGGGACGTTGCTTGTGTCCGGTGTCGTGTATGCAGGTGAACTGGCCGGCCCATTCGGGGGGACGTTCGACTATAGTCTGGTCGTCCAGAATTACGTCGAAAGTACCGGCGTCTCGAACAGCAACGCTAACCCTGGAAATCAGGTGTCGAAGATACCGGAAACCCAGTTTGTTCAGGAACTGCGTCCCGAGCTGAAATTCACCCAAGGCATGCTGGAGTTGCAGGTCAGCCCGCGGGCTCAGTTCCAGTTCAATAAAACAAAAACAAGCGACGGCGTCAATTACGGATGGAATAACTCGGCCTATATTAATGGTTGGATCGCGCGTCTTAATCCAGGCAATGCCGTTTCGCTCAGCGTCGGGCGTGAGGTGCTGTTGTGGGGCCCGGCAATGAGTTTATCGCCGAGCAATCCTTTCTATATCGACAATGGCCGAACCAATCCCTATATTGAGCTGCCCGGAGAGGACTTTGCGAAGATAATCTGGGTTCCAGGCAAGAGCTGGACAGTAAGCTATATAAATAATTTCGGAAAAGGGCGGAAGGAACCCCCGCCACTGCAGTCTTTTCATCGTGCGCAAGTGCTGAAGATTGATTACTCGGGAAATGATACCTATTTGAGTGCAAACTATGCATCGATACAGGGCTCTCCCGACAAGATCGGCTTTTCTGCACAGAAGACAGTCTCGGACGCGCTGCTGGTTTATATGGAAGGCGGCTACAGTTTCGGGCGCACCCAGTATCTGCCAGCGCAAAACGGCAACGGCCAATGGTATCTTTCTGCGCCGAAAGGTAGTGGGCTTTCCGGAATAGGATTGCTCGGAATGTCGTATACGCTTGCGTCTGGGCCGACATTTACCGTTGAATATATTTATAACAACCAGGGCTGGAGCGCAAGCCAGGCCCGGGGTTATCAGACTATTAATCAGAATGCCGCCAGTCAGTTGGGGGGGCCGGAAACAGGATTCGCCATGCAGCAATTGGCTCTGGGCTTTCAGCCGGGTAGCGTGCTGTTGCGAAGGAATTATTTATTCGTACAGTATTTTCAGCAGAATCTCTTTCCGAGTCTCGATCTGACGATGCGTATGACGCGCAATCTGGATGATAACGGAACGCAGTGGGGTGCGATCATCGAAAGAAACATCGGAAAGAGATCCCGCCTGTTTGTGCAGCTTCTATTGAATACCGGCGGGACACATACGGAATTCAGCCGTTTTATTGGGCAACAATTTCTGGTTGGCCTTCGCACGGGATTTTAATGTGCCGAAGCTAATGATATTGCGAATAGATTGAGGTATTGAGATGGACCAGTTGATACAGCAAACCCCAAAGTGGGTATTTGTCGTTTTTCTCGTTCTGCTATATCTGGGATACGTTCAAAGCAAGGGGCGGGAGGTGGCGGGGAGCCGGCTGATCATAATCCCGGCGGCCATGATCGGACTTTCGCTCTTTAGCGTGGGGTCCGCCTTCGGGTTGAGCATTCTGGGATTTTCCTGCTGGATTGTTGGCGCGATATTTGCGCAACTGGTTAATATTTCACTAAAACAACCCAGGGGCGTTGTTTACGTCAGGGAGAAGGGAAAATTTTTCGTTCCCGGCAGTCTTATTCCGCTCTCCCTGATGATGGCGATATTCTTCGCGAAATATTTTATTTCGGCGTCGCTTGCAACCCGATTCATGTCTCCAGATATGCCGGGATTTGTTGGTATTTCCAGCCTGGTGCTCGGTTTTTTAAGTGGAACGTTTGTTGCCCGTGCTATTTTCGCGAGAAAAGCTGCCTGATTTCGGCCAGGTCGACGAATCCCGGTCGACCCTCGACCTGTCCGCCGCTATTTCACATAGGACCTAACGAAGCATGGCTTACCTGGCGTGGCGCGCTCACCGCGAATGCAAAGCGTCACCCAAAGCGGCATCTGCGCATATCGAACTCAATCGTCGCGGTGATCCGCTAACCAGGCGAGAACATCGGCAGCATTCCGATCTGGTGGAAAAACCGGATAGAAAACGCGCTCGATTCGTCCGTTATTGACGATCATCGTGAGACGTCTCAACAAGGTCATGCCTGCCGCCACGAAGGTCGGCAACGACAGCGCATTTGTCAGGCGAAGGTGCTGATCCGATAACAGCGGAAATGGCAATTGAAGACGATCGACCGCTTCTCGCTGGTAGGCCGAATCCTGTGTCGACAGTCCGAACAGATGAGTAGCGCCCGCAGCGCGGATTTCACTTGCGCTGTCGCGGAAAGCACATGATTGCGGTGTGCATCCGGCGGCGCCAGGGATCGTTACCCACCCTTCAGGCAATGGGCCATCCGGACGCTTCTTCCACGGATAGGCGTAGATCACCGTGCGCCCCGCGAGTTGGCTCAGATCAACAGCCTCCCCACTCGTGGTGTTCAAGACAATTTGCGGCAAGTCCAGACCGGTTAGATGGTTCGCCGCGCCATCGTCGACCGGTTTAGGGATCGTCGACCAGTCGATCACAATCGTATCTTTCATCTTTTGCTCCTTCAGTGAGCCGACGACAGGAGGAGCACAGAAACAAAAAAGCCCCAACCATTGCCGGCGGGGCTGCGTGATTTATATTGCTGTGAAACTCTAGCTTGCACACGTCCCCAATGACAGGCCCAAATGGGCATGTGCATGATGGTGAGTCGCAATCGCGAAAGGCGTGGAAGCTCGCATGAAGAATGAGTCTGCCTGCGTCTCCAGAGCTTGTCAACGGAGGGTTCCGCGCCGATTGCATCGATCGTATCTAACGGGAACTGTGTGTCCCGAACGGCCATTTTTTTCCGTGCCGACTGTCTCTTGCGGGTCACGCACTCGAAGCCTTTGCCGAATTGGCTTTACAGCCGCCCGAACAAATTCGCAGCAGTTTCCCTGCAACGAAGAGCGTCACCATCTATGCGCCCCCATGCCGCTCGACCGACGTCGACCAATCTCTAACGGTAGTCACTCTTAATAGCAATTCTCAGTCATAACTCAGCGACCATCGGAAAAAGATAAAAAGTAATTTTTGATAAGATAATTCACCTATACTTAGTTCAAAGTGAAAGAGTTATAAAAACGATTAAAACGTGTTTTGCTGTCGATTAAATTACCAAGACTAATTTCCAGGAGACTACTTCTTCTGCAGAGCACGCATTACACGACGTTCTTGTCGATTATCACATCGGGCAATGCTCTCAAACTTTCTCTTCGGCTCAACGTGAAACGAAGACATGGGAGAGTTTTAGTTCAGCCCGAATGCAAGTGAGCAATTCCTTCGGCCAACTTATTGCGCCGCCGGGTCGGCATCGCGTTGGCCGCTGTCAGTAGCATCTTCGAACACCGTAATCACGGTCCCAGCCCTCCTGTAGAACACACTTTGATGTAGGTCCGTCATGAAAAAACGCACTTTCTCTCTCGTCTCCCCGTCGTGGCTGGCCCAGAGCCGCCGGTGAAGTTGCTGTTGGTGGTGCAGTACACCGACGCCCATCCTTGCCGTGAAGTCCTTTGTCGTCGCAGGGGCGCTGTCAGAAAGAGGCATCTTGTGATTCCAACCGCAGCAGGATGTGCGGGTGCTTTTAACACTTTCGCTAACCCGATTTAGAGAACAAGGAGATAAGCATGCCTAACGGTTTCTTCCAGCAGGCGGCGGCAGCCGCGATTGCATTGTTGTCGCTGAATAGCCTGGCTCACGCTCAGGATAACGACGCGTGCACAATCGCGACCCTGAAAGGCTCATACGGCGTCACAGTTCATGGGCAGTCGCTCGGAATCCTCACAGGGACCGCCCCAAATCAGGTGCTCCACCGCTTTGCCGCCCCCGTTGATATCGACGCCGTTGCACTGGCGACATTTGACGGTACTGGAACAGGCACGCAGGAGGACTTTGCGATGTTCAACGGCGCAGTAAGGCCAGGCTCACCGCCCGATTCTTTCGTGTCCAACGAAATGCTTTCGTACAACGTGGATGCGAATTGTACCGGCGAACTGCGCCTCACTTTTCCGAATGACACCAAGATTACGCAAAAAATCGTTGTCGTCGACAACGGTAATGAAATATCTGGTGTTACGAGCGCTCAGCATATTGCGAGTGGCCCGCCTGCCTTCGATACGACACCATGCGACAAGGGTTGCGACGTAGCAATCCAGGCGAGCGCTCATTTTGTCAGAGTCGGACAGAAGCACGAGCACGAGCACTGACGTCACCTTATATCTGGCTGTCGCAGCGTTCCCTTTAACTCGCTGACCTCGCTGCGTGCTGGTAGGCGCTCGGCTTCCAGTTGGTTGCCGGGCGCTCCGAGAAACTGCTCTAGCTCCGCCGCAAACGCCACTTGACACCGCGCGCAGGTGTAGTGCTCTTCTATTCGTGCATAGTTCGCCGCGCCGACGCCGTTGAGGATAAGGCCATGGTGCGGAAGTTCCGCGGCCGCTTGGCCGTAAAAGTCAGCACTCTCCGCGCACGGTTGAATCCAAAGGTCCATTCGCCAGTTGTGGACAATTGCGACTGGTCAGGCTGACATTCGGTGTTCGTAGTATGGTCGGCCCCTGTCATCAATAATTGCGTACATTGCCGCCAAATCCGACGCATCCGGTTCATTCACTCCGGGCTTCGCGCTCGAGCTGTTCAAGGGGGATGTGGCGGACGTCCGTGCCCTTGACGATATAGATGACTAACTCCGCGATGTTCGTCGCATGGTCGCCGATACGTTCAATAGCCTTGGCAATGAAGAGGTAGTCCAGCCCGATGGAGATGGTTCGAGGGTCCTCATTCATGTACGACACCAATTTGCGTACAAACGCACGAAACTGATCATCGATAGTGCCATCGTCGCGGACGACTTGAGCGGCGGCAACGGTGTCAAGGCGAGCGAACGCATCAAGCGCACGCCGGAGCATGGTTATCGCCATCTCGCCAGATAAGGTAACTTCCGCGACATCGATGGTCCTTACCTTACCGTCTTCCGCAATTCGACGCGTTCGCTTCGCTATTTTTCGCGCTTCATCCCCGGCGCGCTCAAGGTTCGTGACAGTCTTCGAGATGGACATCAGCAAACGCAGGTCGCGCGCAGCGGGCTGGCGCCGCGCGATAATGTTGATGCACTCTTCATCGACTTCCGCTTCCATCGCATTGAGTCGACGCTCATCGACAAGGATTCGGCCGACCAGGTCCAGATCGAAGTGGTAGAGAGCCTGCAACGCATTGACGACTTGTGACTCAACGATGCCGCCCATCTCGAAGACTTTCGACAATATCAGATTGAGGTCTGCGTCGAATCGACTGGAAAGGTGCTTATCGGGCATTGGAACCCCCGTCAGCCGAACCGGCCGGCAATGCAAGCCTGGTTCGATTTCGCAACCGCTGCATCACGGCACGCCGGCGTCGAAGCGCATAGCTGCTATCACAGCACTCGGACACCCATTCATAGCCTACCTGCGGCGTGGTATCGCTACGACTTTGCCGGCCGGCCAGTCTTGACGGTTTCGACCGCAGAAACAGCGGCTAGCAGACTCTCGGTGGTGGGAGCCGAGTCCAGCAAAAGCAAACCAGCGCGAAGAAGCTCACTCTTTCTCATCGTGACGCCTGCGCCGAGACACCTCTGTTTCAGCGCCGCGATTTTCTCGTAGTCGGACCTCGGCATTGTGAAGCTGTCGCGCACCACCTTCTCTTTCTTCGCGCGTTTTGCTTTCACCTCCACTGCAGAACTGAGGGCTTCGGCCTCAACGGGTTTCGCGCGTTTCTGTTTGGAGGACTTCGCCGGAGCCGGTTGGGCATCTGGGGCTGCGGAAGCGTTTTCCTCATTCGCCTGCTGCACATCGGCTTTCGCGTGACCGTTGGCATTCTTCTGAAAGAGAGAGGCCTTCTTCGTTGGCTTCCTCATGCTGGGTTCACTCATGACCGTCTCCAGATTGATAAACAATATAAACAGTATATATCGTTTATTGACGATTACCAGACCTGTCTCTTA
>NZ_CYGX02000083.1:0-42013 GCF_900019265.1 Paraburkholderia ribeironis
GGGAGGCCCGTTTACGCGGCCAATTCACCGAGTTCAGCTTCGAGTCGCTTCGTCATCCGGAAAATTCGACGCCCTCTCGGCTGCAACTCGGTCAGTTGGTCCATTAATCAGCGCTTCCTTAGCTGTTCGTCTCGCTGCTCTCGTTGGCGCGCCGCAGCCGTTCGCGGCTATTCGACAGGTGCATGCGCATGGCCGCGCGCGCGCCTTCCGCGTCGTGCCGCGTGATCGCTTCGAGAATGCTCTCGTGCTCGAGGTTGACGAGCGTCAGATACGCGTCCGGTTCCGCGTGCGCGATGCCCGCCGAATCGAGCCGGTTGCGCGGAATCAGCGCGCTGCCCATTTGCGTGAGGATATCGACGAAATAGCGATTGCCCGTGGCGCGGGCGACCGAGATATGAAACTGCAGATCGGCGTCGACGCTATCCAGCCCGTTGTGGCGGGTGGCTTCGATCGCGTCGAGCGCGCTGCGCATGTGCGCGAGGTCGTCCGGCTTCGCGCGTTGCGCGGCGAGGCCGGCGCACTCCGTTTCGAGGCTGATGCGCAGTTCGAGGATGGACAGAACGTCGCGCAGGGTGGTGGCCGGCACCATGTCGATGCCGAGCTTTTCGCGCTGCGGCTCTAGCACGAAGCTGCCGATGCCGTGCCGCGTTTCGATGATCTTGCCTGCCTGCAAGCGCGAAATCGCCTCGCGAATCACCGTGCGGCTCACGCTCAGCGTGACCATCAGCTGCGATTCGGTCGGCAGTTTGTCGCCGGGCTTGAGTGCGTTGGTCGCAATCTGGTCGGTAACGTAATTGACGACGAACTCGGCAAGATTGCGAGCGCGTCGTGGCGGTGCCGCGGAAGCCAGTGGTGTAGCCATCGAAAACGCCCCTCGGATCAGATAGTCGCAGATACCTGCTGCGATTCATTATACCGTCGTCTGACGACTGATTATATAAACGACAGCTCATTTTGAGCACTGGCGGCCTATGCGGCGTCAGCGCATGCGATTGAGCGCCTGGCAAACCGTCGTAGTGCTTGCGCAGGCGCCCCGGAAGTACGATAACCGTCCGCCGCTCAGGCCTGGCGCAGTTCCACCCGCTTGATGTCCTTGACGATCACGAGGTAGCTGAACACCGTCAGCAGCGCGTTGGCGCCCACGAACACCAGCGCGCCGTTGAACGAGCCGCTCTGCGCGACGAGGTAGCCGATCACGATCGGCGTCACGATGCCGGCTACATTACCGAACATGTTGAAGATCCCGCCCGACAGACCGAGCGCTTCCTTCGGTGACGTGTCGGCCACCACGGCCCAGCCGAGCGCGCCGATGCCCTTGCCGAAGAACGCGAGCGACATCAGCGCGACCACGATCCAGTCGGTCGACACATAGTTGCAGCCGATGATCGACACCGACAGCAGCATGCCGCCGACGATCGGCACCTTACGCGCGACCGTCAGCGAATGGCCGCGCCGGATCAGCCCGTCGGACAGGATGCCGCCGAGCACGCCGCCGGAGAAGCCGCAGATCGCCGGTAGCGACGCGACCAGACCCGCGTGCAGGATCGTCATGCCGCGCGCCTGCACGAGGTAGATCGGAAACCACGTCAGGAAGAAGTACGTGAGCACGTTGATGCAGTACTGCGCGAGATAGACGCCGAGCAGCATCCGGTTGCTGAGCAGCTGACGCACGAGCGACCAGCCGCCGGTGCGCTCGATCCCACCCGGCCGTGCTTGCTGGTGCCCGGTCACGACGCCGCCGCCTTGCTGGATGTAGTCGAGTTCGGCGGGCGACACGCGCGGGTGGTCGGCCGGGTTCTTCATCATCTTCAGCCAGGTGAGCGCGAGCAGCAGCCCGCCCGCACCCATCACCACGTAGACGGTCTGCCAGCCGAACATATGGGTGAGCCACGCCATCAGCGGCGTGAACACGACCGCGGCGAAGTATTGAGCCGAATTGAAAATGGCGGATGCAGTGCCGCGTTCGTTGGTCGGGAACCAGCTCGCCACGACTTTCGCGTTGGCCGGAAACGCCGGCGATTCCGCCGCGCCCATCGCAAAGCGCAACGCGAACAATGCGATGACCGCCGCACCCGCGCTGCCGAGCAGGCCAATCGAGCTTTGCAGCAGCGTGAACAGCGACCAGAGGAAAATGCTCGCCGCGTACACGCGTCGCGCGCCGAAGCGATCCAGCAGCCAGCCGGCCGGCAACTGCGCGAGCACGTAGGCCCAGCTGAACGCGGAGAAAATGTAGCCCATGCGAATCGCGTCGAGGCTGAACTCGTTGCGCATCGCCGAGCCGGTCACTGAAAGCGTCGCGCGGTCCGCGTAGTTGAGCGTGGTGATCAGAAAGATCAGCAGCAGGATCGCGTAGCGGACTTTGGTGCGCTTCGCGGCGTCGGCGGCACTTGCCGGGCGGCTCATGTCCATGGTTATCTCCTGTGTCGACCAGAGTTGGCGCTTTAGCGCCTACTCTGGTCCCATGCAAATGGTTGCTGTGTGTAATACGGGGGAGCACGCTCCCCGGTCCGGTGGCGCAAGCAGCCGTCGTGGCCTGGTCGATCGTTGATCGGCAGGTGGCGCGCAGGCGCCGCCTGTCGTGGCACGAAAACGCCCGGCGACGTTGCCGTCCCGGGCGGTTATTGCGAGGCCATCTATGCGGCTCTCGTCGTGCGGCCGTCGGGTGTCGGTCGCGACGGCGTGTCACGCCGGCTGCGTTACTGCGGTCCGAGCTTCCTGATCAGCGCGTCGAGCTGCGCCAGTTCTTCTTCGGTCAGATCGGTCAGCGGCGCGCGCACCGGACCTGCGTCGCGACCGACCAGCTTCGCGCCAGCCTTGACGATGCTGACCGCGTAGCCCGCCCGGCGGTTGCGGATCTTCAGGTACGGCAGGAAGAATTCGTCGATCAGCTTGCCGACCGTGGCGTGGTCGTCCGCAGCGATCGCGCGGTAGAACTGCATCGCGGTCTTCGGAATGAAGTTGAACACCGCCGACGAATACACCGGCACGCCCAGCGCCTTATAGGCGGCGGCATAGACTTCCGCGGTCGGCAGGCCGCCGAGGTACGAGAAGCGCTCGCCCAGGCGCCGGCGGATCGTCACCATGTTCTCGATCTCGCCCACGCCGTCCTTGAAGCCGATCAGGTTCGGGCAGCGTTGCGCCAGACCTTCGAGCATGTCGGCGTTAAGCTTGGAGTTGGCGCGGTTGTAGATGATCACGCCCATGTTCGGCACGGCCTTGCAGACTTCTTCGGCGTGCGCGGCGATGCCTTCCTGGCAGGCTTCGGTGAGGTAGTGCGGCATCAGCAGAATGCCGTTCGCGCCGTGGCGCTCGGCTTCCTTCGCGTAAGCGATCGCCACGCGGGTCGGACCGCCGGCGCCGGCGAGGATCGGCACCTTGCCTTTGCAGACTTCGGTCGCGGTGCGCACGACTTTCGAATAGTCGTCGTGCGTCAGCGAGAAGAATTCGCCCGTGCCGCCAGCGACGAACAGCGCCGACGCGCCATAAGGCGCGAGCCATTCGAGGCGCTCAGCATAGGTGTTGGCGCGAAAGTCGCCGTTTGCGTCGAAGTCGGTGACGGGGAAGGACAGGAGGCCTTCTGAAACGATCTGCTTGAGTTCCTGCGGTGTCGTCATGGTGAGAATATCCAGGCGTCGGTGTGGTTCGATGATCGAAGTTAGGTGGAAATTAAGTGAAAACTGTGATTTCTTATACGTCATCGTACAACAACAATTCGGCGAACTCAACGGGGTTTTCGCGGCATAATGCACGTCATAGGGTAAATACGGAACATCCGTGCAATCTTTCATGTTGTAGGATGACGTATGAATGGCTGGCGTAGCAGGCGCATGGCGCCATAAGGATCGATGCAATGGAACAATCTCCGCTCTATATTCGCGTTCACCCCAACGACAACGTCGCGATCGTCGTCAACGACGGCGGTCTGGGTGAGGGCGCGGTATTTCCCGATGGTCTGACGCTGCGCGAGCGCGTGCCGCAAGGACACAAGGTCGCGTTGGCCGATCTGGCCGAAGGCGATGAAGTGATCCGCTATAACGTGGTGATCGGTTACGCGCTCAAGGCGTTGGCGAAGGGCAGCTGGATCAACGAACACGTGATCCGCATGCCGAGCCCGCCGGGGCTCGAAGATCTGCCGATCGCGACGATCACTCCGCCGGACATGCCGCCGCTCGAAGGCTACACGTTCGAGGGCTACCGCAATGCCGACGGCTCGGTCGGCTCGCGCAACATCCTCGCGATCACGACCACGGTGCAATGCGTGGCCGACGTCGTGCAGCATGCGGTCACGCGCATCAAGGCCGAACTGCTGCCGAACTATCCGAACGTCGACGACGTGGTGAGCCTCGGCCATACGTATGGCTGCGGCGTCGCGATCGACGCGCCCGACGCGATGGTGCCGATCCGCACCGTGCGCAACATCGCACTGAATCCGAACTTCGGCGGCGAGGTGATGATGGTCAGCCTCGGCTGTGAGAAGCTGCAGCCCGAGCGCCTGATGCCGCCCGGCACGATTCCGATCGCCGCGGCCGCGAACGTGGCTGAAATCGCCGACATCGGCGACGTGGCCGCCGACCTGAACGGCGACGTGGTGGTGCTGCAGGACGATGCGCACGTCGGCTTCCAGTCGATGATCGAGTCGATCATGAAGATGGCCGACGCTCATCTGAAGCGCCTGAACAACCGTCGACGCGAAACCTGTCCTGCGTCCGATCTGGTGATCGGCGTGCAATGCGGCGGCAGCGACGCATTCTCCGGCTTGACCGCGAATCCCGCCGTGGGCTTCGCGACCGACCTGCTGGTGCGTGCCGGCGCGACGGTGATGTTCTCGGAAGTCACCGAAGTGCGCGACGGCGTCGATCAGCTGACCGCGCGTGCGGCCAACGCGGACGTCGCCGCGGCGATCATCCGCGAGATGCAGTGGTACGACGATTATCTGAAGCGCGGCGGCGCGGACCGCAGCGCCAACACCACGCCGGGCAACAAGAAGGGCGGCCTGTCGAACATCGTCGAAAAGGCGATGGGGTCGATCATCAAGTCGGGCAACTCGGCGATCTCGGGCGTGTTGTCGCCGGGCGAGAAGGTGCGCCAGAAAGGCCTGATCTACGCGGCCACGCCGGCGAGCGATTTCATCTGCGGCACGCTGCAGCTAGCAGCGGGGATCAACCTGCACGTGTTCACGACCGGTCGCGGCACGCCCTACAGCCTCGCGGAAGTGCCCGTCATCAAGGTCGCGACGCGCTCGGATCTGGCGCGCCGCTGGCATGACCTGATGGACGTCAACGCCGGCACGATCGCGACCGGCGCGGCGACCATCGAAGAGGTGGGCTGGGAGCTGTTCCGCCTGATGCTCGACGTGGCGAGCGGCCGCAAACAAACCTGTGCGGAAAAGCTCAAGCTCCACAACGCGTTGACGCTGTTCAATCCGGCGCCGGTGACCTGATCGGTCCGGCTGGCCCGTTGCTCAAGCTGATCCGATCGCAATCAAACCAACAAAGAGATATGACCGACTCGAACCTTGACCGCCCCGCGGCACAGAAACCTTTTCGCCGGCTGCTGCTCACCGGCGCCGCGGGTAACCTCGGCAAGCAATTGCGCGGCGCGCTCGCCGCGTGGGCCGATGTCGTGCGCGTCACCGACATCGCGTCGCTCGGCGAAGTGGCGGCGCACGAAGAAGCGTCGATCGTCGACCTCGCCAATGAGGCGGCGGTGCACGCGCTGCTCGAAGGCGTGGACGCCGTGATTCATCTTGGCGGCATTTCCGTCGAGGCGCCATTCGAAGATCTGCTCGAAGCGAATATCCGTGGCCTGTACAACCTCTACTCGGCCGCGCAGAAGCAGGGCGTCAGGCGCATCGTCTATGCGAGTTCGAATCACGCGGTGGGTTTCCATCCGGTGACGTCGGTGCTGGATAGCGACGCGCCGCTGCGTCCGGACAGTCTGTACGGCGTGACCAAGTGTTTCGGCGAATCGCTGTCGCGCTATTACTTCGACCGCTTCGGTCTGGAGACCGTGTGTCTGCGGATCGGCTCGTCGTTCGAGCAGCCGAAGACCGCGCGCATGCTCGTCACCTATCTGAGCTTTCGCGACTTCATCGAGCTGGTGCGCTGTTCGCTGTTCACCAATCGCGTCGGGCATGCGATCGTGTACGGCGTGTCGAATAACCGCATCTCGTGGGTCGACAACACCAAGGCGGCGTTCCTCGGCTTCCGTCCGCAGGACAGTTCGGTTCAGTTCGAGCATCTGTTCCCGGCCGGCGCGCCCGACCCGAAGTTCGACGATCCGACCCAGCAGTTCCAGGGCGGCCCGTTCGTGCTCGCTGGTCCGATGGAGCCGAAGCGGTGAGCGGCATTGTGAATCTGCGGGTCGAACGCGTAGAACGGGTAGAGGGGGCGGGGCAGGCGCCCGCGTCGGTGGGTGAAAGCCCGGTGTGGCGCGCGGCCGAACAGGCGCTGTACTGGGTCGACATTCCGGCGCAGAAGATTGTGCGGCTGCGGGTCGACTCGGGTGAGCGCGCCGAGTGGCGTTTGCCGGAGAAGGTCGCGTGTATCGCGTTCGACCGCCGAGGCACGGTGCTCGCCGGCTGCGAGACCGGACTCTTCGCCTTCACGCTGCCCGACGCGGCGCAGGCGTCGAGCGGCGAGCCGGGCAGGGCGGCGGTGCGCAAGCTCGCCGCGCCAGTGTTCGAAGCCGACGACATGCGCTTTAACGACGGCCGCTGCGATCGGCAAGGGCGCTTCTGGGCCGGCACGATGGTGCAGGACATGGCGGCGGCCAAGCCGGCCGGTGCGCTGTACCGGTTCGACGAACATGGCGTGTTGTCGGCGCCGGTCGTCGATGCGCTGATCACGCAGAACGGCCTCGGCTGGTCGCCGGACGGCACGACCATGTATCTGTCTGACTCGCATCCGTCGCGCCGGCTGATCTGGGCCTTCGACTACGACATCGACTCGGGCCAGCCGCGCAACCGGCGCGTGTTCGCCGATCTGCATCACTACGCGGGTCGTCCCGATGGCGCGGCGGTGGACGCCGACGGCTGCTACTGGATCTGCGCGAACGACGCCGGCCTGTTGCTGCGCTTCACGCCGCAAGGCAAGCTCGACCGGCAACTCGCGGTGCCGCCGACCAAGCCGTCGATGTGCGCGTTCGGCGGCCGCAATCTGGACACCTTGTTCGTGACATCGATTCGCCCCGCAACGGGCGCGAGCGAGCATGACGGCCATCTGTTTGCCGTGCGTCCCAGCGTGACCGGGCTGCCCGAGCCTGAATTCGCGGGCGAACTGTAAGCCAGCCTCGCAAAAAGCAGGCGCCGGGACGCGGCCAGGTCCCGGCGTTTGTTGTTTTTCGGCGATTAATTCATCACTCGTCGTACAACACTGTCGCATTTAGACCACGGTTCGACTGTAATCCACTACGAAAAATAAAGTCGCCGCGACACGCCGATCACATCTGTCTATCGCGCTTCCCACTGGCCTCGGGCTTCCGCTTGGCCGCTGCCCGCCATCCCTGCCGGACCCGCGAATTGTGCGGGTAAATACTGTCTGTACAATTCAAAAAGCGTTTTATAGACTTCGTATGTCGTCGTACAACATATAAGCCCAAACAAATTCCTTTCTTTGAAATATTTGGGATAGCAGAGCAACCACGGCGGTTTTTTCGTGCGCCGGATACGTGCACGGGATTCACGCCGACGTAATCGAAGTAAAAGAAGTCGAGTTGTCTGACAGGAGTACTGATCATCTGTGCCGGGGACGTTGCGCGGATCAGTACGGCAATGCGCCCGCTACCCGCAAGGAGCCCGCGGGCCGTTGCCAGGAGACGCATCAAAACCATGTCGCATCCGCAATCGATTGGATGGTTTATTTTTCAAGGAATGTCACGATGAACAAGAAGTTCGCCTCTTCCCGTGTTTCGATGATCGTCGCGGCCTCGGTGCTGGCGTTCAGCACCCTGTCGGCTGAAGCACGCGTGTTCCGTGTTTCGGACGTGCATGGCGACACCTATCCGACCAACATGGCGGTGAAGTACATGGGTGAAGAGATCAACAAGGCAACCGGCGGCAAGGATTCCGTGAAGGTATTCGGCAACAGCGCGCTGGGTTCCGAAAACGACACCATCGATCAGGTGCGCATCGGCGCACTGGACATGGCGCGCGCCAACGGTGCCGCGTTCAACGAGATCGTTCCCGAATCGATGATCCCGTCGCTGCCGTTCCTGTTTCGCGACGTCGACCATTTCCGCAAGGTGATGTACGGCCCGGAAGGCCAGAAGATTCTCGACGCGTTCGCGGCGAAGGGCATGATCGCGCTGACGTTCTATGAGAGCGGCGCACGTTCCATCTACACGAAGAAGCCGATCCACACGCCGTCGGACATGAAGGGCCTGAAGGTACGCGTGCAGCCGTCGGACCTGATGGTCGACGAGATCAGGGCAATGGGCGGCACACCCACGCCGATGCCGTTCGCCGAAGTCTACACGGGCCTGAAGACGGGTCTGGTGGACGCAGCGGAAAACAACCTGCCGTCGTACGAAGAGACCAAGCACTTCGAAGTGGCTCAGGTGTATTCCGAAACCCAGCATTCGATGACGCCGGAAGTGCTGGTGTTCTCGAAGAAGATCTGGGACACGCTGACGCCGCAGGAGCAGACCATCATCAAGAAGGCTGCGGCTGACTCGGTGCCTTACTACACGAAGCTGTGGACGGCGCGCGAAAACGACGCGGCCAAGACGGTCGCCAAGGGCGGCGCGACCATCGTCGCTGCGTCGCAGATCGATCGCGCGGCTTTCGTGAAGGCGATGCAGCCGGTGTGGGCGAAGTACGAAAAGACCCCGCAAATGAAGCAGCTGGTCGACGAGATCCAGGCCGTCAAATAAGGTTGGCGTACCGCATGCGCGGCAAAACGCGGCGGCAATAGCCCGGCAGGAAGCCCTGCGGGCTTTTCCGCCGTGCGGCACGTCGCGCCGGTGCGAACGGACCGGATTGCTGACTATTAAGGACAGGACTGTCGTAAGCGAGGACAGGTCAATGAGTTTCCTGAAACGCCCCAATGATTTTCTCTTTCGCGTGCTGGCCGTCGTGGCGTCGCTGAGCCTCGCCGCGCTCTGCCTGCTCGTGATTTATGGCGTCGTGATGCGCTATGTCTTCAGCGACGCCCCGGACTTCGTCGAGCCCATCGCCTTGCTGCTGGTGATCGTGATCGCCATGTTCGGCGCAGCGCTCAAGGTTCGCGAAGGCGGCCATATCGGCCTGGACTCGCTCGTCAAGAAATTGCCGCCGAAAGGCCAAACGATCGCGACGGCGATTCAGCACATTTGCCTGATTGTGTTTGCCGTGGCGGTTTTCTTCGGTTGCATGGAGATGGCGCAAACCACGCTGCACGACCGGATTCCGATTCTCGGTTTGCCTGAAGCGTTGCGCTACTTCATTCCGGTCGTCGCCAGCGTGTGTATCGCGATGTTCTCGTTGGAGCACCTGCTCGGGCTCTTCGCACAGAAACAAAAATTGAACGATCATGGAACTTACCATCCTTACCCTTAGTTTCCTTGTCTTCCTTTTTCTCGGGGTTCCTGTTTCATTCGCGTTGGGACTGTCCTGCGTTCTGACGTATCTGTACGAGGGCTTGCCGGCGGCCACCGCGATGCAGTCGATGATCTCGGGGATGAACGCGTTTTCGTTCCTCGCGGTCCCGTTCTTCATTTTCTCCGGCGAGCTGATGCTGCACGGTGGCATCGCGGATCGCATCCTGCGTTTCGCGCAGTCCACGGTGGGTCATTTCCGCGGCGGCCTCGGCATGGCCAATGTGGTCGCGTGCACGCTGTTCGGCGGCGTGTCGGGTTCGCCGACCGCGGACACCTCGGCGATGGGCGGCGTGGTCATTCCGCTCATGAAGCGCGAAGGCTATAGCGCGGCCTACGCGGTCAACGTCACGACGCACTCGTCGCTGGCGGGCGCGTTGATGCCGACATCGACCAACATGATCATCTACGCGTTCGCGGCGCAGGGCATTTCCGGCACGTTGAACGGCGTGCAGATGCGCGGCGTGTCGATCGGCGACCTGCTGTTCTCCGGATTGCTGCCGGTGCTATGGGTGATGGGCCTGGTGCTGATCGCCGCCTACTGGCAAGCGGTCAAGTTCGGTTATCCGCGCCGTCCCGACGGTTCGACCGAACTGCCGCGCTTCCCGGGCTGGATGGCGGTGTGCCGCACGTTCATCGGCGCGGTGCCGGGCCTGATGGTTATCGCGATCATCCTGGTGTGCGTGGCGCGCGGCATTGCCACCGCCACGGAAGCGGCCGCGATCGCCGTGGCTTACTCGCTGATCCTGACGATCATCGTGTATCGCTCGATGACCCTCAAGAAGCTCGGCTTCGCGCTGGCGAAGGCGGCCAAGACCACCGGCGTGGTGCTGCTGCTGATCGGCGTGTCGAACATGCTGCGCTTCCAGATGGCCTATCTGGAGATTCCCGACGCGATCGAACGCATGCTCGACGGCGCAACGAGTCTGCCCTGGCTGATGCTGTTGTATATCAACCTGATCCAGATTTTCCTCGGTACCTTCGTCGACATGGCGGCGCACATCCTGATCACCACGCCGCTGTTCCTGCCGATGGCAATGCACAACGGCGTGGGCCCCGTGCAGTTCGGCATCATGATCCTGCTGAACTGCGCCTTGGGTCTGGTGCATCCGCCGATCGGTTCGGTGCAGTTCATTGGTTGCGCGATTGGCAATGTGTCGATTGGGGAAACTACTAAGGTGGCGTGGCCATATTACCTGGCTATCTTCTCCGCGATCAATATCGTGACCTATGTACCGATGTTCTCGACCTGGTTGCCGAGCCTGATCAATGGGCACCCGGTGTTTTGATCCGAAATCACGAGTCCACACTCTGCGGCGCTTGGCCCAGGTCGCACATCAAAAAAAGTTTTCAACAGAGGAGTAGAAATGAAAAAGGCAATTGCAACCTCGGCTTTGGGGTTGATCGCCCTGGGCGCTCATGCGCAAAGCAGCGTGACGTTGTACGGTATCGCCGATACGGGGTTGGGCTGGCAAAATAGCTCGACGACGTTGAGCCCGACATCGGGCGCAAACTCGTCGAAGCCGTCCCCGGGTGGCCGTTCGCAAGTCAAGATGATCAACGGCATCTGGGCTGGCAGCCGTTTCGGCCTGAAGGGGGCGGAAGATCTGGGTGGCGGCACCAAGGCGATTTTCACGCTGGAGCAGGGCTTCAACAGCGCAAACGGTGCGCAAAGCGTGTCGGGTCTGGGCTTCAGCCGTCAGGCATGGGTGGGTATGACGAACGGCACGTACGGTACGCTGACGGCTGGCCGCCAGTACACGTCGTACTACACGCTGCTGTCGCCGTACAGCCCGACCACGTGGCTGACCGGTGCATACGGCGCACACCCGGGTGATATCGACTCGCTGGATACGCTGTATCGCGTCAACAACTCGCTGGTCTACACGACGCCGAGCATCTACGGTCTGACGGTCAGCGGTTCGTACTCGCTGGGCGGCAACCCGGGCAGCTTCGCCGCGGGTCAGACCTGGAGCGTGGCAGCACAGTACCTGAACGGCCCGTTCGGTATCGCAGCAGGTATCCAGCGTATCGACAACGCGAACAACGGCGGCATCAACTGGAACTCCGCGACGTCGAACAACGGCGCGCAGCCGGCTGTCTCGGCGATCAACAACGGCTTCCAGACGGCAGCCAAGCAGCAGCGTGTTGCGGTGACGGGCGGCTACGCGTTCAACTCGCAGTGGGACATTTCGTTCGCGTATTCGAACGTGCAATACGCGGCCGGCGTGAACTCGTTCTTCCACGACACGCAGATCTGGAACACGGCTGGTACCGTGCTGCACTGGAAGCCGATCACGACGCTGGACCTGGCCGCTGGCTATAGCTACACCCGTGCGACGAAATCGAACGGCATCACGAGCGGGGCTAGCTACAACCAGTTCAACCTGTCGCAGTATTACTCGCTGTCCAAGCGTACCGGCCTGTATGCGCTGGAAGCCTATCAGCGTGCTAACGGCCAGACGCTCGCCGGCGACGGCAAGACCATCATCAACGCAACGGCAAGCATCGGCGACGCTCAGAACGGCTCGCCGGCGTCGTCGCGCAGCCAGGTTGCTGTTGGCGTGGGTATCATCCACAAGTTCTGATCGGACTGTGTGAAGGTGGCGGCGTGTTGTAATGCCGCCACAGCCATGCGTTTAAATACGTACTCGTTGCCGGGCGGCGTCGCCGGCAATATTCGCTGCGCGCGCAACGCGCGCAGCCTTCTTCCGAGCGATGCACCATTCCTGAGCATCGCGAGCGCTGGTCCCGTCGGCGGCGCTTGATTCAATGCCCGCGCAATGTCAGCGCGACGTCAGTTCGATGACATCGCGCTCAGCTCATTCAAGCCTGCGGCTCAGACCACAATCGCCCACCCGTTGCCCAGTTTTCGCGCTTCACGTCGGTCAGGATGATGTCGACCGAGTTCGGCTCGACGCCGAGCGAATCGCAGGTCGCTTTGGTGATGGCTTCGACGAACTGGCGCTTCTGTTCCAGCGTGCGGCCTTCGAAGAGTTCGATATGGAACGTGGGCATGGCATGGCTCCTTGAGCAATCAGAGTGAAGCAGGCGTGGTGCGAATCCGGTCACGCGTTCAGTCTCACATTCAATCACTCGTTCAGTAACACATTCAATCACGCGTTCAATCACGATAGCCGCGATCCAGCCGGTCGAGCTTGCGCAGCAGCGCGGGCCATTCGAGCGCGCCTTCAATGGCGCCACCGTCGTACAGCTGCTGTGCCGCGCGTGCGGCGACCCCGTCGTTCGGCACCACGAGGGCCGTGCCGCATGCCTGCGCTTGCAGCTGGATCTCGCAGGCCTTGAGCAGCGTGGCCATCAGCACATAGGCTTCGGCGACCGTGCGGCCGACCGTCAGCGTACCGTGATTGCGCAACAGCATCGCGGGTTTGTCGGCGAGATGCGCGACGAGGCGCTCGCCTTCCGCCGGCGTGAACGCGAGGCCTTCGTAGTCGTGATAGGCGAGCTGGCCGTAAAAGCGCAACGCATGTTGCGATGCCGGCAGCAAGCCGGCCGGTTGCGCGGACACCGCGACGCCGGCCGTATTGTGCAGGTGCATTACGCAGAACGCGTCGGCGCGCGCCGTGTGGACGGCGGCGTGCAGCGCGAAGCCGGTCGCGTTCACCGGATGCTCGCTTGCGCCGACGATGTTGCCCGCAATATCGATCTTCACGAGGTTCGACGCGCGTACTTCGTCGAATGCGAGGCCGAACGGATTGATCAGGAAGTGGCCGGGTTCGCCGGGCACGCTGGCCGAGATATGCGTATAGATCAGATCGTCCCAGCCGTTGAGCGCCGCGAGGCGATAGGCGGCGGCGAGGTCGACGCGGACCTGCTGCTCCGCGTCGGAGAGCGGCCCGGTCTCGGCGATGCGGCCGGCTGGTGTGTGGGTGAACGACATGTCTACCTCCTCGAATCGCGGGATCGTCAGCATCAGCGCACTGGCGTGCGATGCTACCGCACATTGTCAGCCTGTTTGACTGGCCGATGTCGTGACGGTGCGTCCGCTTGGCTCGCGTGCCGCCGGTTCGCTCGCGAGCGCATCGCGCGTCGATAGAGCTGATTTGCGATGCGAAAGCATGCCCGACGCGATGCTCGCCGATCCGCAAGTTTTCGCGCTACGATATGACACCGGCGTTAGCCTGCAACACCGGCCGCGCCGTTTCGCGAGGAGAGAGATCAATGCGTGAGCTACGGTGGACATCGGAAGAGGGCGACGGCATCGAGCATCTGACGTTCGACGCCCGCGAAGACGGTTTCGAGGCGGAGAGCGTGGTGGTTGGCCAGCGCTATGGCCACGCCTACGGATTGCACTACGCGGTTCGCTGCGACACGCAATGGCGCACGCGGTATGCGTGGCTGAAGATCGTCGGCGGCGGCGAGCTGGAATTGCACGGCGACGGCGCGGGCCATTGGCGCGACGGTCATGGCCTCGTGCTGAGCTCGATCGAAGGATGCATCGACATCGACATCGCCGCCACACCCTACACCAACACGCTGCCGATCCGTCGGCTGCCACTGGCTGAAGGCGAGCGTCAGCCGATTTCAGTCGCCTATATCTCGACGCCGGATTTGCAGGTCACGCGCGCCGAGCAGGCGTATTTGTGCATCGAGCTGAATCGCGAGTATCGCTACGAGGGCATCTTCCGCAACTTCACCGCGAACCTGCGAATAGACGACGACGGCCTCGTGATCGACTACCCGACACTGTTCAGGCGGCTACCGCGGGCGTATTGAGCGTCGCCGCACCCGGAGCGTCACGCCCGCTGCGCTTCCCGCTGCGCTTCCCGCTGCGCTTCCCGCATTGCTGCCCGCTGCGCTGCCCGGCGAAGCACCGCGAACTACCGTGCCGCCAGCGCCGCCCCGACCACAGGGCTCTGCCAGACGTTGTCGTTCACGGTAATTTTCTGCGGGATCAGGCGGGCGCCGTAGAACGCGTCGGCGACGACCTGCTGCGAGCGCACGATCTCGTCGGTGACAGCGGTGGTGCCGTACGGATAGCGGCGTACCCATGTCTCGACGAGCTTCTGGTCGAGGCCGACCTTCGGCGCGATCAGCGCGGCGGTTTCCACCGGATGCGCATTGACCCACGCTCCGGCGCGGCGCAACTGCGCGAGAATCGCACCGACCACGTCGGCGTGCTGCTGGGCGAAGTCGCGTGTCGCTTCATAGAAGTTGTACGGAGCGTCGAGTTCCGAGTAGTCGGCCAACGCACGCGCCTTCAGCGCCTGTTGCGCCGACGCGTAGTACGGGTCCCAGATCACCCATGCGTCGACGGTGCCGCTTTCGAAGGCGGCGCGGGCGTCGGCGGGCGCCAGATACACCGGTTGCACGTCCTCGTAGCGCAGACCCGCTTTCTTCAGCGTTTCGAGCAGCAGATAGTTCGCGCTCGATCCCTTCTGTAACGCGACGCGCTTGCCCTTCAGGTCGGCCACGTTGCGCAGCGTCGAATCGCTTCGGACCAGGATGGCTTCCGCATGACGCCCCGCAGGCTCTGCGCCCACATACACGAAGCGCACCCCGCCCGCTTGCGCGAACACCGCCGGTGGTGCGCCGGTATAGCCGAAGTCGATGCTGTTCGCGTTCAGCGCTTCGAGCAGTTGCGGTCCAGCCGGGAATTCGAACCACTTGATGCTGTAGCCGAGCGGCTTGAGCCTGTCGTCAAGTGAGCCTTGCGCTTTGAGCACCGCGAGCAGGCCCGACTTCTGATAGCCGATGCGCAGCACGTTGGCCGTCTGCTTGCCGGCGCTGCTGTCGTGGTTGCCGCTGCTCTGCGCGGTGGCGCTCAGCGTCGTGAAAGTCGCCAGCACAGCGGCGGCGATGTGCAGTGGCAAGCGAGGGTGAAGGGCCATCCGGCGATCTCCATTGCGGTCGTTCGAGGTGTGGGCCGTCTGTGTCCAGCGTGGGGTCCGCACACGTCGGCGAGATGCGCGGCGTGTATTGGGGCGGACGTGGCTGGAAACAGGTTGCGGCGACGTTCGGGGATCGTCGCATGGACGTCCCGCCTCTCAAACGAAGCAATGCAGATTTGGATATGACGTGCGAGTGGACAGTGCGCAGAGCGCCGTATCGGCGCGCGACTTACGCCACGTGGGTATGCACGCATGCCGGCGCCGTGTCCGTTGCAAGGCGCGGCGCGTGCCGGTTCGTTGGTCAGAGCGATTGCGGACGCAATGGCGGGCGGCAGCTTGGGCATGGCGGAATTCCTGCGTGCCGCAGCCGCATTCCGCGGTCGCGGCGCCTGCTCGCGTGCCTCAGTGATGTCGCTTAGTCAGGTCCCTCGTCATGATCCTCGGTCACATAGTCAGGTGCGGCCGAGTCCCCGGCACCCAGCGTGCGCTGCATCAGCGTCGTGTCGATCCAGCGGCCGTGCTTGAAGCCTACCGCCTTCAATGTGCCGGTCAACTCGAAGCCCAGCTGCTTATGCAGCGACAGCGACCCGCCGCTGCCGCCATCGGCGATCACGGCGACCATCTGGCGCCACGGCCCGATCTCGCAGCGCTCGATCAGGGCCTGCAGCAACACGCGCCCCAGGCCTCGTCCGCGATAGGCATCGCCCACGTAGATCGAATCTTCGATGGTGTTGCGATACGCGGCGCGCGGGCGATAAAGCGTCGCGTAGCAATAACCGGCGACCGCGCCGTCGATCTCCGCGACCATGTACGGCAGGCCGTGACTGCGTACCGATGCGAGCCGCACGCGCAGATCGTCGACCGAAGGTGGCGTTTCTTCGAACGAGGCGACGCCGGTCAATACGTGGTGCGCATAGATCGACTGGATCGCCGGGAGGTCGGCTTCAGTGGCGTCGCGGATCAGTGGGGCGCCGAGTGGGGCGCTGCTGGCAGGATCGGCCGGCTGGGAGGCGGAAGGCGCGGGGCGGGCGGTGCTCATAGGTGGTCCTGTGATGGCCTGTGAATCTGGCGAGAGTTTCACTATGCCTGCCACGCGCGCCGATTTGAAGTGAGTCAAAAAATCGGCGCCGCGTGCGGTCACCGCTGGTGCGCGCGTCAAGGGTCAAATTGATCTAATTCGCATTGCAGTTGCCGCCAGCGTGCCCGCGACCCGCGCGCCGGTCATGCGACCCGCGCACCGGTCATGCGGCCCGGCGCACCGGCGCGGCTCGCGAAAAGTGCCGTGCACCCGCCACGCAGGCGACTACCACGACAGTGACCAGAATCATCGCGGGTGGCACCTGTTCATGCAGCAGCAGCCCGGCGAGTAGCAGTCCGAAAAAAGGCTGCAGCAACTGCAGTTGCCCGACTGCGGCAATGCCGCCGAGCGCCAGCCCGCGATACCAGAACACGAAGCCGATCAGCATGCTGAACAGCGACACGTAGGCGAGCCCCCAAAGCGCGGCATGACTGACACCGTCGAAAGAAGCGGGCCGGGTCCACCATGCGAGCGGGAGCATCACCGGCAGCGACAGCACGAGAGCCCACGAAATCACCTGCCAGCCGCCCAGATGCCGCGACAGGCGCGCGCCTTCCGCATAGCCCAGACCACATGCGACGATCGCGGCCAGCATCAACGCGTCGCCGACTGGCGATGCGTCGATCCCGTGCCGCAATGCAAAGCCGACCACCGCGCCGCTGCCGAGCGCCGAGAAGAGCCAGAACGCCGGTTGCGGACGCTCGCCGCCGCGCAGCACGCCGAAGATCGCGGTGGCGAGCGGCAGGAGGCCGACAAACACCACCGCATGCGCCGCGCTCACATGGCGCAGCGCCAGCGCCGTTAGAAGCGGAAAGCCGACGACCACGCCGAGTGCAACCACGAGCAGCGGAGTCAGATCGCGCCGGGCAGGACGTGTCTGGCGAAACAGCAGCAACAGCAACAGACCGAGCGTGCCGGCGATCGTCGCCCGGGCGACGGTCAGGAATACCGGGTCGAGGCCCTGCACGGCAAGACGCGTGGCCGGCAGCGAACCGCTGAAAATCAATACGCCGGCGAGGCCGCTAAGCCAGCCGTTGGTCGTCTTGTCCATCGGAAGAGTCCATGCTTATCAAGGGGAACGTCTAGCATCCGTGTTCTGGCCGTAAACGGTAAGCTACAGTCCAGTACAATTCACACGAACTGTACCGAACATGGAGCAGTACAGATGGCGGAAGGTGACAGCAGTCGGATGAGCTCGGGCACGCGCGTCGGCGCCGTGATGGACAGTCTGCGCGAGCGCATCGCGAGCCGCTCGCTGATGCCGGGTGCGCGCGTGCCATCGATTCGCGCGATGACCGACACCTTGGGCGTATCCAAATCGACCGTGGTGGAAGCGTACGACCGGCTGGTCGCGGAAGGGACGATCGTTGCGCGCCGCGGCTCCGGGTTTTTCGTGTCGGGTCATGCACCGCCGCTCGCGCTCGCTGACCTCGGACCGCGTCTCGATCGTGAGGTCGATCCGCTGTGGTTGACGCGTCAGTCGCTGGAGGCGGGCGCGAAAGTTTTAAAACCTGGCTGCGGCTGGATGCCTGCATCCTGGCTGCCCGAAGACGGCGTGCGCCGCGCATTGCGCGCGGTGGCGCGCGATGCGCAGGCGCCGCTTGCCGACTACGCGAGCCCGAGTGGATTGCCGGCGCTGCGCCAGCAGCTCGCATGGCGGCTCGCGCAGCACGGTGTGCAAGCGCCGCCCGAGCAGATCGTGTTGACCGACGGCGGCACGCACGCGCTCGATCTGGTGTGCCGTTTTCTGCTCGAGCCGGGCGATACGGTGCTGATCGACGATCCGTGCTACTTCAACTTCCAGGCGCTGCTGCGCGCGCATCGTGCGCGCATCGTGAGCGTGCCCTACACGCGCAGCGGGCCGGATCTGGCGGCCTTCGAACGGGTGCTGATCGAGCATCGTCCGCGCCTTTACGTGACCAATTCGACGCTCCACAACCCGACTGGCGCGACGCTGGCGCCGGCCGTCGCGCATCGGCTGCTGAAGCTCGCGGGCGAACACGATCTGCTGATCGTCGAGGACGATATCTTCGCCGACTTCGAAGACGAGGCCGCGCCGCGTCTCGCCGCGTTCGACGGCCTCGCGCGGGTGGTGTCGATCGGCAGCTTCTCGAAGACGCTATCGGCGGCGGTGCGCTGCGGCTACATCGCCGCGCGAGCGGAGTGGATCGAGCCGCTAATCGATCTGAAGCTGGCCACGTCGTTCGGCAATGGCCAGCTCGCGGCGAGCGTCGTGCATCGAATGTTGGTGGACGGCACTTACCGGCGGCATCTGGAAACGATGCGCTCGAAGCTCGCCGACGCGATGGGCGACACGATAAGACGTCTCGGCCATGCGGGCCTCGACATCTGGACGCGGCCGCGTGCTGGCATGTTCGTGTGGGCAAGTCTGCCGGATTCGCTCGATGCCGCCGACGTCGCACGTCACGCACTCGCTGCGAACGTGGTGTTCGCGCCGGGCAATGTGTTCAGCGCGTCGCAATCGCCCGCTGGCTTTCTGCGCTTTAACGTATCGCAATCCAATCGCCCGAAGGTGTACGAGGCGCTTCAACGGGCGATGGAGCTGGCGGCCGCATCGAGCGCAACGCAGCGGGAGCGCGCGTGACCGCGTGCGTCCCGCTATCCGGGCGACGCTATTTGCACAGCAGGAGCAGGCGCTCCTGATCCGTACAGGTGGAGCGGGGTTTCGGCGTGGCTTGCGTGGCGGTCGCGCTGACCGCCGCGCTGCGGTTGGCGAGGCATTGGCGCAGATGCTTTTCCATCGGCCCATAATATTTCCAGCCGCGCACGAGTGTCGGCAATTCGAGCTTCACCTGCTTCCACTTCGGATGCCCGTGTTCCTGCAGATTGTCGAAGTTGGCGCACAGCGAGTCGGCGAAGTGATTCAGATTGCCGACGGTGTCGCGCAGGCCATAATCGTAGGTGACCAGAAAGGCCTTCACGGTCAGCGTGGGAACATCCTCTTTCAGCCAGTTCGGGTAGCTGCTCGCGCGAATCGTTGCCGGGAAGTAGATCTGTTTGGCGCGCGTGGTTTCGGGCGCGGCCGGATCGGCCCGCAAAAGGCGGATCTGCTGCTGCAGATCGGGATTCATGTCATTGAATAGTTTCGCGGGTTGCCCGACAACGATGATCGCCACGTCCACCTTCTTCACGATCAGCGCGGCCAGCGCGTCTTCGTTGCTCAGGTGCTGGACGTTCTGCTCGGGAATCGGCTGGCCGAACATCAGGTGATACAGCGTCGTGGCCGACTGTGCCGTGCCACTGCCGAACAGGCCGATGCTGATGTTCTTGTCCTTGATGTCGGCGAGGGTCTTCATCGGCGAGTCCGCGCGCACCACGACGTTAATTTCCTCGTCATAGAGCGGCATGATGAGCCGTAGCGGCCGGATCGTCGTGCCCGCGTCGGGGTTGCCCGCATTGGCCATGTCGATGTAGGCCTGGTACACGTCGGACTGCACCAGCGCGAGCTTCACGCCAGGCTCGAAGCGCATGCGCTGCACGTTTTCAGCCGAGCCCTTGGAGGCCACCACTTCAAGGTCGATGCCCGCCGGCTGCGCGACCCATTTCGACAGATCCTGGCCGATCTGGATGTAAGTGCCGCGCTCCGGACCCGTGACGATCTTGTAGTGCGCCGGTTCCGCGCCGGCCAGCGAAGATACGACTATCAGCACCAGCCCCAGCCATCCCGTCAGAAGTCTCTTCAGCATGGTCTATCTACCTATCGGTCGGATTTGTCCAGCTTCACGCGTCGATGGGCGTGAAGCACCAGTGAGCCGGTTGCCATGTCATGTTCGATGCGCTTTCACGGCTATGTCCGTGTGTTGCCGCTCAAAGGATACGCAATAGCGCGTGCGATTAGTGCGGATAGCGGCGAACTAATTCGGTATCCAAACAAATTATCTACTCGTCGGGCGATGTCTCGGTGGAACCACTGGTGCTGTTCGGTGCCGCGTGCTTCCAACCGGTGTGCCTCAACGCATGTGCGTGCGCTGTGCGACCATTCGCGCCGCGCCCGGCCGTGCCCGCGGTGCCTTTTGCGTCGGCGGGCGGCGCGGCCGGGACGAGTTCGGCGGTGGCCGGCATCACTGCGGGCAAGGGCGCTTGCAGTTGCGCCTGTTGCGATGCCGGTACAGGCTGCGCTTGCGCAAGCGGCTTGTCTTGCGCTGGATCGACGTTCGAGGCGTGCGGGCTGAGTGGCGCCCAGCCGGTCTCACGAATCACGCGTGCGAGAATGCTCTTCGCCGTGTCGTTGCCGGTGTCGAGCGTGAGCGCCTCGTTGGCATGCTGGCGCGCGCAGGGCCACGCTTGCTGAGCGACGCACAGTTGCGCAGCCTGCAACGCGGCGTCGCGACGCGCGGTCAGCGGCCGCAGCTCGGCGGCGAGATTCTGCGCGTCGGCGTTGCCCGGTTGCAATGTTTGCGCGGCGCCGAGCGCGACTTGCGCGGTGGACAGATCGTTGGCGTGAAACGCGAGGCGTGCGGCCTGCAACGCTTGCGCGGCATCGTGGAATTGCGTTGCGGGTTTGGCCGGCGCGGCGGCTACCGGCGGCGGCGTGACGGGCGCGGGCTTCGGCGCGGTAGCCGGAACGGCGGGCCTGACTGCGGCAGATGGAGGCTGCGATTGAGTCGATCGAGTCGATTGAGTCGCTGCGAACGGTGCGATCGTGCCGGTCGTTGTTCTGGCGTCCTGATTAGTGTTGGTGGGCTGTTCGAGACTCACGTCCGCCGAATCGTTGTTGTCGCTCCATAGTGCATAACCGACATAGGCCAGCACGATTGCGACGCCAGCCAGCATTGCGAACAGCACTGTGCGAACCGTCAGTACCGGGCGCGGCGCAACCGGCGGGGCGTCGAGGGGTGACATCGGCGCATGGGGCGACACGAGCGCCGTACGCATTGCGGGTTCGGCAAGCGCAGCGTCATCGGCTTGCACTGCGTGAGCCGTGGAATCGTTTTCGTGTGGCGGGTTCGGCTCGTCGTCGGACTTTCGCGCGGACTTGTTCGTGGCGCTCGCGCGGCTGACGGGAATCGCGCTGTGTTTGTGCGATCCGGTATCGAGCGGGTGCACCGCGCCGCAATACGGACAGTAGTCGACTTGTCGGTACAGCGCACCGCCACACCGTTTGCAGGGCATCGGAAAGCTATGCCCGAGTGCGTTCTGGGTGGACATGTCGTGGACCCACCTGTGGAAAACGATGCCGTTAAGGCATGCTCCGGATCGCGTTGATGCTGGAGCATTGTCCGCGGAATCACGATCCACATGCGCCGGAGAGTCTTGAGACGCAAGCCACGCTTGCGTCGGTTCCAATATGTGGCGTTTCGTTCGCAACGTCAATCAACGTTCCTACCAATCGCAACGTCGAACGATATTCGCTCCATTTCTATGTGCGCTACCACACATAAACCGGTATGACGAAACGCGGTCTATGTCGGCAAGACGAATCGGTGCGAGATTTTTTCACGCGCGCTTCATGTAGCGGCGAAACGTGAACAGGTTGCGGCGGCGGTGCGCCACGCGATCGGGCGAGCATCGAAACAACACGAGGTCGACGCATGCGGCGTTCGACCTCGTCGTTAAGCACTTGCATCAAGCGCCTCGTGAGCACACAGGCGCTCAGTGCTTGCGCAGCGGATGATCTTTCAACAACCATGCGAGCACGAAGGCCAGCACCACCACGCAGGCGGCCGCGAGATACACCGTGTGCAGCGCGCCGGCGAACGCGTGCAGATAGTCGTCGCGCAATGCTTCGGGTAACTGATGGATCGCGGCGGGGCCCAGCGCGTGCGGCAGCTCGGTGTCGGGTGGGAGCAGTTTCTCGAGGCGGCTCGCGAGCCCGTTCGAAAACACCGCGCCGAAGCCGGCCACGCCGATGGAGCCGCCGATCGAACGGAACAGCGTCGCGCCCGAAGTGGCCACACCCACGTATTTGAATTCGACCGTGTTCTGCACAGCGAGGATCAGCACCTGCATCACCATGCCGAGGCCGCAACCGAGCAGACCCATGTATAGGTACATCACATGAATCGGCGTGTTGAGCTGCAGACGCGAGAGCAGCAGCATCGCGACCGCCACGAGGAAGGTGCCCATGATCGGGAACATGCGGTACCTGCCGATCTTGCTGATCAAACGGCCGGTCACCATCGACATCATGAACAGACCGCCCATCATCGGCAGCATCTGCATGCCGGCTTGCGTTGGCGTGGAGCTTTTCACCACCTGCAAATAGAGCGGCACGAACGTGACCGAGCCGAACAGCGACACGCCGATGATGAAGCCGATCAGACTGCTCAGCAAAAACGTGCGTTGCCGGAAGAGTTCGAGCGGCATGATCGGTTCGACCGCGCTGCGCTCTTCATGAATGAAACCCCAGATCGACACCAGCCCCATGCCCAGCGTGAACCACAGTTGCGGCGACGACCACGGCAGGATCGTGCCGCCCTGGCTCGTAAACAGGATGATGCAGGTGAGCGCGCCCGCGAGAAACGCGGCGCCCATGTAGTCGATGGTGTGCTTCACGTGACGAACGTGCGGCCTGAAGACCGCGCCGATCACGACGAGCGAAACGATGCCGAGCGGCAGGTTGATGTAGAAGATCCAGCGCCACGTGAGGTGTTCGACGAGAAAGCCGCCGAGCAGCGGCCCGATCACCGTGGCGAGACCAAACACGCCGCCGAACACGCCCTGGTAGCGGCCACGCTCGGCAGGCGGAATCACGTCGGCGATCGCGGCCATCGTCACGACCAGCAGCCCGCCGCCGCCGAGCCCCTGCAGCGCGCGCAGCACGATCAGCTGGGTCATGTTCTGCGCGGCTCCGCACAATGCGGAGCCGACCAGGAACACGATGATCGCCGTCTGCAGCACGATCTTGCGGCCGAACAGGTCGCCGAATTTGCCGTATAGCGGCACGACGATGGTCGAGCTGAGCAGGTAGGCAGTCACCACCCAGGACAGATTGTTGAGCCCGCCAAGTTCGCCGACGATGGTCGGCAGCGCGGTTGAAACGATCGTCTGATCGAGTGCCGCGAGCAGCATGACCAACAGCAGCGCCGGAAACAGCAGACGGATAGGCGGGTGGCCGGCGGTTGGCGAGTCTGCCCGTGAGTCCGCCTGGACAGGCTCGGCGGATTGAGTCGTGGTCGGATGTTTCATGGCGCCAGTGCATTGAAATTAATTAATTCGAAGATTAATATATTCGACATCGCTTCACTCGTCAAACTGAATGCTATGGCAAGGATTCCGTCAGGTGAACCCGCGGCGAAACAGGCGACATCGGTCGCGACGTCCGCAAAAGCAGGCGACGCGCCGAAGCGCGTTGTCCAGGCCGCGTCGCAGAAGGCTGGTTCCGCGACCACCGCGTCCGCGACCACCGCGCCAGCCCGCCGCCCGGGCAGGCCGACGGGCGCAGCGCGTGGTCCACAGCAGCGCAGCCGTCTGCTCGACGCTGCGCTCGCGCTGTTCGCGCGGCAGGGAATCGTCGATACCACGCTTGGCGAGATTGCCCGCGAGGCGGGTTTCACGCCGGCGATGATGCACTACTACTTCAAGACGCGCGACCAGCTGCTCGATGTACTGATCGATGAGCGCTTCGCGCCGCTGCGCGCGGGCCTCGGCGCGCCGTTTGAGGAGCACCCCGACGATCCGGTGGCGGCGATCACGCAGCTCACGCAGCGGCTGGTGCAGGTGGCGAGCGAGCATCCGTGGTTTCCGTCGCTGTGGGTGCGCGAAGTCATCAGCGACGGCGGCCTGCTGCGTCAGCGTATGTATGAACGGTTCGGCGACGCGCATCAGAAGGCGTCGCTGTCGTACATCGAGCGCTGGCAACGGGAAGGGCGTCTGAACGCGGGGTTGGAGCCCGCGCTGGTGTTCGTCACCTTGCTCGGGCTGACGATTCTGCCGCTCGCCACGCTGAAGCTGTGGCGCAACGATCCGCTACGATGCAAGATCGGCGGCGCGGAAATCGCGCGGCATGCGGTCGCTTTGCTGGTTCAGGGAATCGGACCGAACAAAACAGACTGAGGCCGCGTGTGCGTCGACCTATGCGGACGTTGGCCGACGCCTCGACTCGCCGGGCGCGGCTGGCCGACGCTGCGCTCGCAACCCGGCGGCGGCCCGGCGCGACAGCGGCGGCCCTCTCGAACGGAATTACCACGGCACCGCCTGCGTCGCCCACGATGACATCGCCCGCCGACACGGCAACGCTGTCGCACGCGCTCCGCACCCGGCCCCACACCCGCGCAATACCAGGCCGACGAGGCACGTGACGTGCTACCCAACGGGATGAACGCGAACGCCACGCAAGCTGACCCAGCTTGCCGCTGTCGCAGAACATTGCAAAACACGCATGACGCTGGGCGGAAAAAGACCGTGTGAACGGGGTTTGCACATGCCGCCGTGGCGGATGCTGTGTCGGCATCGGTCGACCAGGGGTGGGCGCCGGTGGCCGGTTTTTCATCGGCGCGCAATTTGGGCGCGTTACGTTACTCTGCGCACGTGTTGCGTCCGGGCCATGTTTTACAATCTTGGGCCAGTGTGCAACTCGGTGCATGAAATCGAGTCGGAACCATGAACAGCAACATCGCAGCCGCGCAAGTCCGCGGCAAGCAGCGGGAAGAAACGTTGGCCACCTCTGACGGCCTAACCGGTTTT
The DNA here is from genome assembly GCF_900019265.1 of Paraburkholderia ribeironis. GTDB lineage: Bacteria > Pseudomonadota > Gammaproteobacteria > Burkholderiales > Burkholderiaceae > Paraburkholderia > Paraburkholderia ribeironis. The sequence goes on from NZ_CYGX02000083.1 coordinate 25,150, forward strand.
CTAGAGCAACAACAGGAAATGAACGCAGCATTGAGACTGGATCAGGCAACGATCGTGCTTGTAGAAGACGACCCGGATAGCCGGGAATCGCTGACCTTGTTACTCGAGGCGGAAGGCGCAAAGGTCTGCGCCGTCGCGGATGCGGAGGAGGGCGTCGAAGTGGCGGTGCGGTTGTTGCCCGACGCGGTCGTCTGTGATCTGGATTTGCCGGCCATGGATGGCTTCTATCTGATCCAGCGGCTGCGCGAGCATGAAATTCGCAGCGATCACTTGCCGTCGGTCGCGGTGGCGCTCACCGGTCACACGGAGGACGCCTACCGTTTGCGCAGCATCGGCGAAGGCTTTCAGCACTTCATGACCAAACCGGCTTTGCCCGACGACCTCGTAACGTTGCTGCACGACGCGATCGACGCCCGCGCGGCGCGCTGACCGGCGTCACAGCCGGGCGGTGGCGGTAGCCGCCACATAGTGAGCCGCGTGCTCCGGCGTAAAGTCGCAAGCATTCGGCGCTTTGACGCGCGCCGGAATTCCTGCGGCCCGCAACCCGGGTCGGCGGGGCCGCCTCTACTTCGCGGTTACTTCGCCGTCACTTTGCCACTACCGCCGGGGTCGACGCGCGTGATCCGTCAGTTGCCGCTTCGGCCGCCTGACAGGCTGAACATAAGCCCTTCAATTCGATTTCGTCGCTGGCGAGGCGGTAGCCCGCATCTTCGATTTGTGCGACGAGCGCCTGTCGCAGCTTGGGCTGATGCAGCTCGGTGACGCTGCCGCATTGCTGGCAGACCACCAGGATTCCGTGCTGGCATTGCGTCAGATCGTGGCAGACGGTAAACGCATTGATCGATTCGATCCGGTGCACGAGCCCCGCCGAGAGCAGAAAGTCCAGCGCCCGGTACACCGTGGGCGGCGCGGAGCCAGGGTGAATCTGGCGCATCTCGTCGAGCAGCGAATACGCCTTGGTCGCGCGCCCGGAATTCAGCAGCAATTCAAGCACCTTGCGTCGAATCGGCGTGAGCTTCTCCCCGCGTTCCCGGCAATATTCTTCCGCGAGCATCAGCGCGGCTTCCTGCGAATCGCCGTGCGTATGCACCGGCTCCCCGGCATGAGCGGGATGGGCGGAAGTGGCCTGGTCGGTGGTCGCGGTGGTCGCGGTGGGCTTGGCGGTCTTCATGCGTCGATTATAAAGGGGTGCACGGCGCGGGGTGCGCGCCGCGCCAGCGCACGAGGCGTGTGGCCGCCGTGAGTATGTGCTGTGACGAACCAGCACGCGCCGCGCTCAAGTCGCGGCAGGACGGATCGCACGCGGCTTGGCAGAAAGCGCCGCGTGCTTGCGTCGCAAAGCTGGACTGGGCGGCTCTCAGGTCAGCGGGAAATCGACGTACTTCCTGAAACCCGAGCGCGCCCCAATGCGCATATACCAGCGCTCCAGATTCGGCAGCGGCGCGCGCTCCACGCCGTCCAGTCCGAACCAGCGTTTCGCGTATGAGCCGATCACGATATCGGCCAGCGTGAAGTGCTCGCCTTCGAAAAAGAAGCGTCCCTGCAGATGCGTGTCGAGCAAGCGCCACAGCAGGCTGACCGCGCTGAGATCGACGGCGAGCTTCGCGGCATCGCGCTGCGCGTGCGGCGTGCGCACGAGAGCCCAGAACACTGGACGTTCGGTGGGTTGCAGCGTCGAGAGCGACCAGTCCATCCAGCGATCGATCGAGGCGCGCAGCTTCGGCTCGGCGGGATACAGCGGACTCGATTCGCCATATTGCAGCGCCAGATAACGCAGGATCGAGTTGGATTCCCACAGCACGAAATCGTCGTCGACCAGCGTCGGAATCTTGCCGGTCGGATTCATCGCGAGATAGTCGGGTTCGTTGTTGCGGCCGAATTGCAAGCCGGCGTCGATGCGTTCGTACGGCAGCACCAGTTCGTCGCAACACCACAAGACTTTCTGGACATTAACCGAATTGGCACGTCCCCAGATTGTAATCATCCAGTCAATCCTTCCTTACAGTTGTACGGTTGGCAAGCCGGGCACGGCGCGCGGCGTTCAGCCAACAACGATACACGATGCGCGCGGGCTGCGTGCCGCGCAGGGCGCGTTGCGCCAACCGAAACGGCGAACGTGCGAACGTGCGAACCGGCGAACCGGCGAACCGGCGAACCGGCGAACCGGCGCCGACGCGCCACGCCAATGCGATGGCGTTGCGTACAATGTCCGCACCCGAATTCGACGAGGCACCGCATGGCCCGCATAGTTCCCGACGACTGGAAGAGCCTCGCCGCCACCGGCGCGGCGGCACGCGAACGCGAAACGCTGGCGTTGCTGGAAGAGGCGCTGCCCGCCGACTACACGGTCTATCACGGCGTGCACTGGACGCGCCTGAACCAGAACTTCTCGGTATTCGGCGAGGCTGACTTCGTGATCGTCAGCCCGGCCGGGCGCTTGATGATCGTCGAACAGAAAACCGGTTTTCTGCGCGAAACGCCGAAGGGACTCGTCAAGGTCTACCTGCAGACCGAGCGCAATGTGGCGATCGCGCTCGCGCATACCATCGAAGGTTTGCACCGGCGCTTCACCGCGGCGTTTGGCGCGGGCACCTACTTCATCGAGGAACTGCTGTACTGTCCCGACCATATCGTCAAGGATGCGGCGATTGCCGGTGTGAATCCTGCGCGCATCGTCGACGCGACGCGGCGCGACCGGCTCGCGGCGGTGATCCGCGCAGCGCTGCCGGCCGACGAGCCGCGCCTTGCCTGTGCGTCGAAGATCCATCACTTTCTCGCCGACGAACTCGCGCTCACACCCGACGCGAGTGCGCTGGTCGGCCAGGCGGGCACGCTCGTCACCCGGCTCGCGGGCGGTCTCGCCAGCTGGGCGCGGCGGCTCGAATTCACGCCGTTTCGGCTGCGGGTGATCGGCACGGCCGGGTCTGGCAAGACCCAGCTCGCGGTGCAAGTGATGAAGGACGCGGCGGCGCGCGGCCAGCGGCCTCTTTATGTGTGCTTCAACCGGCCGCTGGCCGATCACATCGCACGGGTCGCGCCGCCCGAGGCGAAGGTGGCGAACTATCACCAGTTGTGCGACTGGATTGCGCGCGATGCGGGCCGTGAGCCCGATTTCCGGTCCGCTCAGGTGTTCGAGGAACTGGAAACCCGGTTCGCCGACACGCCGATCGGACCGCGCTGGCAGTTCGACGTGCTGATCGTCGACGAAGGCCAGGACTTTCAGCAGCCGTGGGTCGCCGCGCTCGAGCGGCTGTTGCGTCCCGGCGCCGCGTGGTGGTGGCTCGAAGACCCGCTGCAGAATCTGTACATGCGCGAACCGGTCGCGCTGCCAGGCTGGACCACGCTGAAGGAAACCACCAACTATCGCAGTCCGCGCGACATTCTCGACTATGTGCGCGACGTGGTCGGCGCGTCGGTGCCGCTCGCCGCGGCGCTCGCGTCGGGCAGTCCGTTCGACGGCTCCGATATCTCTCTGTCGGTCTACGACGAAGCGAACGCCGCCGAAGGCAGCATCGAGGCCACCAAGCGCGCGATCACGCAGGCGCTGTCGCTCGGCTTTCGCAAGCAGGACATCGTGGTGCTGTCGTTTCGCGGCCGCGAAGGCTCGGCGATGACGGCACAGGATCACCTCGGGCCGCATCGGCTGCGCAGCTTCACCGGTAAGTACGATCTGTTCGGCAACCCGGAGTATCGCGAAGGAGACGTGCTGTTCGAGTCGATCTATCGCTTCAAGGGCCAGGCGGCGCCGTGCGTGATTTTCACCGAGATCGACTTCGATGCCTTCGACGAGCGCATCGCACGCAAGCTGTTTGTCGGCGCCACACGCGCGACGATGAAGCTGATCGTCGTCGCCTCACAACGGGCCGCACGGCATCTGCATTTGCGCGATAGCAAGCAAGTGCGGGACGCGCGAGAAACCTGACGTTCGCGGCGTCGCGTTCGCGGCGCATCAGCGCCAGGCGCGTGCGCCGACCAGCATCCCGGTTCGTGTGAGCGCGTCCCACCAGATCACGCGCAACAGCGGCGCCTGCTGTGCAATCAGCAGCGCCTGCACCGGATCGCTCTCGACAAAATGCGTGACGCCGCCGCGCAAGGCGGCGGTGGCCTTGTGCGCGGCGGCGCCGGCGGGACTTTCATCGTGCGCGTCGGGGCTGCGCATCGTCAGTTGCATATGGCCGAAGCCGTGCCGTGCGAGCCATGCTTCGGTGCGCGCACGATCCAGTTCCGGGCGGCCGGTGATGATCATGCGAACCCGCTGCAGATCGATGCCCGGCAGCACGTCAAACGGCAGCAGTGCATCGCGCTCGGCGAGCGCGGCGGCAAGATCCTCGTCGTAGCGCGCGAGCGGCACGTCGGGCAGCAGAATGCCGTCGAGGTCGATCGCATACGTCGCGTATTCGTGATCGTTTGCCATTGCGGGCGCGGTGCCGGCTGCGACGCGCTCCCAATCTTCCCGATAACGCTCGGTATAGGCCTGGCGCTCCCATGGGAACAGCGCGAAGTAGCCGCGTGCGTCGATCGCGTAGTCGGGTTGCGTGCGGCTCAGGTCGTCCACCGCGGCGGTCAGCGTCCTGACTGCAAGTCCGTGCCGCTGCAGGAACGCGATGCAATCGGTCAGCGTGAAGCCGCGTCCCGCAATGTCCTCGCACAGCAACACGGTCGAGCCCGCGGGCGGGATCGGCAGCGTCGAGTCCCATGCGACCGCACGCGAGTGCCGGTCATAGCGCAGGAACGCAACCGGCGTACCGACCGCATGCGAAACCATCAGCGCGAGCGGTGCGCCGCCGCGCAGAATACCGATTGCCATCGCGAAGCGCTCGGCGAGCAAGGCGGGTTGCAGCGACTCGATCCAGTGGTCGAGTTGTTCGTACGTCAGGGGCAAAACCGGCTTGTTCATGACTCTTGTGGGCGTCGCGTGGCGCTTGTCGGGCGATCTGTCCGGGGCGGGCGTGCGGCGGCCTCCTCAATTTTGAGATAAGGAATTTTTGGCGATATTATGCATGCGGTTCAGATATCGCGTGTCGGGGTGGCGCGCGTCGTCGGCGGGGGCGAGTCTTGATTGAGCGCGCCATCGTCGCCGGGTGGAGACAGGCAGGGGGGACAGACGGTCGATAGCGCCGCACAGGCTGCATCGACGCAGTCCCGGGCTGCCCGCAGGAAAACACACAAGGATAAAAAACAGATGACCTGGCTGATCGCAACACTGCATCGCACAAACGGCGCGCTCAGGCGCGCACGCTGGGCCGCCGGCCTGATCCTGGCGGTGGCCGCGTGCGCCGCGCAGGCGCAGTCGGAGGCTGCGTCGCTGGAGCTCGACGTGCAGGGCAAGATCGGCAAGACCACCGATGCGGCGCACCATTTGTATCATTTCACCGAGGCCCAACTGCTGGCCCTGCCGGTCCATTCGATCACGACATCCACCACCTGGACGCCACGCTCGACCTTCACAGGACCGCTGCTCGCAGATATTCTGAAGGCGGTCGGCGCATACGGCACCGAGGTCGAATTCCATACGCTCGACGACTACACGTACAGCGTGCCGGTGTCGGACTGCGATCGCTACGGCGTGGTGGTTGCGTATAGCATGAACGGCCGGCGCCTGAAGATCAGCGACTTCGGGCCGCTGTTCCTTATCTACCCGCGCGACGCGTACCCCGACGAACTGACGGGCGCGTCGGGCGATTCGAAATTCGTATGGCAGATCAAGGCCCTCATCATCAAATAGCGCGTCGTCCGTGGCGTCGTGTCTTCTACGTGCTGATCTGGCTGACCGCGCTCGCGGCGCCGGCCGGCGCGATCGGCTATCTGCTGTATGCGAACCTGCTGAACCCGCGCGCCACCGAGCAGTTGACCGGCACGTACGACGGCTTCTATTGGGACGCCGCGCAACTCCAGATCGCCTTTGCACGCTTCGAGAACCAGTTGCTGCTGTACCAGTCGGGTGGCGACGACGACTATCAGCGGCTGATGCTGCGCTTCCAGCTGCTGCAATCGAAGCTGCATGTGATGGCCGGTTCGACGCATCAACTGACCGCGCAGCTCGCGTTGCTACAACGGCAACTGGACGAGATCCGCTCGCTCGATCATCTGCTGGTTGAAATTCAGCCTGAGGTCGATGCATTGCGGCAGGACCGCAGCCGCGCCGGTCAGATCGTCGGGCAAATGCGCGAGCATTGGAACGAGATCAACGATCTCGCGCTGAGCCGCCGTTTCGCCGACGTCGCCGACCGCGAAGCGATGAACCGCGATTTCATCAACAAGCGGCGCATGCTGTTCGCGGGCGGTCTGTTGCTGCTGTTGCTGTCAGCGGCGGCGACCCTGCTGCTGGTGCTCAACGGCCGGCGCCGTGCGCGGCTGATGGATCAGCAGCACGCGGCGCTCGCCGCCGAGCACCAGGCGAGCCGTGCGGCGCGCGAGGCGAGTCTCGCCAAGGACGCGTTTCTCGGCATGATCAGCCACGAGCTGCGCACGCCGCTGCATGCGATCGTGTCGTCGATCGAGTTGCTGGGCTTCAACTATCACTCCGAGGCGGACCGCAAGGTGATCCAGCGGCTCGAAACCGCGGCGCGGCATCTCGAAGCGCAGATGAAAGACCTGACCGACTACGCGCGTTTGGGCGCCGGCAAGCTCGAGCTGCGTCACGAGCGATTCGAGCCGCGCGAGTTGCTGGCGTCGATCGTCGATGAACACGCGATGTCGGCCGCGGCGCGCGGTCTCAAGCTGGAAAGCGAGGCGAGCGGCATGGGCGGGCCGGTCGATTCCGATCCGCACCGGATCCGCCAGATCGTCAATAACCTCGTCACCAACGCGATCCGCTACACCGAGACCGGCACGGTGCGGGTGCAGTTGCGGCAGCGGCCGGCAGCGCTGATCTTCGTGGTCAGCGATACGGGGCCGGGCGTGCCGCATGCGCAGATCCCGCTGATCTTCCAGGAGTTCACGCAACTCGACGCGTCGCGCACGCGCCGCTTCGAAGGCGCGGGGATGGGGCTGACCATTGTGCAGGGGCTGTTGAAACTGTTCGGTGGCACGGTCGATGTGGCGAGCACGGTGGGCGAGGGCACCACCTTCACCGTGACGATTCCGGTTGCGCCGGTCGCCGCCGCCGCGCCGCCCGGCGTCACAGCGGCGGCCGAGCCTGGCGGCGCGCGGCCGTGCGTGCTGATCGTCGACGACAACCGGCTGATTCGCGAATCGTTCAGTGAAATGGTCGCCCATATGGACTTCAGCGCACACACCGTCACCGATGCCGACGATGCGCTCGCGTGGCTCGACACGCACCGTTGCGACGTGGTTCTGCTCGACCTGCACATGCCCGGGCGAGACGGTTATACCTTTCTCGCCGACTTCGCAAAGCATGGCGGGCCATCGGCCGGGGTGCCGGTGATCGTGGTCAGCGCGTATGCGCCGGAGCACGAAGCGGCAGCGGACGCGGAGAGTGGCGCGCAGCCGTTCTTCGAGGCGTTGTTAAAGCCGGTTCATTACGAGGAGTTGCGCAACGCGTTGCAGCGGGCGCTGGCTTCGCGGCATACCGTGTGACGCAGAGTGTGAAACGCGGGGTATGACGCGGATCGCGGCGCGCGGATCGCGGACGGAACCTGACGGGCGGTGGGCACCAGGCTGGGCACGCACCGCCAGCCGCTGGCCGGCGCGTCAGGGTCGGCGCGTCAGGGTAGGCGTGTCAGGGCCGGCGCGTCAGGGTCGGCGCGTCAGGGTCGGCGCGTCAGGGTCGGCGTGTCAGGGTCGGTTGAGCCGCTTGGACAGATCGGCGACCAGGATCGCCATGCGCGCAGGCTTTTCATAGCATGCGACGTCGTAATCGCGGATCACCTGGCTGATCTCAGATTCGCTGGCCTTGCCGGTCAGCAGTTCCCCAGTCAGCACGAAGATCGGCGCGTCCGGATTCTCCGACGCGCGAACCGCGCGAATCGCGGCCGCCGAGGTCTGCGCGCCGAACAGCCAGTCGATCACGATGCCGTCGAACACTTGCGTCTGCAACTGTTCAGCGAAGGCCGCGAGTCCGTAGATTGCCACGGCGGCGAAGCCGCTGCGCTCCAGATAGTCGCGCAGATTGTCGGCGCTGGCCCGATCGTCGTCGACCACTGCGATGGTCGGCTTGTCAGTCTCCGCGCGGCGCGGATAAATTTCGATCTTGTGGACCTCGTACGCGCTTTGATACAGCGTGCCGTCATGACGTGTCACGCGCCATTGACCCAGCTTCGAATAGGCGACGAATTCCGGGCGGCTGCCCGGCTCGAGTGCGGCGCCGACCCACGCGGTGCAGGCCAGCTCGACCGGGCCGACGCAGAAAACGGCCTCCTGGGCGATTGCCCCGACCATGCCGGGATCGAGCGATTGCGCGCCGAACAGCTGGGCGGCCGGTTCGCCGAACACCTCGGCGACCTTTTTGATTTGCGACAGGCTCCACGGGCTGTTGCCGCGCAGCTTGCGGTGCCCCTGTGAAAAACTCAGATCGAGGATGCGGCACAGTTCCGTGGTTTGCTGGCGCTTGCCGATTCCATGCCGGCTCATCAACTCGCGCACGCGTTCGGCGACTGCAATGGAGTCAGGTGAGTTCGTTTCGTTGGCCATACTGCGTGAGAATCCGCCGTCTTAAAGGGTGCTGGAGGAGCGCGATACGTCAGGCGCAGCACGGTCATGCGCATTCGATGCGCGTTGAGCGGCTACGCAGGAGGACAGCAAACTTACTGTAAAAATATATCGCGGATGTGATTTTGGTTGGACCGTTGTGGGGCCCGTCGGTGCGAGGTAGGCAATGGACATTCGGTGATTTTTTATCTATTTAGCATAAAGCGTATTTTACCGATGAACCGGGCCGCGTCTGTAGGGAAATGTATCGGCGGGGCGGCGACCGTTCGGCGCGCTCGACGTGGCGGCGCACTCCTGTATGAGGCGCATGCCATAGCGGTCGCCGCCTGCCGCCGTCCGCCGCCCGCCCGCAGCCAGCAGCCTGCAGCCTGCAGCCAGCCCAACGCCGGCGTACGCCGGCCTACGCCGCTGGCATCTTGTCGAGCTTGGCCGCCGAGCTTTTCAGTCCTTTGAAGATCCGTTCGGCGACCTTGCCCGGAAACCGCCCGGGCAATTCCGCGGAGACCCGCTCGATCACCGCGGGCGTCTGTTCGATCAGCCGCTGGATCAGCGGCTCGGCGTCCGCTCCATACCCGCACTTCAGCGCCATCGTGTTGAAGTGGCGCCGCTGCACATCGCGAAACGCGTCGTGTTTGCTGCGCGACCACATGCCCATCGCAAGTCTGGCCTTGAACCATGACCACTGGTTGGGGCCGTTGCCTTCCACTGGCCAGATCGACATCACGTCGTAAAGCGGCGTCAGACGAAACTGGCCGCCGGCCAGCAGGCGGATGCTGAAGTTCTTCGCGTGGCCGTCCGGCGCCGCCAGCATCCAGAACAGGATCTGGCTCGCCAGCAAGGTTTCGAGGTCCTCGCGGGCCGTCACCGATTGCTGGAGAATTCGCGCGAGATCGCGCACGCCCGGGCCGCCTTCGTTTTCGTATTTGCGATGCGACGGCACGCCGTACACCTGACAGAAATCTTCCTGCGGCAGCCGCAACAGCCATTGCCCGCTTGAATGCAAGCGCCGGTCGAAGCGCTCGACGCTCAATACCCGCTGCTTGCCGAACGTCATAATCTGCGCGTTCGCGGTCGGCAGCCCATAGGCGCGCAGGATTCGCAGACACAGCCACTCGTTTTCGACCGAGGTGCTGAGGTCGGCGAGCCTGTTGCCGACCAGTCCGAGCGGCAGCTTGAAGATGTGCGAAGTGGGCGTCGCGCCGTGCGGCCGCTGCCATTTGCCGTCGTGCCACAGCAGTGCGGTTTTTTCCTGCGCGCCGGCGAGCGAGATGCGGAAGTCATCTGTTTCGTCGGGCGTGCCGAGCGGTGGATTGCTGACCGTGCGGGCCAGCGTCGTCTCGATCTCGTCGTCCGCGAGCGGCGTGCCTTCGATCCGGTCGACACCGGTCGGCACGTCGTCCGCGGCTAGCAACTGGACCGCGCCTACGCAATCGCGGCCGATCGCCTGCAGCAGGTCGAACGCATCGAGCGTGTCGGTCTGGTAGCGTTGCGCGATGCGCTTTCTGATCGACTCGCTGTCGGGCAGCAGGTTGTCGAAGTAGTTCAGCACTCGCTGCCCTTTGTGCGCCATGTTGCCCGGCGTGAACGGCAGCGACAGCGACAGCGGCCGACCCGCGGGCGAGCCGACCCACGCGGGATCGTAGGCGAACTCCATCGGGCCGCGGGCGGGCAGGCGCCAGGCGCCGACGCGCTCGCCGTTGGCCCATACCGACAGCGCCCGTGAATGCGTTTGCCGGGCCATGGTCACCACTCGACGATCGGTGCCGGTTCACGCACCGGCTGGTTCTTGTCGCGCAGTTGCAATTGCAGGCCGTAGATGCCGCACAGCGCCAGCAATTGCGTGAGGGTGAGGGCGCCCGCATCGGTCTCGAAGGCGGAAATGCGGCTTTGGCTGACGCCAATGCGCGCCGCGGCCTCGGCCTGCGTGAGGCCCGCTTGCCGTCGGCTAGCCGCGAGCAACTGAGCCGTCTGGTCGGACGTGGCGATGAGATGGAGCATGACGGATTATCCGTGAGACGAATAAACGTAATTTATGCGTGACACGAATATTTGTCAAATATTCGTGTCACGCATAATCTGCAAATATCTGTGTGGCGAATAATTTGCAAATATCTCCCAGACGAATAAATGGTGCCAGTGCTCGCAGATCCGGGACGGTCCGCGCTTGTCCTTGCCAGTCGCTTGCCAGTCCCTTGCCAGGTCGTTAGCCGCGTTCGTCGAGTTGCATCCGTCGAGTTGCACCCTTCGATCCGCGCGCCCGAGCGGGCTTTTCCGCACGCCAGCGCGGCCTGATCGTCCGCGTTACGGCCGGCAGGCATGGCGGCATTGCGGATAGCTCGCCTGCCTGCGAAGATGACGCCCACACCTGAAACCGCCTGACCGATGACCACGACTTACCCGCTGCACGCGAGCTTCACCGCCGCCGACCAACCGTTCCCGACCCAGGCCGACGTAGTGATCGCCGGCGCCGGCATCATGGGCTGCGCGGCCGCCTACTATCTGGCGCGCCGTGGTCTCGCGGTGGTGGTGCTCGATAAATCGCGGATAGCCGGGCAGCAGTCGTCGCGAGCCTGGGGTTTCGTGCGCCAGCAAGGGCGCGAAGCCGCCGAGGTGCCGCTGATGATGGCGAGCATCCCACTGTGGAAAGAACTCGAACGCGAGCTGAACTTCGACCTGGAGTGGCGTCAGGGCGGCTGCCTCTACGTGGCTTCCGACGAAGCGGACTGGGCCTCGTTCCAGCAATGGATGGACGTCGCGCGCCAATATGGGCTCGACACCCGCACGCTCGATCGCAAGCAGATCGACTCGGTCGTGATGGGCATGCAAGGCCCGGCGCCCGGCGGCCTCTATACCCCGAGCGACGGCCAGGCCGAACCGCGCCGTGTCGCAGCCGCCTTCGCGGCGCGGGCCGCGCAAGCCGGCGCGCTGTTTTTCGAAGGCTGCGGCGTGCTCGGCGTCGAGCGCGCGGGCGGCGCGATTGCCGGCGTGATCACCGAGCGCGGCACGCTGCGCACCTCGCGTTTGATCTGCGCGGCCGGTGCGAGCAGCTGGCGGCTGCTCGCCACGCTCGGCCTGGCACTGCCGCAGCAAGCCGTGCGCGGCACCTGCATGCGCACCAACCCGCTACCGCGCATCACCGCGTCGACGTTCTGGGGCCACGGCCTCGGCGTGCGGCAACGCGCGAACGGCGCGATCAATCTCGCCGACGATATGCAGGTCGACGTCGACATGACGCTCGGCCATTTCCGCGCGCTCAAGTGGTTTTTGCCCGAGCTGTGGAAGCAGCGCGGAAAGTTCAGCTTCCATCTGAATGGCGCGTGCTTGCGCGATCTGCGCGAGCGCTTGCCGGGCGGCGTGCCCGCAGGCGAGCGCGGGTTGTATCCGCGCGATTCGCATCCGCAGCCGAACGCGAGTCACGCGCCGCGAGCGCTGAACAAGCTGCGCGCGCTGTTCCCCGCGTTGAAAGACGCCCAGGTGGTCGAATCGTGGGCCGGTCTGATCGACGTGCTGCCCGACGGCATTCCGGTGATCGACGCGCCGCCGCAGGTCAGCGGACTGACCATCGCCACCGGTTTTTGCGGTCACGGTTTCGCGATGGGGCCGATCGTCGGCAAGCTGCTTGCGGAAATGAACGACGGCGGCCAGGCGTCGCTCGATCTGTCGGCGTTCCGTTTGCAGCGCTTCTTCGACGGCACGATGCAGCGACCGCGCAGCATGTTGTAATGACACCTGCCACCGCCACGTCCGACCGATGAACGAGCCGACGAACGAGCCAATACTGCGCCACGCCGGCGTACCGTACTACACGCAATGGGGCAGCCCCGCATGGGTGCGCGCGATCGTCGAGCAGCAGCGCGACCCGTGCGACGATCCGCATTGGCAGCGCAGCGGCTTCGCGGACCCGGAGCATTACCGCTTCTGGGCGCAACGTCTGTGCGGTCTGACGTGCCTCGAATCCGCGCTGGACTACTGGCGCATTGGCCACGCGCCGCGTGCCGCGCTGCTCGACGAAGCACTGCGACATGGCGTGTACCGGATGCGCGAGGACGGCGGCGTCGACGGTTTGATCTACCGACCGTTTGCCGTCTGGGTGGCCAGCGCGTTCGGCGTTCCCGGCATTGCCGGTCCGGCTGGTCATCGTGGCCACAGTCGGTTACGGTGACGTCGTGCGCGCGAGGGCTCGCACACGGTTCACCGACATCTTGCGCGAACATGCTGCGCGGCTGGGCGTTTGCGCCGCGCGCCGAATTGGACCTCAACCCGTCATCAGGATTGGAACGACCCCGCTCATGACCCACCCGACCACGCCGATTTTCGATGCCGCCGCGACCGCGCGGCTGATTCCGTATACGACGCTCGTCGATGCGCTGAAGCGCGCGAGCATCGACTATGCGCGCCAGCGCATTGCGAGTCCCGAGCGCCTCGTCGTGCCACTCAACGCTGGCGGCATCATGCTGTCGATGCCGGCCACCGCGCCCGATCTCGCGATCCACAAGCTCGTCAACGTATGCGCGAGCAATGGCCCGCGCGATCTGCCGACGATCCATGGCCTGGTGATGGCCTTCGACGCCGATACCGGCGAGCCGCTCTTCATCCTCGACGGCCCGACCGTGACGGGTCGCCGTACCGCGGCCATGTCGATGCTGGCGGTCGGCACCTTCGCCGCGCGTGCACCGCGCGAATTCCTGCTGATCGGCACGGGCACGCAGGCGCTCAACCATCTGGAGGCGATCGGCGAACTGTTTCCCGACGCGCGCATACGGGTCAAGGGCAGTGCGCCCGCGCGTGCCGAAGCGTTCTGCGCCGCGCATCGCGGCCACGCGCACGATCTGCAGCCGCTGGCGCAAGCCGACGCCGCAATTCCCGAATCGATCGACGTCGTGGTTGCGCTGACCACCAGCAAGCAGGCCGTCTATGACGAAGCGGCGCGACCCGGGCGGCTCGTGATCGGCGTCGGCGCATTCACGCCGGCGATGGTCGAGATCGGCGCACGCACCATCGCGGGCAGCGCGCTGTTCGTCGACGATCTGGCCGGCGCGCAACACGAGGCCGGCGACTTCATTCAGGCCGGCGTCGATTGGGCGGAAGTCGGCGGGATTGCCGGGGTGCTGGAGAATGCCGCGCCGTGGCCGTCGGACAGGCCGGTGGTTTTCAAGAGCGTCGGCTGCGCGGCGTGGGATCTGGCGGCGTGCCGGGTGGCACGCGCGGCGCTGGTCGGCGGCTGAAGCGTCGGCGAATCGCTTGCCGTGAAGCTGGGAGAGCGGGTTTGCGGGCCGAGCTTGCGGGAAAGGCGGGCGGCCACGGCCCGCAACACTGACCCGGAAAAATAGCGGTTCACAAAAAGCACCCGCTTGAACCGCATAAACCTCAAAAAGGCAACGCGCCCGCCGCCTCGGCTTGGCATCTTGCGCGAACCTGTGGCAGATGTAGCCGTGCAAACAATCTCAAAACGTTGCACCATAAGCGTTCGCCAGTAAAAGTACCGGCACCGCCAGCGCGGGTTCTCCCGGATCTTTTCTGGCCCTTTGATCGACGCCTTCTCCATTACACCGCTGCGACCGCGCTATGACGAACCAACATGCTTTAGCCACTCCCGACCTGCCGCTCGACATGATCATCTTCGGCGGCACCGGCGACCTGTCGTTTCGCAAGCTGCTGCCCGCGCTCTACATGGCGCACCTGCACTGCAATCTGCCGCCCGACACCCGCATTGTCACGATCGGCCGCAAGCCCTGGTCGCGTGACGAATACATCAGCGAGTTCATGGAGCAGAAGGCCAAGCCGTTCATCGAAAAGAAGGCATTCGATGCCGCCGCCTGGGACAAATTTCTCGCGATCTTCGAGTACGTGCGGATGGACGTCGACTCGGCCGACGACTACCAGCGTCTGAAGGAAGCATCGCGCGACGGCGCGCACCGCGTGTTCTATCTCGCGACGTCGCCGGACCTGTTCACGCACATCTGCGATCACCTTGCGTCGGCGGGGCTGGTCGACGGCAATTCGCGCGTCGTGCTGGAAAAGCCGCTCGGCCACGATCTGGCGTCCGCGCAGGAGATCAATACGGCGGTCGGCAAGCACTTCAGCGAAGCGCAGATCTACCGGATCGACCACTACCTCGGCAAGGAAACCGTGCAGAACCTGATGGTGCTGCGCTTTGGCAATCCGATTTTCGGTCCGCTGTGGCAGGCGCCGTTTATCAAGAGGGTGCAGATCACGGTCGCGGAAACGGTCGGTGTGGGCAGCCGCGCAGGCTTTTACGACAAGACCGGCGCACTGCGCGACATGGTGCAGAACCATCTGCTGCAATTGCTGTGCATCGTCGCGATGGAACCGCCGGTATCGCTCGACCCGGATGCGGTGCGCGACGAAAAGCTCAAGGTGCTGCGTTCGCTGCGCCCGATGACGCCCGAGGACATCGCCCGCGATACCGTGCGCGGCCAGTACACCGCCGGCGCGGTGGACGGCGAGGCGGTGAAGGGCTACCTGGAGGAAGACAACGTGCCGGCTGGCAGCCGCGCCGAGACGTTCGTGGCGTTGCGCGCGCAAATCAACAACTGGCGCTGGGCCAACGTGCCGTTTTTCCTGCGCACCGGCAAGCGGATGCAGAAGAAGCTGTCGGAGATCGTCATCGAGTTCTCCGAGCTGCCGTTTTCGATCATTCCGAGCGGTGGGCGCAACTACGGCAACCGTCTCGTGATCCAGTTGCAGCCGGAAGAATCGATCCAGTTGCAGATGCTTGCGAAGGAGCCGGGCAGCGGCATGCACATGCTGCCGGTGAACCTGAATCTGGATCTGCAGCAGGCCTTCACCGAGCGTCGCGCGGAAGCGTACGAGCGTTTGTTGATCGACGTGATTCGCGGACGTCTGACGCACTTCATGCGCCGCGACGAACTGGAGGCTGCCTGGGCGTGGGCCGAGCCGATCCTGGCAGGCTGGAGCAAGTCGGGCGAGCGGCCGCGCGCTTATACGGCGGGCACGTTCGGGCCGACGGCGTCGACCGCGTTGATGGTTCGCGAAAATGCTGTGTGGGCGGAAGAGTCGCAGTGAGCGATTTTTCGGCTGACGAAGCGCCGGGGTACGCTGACGCTCGCGTATCCGATGCATCCTTCGTTCGCAACGCGGACCACTGACGTGTCGACTCGCCGCGCGCCTGCATCGAACCCGCCTCAGGCGGGATGCAGGCCGCGCAGCAACTGACGCACACGCGACAGATCCTGGTCGACGTGCTCCGCTTTTTCGAACAACTCCGCCAGCCAGTCGACGAAGGCCCGCACGCGCGGTGATACGCGGCGGTTCTTCACGTAGGCGACCGAGACCGGCATGGGCACGGGTTTCCATTGCGGCAGTACTTCGCGCAGCAGACCCAAATCGAGGTAGGGCTGGGCGGCGATCCGCGCGGGTTGAATCAGGCCGAGGCCCTGGAGTCCGCAGGTGAGATACGCCTGTTCGTCGCTGAGCTTGACGAAGCCTTTGACCTTGACGTTTTGCGCTTCGCCGTCCACTTCGAAATCGAAGTCCACTTCGCGGCCATTATGCGGCGACATGCAATTGACCGCGACGTGTGCCGGCAGATCGTCGAGATCGACGGGCGTGCCGTGCCTTGCCAGATAGGCTGGACTTGCGCAGGTCACGTGTTCGAGCGTGCCGAGCTGTCGCGCGACCAGGTTCGAATCCGGCAATTCACCGAGTTGGATGCTGCAGTCGATTGCTTCGGAGATCAAATCAACTGTGCGGTTGCTTACTCCGATCGCCAGATCGAGGTTTGGATAGCGGGCGTGGAAGTCATCCAGTGCTGGCAGGACGATCGCGCTTGCCACCGCGCCCGGCATTTCGATGCGCAGACGCCCCGTCAGGTTGTCGGTGGCGTGGCGGATGCTGGCTTCCATTTCGTCGATATCGGCGAGAATTTGCGCGCAGCGTTCGTAGTAGGCGGCGCCTTCCGGCGTGACGCTCAGACGCCGCGTGGTGCGGGCGAGGAGTGCCGTGCCTAGCAGCGCTTCCAGATTCTGGACGATGGTGGTCGCCGTCGCGCGGGGAATGTTCAGGGATTCCGCTGCGCGGGTGAAGCTGTTGGTGTCCACGATTCGGATGAATGTGCGCATGGCGGTTATTCTGTCTATCACGGTGGAGACTCCAATTTGGGGTAGGGTTTTTTTTTGCTTGCGCGGCGCTTTGGGTGGGTTTCTTGGGGTGTTGGCCTTTTCTTGATTTGCTTGTGGTGTTGGTCTTTATTTGAGTTGTTTTGTGGTGTGGG
>NZ_CYGX02000083.1:42023-42243 GCF_900019265.1 Paraburkholderia ribeironis
CACTGCGTGCGTCGCGGACGGGTATGCGGGGGAAACCAGCGGGTCATTCTCTGCGTGGTGGGGAGCCTTCGGCTTCGCCTCGGCGAGGCGCAAACAAACCAGTGGTTTGATGAACTACCGCCTCGGCGCGCGCAGCGTCGCCGGAAGCATAACTGCCTTGTCACCGGGGCGGAATGTGCGAAGACACAGATTCCAGATGCACCACTATCCCCTCCAAGCC
>NZ_CYGX02000140.1 GCF_900019265.1 Paraburkholderia ribeironis
GGATGCTCATAGGATCTAGTCTCATTAGGAGCAAAGCCGGGCACCGCCTCGGCCTCCGTGATATTCAGGCTATGTTGGCGGGAATTCGTAACTCCGTCGTATGACGAAGGAGTCGACAGGTGCCCCAAAACTGAGCGACAGGAAGGCGGATGACGAAACAATCAGAAGGTCATTCCGACGGTGGAGAGCAAAGCCGAGCGCCAATCTGTCCTCGGTGATGACGTTGAAGGTAGTCACGCCCCGCTTTTTCCACTGTGCTGTTCCGCTGAACGACGAAAAAACGTAGTCGTCTTTGAAGGAGACTTACATGTCAAACTCGAAAGAGGGCGCGCACTCCAATTCAACGGCCCACGACGAGCGCGGCACCGCAGCGGCCTCGCACCCACGTATGTCGGTTGAGAACGCGAAGGCAGCGCTGTCCAATTTCACCCTCAGCCAGCGATCAAAACGCCCCTCGACACGGAACTACCTAAAGGAGCCCGGCAAGGTAGCCTTAGAGCAAAGAGAGGCGATCAAGAAGCAATTCGAAACAACCACGGCATCCTCAGGCCCAGGAATGACCATCATCACGGCGACGCGCGTCGCGACAGAGATGTTGCAAGAAATGATCATCGATCTCAAAGACCTCTTGTCGGCACTAGATAAAGCTCGGGGCGGAACGCAGTTTTATACCGCTGGTTCCGCTCTGACAGAGAAGATCCAGATCCAAAAAACGATTGACGCATTCTTCAAAGATTTGACGGGAGGCGGCAATGGCCAATGACAATACAGGTCAAGGCGGCGGCCCGGCGTCCAGTGATCCATCGAAATTGGTCGCCGACAATATCGACCTCCTCTTCGCGAAGGTAACTGCACCCGAGAGCTCAGTCGACTTTTCGGTCCCGTCCCGGCCGTCTCTGGGTGACATCAATGGGACGGTCGACCAGAGCGGCAATACTGTGCCCGGATCAGTGGACACGTTCGAACTCAGAACCGGGCCGACCGATGTCGACTCTTACCATGATTTCTACCGCCTCCAGATGGCATTTGAGGACGTGTGGCAGGAACTCACGAGTGACCAGGGCGTGTACCAACGCTGGAATGCGCTAATGGATGCAATGTTGGGCCCCCAGCGCATCAAGGACCGAAGCAAGGAATTCATGGTGGTCGATGAGAAAGGCAACGTCAAATTAACTGACGGGACTGCCGTCACCACAGCGGGCGGGACACCGCTGAACATCAACGACATCAGCGGCGCCGAGGATCTTGCAAACTTCGTCGACTTCCTCAAGCAACAGTTCGGATTGGAAACGGGAAACATTCCGCCAGCATACAGCCAACTAGCCACGATCGTGCAGCGCCTCGTCAACACCTGCGCGGACCTCTTCAACCAGGTCAATCGAGCCGGGAGCTGGTCGAAAGACATGCACGCCGGACAGATGAACGATGGGAATTGGCCCGATGACAGGGTGGGAACAGAGGGCGGCGTCACTAGCAACCCTTTTACTGTGGTGAAGGACAACACCCCTTCCAAAACACGATATGACTTCCTGAACGGAATTCTGTCGGACATCAATGGCCTGATTGGATCACTGCAAAACGCCCCCGATAACACAACGTTGAA
The DNA here is from genome assembly GCF_900019265.1 of Paraburkholderia ribeironis. Taxonomy (GTDB): domain Bacteria; phylum Pseudomonadota; class Gammaproteobacteria; order Burkholderiales; family Burkholderiaceae; genus Paraburkholderia; species Paraburkholderia ribeironis. Next base: position 1,604 of record NZ_CYGX02000140.1, read on the forward strand.
TATTCAGAAACTGCTCAGCTCGTTCGATCAGATCCTGAAGGAGCGGTACGTGTTTGACGTATTCGCTCCCAACTCTGTCAACTATGCTTTGCTGATTAATTACCGCCAGCATTGGACACCCATTTCCTATCAGGTTGGCAACCTCGTATCGACGATTCCGCTGGCGCCTCAGGAAGTAAGGAAGTATACGACCAGGACCGTTATTCAAAAGAAGCGAAACGTCAGGGAGATTGACGACTCCCTACGTGTCGCGAAGGATGACTCAAGTGACGCCACGAGATTGGACGGTGAAATTGTCAGTCGCGCAAAGAACAGCTCGAACTTTCAGCAGAACGCCTCGGGTAGCTTCGGAAACGACGCAATTTACAAGGTCAGTGCGGGAATCCAACAAGGACAGGATCAGTCGATAGAGTCTGCGCAGACCAAGAGGGATTTTCACGAGGCCGTATCGAAGTCGGCACAGGAACTTCGCAATGAGCATAGGACCGAAGTCACTACTGACGAAAGCCGCGAGGAAGAATCCACCAGCTACCGAGAGATCCGAAATCCAAACGATGAACTGACGGTGACGTATCTGTTCTATGAGTTGCAGCGCCGCTACAAGGTCTCGGAAACGTTGAACAAGATCACACCGGTCATTCTCGTGGCAAATGACGTGCCCTCTCCCCACGAGGTGGATGAATCGTGGCTGATTCGGCATGACTGGATTATCAAGCGAACGATCTTGGATGACAGCTTTGCGCCCGCACTGGAATATCTCTCCACCAACTACACCGGAGTCGAAATCCAGCTGGAGGTTTACAAACTCGAGGTTGAGCATCAACGATCGGTAGTCGACAGGATTTCGCAGCAAGTGTCCATGGCAAATCAGGATCTTGATACCGCCACATTGGGGTTGCAGACTGCAGAAAATCAGGATGTCGCGGACATGCAGCGGCAGGAGACCATGAACATGGTCAAGAGCTTTTTCGATCCGCTCGGGCTAACCAAATCCGGCGTCGACGGTAATTCTGATCGCGCGCGAGTGGACTTTGAGGTTGACCCGGTTC
>NZ_CYGX02000070.1 GCF_900019265.1 Paraburkholderia ribeironis
TCGAATAAACCTAAACGAGAGCACCAGTTCCGCGAACTTACTCCAGAGCTGACGTTGAAGTTTTCAATGGCAGCTTTTGGGCGAAGGGGCCGAGTGTGTACTGGCCAACAGACGACCTTCGCGGGCAACGAGGTTCGGACATTCAGACGACCGTTGCGCCCTGGAGGCGGCCATTTAAATCGCGAGTACAGCTTGAGTGCCCCCCAATGGATGGCTGGCAAGCAATGCAGTGCATCGCTCCCGCAAGAAAGCATGCAACGCGTTAATCGCCGGCGACAGTTGCGCACGGTGAGCACAAATCAGGTGCAGCGGCGCGAGCTCGCAATACTCTGGCGGAAATAACTCCAGCAGTCGCCCTGCCTTCAAATCGTCGATGAGGTCCAGCCGCGACTTGTAGACAAGGCCTTCCCCGGCTATCGCCCAGCGACGAACGACATCGGCATCGTCGCTGATGCGATTACCCGTGACTGCCACGGTGCGTTCGCCACCAGGCGGGGTAAAGCACCAGCGTTCGTGTATCTGCTCGCTCCAGACATACCGAAGGCAATTGTGTCGCCGCAGGTCGTCTACTTTGGTGGGTGCGCCATGCCGTTCGAGGTATGACGGCGCGGCACACAATGCGCGTCGGTTGTTCTCGACCAGTTTCATGGCCAGAAGAGACGAATCGGACAGCGTTCCGTAGCGCACGACTGCATCCAGCGGTTGGCGGATGAGGTCGGCCGCACGGTCGCTCATTTTCACGTGCAGCGACAAGCCAGAGTGCAGGTGCTGAAATTCATCCAGCCACGGCAACAGCAGGTTTCGACCAAAGTCAGACGGAGCGGACAGCCGCAGCGGGCCGGACAGCGCCCCCCGTCTGTTTGCCAAGGCCTGCTCGCCTTGCTCCAGCGCACCAATCATGACCCGTGCATGCGGCAGGTAGCGCTCGCCGGCCTCCGACAGTTGCATGCTGCGCGTCGAACGCGTGAACAGGCGCGTGTCCAGCGCCTTTTCGAGTCGCTGCACTGACGCACTCGCATGTGCGGGCGCGATATTCAACTGGCGCGCCGCCTCCGAGAAGCTGCCGTAGTCCACCGTGTGTTTCTGGCGGAACATCGGTTCAAGACCATGAGGCCGCTGAGGAGGCACTGCGTAACGCAGGGTTTCTGCAATAAACCGTGCGCTACCCATGAGGCGCCGGCGCGGATGACCGGATCACTTCGATAGCTACCGTCGAAGCTGTTGCGGCTCAAGCGGCGGTTCAGGGTCGAAATGACTCATTCGCATTTGCGAATGTCGACGTTTGAGCTGTACCCGTTGTGAACGTCCGTGAAGCGCGGTTCAGCCGCCGCACAGCGGCTGATCGGCGACCGGCGGGTTTGGCCGAGCAGCTGTCCCTGAGAATGCGGCTTGATGTCCGGATCAAATAGTTTTCAGCCATTGAGCGCCCGACAGCGCGACTGGCCATGAGGGTGCTCGCGCGAGGACAACTGCGAACACCGCGCGAGCGCAACGTGCCCTGTCCGTCGGCCGAACGGCTGACCTCATATAGACACGGGACTCGATCCGAAACGTGGTCTGAGGGTGAAGTCACTCGCATCCGGGTGCTCATCCGCACTTTAGCTGTACAGCAAAACAGGCCGCTTTCGCTAAGATTTAGCAAATTCCGCCAGGTGCGCACCGGCGGCCCTCCCACGGCTGTGCTGCAGGACCTGACCGGTAGCCCCATGCGGGGCAACAAGATACGTTTCGGCGACTGCAAGATCGGCGTCGCGCGCACATGTATCATTCGCGTGTACGGATTCGAACATCGCCTGAAAAACGGGCTGGCGATAGATGATTCCATTTACGGCGCACACGATCTGAATACCTGAATACCGGCTTTCTGCCGCTGGAGCTGCATCTCGCGGTGCTGACCACGATAAGAAACCGGGGTCGCTGAGTACAAGGTCTTGGGTCCGCGAAACACGACTAGCCTGATAATGCAGAGGATTTTTTGGCGAAGCGGAAGCGGCTCGAGTGACCGTATATCCGGGCCTGCAGGTCCCTGACACCTCGGGACGTAAAACCGTCAGAACGTCACGACCGTCCGCAGTCCGGCGACGGCCTCATTGCCGATGCGCGTACCGTTGCTGTTCGGATCAGGAATGCCGCCGCCCGGACGGAAGATGTACTGGAATTCGCCCTGCAGTAGCCACCACGGTGTGACCTGGTATTGGTACGTCGCCTCGATCACCGTCTCCGCCGAGCGCACGGGGTAGCCAGGCGTCTGGAACGTTGCGATGTCGCGATCGAGCGCGCTCGAGCTCGCGCTGACGTTCGCGTAGCTGACCGCGAGCCCAAGCGCGTCGTTGTCCCGGCCCTTGAACGGAGCTTTCAGCACGATTCCCGCATTGATATTGAAGTCGAGCAGGTTACGGTCGCCCGGCGCGCCCATCACACGCGTGAACACGCCGACCGATTGCGGGCTGTCGGCACTCGCGCGCCACACCATCTGGTCTGCGATGGCATAAATGCTGAAGTTGCCGCGATGGGTGGCCGGCACGCCGTTCGACGCGGGGCTCGCGAGCGAGATGCCGTTTGTGTCGAGGTGCTGATCTGCGAAGTGATTGTTGTTGTACCAGAAGCCCAGCTTGTAGGTGCCCGGTAGCCCGCTCGGCTGCGTCGCACCGGAACCGCTTGCCGGCGGCTGATTGATCGCGTACTGGACCTCGCCGATCATCATTACGCCGTTGCGCAGGTTGAACTGGGTGCCGCTAGCGTTGAGCTGCTGGGGGTCGCCGTTGCCCGGCGCCGGGTTGCCGTCGAAGATGCCACCTAGAATCGTCATCGAATCACTCGGCTTGAACCGCAGGCGCACGCCAAGTGACGACAGCGGATAGGCGGGGCCGCCCGCGGGCAGGGCGGTGGCGGCCAATACGGGCCAGCCGAATGTCGCGTTCGCAAAAGTGCTGGCGTACTGGCTGATGATGAATTCCTGATCAAGGCTCTGCTGGCCGATCTTGAGGTCAAGCCTATCGCCGAGCGCCTGCTGGTACCAGAGTTCCCACAAACGCGTCGTCGCTTCGGCCTCGACGCCGCTCACGGATTGCAGTGCATTCAGGCGCGCAGCCGTGATGCCGTGTCCGTGAATCTGCAAGGCATCGACGAAAAAGGTGCCGCCCTTCAGGCCGAACGCCTTGCCGGTATCAACGTTAAGGCCGAATTGTGTGGCGCCGTTATATGAGGCCCCCTTCGAAATACCGCCGGAGAAGTTGCCGTAGAGCTCGCTTGTTTCCTGCGCGTTGAACGTGACACCGTGGTCGCCCAGCAGCGTGCGCAGTCCGCCCATGTCGCCGAGCAGGTTCGAGCGCTCCCAGAAGCCGGTCGGCGCGGCGGCCGACCCGCCCGGCGCGGCGTTTGCGTCGGTGTTCGTGGATGCGGCAGAGTCCTGGTCTGCCGCTGTTGGGACGGCTGACTCCGACTGTGCGTAAGCCGGAGCGGCTGTGCCGGCGGCCAGTGCGACTAACAGCGCTGCGGTGGCGCAGGCCGGCTTCACGCGCGAGGACGGGGCGAGAAGGCACCGCGTGTCAATGCCGTTGTCGTTTTTTGTGGGCGTGCCAAAGGAGATCATTTTGCTTTCTTCTGGGATACGAACTGATGAATGAGTGATGCCGAAACAGGAAGGTGTCCGGCGCCCACTCGCCGTGGGGCCGCAGTCTTGTGAGGTTGTATTCGCGACAGCCCGCTCCGGCGGACCATGATGTACCGCCAACGTTGCATTTTGACGTCGTCCAGAGGGACGCGACTGCCGCCATCGCGTGGCAGACTTGTCGAAGGCGGCGGAATGCAGTCGTCGTTATCGCCCCAACGATTAGCGATGCGATGACGACGGTCAGGGAGAGGAGCGACGCAGTCAATAGCGACCGCATTCCTGCGGTCGCCTCGGACTTGTCGAGAGCGATGACAACGTGCCAATCGGTTCCTGGCACCGATTGCGCGCGTATTAGCTTCCTCTTGTCATTCACCGTGACCTCTGCGGGCGGATTCGCGAGCGCGAACGGAGCGTCAGTCACTTTATCGAAATCCGGTGCAATATCAGCGACAGGCTTGAATGTCAGCTTCCGATCCGGATGTGCGATGACCCGTCCACCGTTGTCGATCAACATGCCGAAACTGCTCGGAGTGGGATGAATCGACTTGATGTTCGCAACCACGCTGTCCAACGAGACATCCCCCACTACTACAGCCTTCAGTACACCATCCCGCATCACGGGTACGCAAACGCCACCAGCAACGCGCCGCTGGTGCTAACGTAGGGTGTGGCAATCGGCTTTCCCGCCTGCACGGCGCTCCTGTACCAAGGTCGACTGGTGGGATCGTAGTCGGGCGGAATATTGGGCCAGTCAGTGAACTTTGCCGACTTGTTCGGGTAGCCTATGCCGATGTCCCAGAATCCGCCCGCCGTAGCGACCTGCTTAAGCATTGGCAGTGGGTCGGGCGTGAGCGCAACGTCCTGAAGCGACGAAATCATCTGGCCCTTCGAGGCGACCCATTCGCCGATAACGACAGCACGATTATCTACGTCAGAGGTCAAATTGCGTTCAATCGCCTCCTCATTGCTCCTCTTGGCGATGACATAGCTAGTCGCGGTACTGGAGACGACTGAGAAAACCACAAGAGCTACGCAAGCACAAACAACCCGTGCGCGAATCGACGATAGCATTGTATGAACTCTGTATTGGATAACTGATCTTTGTCCCCGGGCTCTCTTGGGGTGAACGACATCGCTGACGGCCCGCCAGCTGTTTCTCTTATCGAATTCCCAGCCTCGCGTTGGCGAGCGGGCCGTACCCGAGTCAATCATCGTTTCAGCGGCCCGAGACCGGCCGGATCAAATGAGCGACGGACTATTCCTCGAGCAACCCACATCAACAGGGGCCATGCGGGAGCTCACCGCTCGAAACGTCTCGACAAAATGTCACAACTGCTTCCGTCACACCTACGCAGCCCTGCCCCGATCCGTGGACGCACGACTTTAACAACGGGCGATTGCCCACCACCATCATCGAGGTCCCAATGTCCCGCGCAGACACGTTACCGCCGATTTGAAACGTGTCGATAACTTGACCAGTTGACGACTATCAATTTGACCCACGCCTGTCTCAGCCGGAGACCGCCGGCTTTTTCCCGTCGACGAAATGTTCCCTCACGCACCGAGTTTTCCGGGGCAGCCCTGTCTCGAAAAATCTCTTGACTCCTGCTTGGACGATGACAAGATCCTACGCCTGCCTGCCAGGCAGATGTCACCGGTTAGCGGGAGAATTCAGCATATTGCGTGCGTTGTGGATTCCTTCACAGTTCACTTTGCATTGGATTTATGGCGGGACAGCCAATGCGTCGCGCCAGCGATATGCAGCCGGCGGTTACGGGGAAACTGAGCCTGCTTCAAGCTCTGCTAGAAGCGATGCCGGAAGCCAACAACTACTTGTACTTGGCTCTGAGTTGTGGAGGCGGTTAGGCCGTTGAGGTTTGCGACCGCCTTCCCACCGGTCGAATCGGTGCCCGACGCATGCTGGTAAACCGCAACTGTATAAAGGTCAGTTCGCTTGGATAGCAAGTAGTTAGCCCCGATCGCGCCTTGATTGTAAGTTGCACCGTTGACGCCATATCCTTTCAGGTAGTTATAGGCGACACCGAGGTGGAGGGCCGGCGTGAGTTGATAGCCGACATTGACTTCAATGTCGTGGAATCTTGCATCGCCGCCTGCGCCGTTAGCCGGGAGACCCGGTAGCGTCCCGATATCCTTGAACTGCGTGTTGCTGTACACAACGCCGAACGTAGCGGCACCAACGACATAAGAAGCGCCTGCGACGAAGATCTGCTGTGTTTTCGCGGACGCATAGCCGGAATACACGCGGCTACCGTTCATGTTGGACCCCGTAGTGCTTGAAGCCGCGGTATTGCCAAAATAGGAAAAGTTAGGATCTCGCGCGTCAACGAAGGCGGTGCCAAGCGTGAGTGGTCCCAAATTGTAGTTCGCCCCGACTGACCAGATCTGATTTTGGTTGAATTTCCCAGCGACACCGCCGAAGCTGTAGAGGCCCGCGAACGTCAATCCTCCGTACGACACACTGCGAAACTTGATCGCGTTGTTGACGTGGTTGCTACCATCTGTGTTATCTACATCGCCAGGATGGGCGCTGGCGAATCCGCCCCACATCTGTGCCGCCACGAACATGTAGGTCAAGTCGTTAATCAAATCATATTGACGCCCGAACGTAACGGTACCTATGTTCGATGATGAAAAACCGACATAGGCTTGGCGTCCGAACTCGTCGCCCCCTTGACCGAGCTTTCCGTTCGCAACACTGAAGCCGTTTTCAAGCATGAAAAGTGTTTGCAGTCCACCGCCGAGGTCCTCAGTGCCTCGCAGCCCCCAACGGTCGCCACTCAGATTTCCGGCGACCATCGAATACTGCTTGTGGCCACCAATGTTGTTCGCATAGTTCATGCCGACGTCGATCACACCGTAGAGTGTGACGCTGTTCTGAGCATGTGCCGTACATGCGAAGGAGGCTGCGAGCGCTGCCGCAGTCAAGGACTTTTTCATATGAAGGTCTTGTGGCTGAATAAAAAAATAAATTGAAACGACGTTCGTCACGCCTCGTCACCAGACCATCCCGGTTGAGGCGAGGCAAATAGGAGTCCTTTTTGATCGCGGCGTCGAGATGAATGTAACTGGTTGCGGTGCAGCGCTTCCGGGAACGATGAAAACGCCGTAAACGGCTGCAACCATAGTTGCCGGCGTCCAGGGGAGCCTTCCTTACTTCATGACGAAGCGCGCGCTGCTCATCGACTTGTCTTCCATCGTTACGAGAGCGATCACCTTGTCGCCCTTGACAAGCTTCGCGCTGCAAGCGGCCGCAGCAAGTGCGGCCAGCCAGAAATTCGTTTCATTGGGGACAAGCTCCAGCAGATAACGCTTGATCACTCGGGCAGGTGCTGCAGCACGAACGACAGTGTGGCCTTATGCTCGTCCTGGTTCGCCTTCGCGGGTTCCGACGGCGGCGTATCGAGTGTTGCTACGACCACGTTCAGACCCTGGTTGCGCACCTTGATCGTCACGGTACCGTCTGCGCCGGTCTTTAGCGGTTTGGAATCAGGGTCATTGACGAAATCCGGCTGCACCTCGGCGCCGGGCGCGGGCTTGCCGTCGTAGAGCACCCGAACCGTGAGCGCCTGGCCCATCTGATCCGGCATCTGTTTGCCGACCGGCACGATCTGCAGCTTCTGCCCAGGCAGTACGGGCATCACGCCATTCAGGGGCCGGCACAGATGCACCGCGTACTTGAATGTGTGCTCGCTGAACGTGGCGCCGGGCACTTCGTCCTTGCCCTTGTTTTGCCACTCGCCGTTCGTCGTTTTGCTCCACAGGCCGTAGTCCATCGTCCCTGCAACGATTGCCGGCTGCTTGTCGGTATTCACCACGAGCAGCGGCCCGTTGGGCGTGAGCTGCGCGGAGACCTCCTTGCCCTGCTCGTCGTAGGCTGTGACGCTCTTCACCTTGTGCTGGCGCTTGATGACATCCAGGTCGTCGCTGCCCTCGCCGTAGATCAGCGCCAGTTGGTTCGAACGCTGTGCGAAATAGATGCCATGGGAGTGCGCCAGGTCGGCGCCGCCCATGCCTGCAATCAGGCTTGCCACGACAGCAAGTTTTCTGGTGATCCTCATTTGTGTCTCCTTTCAATGGTTGGAAAAAAGCGGCTTTTGTTTTCGGTTTTGCCGGACAGTGCCGGCCTTTCCATCTACAGATCGAGTACCAGCGTCCGGCTGTTGGCACGCGAACAGCAGGGAGTGAATCGATCGTTCCTATTTTTCTCGTCGTCGGAGAGAAACACGTCGCGATGCTGCGGTTCGCCTTCCAGCACGCGCGTCACACAGGTGCCGCAGACGCCTTGCTCGCAGGACGCCGTAATATGGATTCCGGAATCGGCCAAAGCAGCTATTACCGTCTTGTCTGCAGGGACACAAATAGTCTTACCGGTGCTTGTGATCGTGACTTCGAATTCGACATTGTTGTCGGATTCGCTGCGCTCAACGCTGAAATATTCCCTGTGCATACGGTCTTTGCGCCAGCCTTTTTGCAATGCGGTGTCGATGACCGCATTCATGAATGCCTCGCTGCCGCATAGGTATAAGTGCATTTCGGGACCGTGCGTTTGGAGAAGCGCGGCTAGATCGATCCGTTGCTGTTTCTCGTCTTCCGTGAAGTGGAAGAAAACGCGGTCGGCGAATTTCGAGCGCTTGATGCGGTCGACAAAGGCTGCGCGCGCCGGCGAGCGCGCGAAGTAATGCATTTTGAAATCGGCTCCGAGACCAGCCAGGTGTTCCGTCATGCAAAGAATCGGCGTAATACCGATACCGCCCGCGATGAGCAGGGAGTGCTTCGCGGATTTCACGAGCGGGAAGTGATTTTTCGGAGTGCTGACTTCAATCAAGTCGCCTTCCTTGACCTGCTCATGCATGGCCCTCGACCCACCGCGCGTTGGTTCCGCCCGCATGACGGCAATGAGATAGCGATGTCTTTCCCCAGGAGGATTGCACAGTGAGTATTGTCGAACCTTTCCGCCGGGTACACGAACATCAAGGTGGGAACCGGCCGTAAACGGCGGCAGCGCTTTTCCGGCAGGGTCGACAAGTTCAAAAGATTGAATGTTCTCCGCTTCGGCCGCTTTCCTGGCCACTTTCAACGCGAGAGTCGTTCGGGGCGACACGGGAGCCGGCGGAGGCCGTTTGCCGCGCAGATAACTGCCAATGCCGAGGTAAGCCAATACCGGTACAGAGAGCATGCCGATCAGTTGCAGCAATTGAATAAATCCGCCGCTCAGCCATCCGTAATGAAACGCAAGCGCCGTCAGGTAAATTCGATGACCTAAGCTGTTCTCCGAATATGGAGTAAAGCGCAACACTTTACCTGTGCTTGAATCGAGACTAGCAACGGAAAACGCATTTATATGCGGTGCGTCGCGTGCGACAAGATCGAAGTTGAAAGCATCCCCGGGCTTGCCAGGGTAGCGAATGCGGGCATATTTTGGTTGCGGCACCAATGCCTGTGCGCGTTGCCAGAGGGCCTCGACTGGCAGGCTTTGCGCATCGGCCCGCACGACCAATTTAGGAGAAGGTGCGGGGGGCTTCGAGGCCGTCAGTGTGTAGAGTGCATCCCTCACGAATTGAAACGATTGCAGCGCGCCGGTGAGCGCGGAGGCAAGTACGATGAGACTGACATAGGCGCCAAGCGTTTTGTGCAGACTGAGCCAGTGCGCGCGACCGGTGAGCTTGGGCTTGATCGTGACGGGTCGCCTGCGTTTGCGCAACGTCTCTGGAATCCACAGAGCCAAGCCGCCACCGACCAGGACAATCGCGAATGTCAGCGCAAGCGTTCCAGCGAAGACGCTTCCATTCTTCTTCAGAAACTGAAAGCTGTGCAGGCTGGCCATCGTACCGAACAGGCCGCCGTAACGATCCTCGTTTCCAAGCACTTTGCCAGTGCATGGATTGACGTAGTACCACCGGTTGTCGCTGAAGAGAACACGCGTGCTGGAATCCGCGTCGGCGTATATGCGCACCTGCTTTGGCCGGCCTGCGACTGGATTAGAAGCGCTCGCATTGGCAATCAGCGTATCGAGCGGCAGGCGGTTTTTGCACGATTCGACTTTGAGCAGACCGTGGTAGACGACGGGTTCGAGTGACTCTCGAAACAGCATGCCCGCGCCGGTAACCGCCACCATGACGACGAATAGACCGATGCTCAGGCCTATCACGCGATGTAACTGACGAATACGCTCACGTAGAGATACACGCATAGGAACCCCAATAACTGGAAAGGCTTTGTTCGATGGCGAGCCTTGACAGTAGTCGTACCCGCTGCGAACCTATGAGTCCAATTCAAAAAGTTGGATAGGTCCAATGGCTGACTCGTTGCTTGCTGACCTCCTGATCGCCCGTCTCCGTCGAGACGGGGCCGTACCACTACAGATCCAGATCGCGAACGGGATCCGAGACGCAGTATCCGACGGCACTCTGAAGGTTTCCGCACGTTTGCCGTCCTCCCGAACGCTCGCGGCTGCACTGGAAGTCTCCCGAATAACCGTTGTAATGGCTTATGAAAGGCTGTCGGCCGACGGCTATCTCCATACCGATTCCACGAGTGGTACGCTTGTCTCCGACAAGCTGCCGCAATCGTTGAAGTCGGCGCCTCGGGAATCAACGGCACGAACCCTGTCCGAGCGCGGTGAGCAATTGATACGCGCTCCTGCGGGCATCCAGGAACGCAAGGGGGCGTTCGTGCCGGGTGTTTGCGATACGGATTGTTTTCCTTATCAGATATGGAGGCGTATCCAGAATCGCTATCTCGGGGAGCAGCATGCGGACCTCATGGGCTACTCCAATCCAGGCGGATATCTCCCGTTGCGCCGCGCGCTGTCGGAGTATTTGCGCGTATCGCGCGCGGTTCGGGCCTCCCCGGAACAGATCATCGTGACAATGGGGAGCAATCAGTCGATTGACCTTTGCTCACGCATTCTGGCCGACGTGGGTGAACTGGCCTATGTTGAAAACCCTTGCCACTGGGCAACGCCAATCCTGTTGCGCGCCAACGGGCTGGAAGTGGAGGCTATTGCTGTCGACAGTAACGGTATGAAGCTCGAACGATGTTTGCGCCGACCTCGACTCGTAGTGACGACCCCGTCGCATCAGTTTCCAATGGGGGTGACGTTGTCGGACGAACGGCGTGCCCGTCTGCGTGCGGCCGCTGAGCGGTGGGACGCATTCGTTCTGGAAGACGACTATGACAGTGAATTCCGATATGACCAGCGTCCACTTCCGTCTCTTCAAGGCGTTGATGAAAACGGCCGTGTCATTCTGATGGGAACGTTAAGTAAGGTAATGTACCCCGGCATGAGGCTCAGCTATATAGTTGTTCCGCCCGACCTGGTCGATTCCTTCGCAGCCGCTTCGTTGCGCTTATACAGACCAGGGCACCTTTCCTTGCAGGCAGCAACGGCAGACTTTATTGCGGACGGGCATTTCTCGAAGCACATTCGGCGGATGCGCGATATCTACGGCGCAAGACAATCGGAATTGCTCCGATGTCTGGACCAGTGCTTTGGCGATGCACTTGAAACATCACGGAACGCGGCGGGTCTGCATATGACAATCAGGATCCGGGATCTGGTTGACTTCGATACGACTGTATCGCGATCGCTTGAACAGGGAATTTACCTTCGCAGGCTGCACACGTTCAATCAAGGCGATCCGGGATTTCGTGACGGATTTCTGTTGGGGTTCGGCGCGCTCGATATCGAAGCCATCCGTCCCGCTGTCCAGACCTTCGCCCGCATCGTCGAGAGCGTAATATCCGTGCCGGATTCGCGGTAATGCCCCTCAGGCACTTCGCGGCAAGGGTCGTACAGCCGCTCGCGAGGGACATCAATTGACTTGAAAGAAAAATCAAAGTCGATCGTCGGGTCGAGCGGTGGTACCTTCAGCCGGACGCCGGATGCGCGACGGCGCATCCGGCTCTTGCCTACGATGCAACAACAGAATGTTTAGTCAACCTTGAACCTTCCGATAGTCGATGCCAGCGCATTCCTGCATCTGTAGCGTGGTCGATGCGGCTGCCGACTGTTCCACCAACGCCGCGTTCTGCTGCACCATCCCATCGAGTTGCATGACAGCAAGATTGACCTCCTGGATTCCGCGAGTCTGCTCCGTTGTTGCACGGGCGATACCCGCGACGACCGCTTGAACATCGACAGCATTGGTGACAATCTCGCTCATTGTCTCGCCCGCTTGACGCACCTGGAACGACCCCGCAGCAACGCGTGCGACCGTCGATTTCACAAGTTGCTTCACTTCGCGCGCAGCCAGCGCGCTGCGCTGCGCCAGGCTACGAACCTCATGTGCGACGACTGCGAAGCCGCGACCTTGCTCGCCCGCGCGCGCGGCTTCGACAGCAGCATTGAGCGCGAGAATGTTGGTTTGGAAGGCTATGCCGTCGATTACGCTAATAACCGCCCCGATTCGGCCGGACGCTTCCTCGATCTCGCCCATCGTGCCGACCACACCAGACACGATCTCACCGCCGCGCGAAGCGATTGCATCGCGATGCCCGATCGCTCGTCAGCCTCGCAGGCCGCCACAGCCGACCGGTCCACTGTCCCCGAGATTTGGTCCATCGACGCGGCCGTCTGCTGCAGGCTTGCCGCCGCCGACTCGGTGCGGGACGACAGGTCGTGGCTCGCCGCGGCAATTTCATTTGCGGCGGCACGCACCAATTCGCTAGCACCACGGATCTCTAACATTACGCTTTGAAGTTTGGCAACGAACTGGTTGAAAGAACGCGCGATGTTGGCCATCCTGTGAGCGTACCAGCTTCCTCTTTCCGTCGACCGCCAGTTTCATCGGTGCGTTCCCCGCGCCATCCGACGCAGTCGTGACCCTAGCGAAATCCGCAGCAATGTCAGTGACCGGTTTGAACCGCAGCTTTGGATCTGGATGCGCAATAACGCGGCCACTATGGTCAATCAGCATACCGACACTTGCCCGAGTCGGATGAATCGATTTTACGTTCTCAACCACGTTGTCCAACGCGACATCGCCGACCAGCACAGCCTTCAGCACGCCATCGCGTATCACGGGAACTGCCAAAGCCACCAGCAACGCCCCGCTCGTGCTGACATAAGGGATAGCAACCGGTTTGCCGGCTTGCACGGCGCCTTTGTACCAAGGGCGGCTGGTCGGATCGTAGCTGGATGGAATGTTCGGCCAGTCGGTGAACTTCGCGGTTCGGTCCGGGTAACCGACGCCGACGTCAAAGAATCCACCCGCGACGGCAATCTGTTTAAGTATGGACCCCGGGTCAGTCGTCAGCACGACGTCCTGCAGCGATGAAACCATTCGAGTCTTTGCAGCGACCCACTCGCCGATTGCGGCGGCGCGATCGTTGGCGGACGACGTCAAGTCGCGGTCGATTGCAGCCTCCCTGTTCACCTTCGCGATCAAATAGTCGGTTGCGGTGCTGGAGACGACGGAGAAAACTACCAGCGCTACGCATGCACAAACAACGCGTGCGCGAATGGACGATAGCATCGTATGGTCTATGGCTCTTATGACTCAACTTGCATCCGCGTGAGTGCACACGCGTGGCGCGTCAAAAAAAGCCTGCAGACATGGACTGCCTGCGGGCGAAGCTACACCAGGGGCGTGATTCGAGGACGAATGGCGGCGTTATGCCGGACGATAAATCGCGTATACCTTTGCGACGTGCTCGCGACTTTCCCAACTGCACTGCGCGCCTTGCTCAACGAGGAAAATGTCGCTGCGCTCGAACCTGCCCGTTCTGCCGGATTCGTCCACTAATGTGACGCTGCCTTCCAAGAGATACATCAGCTCGCAATGGCGATAAAACATTGCGCTGCGGTGATAGGGCGTTGAGTCCCAAGTGCCGCAGACAAATTCTCCATCCGCAGACCGGTAGTCCGTGAAGTTACGGCAGAGGGGCGCGGGCGTGAGTAGCAATTCCGCGGAAGGCGCGCCCGAGGGCTCCAACTGCGGCGTGTGCTGGATGGGGACAATCTTCCCGCCAGCAGACTGGCTGCCGTGGTAACGCATGAAGATGATCGAGACGGGCCCTCGCGCCGACCAAAAAAACTCCGCGCCATGAGCAAGCACCGCGCTGTCGCCTGGCCCCAGCGCTAGAGCACGCGCTGCTTGGGTCAACGTGATCTCGCCTTCTGCAACGATAATGAATTCATCTACAGGCTGAGGTGGCACCACACCGCATCCTGCGTCGAGCGCTATTACGCCCGCGCTCACGGGACCCGGCGGCCGATCTAGAAAGCGGCGGCTAGAAAGGAAGCGACTCTCGTCTACCGAAGCAATCGCCTCAATCCCTTGGCTTTTATCCGACGCGAACTTTCGGAGATCGACAAACGATCGGGAGCTGGACTGCTCCACCGCTGCTTGCTGCAATTTGGACATGTTGTGTTCCGGTCGTTCAGTTTGTGGCGAAGAAGTGTCCGCCGCGGACGGCGAGCGATTCGGGATCGAAATTCTGTTGACGGTCACTCGGCGACTGTCCCCGCTAAGTTCAAATACTTTATGTAAAAGAACTTTGAAAGAGCTCGAGCGTGCCGCCATTTTTGGAGAGAGGTAATGTTGCGACGGAAATTAACTGTGCGATTCCAAAGTAGGCTCATATGACTAACGAGGCTCCGTCTCAGGCCGACTACTGATCTGCACCGACGCGCGCGTTGTGCACACCGTCATTCGAAGCCTTGAAGCGATCTGTTGACGCACCGTACGCTCGGGGCTTGATCAGCGCCTCGGGCCGGAGGGCTTCCTCCAGTTGCGCCTCTGTCAGCAATTGACGGCGGAGCACGACCTGCCGAATGGTCCTTCCGTTCGCATGGGCTTCAGCGGCAACGGACATTGAGTTCTTGTAACCGATATACGGGTTAAGTGCAGTAGCAAGTGCAATAGATTGCTCGATGTTTTCACCTAACCGGTCAGGGTTCGCGGTGATGCCTTTGACGCATTTCTCGGCAAGTGTCGAACAACCGTTCGTGAGGTGCTTGAAGCTCCGAAAGAGCGCGCTCGCAATGACGGGCTCGAACGCATTCAGTTGAAGTTGCCCGCCTTCGGCCGCGAACGTGACCGTCAGGTCATTCCCGAAGACTTCAAATGCGATCTGGTTGACCACCTCGGGGATGACCGGATTGACCTTCCCCGGCATGAGCGAGGAACCGGCCTGCATTGGCGGAAGGTTGATTTCTCCAAAGCCTGCGCGCGGACCGCTCGATAGCAGACGCAGATCATTGCATGTCTTCGAAAGCTTCACCGCAATGCGCTTCAGCACTCCTGAGAGCTGGACGAAGGCACCACAGTCCTGCGTCGCCTCGACCAGATTCGGCGCCGTCACGAGGTCGATGCCGGTGATGCGAGTCAAGGATTTGAGCGCCTTTTGCGCGTACTCGGGGTGGGCGGTAATGCCCGTGCCGATCGCCGTCGCACCAAGGTTGATCTCCCGAATTAGCGTAGAAGCCTCTTTGAGGCGCGACATGTCTTCTTCGAGCATAACGGCATAAGCCGAGAACTCCTGGCCGAGAGTCATGGGAACAGCGTCCTGCAGTTGCGTGCGACCAAGCTTTAATAAACCCGCAAACTCAATCGCCTTCTGGTCGAACGCTGCATGCAGCCTGGCCATCGACTCCAGCAGATGCTCAATAGCGAAAAGCGTCGAGATGCGCAGCGCCGTCGGATAAACGTCATTGGTGCTTTGCGCAAGGTTGACGTGTTCGTTTGGATGCAGGTATGCATATTCGCCCCGACGACGACCGAGCAGTTCGAGCGCGCGATTGCAGATTACTTCGTTCGCATTCATGTTGGTCGACGTACCGGCGCCGCCCTGGATGACGTCAACGACGAACTGGTCGTGAAGACGACCTTCCCGGATTTCTACGCAGGCCGCGACTATCGCGTCCCGAAGCATCGGGGAAAGCATGCCAAGCTCCGCGTTTGCCTCCGCGGCCGCCTGCTTGACTGCTGCCAGTGCAATCACGAGGTTCGGGTATGAAGCCAACGTCGTACCCGATATCTGGAAATTCTCCGTCGCGCGCAATGTGTGAATCCCGTAGTACGCGTCCTCGGGGACGTCGCGCTCTCCCAACAGGTCAGTTTCGGCGCGGGTGCCTGATGTACTCATAAGTTGCTCCTGGTTTTGCGTTGATCCCGCCCATGACCTGGGAATTCGCCGAGGGCGAGGGCGACGCCGCGCCCCCCGCGCCACCGTTCGATCGACGGGCCAAAGTCCTTCCGGGACCGAAGTGTTTAGTAGTGCTACAGCCTTGCGTTTGCCATGTGAACAGACCGATTCCGTAGCAGCCGTCCTGGCCGAGCCTGGTCTGCCGCACAGGGACTCTTCGACCGGGAAACTCGTCCCCGAGCAACGAAGAAGGCCCCTGGTGGGCGTGGTCTGTCAGGCGTCGTGTCCGATGGCTATAGCTGAAGCAGTGGCAAGCATCGCAGCGAATCGGTCGATCGAGTATGTGTCGAGCGGGATTGGCGTGCGCCCTAAGTCGATCAGCTCGGCGAGCGTTTCTCCCACGCCCGGACCGATCTGAAACCCGGAGCCACTGAAGCCAAACGCATAAAACAGACCGTCTACCTTGGAACTTGGCCCGATCACAGGCTCTCCGTCGGGAAGATAACCCTCCACTCCACTCCAGACGCGGATCACATTGAGTCGGGCTAGCACGGGCGCGAGACGACGGAACTGCGCCATCTGCTGCACCGTGTTCTCCGGCAACACGGACGCCTTGCGCGTAACGGGATCGGCGGGACCGGGCGGCCCGCCGCCGAGCACGATGTTGCCGCGCGGAATTTGCCGGAAATAGACGCTCTCTTCCTTGATCGACGTGTAGACGCCCATCGATGACTGAAAGACGTAGGGCACCGGCTCTGTGACGGCCATCTGGGGCCCACGCGCTGTAAGCGGCACGGGTTCGCCGAACTGTTGGGAGAGCGCACTCGCCCACGCGCCCGCACAGATCACGAGCCGCGCTGCGCGATACGTTTCTCCTGCGGCGCTCTGCACCCGAAATTCAGCGCCGTCCTTCTCTACGCTCACGATCTCGGTATTCTCGACGATCTGTGCGCCGTGCCGCATGGCAGCGCGTGCGAAAGCCGGCGATGCAATCCGCGGATTGGCATGCCCGTCGAGCGGTGATACGGACGCGGCCAGAACTTCTCGTCCCAGAAGCGGGAAACGCCTGAACACTGCATCACCGTCCAACACCTCAAGGTGTAGGCCAAACCCGCGCGCCTCATTGGCATAACGATGAAAATAGTCAGCATCATGCGCGTGGTAGCAGACGCGCGTGTGACCAGAAGGTAGAAATTCAATGTCCTCGCCCAGCAGTTCCTTGGTCCGGTACCAGATATCCAGCGCGCGATTGGCTATTGCAAGCTGCGGCAAAGAGCGACCCTGCCGGCGTACACCGCCAAAGTTGGTGCCGCTGGCCTGCTCTCCTATCAGGCCGCGTTCAATCAGGATTACCGATCGCATGCGCCTGCGCAGAAAGAAAGCCGTCGAGGTGCCCATGATGCCGCCACCAATAACGATCACGTCGGCGTGTCGGTTCATCGAACATTCTCCATCCTGGACTCTGCTTCAAGCGCTATGGGCAGCGGCTTGACAGGCGCCTGGCCACGTAATCGCCCGACGACTTCCAACGGCACGCGCGCTTCGGCTGCGATGACTTCAGCACCCGCGTGCGCGCAGTAGCGTCCCTGACACCGGCCCATGCCGACGCGGGAAAACGCCTTCGCGCGGTTCGCTTCCGTCGCGCCCATCTCGCGAACCACATGCCGCAATTCGCCCGCAGTGATTGCCTCGCAGCGGCACACGATGGTGTCGTCGGGCAGCGCTGCCGCGAAGCGCGCGGGCCACGGAAACGCGGTGCGCAAGCCGGCCGCGAAGCGCGTGAAACGGGAGAGTTCCGCGCGTAGTTGCGCGGCGCCCCCGCGTTCGATACCTGCGTCGTGCAGCGCGGCCAATGCAGCAAGTCGGCCCGCGCGTTCGGCCGCGTCAGCACCGCGCACGCGTGCCCCATCGCCCGCCAGATAGATGCCTGCGACGCTGCTGCGGCCATCCTCATCGATCTGCGGAAGCCACGTCTGCGTGGCTGTGTCGAAACGGAAAACGCAGCCCGCGAGATCGGCAAGCTGTGTTTCTGAACGCAAGTGATAACCGAGCGCAACGGCATCACACGTCACATTCAGCGTCGTGTCGTTTGCGAGCTTCACACGCACGCCCGTGACACCATGCGCGGATGAGCCTTCGATGGCAACGGGCGTCACGCCACGATGAATCGGAACCCCCGCGCGGCGCAGTACACCCATCAGTGCGATGCCCTTGCCGAGCGCCGATGGAATCGCAAGCAACTGCGGCAGCGCTCGCAGGCGCTGCGCGAAGGTCGATGTATCGAGGACGGCGCTCACTGTCGCACCTGCCTTGACATACTGCGCGGCCACCAGATACAGCAACGGCCCGGTTCCCATCATCGCGACCCGAGCACCGATAGCACATCCCTGCGCCTTGAGGGCCACCTGTGCGCCACCCAGACTGTAAGTACCTGCGAAATGCCAGCCGGGAACCGGCATCAGCCTGTCGGTTGCTCCGCTGCAGATGATCAGCGAATCGAACGCGAGCTTGCGGTAGCGCGTGCGGCTCACAATATGCACCGCCTTTGGCCCGATATTCCATACGAGCGTGTCAGGCAGATAGTCGATTTGCGCGCGCAACGCATCGAAGTCGCGATGCAACGACGCGGCCCGCGCAGCCTCGCTGCCGTAGAGCGTCTCATAGGAGCGCGAGAAGCCTTCGGGCTGGCGCCGATAGATCTGGCCACCGTCGCGGCGCCCTTCATCGATCACCGTGGGACGCAGCCCGGCTTCAACCAGCGCCTGCGCGGCGCGTACGCCCGCCGGTCCGGCGCCAACTACCACGACGTTCGGGCGCTTCACTTCTGCAGACGCGGCCATACGCCCTCCCCCGCTAGCGCTACGCGCGTGATGATCGACATGCCGGGCATCGCAGGCGTCGCACAGGCGCGGACGCGCTCGCCTTGCGCAGTCCAGACCCAGCAGTCCTGGCAAGCGCCCATCAGGCAGAAGCCCGCACGACGGCCGTCGCCAAACTCGGAATCGCGTAACGCGTCTTGCGCCGTCAGGAGCGCGACCAGCAGCGTGTCGCCTTCGGCGGCCTTCACTGCATCTCCATCCACGGTAATCTCAAAGCTCTTGCGCTCGGTCTCCGCCACTCTCACGAAACGAGCAGTCATGCCGTCACCGGGTCGGGTTTCTGCGCGAGTTCGAGTTCCGCAGCAGAGTGGTGGCAAAGGATCACGGAGCCCGAGGGCAGCTTCCTGGCAGAGGGCGGCGTAACGTTGCACTTGCCGTCGATGCGGACCGGACAACGCGCCCGAAAACTGCACAGCTCAGCCGAATCGCTGGCGGGCCCCATCGACGGCAGTGCGGCGCCCGTGAGCGCGCGCCGTGAGTCGAGCCAGCCCGGGCGCAGTGCGGGCACCGAATCGACCAGTAGCCCTGTGTACGGGTGATGCGGTGGCGCAGCCAGTACATCGCGCTCGCCCGCTTCGACGCATTGACCGGCATAGAGCACCATTACGTCGTCGCAGATCGCCCGCACCGTCGAGATATCGTGGCTGATGAACATGTATGACACACCCAGCTCGCGCCGCAGTTCGACGAGCAGGTCGAGAATCGCCGCGCCAACCACAGTATCCAGTGCGGAAGTCACCTCGTCGCAAAGAATCAGCGCAGGGTCGGCGGCAAGCGCACGCGCCAGGTTCACGCGCTGCTTCTGGCCGCCCGACAGACCGCCCGGCTGACGCCTGGCAATTGTCGCCGGCAGCTTCACCAGATCCAGCAGTTCGAGCATGCGCTTCTGTGCCGGCGCGCCGCGCAGGCCGTGATAGAAGTTCATCGGCCGAGCGAGGATATCGGCGATCGTGTGGCTCGGATTGAGCGCTGTGTCGGCGTTCTGGAACACGATCTGCACCCGTCGGTACTGGGCGAGGGTGCGCTCGGAAAGCTTCGCGGGCAGAGGCTTGCCGTCGAGGAGCACCTCGCCCCGGGCACGATCCACCAGTCCCGCCACCACGCGCGCCAGTGTCGTCTTGCCCGAACCCGATTCGCCAATGACGCCGAGCGCGCTGCCGCGCTCGATCTTCAGGCTCACGTTGTCAAGCACGCACACGGCGGGAACCCCGTTCGCGTCGATACGTCCGTAGCCCGCGTTCAGGTTGCGGACCTCGAGCAGCGGTGGTAGCGCATCTTTGGCCGGAACTGCGAGTTCCGGTTCCGGACGGCGGGTCGCCGCGAGCAGTTGCCTCGTGTAGTCGTCGGCGGGCGCATCAAGCACCTGCGCCGTCGCGCCGTTCTCGCGCACCGTGCCGCCATTCAACACGACGATGCGGTCTGCCATCTGCGCGACGACGGCAAGATCGTGCGACACATAGACGGCCGTTGTGCCCAGTTCGCGGATCACTTTCTTGAAAGCGGCGAGCACTTCGATCTGTGTGGTGACGTCGAGCGCCGTCGTCGGTTCGTCGAACACGACGACAGCGGGATCGGTGATCAGCGCCATCGCCGCCATCAGGCGCTGCAACTGACCGCCCGATACCTGATGCGGATAGCGTGCACCGATTGTTTCTGGCGACGGCAAAGCCAGCGAGCGAAACAGTCCCACGGCCTTCTCGCGGGCCGCAGCAGGCGTCATCAATCTGTGCAGCAGCGCGGGCTCCGTCACCTGGTCCATAATCGTGCGCGCCGGGTTGAAACCCGCCGACGCGCTCTGGGCGACGTAAGCGACGGTACGCGCGCGTAACGCGCGGCGTCGGTTCGCATCGAGTGCCAGCACCTCGACGCCTCCAATCTTGACCGAGCCACCCGCAATCGAACAGCCGCCTCGCGCGTACCCCAGCAAGGACAGCGCAATCGTCGTCTTGCCCGAACCCGACTCGCCGATCAGCGCGAGTACCTCGCCCTTCTTCACGGTGAAATCGACGCCCCTGACGATCTCAACGACAGCGTCTGGCGCCGCGCCCGCGACCACGCGCAGGCCCTTCACTTCGATCATGTTCATTGTGCGGCTCCCTGCCCACGGCCGCCACGGCGGCGCAGGCTGTCAATCAGCAGATTCACGCCGACTGTCAGCGTCGCAATCGCGATGGCGGGCATCAGCACCGCAGGCGCGCCTTCTGCCAGCCCGCCGATGTTCTCGCGCACGAGCGAGCCCCAATCGGCATTCGGCGGCTGCACGCCGAGACCGAGGAAACTCAGCCCACTGAGCAGCAGCACGATGAACACGAAGCGCAGGCCGAAATCCGCAAGCATTGGATGAATCATGTTGGGTAGCACCTCGACTCGCGCGATATAAAACAGCCTTTCGCCGCGCGCTTTCGCGACCTGCACGTATTCGAGCGTCATCAGGTTGACCGCGAGCGAGCGCGAGATGCGGAACGCGCCGGGTATGTACGCAAGCGCGGCGACCGTGATCAGCATCGGCACCGACGAGCCGAATGCGGCGATCACGACGAGCGCGAGAATCTTGCTCGGGATCGAGATCAGCGCGTCGAACAGTCGGCCCATGATTTCGTCGACCCAACGCCCGGACACGGCCGCAACCAGCCCGAAGAATGTGCCGATACAGCTGGCGAGCACCGCCGCCGCGAGCGCCAGGCCAACCGTGTACTGCGTGCCATACAGCACGCGGCTCAGCATGTCGCGGCCCAGATAGTCGGTGCCGAATAGATGTGCGGCACTGTACGCGCCGAATATCTCAGTCGACGTCACCGCGCCTCCCTTGTACGGCGCGACGAGCGGACCAACGAACGCGACGACGAGCCAGAACACCACGATCACGAGACCAATCAGGCCAAGCAACGAAAAGCGGCCTATGATGCGGCGCAGCGCGCTGCGCTTCGCGACGGGCATGTCGACCGGCGCCTCCACAAACGCATCGGCGCAAGGCGTGGCTTCTTCGTCCGGCACCGCGTGCAGTACGGTCCTCGCATGAGATATGTCGGGTCGGTTCATCGTTGACGCAGCCTCGGGTTGGAAATGATCTGACACAGGTCAGCAATAAGTACGAGTGCCAGATATGCCGCGCAGAACACCATCACGCAGCCCTGGACGAGCGGCATATCTCGATTCGTGACAGCATCGACCATCAGGCTCGCGAGCCCTGGATAGTTGAAGATCGACTCGACGATCACGACGCCGCCGAACAGATACGACAGGGAGAGTGCAACCGCGTTGGCAATCGGGCCGATCGTGTTGGGCAGCACGTGACGTAGTACGATGCGCATCGGGGTAGCACCTTTCAGCACCGCCATCTCGACGTACGACGCGTTCAGCTGATCGAGCACCGCAGCGCGCGTCATGCGCGCCATCTGTGCAACGAGCACGCAGCACAGTGTCATGACGGGCATGGCGTAGATGCGTAGCAGCGCGCCGAATGACGTCACTTCGGACAGGTACGACAGCGCCGGCAGCCAGCGCAGCTTGACCGCGAAGATCAGCACGGCGATCGTCGCAATCAGGAATTCGGGCACAGCGACGGTCGACAACGTCAGCACGTTGAGGGCGCGGTCCAACAGCGAACCGCGATACATCGCCGACAAAATGCCGATCGCCAGGGCGATGGGCACCGACACGGCGGCCGTCAGCCCTGCAAGCATGAGCGTATTCGGCAGGCGGGTCGCAATCAGATCACTCACCGGCATGTTGTTCGACAGCGACGTGCCGAAATTGCCGCTCACGACGTGCAGGAGCCACTGGAAATAGCGCTGCAGAGCGGGCTGATCGAGACCAAACTGGTGGCGCAATGCAGCCACCAGTTCCGGTGTGGCCGCCTGGCCGAGCGCCTGCTGCGCCGCGTCGCCGGGCAAGAGGCCCGTGATTGCGAACACGATGGCCGACACCAGCAGCAGCGTGACCAGCGCGTACCCGAGGCGGGCGGCGATGAGTCGTTGCGCGTTTGCTTTCATACTGGAAACGCCTCCTGTACAGAAATGGTACGCCGCGAAGCAGCGAAGCGACTGAAGACCGTGGCGGGTCAGGACTCGAGCCAGACGTGTTCCGCAAACGTAAAGCCCATCAGCCCGGCGAGCGGAATTGAACCAAGGCCCTTCAGCCTGGTTGTATGGCCATCGAGTGAACTCACGAACAATGGAATACCAATACCGCCGGTTTCATGCACCATCACCTGCATGTCGCCATAGATCTTCTTACGCTTCGCATCGTCAGGCTCGCCACGTGCGGCGACGAGCATCTGGTCGAACTTTGGGTTCTTCCAGTTCGCTTCGTTCCACGGCGCGTCCGACTTGAAGAACTGCGTGAAGAGCACGTCGGCACTCGGCCGGGCGTTGACGTTGCCAAAGCTGAGCGGATGCTTCATCCAGTGATTGGACCAGTAGCCGTCTGCCGGAACCCGGCTCACCTGGAGATTGAGGCCAGCGCGCGGTGCGGCCGCTTGCAGCAGCATCGCGATTTCGACCGATCCGGTGGCCGCCGGCGACGCATACACTTGCAGCGGAGCGCCGGCCAACTTTGCCTTCTGAAAATGGAACCTGGCCTTGTCCGGATCGAAGCTCCGTTGCGGCAGACCCGCAAAGTAGTACCTGTTCGTCGGATCAATAGGCTGGTCATTACCGATCGCGCCGTAGCCGCGAAACGCCGCGCTGAGGATCTGTTCGCGATCCAGCAGGTACATCATGCCGCGGCGGAAATCCTCGTTGCCCGTGATGCCGCCTTCGTCCCGCATGATCAGGTCGGTGTACTGGCCAGTTTTCGTCTCGAGCACTGAAAACCCGGGTGTCTCCTTGATCCGCTTCGCTGAGTTGGGCGTCACCGCATTGATCAGTTGCACGTCGCCTGATAGCAACGCATTGACGCGCGCCGGTTCATCGCCGATGCCGATCAGTTCAATCTCGTCGAGGTGCGGCAGTCCTGTCTTCCAGTACGTCTCGTTGCGCACGCCTACGGTACGCACGCCCGGCGAAAATTCTTTCAGCTTGAACGGACCGGTGCCGACAGCCGTCCTGAAATCCTTCGTGCCATCCTTGATGATCATGAAGTGCGAGGTCGCCAGGATCACCGGCAGGTCGGCGTTCGCACCCTCCAGGGTAATTGTCAGTTCGTTCGCACCGGTCGCCTTCACGTCCTTGATCTGGTCCGCGAGCGTCTTCGCCTTCGAGGCGGTCGCCGGGTCCTTGTGGCGCATGATCGAGTAGACAACGTCGGCGGGCGCGAGCGCCTTGCCGTCGTGGAACTGCACGCCCTTGCGCAGCTTCACGACCCACACAGTCGCGTCCTTCGTTTCCAGCGAATCTGCGAGCGCCATTTTGGCGCCCAGATGGGAATCGAGTTCGGTCAGACCGTTGTAGAACATGTTGGCGCGCACGTAATCCGTGCTCAGCGCGCCCTTCGCAGGATCGAGCGTATCGGCAGTGGACGCCGATTGCGTCGCGACGCGAATCTTGCCGCCTTTTTTGGGACTCTGTTGCGCAAATGCCGACCCGCTCGCCGCCAGCAGTCCCGTGCCAGTCATCGACAGCATCCCGCCGGCTGCCATCGCGCGAAGCACATTGCGTCGCGACGCGCCTCTGCGCGTGAGGCGTTGGAGTTCATTGCCGACGCTGGTGCCAGCGTCGCGCATATTTATCTTGTGCATCTGTCTCCTCCACAAGGGAGTTGTTCGTCAATAGAAGACGTCTTTGATCCGGAAGTACGCGCCGACCAGCGGCAGAAACCACGGTTTGCCTGTATGCCCCGGAATCGCGGGCCAGTCGAAGTCTCTCCACGGGTTCGCTTCAGGATTCCCGGCCATCACCTCGGCCATCACCTGACCCATGTGCGTTGCCATCTGCGTGCCGTGGCCGCTGTAGCCCATCGAAAAATAGATGCCGTCGTGTTGGCCGGCGCGTGGCAGACGGTCAGCCGTGATATCGACGAGACCGCCCCAGCAATAGTCGATGCGCGCGTTGGCAAGGCTCGGGAACATCTGCGCGAGGTTCGCCTGCAGGATACGGCCGCTTTTTTCGTCCGATGGTTGCTCCGATGCCGTAAAGCGCGCACGTCCACCGAACAGCAGGCGCGAATCGGGCGTGACGCGAAAGTAGTTATGCATTAGCCGGCTCGTCGTGTATGAGCGTCGATTCGGCAACAGCCGGGCGAGGCGCTCGGCGAGCAACGGTTCCGTCACAATGATGAATGAGCCGACCGGCGCCATGCGCCGCCGGTACCAGCCGAACGGTCCATGCCGCGATGGGCCCGTCGCGATCAACACCTGCTGCGCGCGCAATGTGCCGCGCGCGGACTCGATACGGTACCCGCTACCGTACTTGCCGATGGACGTGACCGCCGCATTTTCGAACAGCCTCGCCCCTTGGCGGACGGCCGCATTCGCGAGACCAACCGCGAACTTGCCCATGTGCATCTGCCCGCCGTGCTTATGCAGCAGCCCGCCGAAGAAACCATCGGACCCCACTTCGCTGCGAATGCGCTCGCGCGGAATGATCTCGACATCGGGATCTACTTCGCGGCGGATCAGCTCGGCCGTGTGCTCGAGGTGCTCGAGATGACGCGGCTTCGCCGCGAGCTTCAGCTTGCCCGACGCGAGATAGTCGCAATCGATCTGCTCTTCACGGATCAGCCGCTCGACCGTAGCAACCGCCTCGGCATACGCGCGATAGCAACCCTGGGCGCGCTCGACGCCCACTTGCCCGCGCAGAGCCGCATAGTCCTGCGCGACGCCCGTGTTGCACTGGCCGCCGTTGCGGCCCGATGCGCCTCCGCCGATGCGACCGGCATCGAGCACGGCAACCGTCGCGCCGCGCCTGCCGAGTGCCAGCGCAGCGGACAGCCCGGTGAAACCACCGCCAATCACGGCGACGTCGACATGGCCATCGACGGAATCCTCGCAAGCCTGGAGCCCGGACGGCGCCGTGTCGAGCCAGTAGGAGTCGAGTTTCATCGGGTGTCCGTGCATAAGTGAAGGCAGGGGATCACAGACCGAGTTGTGTTGCGAGATCGCCGATGGTATCGACTTCATAGTACTCGTAGTACGGCGCATCCGGCTCGTGGCCGCGTTTGACGAACGCCTTGTGCTTGATGCCCATGTCATGCGCCGTCATCAGGTCGTAGCGAGGGCTCGACGACACGTGCAGCACGTCCTCCGGGTTGCAGTTCAGCTGGTCGAACATGTACTCGAACCCCTGCATGCGCGGCTTGTACGACTGAGCCTGCTGCGCGGTGAATACTCGATGGAAAGGCGCACCCAGCTTGTCGACATTGCTCTGGATCTGATCGTCCGACGCGTTCGAAAGAATCACGAGCCTGTACTTCTTCGCCAGTCTCGACAGGCCTTCCGGCACGTCTGGGTGTGGGCCCCACGTCGGTACGGCGAGATAAAACTGCTCCGCTTCCGCTTCGATGAACTCGACATTCATGCGCTTGCACGCGCGGCGTACGGCATTGACGACCACGTCGCGATACGGCTTCCACGCGCCGAGCACCTCGTCGCGGCGATAGCCTGAGAAGAATGCGACGAATTGCTCCAGTTCCGCGCCCTGAAGGCGATTACCGTAGATCTCGCGGGCCATGTCGCCCATGCGGAATTTCGTCAGCGTGCCGTAGCAGTCGAACGTGATGTACTTTGGTTCGAAATCAATCATGGTCTTGGTCCTATCGTGTTGTGAACCTGCGTGGGTTCAGTGGCGAAAACAGGAAGTGCATTCCTGAACAGAATTTAAGCATCGGAGAAAAGAAAGTGTCGTTGGTTCTGGCGGGAAAAACGTGGGCTCGACACTTTATTAAGAAGCCTAAACAGCACAGTCTGCCGCGTCCGTCGCACACTGTTCTTGCTGCCGCCAGCTTTGCAGTAACCGTTATGACCGCATGTCGATGAGGACGCTTTTGAAGCGCAGATTTGCCTCATAGGCCTGCCGTCCAAGATCCTTGCCAATGCCGGAGCGCTTGTACCCGCCCGTCGGAATAATGAAATCACTGGTTCTTCCGTAGCGATTCACCCAAACCGTGCCCGCTTCGATGCCACGCAAGAAGCGCAGAGCGCGACCCAGATCCGCTGTGTGCACACCAGCAGCCAGGCCATAGTCGGGGTGCTGCGCCAGCGTCAGCGCTTCCGCCTCCGTATCGAATGTCTGCAGCGTCAGAACGGGGCCAAACACTTCCTCCCGGACAGCTTCGGATTGCTGATTAACGTCGAAGAGGATGGTTGGCGAATAGAATGCCCCGCCCGATTGCCCGTCCGCGCGATGCCCTCCGTAAAGGAGGGTCGCGCCGCCAGCCACTGTGCGCTGCACAATCGCTTCGATGCGCGCTGCCTGGGCTCCGGAGATGATCGGCGACAAGGTCGTGCCGTGCGACCATGTCGCACCCGCCTTAAGTTCGGCGAAGATCCGCTCGATCCGCGCGGCCAGGTCCTCTGCGATCGACCGCTCGACCAGAAGACGCGATCCCGCAACGCACACCTGCCCGGCGTTGCCTGCTACCGCGGCGGCTATGCGGCGCGCCACATCGTCGAGCCGCGGAGCATCCGCAAAGACAACCTGCGGACTCTTGCCGCCCAGTTCCAGGGTAACCGGCTTCGTGCCAGATTCGGCGCACGCCGCCATGATCGCGGCCCCGGTGCGCGTGGAACCGGTGAACGTCACTTTTGCGATATGCGGATGACGCACAAGTGCATCGCCTGTCGTGTGACCGTCTCCCTGTATCACATTGAAAACACCGGGCGGCACGCCCGCTTCGACGGCGAGTTCCGCGAGACGCAGCACCGAAAACGGTGTCGTCTCCGACGGCTTCAACACGACTGCATTGCCCGCCGCCAGCGCCGGTGCGAGCTTCCAGGACGCCATCACCAGAGGGAAATTCCACGGTGCGATTGCGCCGACCACTCCGTACGGTTCCGCTATCGTCATACCAAGGTGGTCGTGATCGGTTGCTGCGACATCGCCGCCGATCTTGTCGGCGAACTCCGCGTAGAACCCTTGCCCGTTCGCGAGGGGCGATTTGCCCCCAGCCACTCGAACGCCACGCGGTCCACGTATTCTCGACCACGCGATCTGTCATTTCAGCATTGGCTACAGGAACCGACGCATAGGCAACGCCATCCGAGGGACGAACCACTTGCTGCTTTTGCGTACCCTCGTCGATGTATTTTCCGCCGATGAAATGCCCGGAACGCACCGCAACCTTGCCGGGATCGAAGCTGTCCATTTCGTTTCCTTTTGACTCGCGCATCTGCCGTTGAATTGTTGCTTTCACTCTGGTGGAATCGTACCGCTGTCGACCCGGCACAACTCACTGACTGAACGGTTGATTTAGCAGAAGCGGCGCGTTTTTTCCGCATTGACACTGCAGTTTGCGTCGATTTGCTTTCCGCCCGGTCAACGTTATGGACAACACAGCAAGGCAATGCGAGAGTTGCGGCGTAAGCATCCAGCCAAGGAGAAAGGCATGTCCGGCCGAAAAGAAGCTCAGGTCTCAGGTCACGAAATTGTCTATCGCCCTTTTTCGCTTCTGGACGTCGCTGGCGCGCGCGCCCTGTCGAGTGAACTGGGGTGGCCTCATCGCGTCGAAGACTGGCAATTTGTCGCTGAGGCGGGCACGGGATTCGTCGCGGAGGATGCGAGCGGAACGCTTGTTGGTACGGGGCTCTGCTGGAAGTTCGGACATGATCGCGCGTCGCTCGGAATGGTCATCGTGTCTGCGCAGCAGCAAGGCCGGGGCATTGGCCGCAAACTCATGGAACTGCTGCTGGAAGAACTAGGCGAGCGGACCGTCATTCTTCACGCAACTGCAGAGGGCCGGCATCTGTATGAGAAGCTCGGCTTTGAAGCGATTGGAACAGTTGATCAGCATCAGGGAACCGCATTCCAGCCGCCACTTGTTTCACTCCCTCCAGGCGAGCGGCTGCGCCCGCTTGGCTCGAACGATACCGCGCGCCTGATAGAGCTGGGGTCGCGTGCGAGCGGCCTCGACCGCGGGACCATCCTGCCGGCGCTCCTCGAAGTCTCACAAGGGATCGCACTCGCCCGTGATGGCGATCTGATTGGTTTCGCCCTCATCCGACGCTTCGGACATGGTTTCTCGATCGGTCCGGTCGTGGCACCGGACTCCGACGACTCCAGCCGTGCCAAGGCGCTGATCAGTTACTGGCTCTCGCTACACGCCGGCGCGTTTGTCCGTATCGATACGCCGCATGAATGCCAGCTCTCGGCGTGGCTGGAAGCACTCGGACTTTCACGAGTCGGTACGGTTGTGAAGATGGCGCGCAACGGTGCGCTTCCGACCGATGCATCCGTTCGGCAATTCGGTATCGTTAATCAGGCGGTGTGCTAGATCCTATGTGCAGGAAGGCCGACTCACTGATGCCTGGAATCAGCGTGGTGTTACGGCAAGACGCCGATGCGCACCTTCCTCGATTCACTGGAACTCGCCAGGGAGAAACTCATTCCTCATTGATAGCCTCTTCTCTATCCGCCCCGACTACCTGTCAGATCTAATTCCGGCTAATACACTTCAGACCATCGTCGATTGCAACGGCAACAGTGTTCCTCAACGGGGCGGTGAGGATTCCATGTTGATCATCGCTCGTCAAATCGCCGGGGAACGCTTTCTTAGCCCTATGTCCTTTTGTGCATGAACCGGAGATGCCTAGATGGTTCGACTCGCACGACGCCGCTCGCGGATTCGTGCTACAGGATCGCCCCATCCAACCGACTTGCACATATCAGAGTGACGAGCTATCGGACTGACCTGGCAGTGGCCCCTAACGAGTATCCACAAGAGACCCTGGTCCGGGACAATTTAATCAGGATGACGAAAACATGACACTACTCTACAAAGCCGATCCTGAACGCGGCAAGCAATGGGCGCGGCTCTTCGCGGTAAAGGCACCCGATATTCCGTTTCGCCTGTGGCCCGATATTGGCGACCCCGCGTCCGTCCGTTATCTCGCCGCCTGGCAGCCGCCCGACAACCCGGCGCACACGCTGCCCAATCTCGAAGTGATCTTCTCGGTGGGCGCAGGCATCGACCAGTTCGATCTGTCTGGCGTTCCGCCGAACATCACTGTCGTGCGCATGGTGGAGCCGGGTATCGTCGAAGGCATGGTCGAGTATGTCACGCAGGCCGTGCTGACCATCCATCGCGATCTGTTCGATTATGCGTTGCAACAGCAGCAACGCATCTGGCGCGAGATGCCGGTGCGCGCGGCGGTATCGCGGCGCGTCGGCGTGCTGGGGCTTGGCATGCTCGGCACGGCGGTGCTGGAACGTTTGCGGCTGTTCGGGTTTCCGTGCGCGGGCTGGAGCCGTTCGGCGCACCGGCTCGAAGGCGTCGAATGCCACGCGGGCGTCGAAGCGCTCGATGCGTTCCTCGCGCGCACCGACATCTTGATCTGTCTGCTGCCGCTCACCGATGCGACGCGCGGCCTGCTCGACAAGCGCATGTTCGCCAAGCTGCCGAAGGGTGCCTCCTTAATCAACGTCGGGCGCGGCCCGCAGTTGAACCAACAGGACCTGCTCGATGCGCTGGAGAGCGGCCAGTTGCACAACGCGATCCTCGACGTCACCAACCCCGAGCCGCTGGCCGACTCGCATCCGTTCTGGACGCATCCGCACGTGCGGATCACGCCGCATATCGCGAGCGCAACGCGGCCGGAAACGGCGGTCGATGTCGTGCTGGACAATATTCGCCGTCATCTCGACGGCTTGCCTATGCTTGGACAAATTGACCGCGGCCGTGGCTACTGACGCTACCGAACACGTACTTTTCCCGACAGAATCGCGCGCAAGCACAAAGTGCTGCGCGCACCCCGCATAAAACCGTATTTGCGTTTTTCCGTGGCTGATTTTGCGAATCGGCGAATAGGCCTCTCTCGTAGTATTGGAATTGTCCAAGCCCATTCCGAGAAGAGAACTGCACCATGTCTATTCAATCGCTCATCGAAGCCGACCGTAGGCATCTGATCCACCCCGTCGTCAGCTACCGCGCGCACGAAGCGCGCGGCGTGACCGTGCTGGAGTCCGCGCAGGGCGTATTCCTGCGCGACATCGACGGCAACGAGTTGCTCGACGCCTTCTCCGGCCTCTGGTGCGTAAACACCGGCTACGGCCATCAGAGCATCGTCGAAGCGGCCGCGAAGCAGATGGCCCGCCTGCCCTACGCAACCGGCTACTTTCACTTCGGCTCCGAACCAGCGATCGAACTCGCCTCGAAGCTCGTCGAGCTGTCGCCCGCGTCGCTGCAGCACGTGTACTTCACGCTGGGCGGATCGGATGCCGTCGACTCCGCGCTGCGCTTCATCACGCATTACTACAACGCGACGGGCCGCCCGTCGAAGAAGCACATCATCGCGGTGCAACGCGGCTATCACGGCTCGTCGTCGATCGGCGCTGGCCTGACGGCATTGCCCGCGTTCCATCGCAACTTCGACGTACCGCTGCCGACTCAACATCACATCCCGTCGCCGTATGCATACCGCAGCGATTTCGCCGACGCCGCCGCGCTGATCACCGCCTCCGTTTCCGCACTGGAAGCGAAAGTAAAAGCACTCGGCGCGGACAACGTCGCCGCGTTCTTTTGTGAACCGATCCAAGGCTCCGGCGGCGTGATCGTGCCGCCTGTCGGCTGGCTGAAGGCGATGCGCGAAGCTTGCCGCAAGCTCGGCATCCTGTTTGTCGCCGACGAAGTCATTACGGGCTTCGGCCGCACGGGACCGCTGTTCGCGTGCGAAGCGGAAGGCGTCGAGCCAGACCTAATGACGGTCGCCAAGGGCCTCACGGCGGGCTATGCGCCGATGGGCGCGGTACTGATGTCGGATGCCGTTTATCAGGGCATGGCTGATGGCGACGCGTCGGCAGTGATCGGCCACGGGCATACGTACTCGGCCCATCCGGTTAGCGCTGCGATCGGTCTCGAAGTGATTCGGCTCTATCGGGAAGGGCGCCTGCTCTCCAACGGCGTCGCGCGAGGCCCGCGCTTTGCGCAAGGACTCGACACCCTGCTCGCGCATCCCCTGGTCGGCGATTCGCGGCACCGCGGCCTGCTCGGCGCGCTCGAGCTGGTGTCTGACAAGGAGACCAAGCAGGGCTTCGACGCGTCCCTGAAGCTCTCTGACCGCATCGCGGCCGCAGCGTATCGTAATGGCATCGTTTTCCGTGCCTTCGGCGACAACATTCTCGGCTTCGCGCCGGCGCTGTGCTACACGGAAAGCGAGTTCGACCTGTTGTTCGAACGTCTCGAGAAGACGCTCGATGACGTGCTCGCGCAAGCGGACGTCCGCACCGCGCTTAAGGGTTCGATCGAATTCAAACGCCCTGCGGCCGCCTGATAGCATCGAGTGATCCTGGCCATGTGTGAGCGACCGAATCACGATGAGCACCGATTGCAAGCTGGACCGCATCGATCTGCGTCTCCTCTCGCAGTTGCAGATCCAAGGGCGTATCACCAACGTCGAGCTGGCGGACGCTGTCGGCCTTTCGCCCAGTCCCTGCCTGATCCGCGTCAAGCGTCTGGAGAAAGCGGGTTATATCGTCGGGTACGGTGCGCAGATCCAACTCGAGAAGCTCGGCGACCTGCAGATCGTGTTCACCGAGGTCACGCTCGCCGACCATCGCCGCGAGGACTTCAGCAGGTTCGTCAACGCAGTCAAGGATGTCGACGAGATCATCGAATGCCATCTGGCGAGCGGAGGCTACGATTATCTGCTGAAGTTCGTCACGCGCAGCGTCAGCCACTATCAAAGCATCATCGAAGGGCTGCTGGAGCGCGATGTCGGCATCGAGAAATACTTCAGCTACGTCATCATCAAGACGCCGTTCGTGAAGACGCACTACCCGCTCGAATCGCTCTTTTCGCAGAACCATCATTAGGGCGCGCCGGGCGTCTTAACGCTGCGCGACCCGGTCACCTGAGTAGGCGTCGACCCCGACTACGCACCACGAGGCAATGAACTGCGCTATGTCTGGGATTGAAGCGCGGTTCAAGAGCTCGTCGGTGAGCATCTTCTTCCGGTTCGTGGCCGTCCGTCGTCGTCACACCCGCGACCTGCTTACACATGGCCGTCAGGAAATCGCGCCTTTCAACTTCGCTCGGCGACCGATGCCGGTATGAAAACCTATCCATCCCCGAACATTCTGGACGATGAGACGAATATGACCCACAACTATCACATTGCAGTGATCAGTGATTCCCGGCGACGGCATCGGCAAGGAAGTGATGCCCGAAGCGCTGCGCGCCCTCGACGCCGTGAGCAAGCGGTACGGCATCGGTCTCACGTATCAGCATATCGAATGGGCGAGCTGCGAGTACTATGCCCAGCACGGCCAGATGATGCCGGACGACTGGAAGAAGCAACTCGAAGGCTGCGACGCGATCCTGTTCGGCGCAGTCGGCTGGCCCGCGACCGTGCCCGATCACATCTCCCTGTGGGGCTCGCTGCTCAAATTCCGCCGCGAGTTCGACCAGTACATCAATCTGCGCCCCGCGCGTCTCTTCGAAGGCGTGCCGTCGCCGCTCGCCGGCCGCAAGGCGGGCGATATCGATTTCATGATCGTGCGCGAGAACACCGAGGGCGAGTACTCGTCGGTAGGAGGCACGATGTTCGAAGGCACCGAGCGCGAGCTCGTGATGCAGCAGTCGGTCTTCACGCGCAAGGGATCCGAGCGCGTGCTGAAGTTCGCGTTCGATCTCGCGCAGCGCCGCGCGCAGAAGATCACGGTGGCGACGAAGAGCAATGGCATATCGATCAGCATGCCGTGGTGGGACGCACGTGCCGCTGAAATGGCCGCGCGCTATCCCGACGTCACATGGGACAAGCAGCACATCGACATTCTGTGCGCGCGCTTCGTGCTGAATCCGGACCGCTTCGACGTGGTGGTGGCAACCAATCTGTTCGGTGACATCCTTTCGGATCTCGGCCCGGCCTGCACGGGCACGATCGGCATTGCGCCGTCGGCCAACATGAATCCGGAACGCACGTTCCCGTCGCTATTCGAGCCTGTGCATGGCTCAGCGCCAGATATCGCGGGCAAGGGCATCGCCAATCCGATCGCGATGATCTGGTCGGCGGCGATGATGCTCGACTTCCTTGGCAACGGCCAGGGCAAGGAACGTGAAGCGCACGACGCCATCCTCGCCGCGATCGAAGCCGCACTGAAGGAAGGCCCGCTTACGGGCGACCTTGGCGGCAAGGCAAATACGGCGGAAGTGGGCGCGGCGATTGCACTTCGGCTGGCCTGATCGGCTGGGCAAACGAACACAAGGAGTGCTCTCATGACGAAGCGATACGAGTTGAGCGAACTGATTCGTAACGACAATTTCATCGACGGCCAATGGGTCGCCGCGGCGAAAGGCAACCGCTTTGACGTCACCAATCCGGCGACGGGCGAAGTGATCGCGCAAGTCGCCGACAGCGACGCCGCCGATGCGCACGCCGCCACCGATGCCGCCGCCCGTGCGTTCCCCACCTGGCGCGATACGTTGCCGAAAGATCGCGCTGCCGTGCTGCATCGCTGGCATGCACTGATTGTCGAGAACGCGGATGGGCTGGGCCGCCTGATCTCGCTCGAACAAGGCAAGCCCTTCTCCGAAGGGCGCGGCGAAGTAATGTACGGCGCGTCGTATGTCGCGTGGTTCGCCGATGAAGCGACGCGCATCTACGGCGATATCATCCCGCAGCAGCAGCGCGGCAAGCGCATGAGCGCGGTGAAGGAACCCGTCGGCGTCGTCGCCGCGATCACGCCGTGGAATTTCCCGCTCGCGATGATCGCGCGCAAGATCGCGCCCGCGCTCGCGGCGGGCTGCACCGTAGTCGGCAAGCCGGCCGAGGACACGCCACTTACCGCATTTGCTCTCGTGATGCTCGCGCACGAGGCAGGCGTGCCCGCAGGCGTTCTGAACCTGATCTCGGCATCGCGCGAGAATGCAGTGCCCGCCGTCGCTGACTGGCTTGCCGACAGCCGCGTGCGCAAGATCACGTTCACAGGGTCGACACGCGTAGGTAAGTATCTGGCGCGCGAATCTGCGGGCACGTTGAAGAAGCTGTCGCTCGAACTTGGCGGCAATGCGCCGTTTATCGTCTTCGACGACGCCGATCTCGATGCGGCCGTCACGGGCCTGCTCGCGGCAAAATTCCGCAATGGCGGCCAGACCTGTGTCTCTCCAAACCGCGTCTACGTGCAGTCGGGCGTGTACGAGCGGTTCGCCGATATGCTCGCCACCCGCGTCGCGGCGCTGAAGGTCGCACCGGCCACCGACCCGGCTGCCCAGATCGGCCCGATGATCAACGCCCCGGCCATCGACAAGATCGCACGTCACGTCGACGATGCAGCAAGCCGCGGCGCGCGCGTGCTAACAGGCGGCAAGCGTCTGCCCGAACTCGGTCCCAATTACTATGCGCCCACCGTGCTCGCCGACGCGACGCCTGAGATGCAACTGAGCTGCGACGAAACCTTTGGCCCGATTGTGCCGCTTTTTCATTTCGACGATGAAGCCGAGGCGATCCTCGCGGCCAACGACACGCTTTCCGGCCTCGCGTCGTACTTTTACAGCCAGGACATGCGTCGCATCGACCGCGTTACGCGGCAACTGGAGGCGGGCATCGTTGGGATCAACGAGGGTGCGCTCGCCAGCGAAGCCGCGCCGTTCGGCGGCGTGAAGGAATCGGGCTATGGGCGGGAAGGCTCGAAGTACGGCCTCGACGATTACCTGTCGATCAAGTATCTCTGCCAGGGCGGACTCGAATGAACGCACACGCCAAACCAAGCGCCTATCCGATCGAACTCGCGTTTCCAGACATCGCCGCGCACGAGCTCAGCGAAACGGGCATCGCGTATGTGCATACCTTCGATTCGGGTGTCGCGGGTCTGCACGTGATGATCAACGCGCTCACGCACGGCAACGAAGTGTGCGGCGCGATCGTCGTCGATGCGTTGCTGCGCGCGAAGCTGCGTCCGAAGCGCGGCAAGCTTACGCTCGCGTTCGCGAACGTCGATGCGTATGCGCGCTTCGATCCGTCGCAACCGGACGCGGCACGCTTTGTCGATCAGGACTTCAACCGCGTGTGGACGGCGCACGCCGGGCGGGCAGATCGTCGGATATGGGACCGTCGGATGGGCGGCGGTCAGCGTCGCGCTGCTCGGGGTTTGCTGGGTATCGCGGGTGCGCGGTGTGCAGCGCGATGCGCGTCTAACCGGTGTGCCACAGGGTGATGTCGTCGGCGAAAGTTGAGGTGGGTGCAACGCGCTGCGCGCCTCACCGCTACGCCGCCCCCAACCCGGCTAGCGGATGCGCCTCCGTCTTCCACGGCGAAGTCAGAAAATGCCTAACCCGTTCGGCCCGCACTTCGGCGAGCGTGGCGGGCGCCCAGCGCGCTTTGCGATCCTTGTCGAGCAATTGCGCCCGCACCCCTTCACAGAAGTCGCCGTCCTCGATCACCCGTTTCACGATACCCAGTTCCATCCGGAAGCACTCGGCGAGCGTCATCTGCCGGCCGCGCAATAGCGCCTCGCGCGTCACGCACAGCATGGTCGGCGAGTGAGCGGTCATGGCCTCGTAGGTGGACTGCAACCACTGCTTCACCTCGCGCGGCGGCTCGCGCTCCAGGTCGTGGCGCAACGTCGCGACCATCCGTTCGACGCTCGAACGCCGATCGAAGTGCCGCAGCATCAATTGCGTCAACGCCGTCAACGGCGCATGCGGGACGATATTGCAGGGCGGCTCGAACACGCCCCGCAATGCGGCGATCAGATCGCCGTCATGCGACATGCGCTGCAAGCGTTCTTCAAAGCTCGCGAGCCATTCGGCCGGCACGCACAGGTCGGCCAGTTGCAGGCGCAATGCATCGGCGCCCGACAAGCTCGCGCCAGTCAGCCCGACATACAGCTCGATCTCCGCTGGCATCACGCTCAGAAACCGCGTCGCGCCGACGTCCGGCAAAAAGCCGATGCGCGTCTCCGGCATCGCGATCTTGCTGCGCTCGGTGACGATGCGCAGCCGCGCCGCCTGACCGAGCCCCATGCCGCCGCCCATCGCAATGCCGTCGAGCAGCGCGACCACGGGTTTCGGAAACGTGTGCAGCGCGTAATCGAGCCGGTACTCGTCGATGAAAAACGCCAGCCAGCGATGATCGCCACTCTTCGCGAGTCGATGCACTTCGCGCACGTCGCCGCCTGCGCAAAAGCCCTTCGCGCCCGCGCCTTTCAGCACTACCGCGACGATGCTGCTGTCGCTGCGGCAATGTTCGACCAGCACGGCGAGCTCACGCACCATCGCGTGCGACAGCGCATTGAGCGCGGCCGGCCGATTCAGCGTAATGATCGCCACCCGGTTGACGACGCGAAACAGAATCTCGCGTTGCCCTTCGCTGCCCGTATCGAGCACGACGCTTTGCAAGGCGCTCATCGGTGGGTCTCCTGCTGTGCGTATGCAGAGTGGGCGACGTGATCCGTCGGCTGAGGTTGCGCCGCCTGCCAGCGCGGCGTGCGTTTCTCAAGAAACGCGTTGACGCCTTCGCGCTGATCGGCGCCGTCGAACAGATCGACGAAACGTTCGCGTTCCAGCGCCAACGCCGCGGCACGCGGCACGCCGTTGCGCGCCTGATGAATCAGGTGCTTGCTGAAGCCGACCGCTTGCGGGCTCAGACCCACGACACGCGCGGCCATGGTGAGCGCGGCGTCGCGCGCCGCGCCCTGCTCCACCACGTCCTCGACGAGACCGATGCGCAGCGCGGTCGCCGCATCGACGCGCTCGCCGGTGAGAATCATCCGCTTGGCCCAGCCTTCGCCGACCAACCACGGCAACGTCTGCGTGCCGCAACCGCACGGCAGCAGACCGACCGCGGTCTCAGGCAACGCCAGCAACGCATGGCGCTCCGCGATGCGGATATCGCACGCGAGCGCGCACTCCAGTCCGCCGCCCATCGCGTAGCCGTTGATCGCGGCGATCACCACCGGCCGCGCGTTCTGCAAGGCTTCGAACGCCGCGCCGAAGCGCGCCGCCGCGTGGCGCGCAACTTCGCGGTCGCCATCGGCGAAGCTGTTCAGGTCAGCGCCCGCGCTGAAGAATTTCGGTCCGGCGCCGGTGATCACGACGGCCCGCACGCGAGCGTCGGCGTTCAGACGTTCGATGGTCCGCTGCAATTGCAGCAGGCCATCAGGCGTAAACGCGTTCGCGGGTGGTCGTGTGAGCGTCAGTTGCGCGACGGCACCGTCGTGCGCGTAGTCGAGTTCGATCATCACGCGCCTCCGCCGTTGCTGTTGCTGGCGTCGCGCCCATCGTCGCGATAGAGCTTGATGACCGCGGAAAAGTCCAGGCGTCCCGCGCCCTTGCTGCTCATCGTCTGATAAAGCTGCTGCGCGAGCGCCCCGAGATAGACCGGTTGATGCGCAAAGCGCGCAGCGTCGGTGGCGAGGCCGAGGTCCTTGAGCATCAGGTCGGTGCCGAAGCCGCCGGTGTAGCCGCGCGTGGACGGCGCGCTGTCGATCACGCCGGGCATCGGGTTATACGTATCCGAACTCCAGCAGCGCCCGGTCGACGTGTTGATGATGCCGCCCAGCACCTTCGCATCGATGCCGAGCGCCTCGCCCAGCGACATCGCCTCGGCCACGCCCGCCATCGTGATGCCGAGCACGAGGTTGTTGCAAATCTTCGCCACCTGGCCCGTACCGGTATCACCGCAATGCACGATGTTTTTGCCCATCGCCGCCAGCACCGGCTTGACCTCTTCATACGCGCTCGCACTGCCGCCGACCATGAAGGTCAGCGTGCCCGCCGCCGCGCCGCCGGTGCCGCCCGATACCGGCGCATCGACGAAGCTGTTGCCGTGGCGCGCCGCCAGCTCGGCGAACGCTTTCACGCTGGCGGGATCGATCGTGCTCGAATCGATGATCGTCACGCCCTTCGCAATGCCCGCGAGCACGCCGTCGTCAGCGCTCAGCACGCTGCGCACATGCGCGGCGGCGGGCAGCATGGTCATCACGCACTCCGCATCGGTCGCGGCCGCCTTGGGCGAGCCGGCCGCCTGCGCGCCCGCATCGACGAGCGCCTGCACGGCTTGCGCGTCGAGGTCGAACACGCGCACCGCGTGGCCCGCCTTCAGCAGGTTGCGCGCCATCGGCGCACCCATGTTGCCGAGTCCGATAAAGCCAATCTTCATGATTGCCGCCTCCGTATGCCTGTGTGTATCTGCGTGTCGGGCGGGCCGATCAGCGCAGGCTGATGGTCGTGTTGACGCCGTCGTTGACCGTGTCGTCGTCGAACCAGCGGGCCGTGACGGTCTTGGTCTGCGTGTAGAACTGCACCACCTGCTTGCCGTACGGGCCAAGGTCGCCGAGCTTCGAGCCGCGTGAGCCGGTGAAGCTGAAAAACGGCACCGGCACCGGAATCGGAATGTTGATGCCGACCTGGCCGATATCGATCTCGCTCTGGAATTTGCGTGCCGCCGCGCCGCTCTGCGTGAACAGGCCGACGCCGTTACCGAACGGATTGCGGTTGACGAGCGCGATTGCGTCGTCAAGCGTGGCGACGTTCAGCACCACCAGCACCGGGCCGAAAATCTCGGTGCGGTAGATTTCCATCTCGGCGGTGACATCGGTGAACACCGTCGGGCCGATGAAGTTGCCCTGCTCGTAACCAGGCACCTTCACGTCGCGGCCGTCGAGCGCGAGCGTCGCGCCTTCTGTCACCCCCGCTTCGATCAGCCCGAGTACGCGTTGCTTAGCCGCGCGTGAGACCACCGGGCCGAGGTCGGTACCCGGCTCATTGCCCGCATTGACCCTGAGCGTCTTCGCCTTGGCGACCAACTCGGGCAGCCACTGTTGCGCCGCCCCCACCAGCACCACCACCGAGGTCGCCATGCAGCGCTGCCCGGCCGCGCCGAAGCCCGCGCCGGCCAATGCGTTCAAGGTCTGCTCGCGGTTCGCGTCGGGCAGCACCACCGCGTGGTTTTTCGCGCCCATCATCGATTGCACGCGCTTGCCGTGTTCGCTGCCAAGGCGATACACGTGCGTGCCGACCGCGGTCGAACCAACGAACGAAATCGCTTTCACCAGTTCGTGCGTGCAGAGCGCGTCGACCACGTCCTTGCCGCCGTGCACCACGTTCAGCACGCCCTTCGGCACACCGGCTTCGAGTGCGAGCTCGACCAGCTGCATCGTCGACAGCGGGTCCTGCTCCGACGGCTTGAGCACGAAGGTATTGCCGCACACGATCGCCATGGGAAACATCCACAGCGGAATCATCGCGGGGAAGTTGAACGGCGTGATGCCGGCGCAGACGCCGAGCGGCTGACGCAGCGTGTAGGTGTCCACGCCGCCCGCCACGTTTTCCGCGAATTCGCCCTGCTGCAACGTGCCGATCGAGCACGCGTGTTCGACCACTTCGAGTCCGCGAAAGATGTCGCCTTCGGCATCGGGGATCGTCTTGCCCTGCTCGGCGCTGAGGGTCTTCGCGATGCGCGGCATATGCTCGCGAATCAGCGCCTGGTACTTCAGCATGATGCGCATGCGCGCGCCGATCGGCGTGTCCTTCCACGTCTTGAACGCGGCGTGCGCGCTCCTGATCGCTTCGTCGACTTCGTCGGTGGTGGCGAACGGCACGCGCGCCAGCACCTGCTGCGTGGCGGGGTTGACGATGTCGCGCCATTCGCTGGTTGTCGATTCGACGAACTCGCCGTTGATCAGCAGCTTGACGGTGGCTGTGGTGCCAATGTTGCCACCGCTATTGGCGTCATTGCGCCCGGCCAGGTTCGAAGAAGCAGTTGCGCTCATGCTGAAACTCCTGTGCTATGGCCGCGCGGCGGCCGGAGAGTAAGAGAGACTGAAGAAACGGTGAATGAAAACAATCAGCGCAGATCGGGGAAATCCTCTTCCCAGTACTCGTCCGGCAGACGCGCGGGTTCGGCCGCGCGCTCCATTTCGCGGCGTCGCAACTCGACGCGGCGGATCTTGCCGGAGATGGTCTTGGGCAGCTCGCTGAATTGCAACCGACGAATCCGCTTGTACGGCGCGAGCTTTGCGCGCGAAAACGCGAAGACGGCGCGTGCGAGTTCGGGCCCGGCCTCGTAGCCCTGACGTACCGTGACGAAGGCCTTGGGCACCGATAACCGCAGTGCGTCGGCGCTCGGCACCACGGCCGCCTCGCCGATCGCCTCGTGCTCGATCAGCACGCTTTCCAGTTCGAACGGACTGAGCCGGTAAT
Organism: Paraburkholderia ribeironis; assembly: GCF_900019265.1. Taxonomy (GTDB): domain Bacteria; phylum Pseudomonadota; class Gammaproteobacteria; order Burkholderiales; family Burkholderiaceae; genus Paraburkholderia; species Paraburkholderia ribeironis. The sequence goes on from NZ_CYGX02000070.1 coordinate 40,831, forward strand.
CGGATGATTTGAACACGTCGTCCGCGCGGCCGACATAGACGTAGTAGCCGTCGTCGCGCAGCATCGCGACATCGGACGTGCGGTAGAAGCCGTTGCGCATTGCCTGCGCGGTGGCATTCGCATTGTTCGCGTAGCCGGTCATCAGACCCAGCGGACGCGCGGCGAGCGGCAACGCGATTTCGCCTTCGGTCACGGGCTGATCGTCGGCGTCGAGCAGCTCGATCCGGTAGCCCGGCAGCGGACGCCCCATCGAACCGGGCACGACCGGCTGGCCCGGCGAGTTGCCGATCTGGCAGGTGGTCTCGGTCTGGCCGAAGCCGTCGCGAATCGTGATGCCCCATGCGTGCCGGACCCGTTCGATGATCTCCGGATTCAACGGCTCACCGGCGCCGACGATCTCGCGCAGCTTGACCGGATAGTCGGCGAGGTGTTCCTGGACCAGCATGCGCCAGACCGTGGGCGGCGCGCACAGCGTGGTGACGTTGAAGCGCACCAGCACGTTCAGCGTGTCTTTCGGCACGAAGCGCGCGAAGTTGAAGACGAACACGCAGGCCTGCGCGTTCCACGGCGCGAAGAAGCAGCTCCACGCGTGCTTGGCCCAGCCGGGCGAGCTGATGTTCCAATGGATGTCGCCCGGTTGCAGACCGATCCAGTACATCGTCGACAGATGCCCGACCGGATAGCTTTGATGCGTATGCTCGACCAGCTTCGGCTTCGACGTAGTGCCCGACGTGAAGTACAGCAGCAGCGCGTCGCTGGCGCGCGTGATGCCGTCGGGTGTGAAATGCGGCGACGCCTGGCTGGCGGCGGACAGATCGATCCAGCCGTCGCACGGCGCGCCGACCGAGAAGCGCGTGAGCGGCACGTCGAGCGTCTCGAACTTGGCCAGCTCCGCGCTATCGACCACCGCGAACTTCGCGCCGCCGATCTGCACGCGGTCGCGCACGTCGTCGGCGGACAGCTGGGTGGTGGCGGGCAGCACGATCGCGCCGAGCTTCATCGCCGCGAGCATCACGTCCCACAGTTCGACGCGGTTCGGCAGCATCAGCAGCACGCGATCGCCGCGACCCACGCCCGCGCCGCGCAGAAAGTTCGCCATGCGCGCCGAGCGCTCCGACATCTGCGCATACGACAGGCACAGGCCATCGCCGGTTGGATCGTCGACGATCCACAGCGCGGGGTTGTGATTGTCGCGTGCGATCACGTCGAAGTAGTCGAGCGCCCAGTTGAATTCGCCCAGCGCCGGCCACGCGAATTCGCGGTACGCCCGGTCGTAGTCGGTTCGATGGCGCAATAACAGATCGCGCGCTTCGAAAAAGCCTTTCGCTGTAGTCATCGTCGTCTCCTGTGTCTTTTTGCCCCGCTGTGCCGCGCCCGTGCCTCACTCACGCACGACGCGCAAGCCATTGTGCGCTCAAACGCCGCGTGAATCGCGTCTCCTCAGGCCTACACATGCCGCGCGATCACCATGCGCTGCACTTCGCTGGTTCCTTCGTAGATCTGCGTGATGCGAGCGTCGCGGTAGTGGCGCTCCACCGCGTAGTCCTCGAGATAGCCATAGCCGCCGTGAATCTGGATCGCGTTCGAGCAGATTTCCTCGGCCAGTTCCGACGCGAACAGCTTCGCCTGCGATGCCTCCGACAAACACGGCTTACCCGCCGAGCGCAGCCGCGCCGCGTGATGCACGAGCAGACGCGCGGCGTTCAGGCGCGTGGCCATATCGGCGAGCATGTTGGCGATGGTCTGATGATCCTTGAGCGGCTTGCCGAACTGCACGCGCTCGTTCGCATAGCGGCGCGCGGCGTCGAACGCGGCCCGCGCAATGCCGACCGCCTGCGCGGCGATGCCGATGCGCCCGCCTTCGAGATTCGACAGCGCGATGCGCAAGCCGTCGCCCGGTTCGCCGAGCAGATTGGCCTCGGGCACCGCGCAGTCGTCGAGCGCGATCGGACAGGTGTCGGACGCGCGGATGCCGAGCTTGTGCTCCGGTTTGCCGACGTTGAAGCCGGGCGTCCCGGTCGGCACGATGAACGCGGACAGGCCGCGCTTGCCGCGCTCGGGATCGGTGACGGCGAACACGATCGCGAGATCGGCACGCGCGCCGTTGGTCACGAACTGCTTGCTGCCGTTGAGAATCCATTGGCCGTCGCGCAGCACCGCACGCGAGCGCAGATTGTTCGCCTCGGAGCCGGCCTGCGGCTCGGTCAGGCAGAACGCGCCGATCTGGCGGCCGGTCGCGAGGTCCTGCAGATAGCGGTCTTTCTGCGCGTCGCTGCCGAAGTTGAGGATCGGCCCGCAGCCGACCGAGTTGTGCACGCTCATCAGCGTCGCGCACGCGGCGCAGCCGGCCGCGATCTCCTCGAGCGCGAGCGCATAGGCGATGTAGTCGGTGTACGAACCGCCCCACTCCGATGGCACGATCATGCCGAGAAAGCCGAGCTCGCCCATCTGCGCGACGACCTCCGTGGGCAGTTGCGCGTCGCGGTCCCATTGCGCTGCGTAAGGTGCGAGCCGCTCGGTGGCGAAGTCGCGAGCGGCGTCGCGAATCATCCTTTGTTCGTCGGTGTAGAAGCTGTCCATGGGTCCGGTCCTGTGCTGTCTCGTCCGATCGCGACGCTTGCGCCGCCTCGCGGTGGTGTGTCGATGCAGCCAGCGCTGCATTTCGCGTGAGGGCAAGTGTAGGCAAGCCGCCGGCGCGGTTCGATGCTCAGCGCGATCATTCTGGCTGAGCGCTTTTGCCATGCTGATACCATGCGGTGCTGCGCAGGCCGCCATTTCGCCGGCCCGCCGGACCATCCCAGCAAACATGTTGAGCGCTTTTGCCAGCCAGGCCACCCGCGCATGAAAAACGACAAGGGCACTATCTCCGTCAGTCTGGTCGAGGAAACCCTCGCGCTCGCGCGCTCGCGCGGCCTCGATGCGCTGCCGCTCGCGGAAGCCGCCGGCATCGCCGCGCCGATGCTCGCGTCGCCGAAGAGCCGGGTGTCGTCGGCGCAGTACGGCGCGCTGTGGGTCGCGATTGCGCGTGCGCTCGACGACGAGTTCTTCGGCCAGGATTCGCATCGCATGAAATGCGGCAGCTTCATCGCCATGACGCAAACCGCGTTGAGCGCGCGCAACGGCGCGCAGGCGCTGGCGCGTGCGGTCGGCTTCATGCGGCTGGTGCTCGACGATCTCGGCGTGCGCATCGAGACCGACGCGCAGCGCGTGCGGCTCAGATTCGTCGAACGCGACGGCGCGCCGGCACCGGCCATGTTCGCCTACGCGACCTACTTCATCCTCGTGTACGGCCTGGTGTGCTGGCTGGTCGGGCGGCGCATTCCGTTGCTCGAAGCGCGCTTTCGCTGCGCCGAGCCGCCCGCTGTGCACGAATACCGGCTGATGTTCTGCGATCAGATGAGATTCGACGCAGCCGAGTCGTACGTCGATCTCGCGCCGGCCTTTCTCGAATTGCCGGTAGTCCAGACCACGCGCTCAGCCAGGCCATTCCTGCGCGACGCACCGGGCAGCTTCATCGTCAAGTATCGCAATGCGGGCTCGCTCGCGGCGCGCGTGCGCAAGACGCTGCGCGCGCTGCCGATGGCCGGCTGGCCCGCCGCCGATCAGATGGCCGCCCGCCTGCACGTCGCCGAAGCCACGATGCGACGGCATTTGAAACACGAAGGCTATACGTACCAGTCGATCAAGGACGACTTGCGGCGCGACATCGCGATCGGCGAGTTGCAAGGCACCGCTCGCACGATTGCGGACATCGCCAGCGCGGTGGGCTTTGCCGAGCCGAGCGCGTTTCATCGCGCGTTTCGCAAGTGGACCGGCATGCGGCCGACCGACTACCGGCCGGCGCGGGCGGAACTCACGCGCCGCACGGAATCGGACTAAGCTGTAAGCGGCAGGCCAGCCTTCTTTGGGATATCGGCCCGCGCTGGTCGATGCCCGTCGACCGGGCGCGGCGGCCATCAGCGATGAGCACGTATCCACGTCTCCCGTTCCGGCGGTCTGGTTCGCGCATGCCGCTTATCCGTGGCGTGATCGTGGGCCGGTTGATGCGCGGCATCGTCGCGCTCGGGGTGCTGTTGGCGTGCGGATTCGCGTGGTGCGAATTCGCGCCGCCGCTGCGGGCAGCGGTACCGAACAGCGTCGTGGTGATTCCGGTGAACGGCGCGATCGGTCCGGCCAGCGCGGACTTCATCGCGCGCAGCCTGCGGCGCGCCGCCGACGAACGCGCGCAGCTCGCGGTGCTGCAGCTCGATACGCCAGGCGGGCTGGACACGTCGATGCGGCAGATCATCAAGGCAATTCTCGGCTCGCCGGTGCCGGTTGCCACCTTCATCGCGCCGAGCGGCGCACGCGCGGCGAGTGCCGGAACTTATATCGTCTACGCCAGCCATATCGCGGCGATGGCGCCGGGCACCAACCTCGGCGCGGCGACGCCGATCCAGGTGGGAATCGGCGGGGCCGAGCCGCCTGGCGGCGGCGGGACGCCAGCAACGCCAACAAACCCGGCAACACCAGGGATGCCGGGTACGCCCGGGATGCCGGGCGCCAATCCTGCAACCGGCACTGCTGCATCGAACCCACCGGCGTCCGCGCCGGCCACTGCGGCGAGCGGTGCCTTGCCGCTCGACAGCCAATCGACCGAAATGCGCAAGCAGGTCCACGACGCCGCCGCCTACATCCGCGGCCTCGCGCAAATGCGCGGGCGCAATATCGACTGGGCCGAGCGCGCGGTCCGCGAAGCCGTCAGCCTGTCGGCTCAGGACGCGCTCGCGCAGCACGTGGTCGACGTGGTTGCGCGCGACGTGCCCGATCTGCTGCGCCAGGTGGACGGCCGTACCATCGCCACCATCACCGGCAACATCACGCTGCACACCGCGCACGCGCCACTCATCACGCTCGAACCCGACTGGCGCAGCCGTTTCCTCGCAGTGATCACCGATCCCAGCGTCGCGCTGCTCCTGCTGATGCTCGGCATGTATGGCCTGTTTTTCGAATTCGCCAATCCCGGCTTCGTGCTGCCCGGCGTGGTGGGCGCGATCAGTCTGCTGATCGGCCTGTTCGCGATGCAGATGCTGCCGGTCAGCTACGTCGGCCTCGGCCTGATCTTTCTCGGCATCGCGTTCCTGATCGGCGAGGCGTTCCTGCCGACCTTCGGCTCGCTCGGCTTCGGCGGCGTGGTCGCGTTCGTGGTCGGCGCGTTGATGCTGATGGACACCGACGTGCCCGGCTACGGCATCCCCCTGTCGCTGATCGCCGCCGTCGTCGTGTTCAGCGTGGTGTTCGTGCTCGGGGTGTCGAGGCTCGCGCTGCGCGCGCGACGCAGGCCTGTGGTGACCGGTTCGGAAGGGCTGATCGGCTGCGTCGGGGTGGTGCTCGACGGCGGTCTCGCGCCCGGGGACCCCACGACGGGCGGCGCGCCGGCCGGCTGGGCACGCGTGCAGGGTGAGCGCTGGCGGGTGTCCAGCACGGCGCCGGTCGCGGCGGGCCAGTCAGTGCGCGTCACCGCGCGGCGCGGACTGACGCTGACCGTGGTGCCCGTCGCGCCCACCGAACCAATCCAGGGAGAACGTTCATGATCGGTTTCACATTCGGCTTCACCAGCATTCTGATCCTGCTGGCCGCCGCGCTGATTGCGTCGTCGGTGCGGATTTTCAGGGAGTACGAACGGGGCGTCGTGTTCATGCTCGGGCGCTTCTGGAAGGTCAAGGGACCGGGCCTCGTGCTGATCATCCCGATCGTGCAGCAGGTGGTGCGCATCGATCTGCGCACCGTCGTGTTCGACGTGCCGCCGCAGGACGTCATCACGCGCGACAACGTGTCCGTCAAGGTCAACGCAGTGGTGTATTTCCGCGTGGTCGATCCGGAGAAGGCGGTGATTCAGGTGGCGCGCTACTTCGAGGCGACCAGCCAGCTGTCGCAGACGACGCTGCGCGCGGTGCTCGGCAAACACGAACTCGACGAACTGCTGGCCGAACGCGAGCAACTGAACACCGACATCCAGAAAGTGCTCGATGCACAGACCGACGCGTGGGGCATCAAGGTGTCGATCGTCGAAATCAAGCACGTGGACATCAACGAAACCATGATCCGCGCGATCGCCCGTCAGGCTGAAGCCGAGCGCGAGCGGCGCGCCAAGGTGATTCACGCGGAAGGCGAATTGCAGGCTTCGCAGCATCTGCTGGAAGCGGCGCAGACACTCGCGCGGCAGCCGCAGGCGATGCAGTTGCGTTACCTGCAAACGCTCACGACGATTGCCGCCGACAAGAATTCGACGATTGTGTTTCCGCTGCCGATCGATCTGCTGAGCGCGGTGCTGGACCGCTTCAGCAAACCATCGGCGCCATGAACCGGGTGGGACGGGCGTTGGCGGCGCTGACGAAATGGTGCATTGCCGCCCATCGTCTTGCTCGCAAGACGGCTGAAAGCCAGAATGCCGGCCTTCGTTGCTTCGTTGCTTCGTTGCTTCTTCGTTGCTTCTTCGTTGCTTCTTCGTTGTTAACCGCTCCCTGGGAGCTCATCATGAACATGCTTTCTCGAGTTGGACTCGGCGCGCTATTGGCCGCCGTGAGCATCGGCACCGCGTTGGCGCAGTCCTTCGCGCAGCCCAACGATCCGTCGGCGCCGAAAACGCGCGCCCAGGTCAGGGCCGACCTGATCGAATGGCTCGACGCGGGCTACGACCCGCTCGACTGGATCAACTATCCGGAAAATGCGCAACGCGCGGGCCGCATCGTCGCGGAGCGGCGTGCGCAGCACGCCGGTCAGACGACGACGCAGTAGCGCGTGCATCCGTCACCCATGGCATGCCGGACTGCCCGCTATCGCAACGGTCGCGGGCATATGAGGCTGCGCATGCCGCCCGGCTGTTACGCTGCTGCCCCACCCTCTGCGATGCGCTTGCCGCTGCACTGCGCGCGCCGGCAAGGTATCATTGCGCCCCTTCGACACCCCCGCAGCCGGAATCCGAACGATGCCAATCTGGGTTGACGCGGACGCCTGTCCGGTCGTAATCAAGGACATGCTGTATCGCGCCGCGCGCCGCACCGGCATGTCGCTGACGCTGGTCGCCAACGCGTTCCTGCGCGTGCCGCCGTCGCCGCTGATCCGCGCGATCCAGGTGCCGGCCGGCTTCGACGCCGCCGACGACCTGATCGCCGAGCGCGTCGCCGCGGGCGACCTCGTCATCACCGCCGACATCCCGCTCGCCGCGGCCGTCCTCGCGAAGCACGCGCAGGCGCTCGACCCGCGCGGCAACTGGTACAGCCCCGACACGATCGAGGAGCGGCTGCGCATGCGCGCGATGCTCGACCAGCTGCGCAGCAGCGGCGTCGACACGGGCGGGCCGCCCGCCTTCAGCCCGCGCGACGGCAAGAGTTTTGCGGGGGAACTGGATCGCTGGCTGGCGCGGCAAACGCCACGCGCTGATGCGCCGACGCCACACTCGACAGACGAACCACCGGCCTGATGCGCCTCGACAGCCCGATTCGGCCACCCGGCACGGCGTGCGCCCGCCATTCGTGATTACAATCCGCCCGTAGCACCGCGGCGCGCGCAACGGCCCGCCCGGCCGCCCGAGCTCGCCTGCCTCAGCCTCAACCACAAGAAACGCTTTCTGAACGACGAGAAACCCGCCTCATGGACTCGATAAAACGCTACTTCGGCTTCGACGCCGCCGGCACCGATCTGCGCACCGAAGTGCTCGCCGGCATGACCACCTTCCTGACGATGGCCTACATCATCTTCGTCAACCCGGCGATTCTCGGCGACGCCGGCATGCCGAAGGACGCCGTGTTCGTCGCGACCTGCATCGTGGCCGCGCTGGCCTCGCTGATCATGGGCCTGTATGCGAACTACCCGATCGCGCTCGCGCCCGGCATGGGCCTGAACGCGTACTTCGCGTACACCGTCGTGAAGGGCCTCGGCTTCACCTGGCAGGCCGCGCTCGGCGCGGTGTTCATCTCCGGCTGCCTGTTCCTGATCGTCACGCTGTTTCGCGTGCGTGAAGTGATCGTCAAGGGGATTCCGCATTCACTGCGCATTGCCATCACCGGCGGTATCGGCCTGTTCCTCGCGATCATTTCGCTGAAGTCGGCCGGCGTGGTGGTCGGCAATCCGGCCACGCTCGTCACGCTCGGCAATCTGCACGACGCGCACGTGGTGCTCGCAATCATCGGCTTCTTCGCGATCGTCACGCTCGACTACCTGCGGGTGCGCGGCGCGATCCTGATCGGCATCGTCGGGGTGACCGTGCTGAGCTTTTTCTTCGGCGGCAACCAGTTCCATGGCGTCGTCTCCATGCCGCCGTCGATTGCGCCGACGCTGTTCCAGCTCGACATTCGCGCCGCGCTGTCCACCGGCGTGCTGAACGTGGTGCTGGTGTTCTTCCTCGTCGAGCTGTTCGATGCGACCGGCACGCTGATGGGCGTGGCCAATCGCGCCGGGCTGCTGGTCGAAGGCAAGATGCACCGCCTGAACCGCGCGCTGCTCGCCGACAGCACCGCGATTCTGGCCGGCTCGCTGCTGGGCACCTCGTCGACCACCGCGTACATCGAAAGCGCGTCGGGCGTGCAGGCAGGGGGACGCACCGGCGTCACCGCGCTGACGGTCGCCGTGCTGTTCCTCGCGGCGCTGTTCTTCGCGCCGCTGGCGGGCGTGGTGCCCGGCTACGCAACCGCGCCGGCGCTGCTGTACGTGTCGTGCCTGATGCTGCGCGAAATGCTCGACCTGCCGTGGCACGACGCCACCGAAGTCGTGCCGGCCGCGCTGACCGCGCTGCTGATGCCGTTCACCTATTCGATCGCCAATGGCGTTGCGTTCGGCTTCATCTCGTATGCCGGGCTGAAGCTGCTGACCGGCCAGGCGCGCAAGGTCAAGTTGGTGGTGTGGGTCATCGCGGCGATTTTCCTGTTCCGCTACTTCTACCTCGGCAGCGAATAGGCGCAGTGGGGACGTGACCAACCGTATCGCGCAGATTCGAGCGCGCGATTTCGGGCACGGATTGGGCTGCAACGCCCGAAAAAACGCCTGCACGCGCGCTCGTGACGACAGCGGCACCCACGGCGGCGGCACGCTTGAACGGTAAGCGCCGCGCGCAGTTTGCAGAACCTGTGGTTGTCGCGCGGCCTTGACTGTCACCCGGGCGTTCGCGAGGTGGCGAACGCCGCAAGCGGTTTCAGTCAGTTGCGCCAGTTCGCCTCATAGAACCGCACGTAGCCGCTCCTGAGCACGAGGCATTGCGCCTGCGTCTCCGACAGCAGACGGCGCGTGGCGGCCTCGATCCGTGCGCGGTGCTCGTCGAATGCACGAACCATGTCCTCCAGACGCGGGGATGCGGCGCCGAAGTGATCTTCCAGTGCCTCCGCCGTGATCATGCATTCCACCCTCTGCCCATCGACCACCGCCGGGAACGCCAAGGTGAGTTCGCGACCTGAATATTCAGGAGTTTCATTGGGGAATAGGATCTGCATGGGAGTCACCTGCATGGTTGGTGCCGCGCGGGGTATGGCTGGGTAGTGCGCGCGCCGGTTGCATCTGATCGCGCCAGCAGCTCCCTCCTCCTTGTCCAATGCTGACGACGCGGGCCCGTCACCGCGCCGCGATGCAGTCGTAGTTCGCACGCTGCGAGGTGAATTGATTCACTTTAGACGAGTTCGGGCGCGGCGCAAGTTTACCTTTCAGCGTGCGCAAATCCGGAGTTTGGCGCGCTGTGTTGGTGCGCATGGCGGGTATCGGCTCCGTGTTTTCGCTGCCGACCGCGGCGCGCATCGTCCTGTAAGATCGGTGTTCGGCCGCAAGCGCGCATGTTGCGCTGCGGCATTGAACGGTGGGCAAGGTACCCGCCGCGCGTCCGATCACCGGAGACATGCCTTGACCCATCGCTCTGCCATGCCGGCCCGCCTCGGTCGGCCCGATGTCATCGCGCAAGCTCACGCGCGCTCCCTCGACATCGGTCTGCGCGCGTCGGAGACGCCGGACTTTCAACCGCTGCGCCGGCTCGCGCTGCGCGAGCTGGTCGAGCGCAACCAATCGCTGTATACGCATGCGCTGCCCGTGATGGAGACGCTGCACGCGCAGATCGTCGACACCCAAAGCATGGTGCTGCTCACCGACGATCACGGCGTGATCCTGCACAGTCTCGGCGACAGCGACTTCGTCGAGAAAGCCAATCGCGTCGCGTTGTGTCCGGGCGTGTCATGGGCCGAGGCGGATCGCGGAACCAACGCGATCGGCACCGCGCTGGTCGACGCACAGCCGACCGTCGTGCATGCGGATGAGCACTTTCTGCACGCGAACCGGATTCTTACCTGCTCATGCGCACCGATTGCGGACCCGTTCGGGCGCACCATCGGCGCGCTCGATGTAAGCGGCGACACACGCGGCTTCCATAAGCACACGCTCGCGCTAGTGAGGATGTCGGCGCAGATGATCGAAAATCATCTGTTCTCCAATCAGTTCGCCGACGCGATCCGCGTGCACTTTCATGCGCACGCGGAATTCATTGGCACGCTGTTCGAAGGGCTCGCGGCGTTCGCACCGGACGGCACGTTTCTGGCGGCCAATCGCAGCGCGCTGTTCCAGTTCGGCAAGCCGCTCGCCGGGCTGCAACGGCAACCGTTCGACGCGCTGTTCGGCGTGCCCTTCGCGCAGCTATTGCAGCAGATCGCACGCGCGCCCGGCGAAAGCATCGTATTGACGCTGCCCAGCGGCGTACGGGTGGTGGCGCGCGGCGACTATGCCGCGCCGCGTTACGTCGCTCTTGCGGAAGACTTCGCCGGCACGTCGCGCGTGCCGCTCTGCGGCGGCCCCCGTCATGCGCCACGCGCCGCCGAGCCTGCGCCGCTCGCCACCCTCGAGACGCTCGACACCGGCGACGCGCAAGTCGCGGCGATCCTGCGGCGAGTCGCCAAACTGCGCGGCCGCGATATTCCAATTCTCGTGCTCGGCAAAACCGGCACCGGCAAGGAGTGGCTCGCACGCGCGATCCATCACGATTCGCCGCGGCGGGCCGCGCCGTTCGTCGCGGTGAATTGCGCGTCGTTGCCCGACACGCTGATCGAAGCGGAGCTGTTCGGTTACGAGGACGGCGCATTCACCGGCGCGAAAAAACGCGGCAGCGTCGGCAAGATTGTGCAAGCCGACGGCGGCACGCTGTTTCTCGACGAGATCGGCGATATGCCGCTCGCGCAGCAAGTGCGGCTGATGCGCGTGCTGCAGGAGCGCACCGTCGTGCCGCTCGGCGGGACGCGGGCGCTTCCGGTCGATTTGCGCATCGTCTGCGCGACCCACCGCAACCTGCGCGCGATGATCGAAGCGGGCACCTTCCGCGAAGATCTGTATTACCGGATCAACGGGCTCGTCGTGACCTTGCCGGCGCTGCGCGAGCGCACCGATCTTGCCGCGCTCATCACGCGCATGCTGGCCTTGCAGCCGGATGGCGAACGCTTGCCGCGGCGCGTGTCGGCCACCGTGCTCGAGCGGTTTGCGCAATGCCGCTGGCCGGGCAATCTGCGGCAACTCGCCAACGTACTGCGCACCGCGAGCATCATGGCCGAAGGCGCGCAGGAGATCGACGTCGAGGATTTGCCGGACGACTTCTGGCAGGACTGCATCGATGCGGCGGCTGATGCCATCGCGCAAGCGCAACCAGCCGATGCGGACAACGACGATGATCGGCGCAGCGCGGCGCATGCGTCTGCCCACGAGACGCCGGCGCGGATGGAAGACTGGCAGGCCGCGCTGATCGCGCAAACGCTCGCGCGGCTCGACGGCAATGTGTCGGCGGCGGCGCGCGAGTTGGGACTGTCGCGCAATACCGTGTACCGTTATTTGCGGCGCGGCGGCACAACGCATTGAAGGGGACATGCGGGGGTCATGCGGGTCGCGGCGCGCATCCCGTGTAAAGTGTGGCGCAATTCTTTAACCACGCACACGATGTCCGCCCCTACCCGCCCGCCACTCGCTCGCGTCGAGCCGCTTGGCCAGAGCTTCGAGGCGCCCGATTCGCTGACCATCCTGGAAGCCGCCGGCTTTGCGAATCTGCGTTTGCCGCGCTCGTGCCGCAACGGCACATGCCGCACCTGCATCTGCAAGATGACAGCCGGACGTGTGCGCTACACGATCGAGTGGCCAGGGCTCAGCCGGGAAGAAAAAACGCAGGGTTATATCCTGCCGTGCGTGGCGATTGCGGAAACCGACCTTGTGATCGAAGCGCCCGACGCAATCGGCTTGCCGCCGTCACGATGACCAGTTGACTCGCGGTGCGTCGAGCCGCACGCGCCACGCGGATCGCGAGCCTTGGGCCTTAGCGCCTGTTGTCCAGCGCGCGGGAGATTTTTTTATCCGTGTTGTACTGGCTCAATGCATACACCGACCAGATTGCGGCCGGAATCCAGCCGATCACCGTGATCTGCAGGATCAGGCAGATGATGCCCGCGAACGGACGGCCGATCGTGAAGAATTGAAACCACGGCAGAAAGATGGCAAGCAATAAACGCATTCGGGTGTCCTGTTCGTCGTGCATGGCCGCGCGTTCGCGTGAACTGAACGCCCGCGCCGGGTTATGTCGGTGTGAGGTTATGTCCGTGTGGGCTTATAGCGGTGCGAGGTTATAGCGGTGTGAGCTTATAGCGGTGCGAAGCGCGGCACCTTGACGCCTTCGTGTTCGACCAGCTCGAAAAATATCGCAGCGGGACGCGTCCAGATCGTACCATTGCTGGCCTTGTAGACGATCATCGTGATCGTTGGATCGGACTCGAGCGTCGCTTCGCAAACCAGTTCGTAAATACCGCCTTTGTAGTGCCGGTAACGCACCATTGTTACTCTCCTTAAATCGTTGAGCAGATTGAAGCCCGTAGCGCTTCGGCGCGGCGATGGTTGAACCGCCCGTCAAGTGGGTTTCCTTCGCGGCGTCTCTTCAAGAGGCTTCCCTCGAGGCGTCCCCCAAGGGGACTTCCGTCGGGGCGTCTCCTCAAGGGACTTGCTTCGCGGCGCCCGCGGCGGGCTTCCTTCAGGGCGCCCTCCAAGGGGGCTTGCTTCGCAGCGTTAGCTGCTCTCTTTCATCTGCTTCAGGATCTTGTAGACGGTCGCGCGCCCCATCGTCAACACAGCCGCCACATAGTTCGCGGAGCTGCGGCCGCGAAACGCGCCCTGCGCATGCAGCGCCTCGACGATTTCCCGCTTGTGTTCGCGCGTGAGCGCATTGATCCCGAGCTGCCGTTCACGCAGCCACGTATGCAGGTACGTGTTGATGCGGTCCTGCCAGTCGTCGCGGAACAGGTCGTCTGCGGGCGCGTCCGTCAGGCTGCCGCCCTTGATGAACAGATCGAGCGTCGAGCGCACATCCTCGAACACCGCGATATTGAAGTTGATGCACAGCATGCCGGCGGGCTTGCCGGCATCGTCGAACAGGATGTTGCTCACGCAGCGCATGCGCCGGCCGTCCCAGTTGAGCTTCTCGTACGGTCCGATGGTCTGGCCGCGCGCCGCGTAGTGTGCCTCGTCCAGCACCGACGGGCCGCCGACTTCGAGCTTCGACAGATTGTTCACCAGGTACGCGATGGTCTGATCGCGCAAGTCGTGAATCACCACTTCGGCGCACGGATAGAGGAGCGCGGCGATGCCGTCGGCGATCGGAGCATAACGCTCCAGCAGCAGGTCTTTCACAGGAGACACGTTGGTGTTGCGCATGGGAAATCGCAGTGTTCGAAGGATGCGGCGCGCCGACGAGAGCCGGCGGGACGCAGCGACTTTGGCCGCCCGCACCCAACCGGGCCTCGCGCGACGAACGCCATTGTAGCCACCCTGTCCTGTCGCCGCGACCGCGCTGCTGGCCGCACTTGCGAAAAGCCGCTGCAACGGTAGCAGTCAGAGCCAGCGCACGCGCACCCTCGCTGCCGATTTTTGTCCGCGTGGCGATGCAATTTTTTTCGTGCGATAAGAGAAACCTCTATCTCACGGAGCAACAGATGGCCACGCTCGAAGCGTTGCGCGCCGCGCTCGACGACGAACACACGCCGGAAATCATCCGCAACCACATCGTCGATTCGCTGTAATACGCGCTGCGCAATCACGGACAGATCTTCACGTCGAAAGAGGTCGAATGGCTGGCGAGTTGGGACGACGCCCGCATTCCGCTGGCGGCGTCGCGCGAATTGCAGAAGCGCGTCGTCGACATCTCCCGCTAACAACCTCGCTCGACCCGACGACCCGCGCCCGCGCCGCCATCGCGCGATCCGCATCCGACGCGCCGCTTATTCGCGCCCCGTCGCCGGCACCTCGTCATTGCCCGCAAAGCCCCGCCGGCTGGGCGTTTTGCGCACGCGTGGAAGTTTTTGCTATCCAACCAGGCCCATTTAAGGCATCATATTGAAATAGCTGTATCCCGCATTCGCAATACCGGCATCACCAGGCAGTCTCAAACCGGCTTCTCCGCACCACCCCCGACTGTTCGAGCGCCGCCCGTCGGGCGCTCCCGTCACTCCGGCAATGCGCCGCATGCATTCGCCGTCGCGAGTTGCACAGCTGAGTGGTTCAGCTTTACACGCCCGAGGTCTGCGCGACTTCAGCGTGATTCTTCTCCATCGAATCCGCGATTTTGCGCGGCCGCGCTCAAGCCCTTGCCATCGGGCCTGTGCCAACCTTTTTTCCATGGCGGCGCGCCCTTGGGTGCGGCGCTGCCCGGCCTGTCTTGGCGCGCGTAACACGCGTGACATGTCGGCCACGTAATACAGGACACGTGCTTCATGAATTCAGCTGTCAAAACGTACAAGGGTTATGAAATTCACCCGCTCGTCTATCCGCGCCGTCCGGCGGATGGCCAGACGAGCCGCGATCCGGGTGCCGGCTACGACGCGTCGGTGCGCATTTGCCGCATGGGCGCCAATGCGGCGGCCGACGGCCGGGTGTTCCGTCTGCAGTATCTGTTTCCGTTCGACGGCATGGGCAAGGCGCGCATTGCGTGCATGGCTCACGCCGAGCGACTGATCGACGGCCATGTGGACGGCCAATCGGTCGCCGATCTTTGAGCGGCGCTGTCAGCGCTTTGGCTGATGCAGCGACACAGCGGGTCCAACCACCCGCTGTCAACCGTATCCAGATGTAGTGTCGTCCGGCCTCGCCGGCGACCTCTCACTTATCCCTCGACCAGGAGCCATGCATGGCGAAAGAAGAACTGCTTGAACTTGACGGTATCGTCGACGAAGTACTCCCGGATAGCCGTTACCGCGTGACGCTCGACAACGGCGTCGTGGTCGGCGCTTACGCATCCGGACGCATGCGCAAGAACCACATCCGTATTCTCGCGGGCGACCGCGTCACGCTGGAACTGTCGGTCTACGACCTGACCAAAGGCCGGATCAATTTCCGTCATAAAGACGAGCGCGCGGGCGGCGGTGCTGCCCGCACCACTACGCCGCCGGTCCGTCGCCGCTGACACCAGCGCCACGCCGACCGCGCGGCGCGGTCCTGGCGTGACTCATTGCAAATCGGGTTGCACTTTATGCCAAGCATTTCGCGCGCCTTCTCCGGCTTGAATCGTTGACTCGAGCCCGAGCGGCGCGCTGCGGCGTCGCATGAGTGCATACATGAAGTCTCGCCCGCGAGCGGTTGAGCACGGCCCGTCGAGCACGGCCGGTTGCGCGCCACAGCCAGTGCACTGTTAGCCGCATCACCAATCGCCCCCCGCTTCTTCCCTATCGCCTGAACACCGTGCCGAGATCCTGCGCAGTGGCGCTTTTGCGCACCCGCTCGGCCAGCCGCTGCTCTGGTTCCGGCAGATGCTCACGCATCGCCAGCAACGCTGCTTGCGGGTCGCCTCGATCACCAGTTCGCTCTCGAAACCTGGCCGCGCTGGCACTCTGCGCAGCGTGCCACGCGCACAGCGCGCAGCTACGCGCACTGGCACCGGCCCAGTGAGCGCCGCCGGCATGCGCCGCTTCGGTGCATCAGCCTTGCGTGCCCCGTGAGGGTGCAATGGCGATGGCCGGCCTCATCGGTAAGTCCGTGATTGCGTTATGGTCGCTGCTGCGCGCGTCGCCTGGCATATCTGTTGCTTCAACAGTAGTCAGTCGTCGATAAATCTTCCCCCATGCTGCGTGTTCTCCTCGTCACCGATACCGACAAGCCGATCGGCGATCTGCGCGACGCCCTCGCCCGGCTCGGCTATGAAATGCTGGCCGGCACGGCGACGCCGCAGGCGCTGCATC
Organism: Paraburkholderia ribeironis; assembly: GCF_900019265.1. Classification (GTDB taxonomy): domain Bacteria; phylum Pseudomonadota; class Gammaproteobacteria; order Burkholderiales; family Burkholderiaceae; genus Paraburkholderia; species Paraburkholderia ribeironis. The sequence goes on from NZ_CYGX02000070.1 coordinate 57,030, forward strand.
GCGTGGTGCAGAACGAGCGGCCCGACGTCATCATCATCGATACGGAATCGCCGTCGCGCGATACGCTCGAACAGCTCGCGGTGATGAACGCGACCGCGCCGCGTCCGGTGCTGATGTTCAGCCACGACGACAATCAGCAGTTGATTCGCGACGCGGTCGGCGCGGGCGTCACCGCCTATCTCGTCGAAGGTCTCGCGACCGAGCGGCTCGCACCGATCCTCGAAGTCGCGCTCGCGCGTTTCGCACAGGAATCGCAGTTGCGCGAACGCCTTGCGCAGGTCGAGAACGAGCTCGCCGAACGCAAGCTGATCGATCGCGCCAAACGCCTGCTGATGGATCAGCAAAAGATCACCGAACACGCCGCCTACGCGAACCTGCGCAAACGCGCGATGAACCAGGGCGTGAAACTCGTCGAAGTCGCGCGCGCGGTCATCGCATTAGCCGACACGCACAAATGAAGCGCCGCTCATGAACACTTCCACTCGCATCGACGCGTCGTCCTCCTCGGGGCAGCTCGAAAAGACCCATTTGCGGCTCGGCTTCGTCGCGCTGTCGGACGCCGCGCCGCTGGTCGCCGCGAAGCTGCTCGAATTCGGCCACGCCCATGGCCTGACGCTCGAGCTATGCCGGCAGCCGTCGTGGGCCGCCGTGCGCGACAAGCTGCTCTGCGGCGATCTCGATGCGGCCCACGCGCTCTATGGCCTCGTCTACGGTGTGCAACTCGGTCTGGCTGCGCCGAGCACGGACATGGCCGTGCTGATGGTGCTCAACCGCAACGGCCAGGCGATTACGCTGTCGAACCGCCTCGCCGATGCACTCGCCGAACAGGGCTCGCTGCCCAAGGCGCTGGCGACGCTCGGCCGCAAACCGGTATTCGCGCAGACCTTCCCCACCGGCACGCACGCGATGTGGCTGTACTACTGGCTCGCGTCGCAGGGCGTCGATCCATTGCGGGCGACTGAAAGCGTCGTGATTCCGCCGCCGCAGATGGTCGCCGCGCTCGCCGAGGACAAGCTCGACGGCCTGTGTGTCGGCGAACCGTGGAACGCGATGGCCGAAGCTCAGGGGGTCGGACGGACGATCGCTTATACGGGCGACGTGTGGCCTGACCATCCCGAGAAGGTGCTGGCCTGCCGGCGCGATTTCGTCGATGCGAACCCGAACGCGACCCGCGCGCTGGTGCAGACGATGCTCGAGGCATGCCGCTGGCTCGACGGTGCGGGGCACCGCGAGGAGATCGCGCGCTGGCTTGCGCGGCCCGACTACATCGGCATCGATGAGGCGCTGATCGCGGCGCGCCTCGGTGCTGGCGCCAGCGAGACCGCCGGGCTTGCCATGACAGCGCCGCGCAACCCGCCCGTGCGTTTTTTCGACGACGGCGCGGCCAACTATCCGCATCCGTTCGAAGGCGCGTGGTTTCTCACGCAGTTCGAGCGCTGGGGGATGATCGACGCGCGCGAGGACTACGCGCAGATCGCGGCGCGGATCAATCAGACGCAGTTGTATCGCGATGCGGCCGCACGCGTGAACGTGGCGGTGCCTGGCGAGGATGTGACGAAGGTGCTGATCGACGGCGAGGTGTGGGGAAGCGGCACGGCATCGGCCGCTTATGCGCGGCGTTTTTCGATCCGGCGGTGACGACACGGCGCGGCGAGGCGGATGGCTGATGCCACGCCACGCCACGCCGCGCCTCGTCGCTTCGTCGCTTCGTCGCCTCGTTACTTCATACTCGCCGCGCCGCGCGCATCATGCCGTCACACGAGCGACTGCCTCCAGCCACGCAACTGACTAGAAGTTGAAGTTATCGATATTGCTCGCGTCGAACGTGGTCGGCGGTCCGAGAATGATTTCGCCTTGCGGCCCGATCGTACGCTTGCCGAGCTTGCCGGCGTCGAATGATTCGCCCTCCTTACCAGTGATCTTGCCCGACGCCAGCGCCCCAGCCGCATACCCCGCGAGGTAGCCGAGCTGGTTCGGATCCCACAACTGGAATGCCTTCACGGTGCCGTTCTTCACGAACGCGCGCATCTGGTTCGGCGTGCCGAGCCCGGTCACGACCACCTTACCCTTGCTCGACGACGACGAAATATAGCGCGCGGCCGCAGCAATGCCGACCGTGGTCGGCGCGACGATCGCCTTCAGATTCGGATACGCCTGCAACAAGCCTTGCGTTTCGACGAAGGACTTCTGATCGTCGTCGTTACCGTAGGCGATCTTCACGAGCTTGATCTTCGCATACTCCGGCTTCTTCAATTCCTCCTGCATCCACTTGATCCATGTGTTCTGGTTGGTCGCGTTCGGCGTGGCCGACAGCACCGCGAATTCGCCCTCGCCGCCCATCAGTTTCGACACCAGTTGCACTTGGCCACGGCCGATGCCTTCCGCGTTCGCCTGATTGACGAACAGTTGCCGGCCCTCGGGTGCCGTGTCCGAGTCGAAGGTCACGACCTTGATACCCTGGCCCATCGCTTTCTTCAGATACGGCACCAGCGCATTGGCGTCGTTCGCGGCGATCACGATCGCGTCCTGGCGCTGCGTGATCAGCGTATTGATGTATTGCACCTGTGACGACGCGCCCGCGTCCGACGGTCCCACCACCTTGCCCACGCCGCCGAACTCCTTGATCGCGGCAAGGCCGCCGTCGTCGGCGATCACCTCATAGGGGTTGTTGATCTGCTTCGGCACGAATGCGATCTTCAGGCCGCTTTTCAGGTCCGCGGCCGATGCGGCGCAACTGATCGCGATCAACGCGGCGCACAGCGCAGCCGTGCCGGTGTGACGTAGAGGTTTGAACATGAAGTGTCTCCTGCGTTGTGGTTGGACGTGGTGTCGTCCGGGTTATCGAGCGGTGATATGTCGGTCGTTGGAATTGCGCTTCGCAGATAGCATCAGGACAGCGTTATGAAGAAGGAGCCGCGGACTTCGCGATGAAACGCCGGTCGCGCGCCGCGCGCCAGCGGGCCACCAGGTTCGGTATCAGCACCGATGCCAGCAGCAGCACGCCGGTGACGATGGTGAGCGTTTCGCTGGACACGTCGTCGAGCGTCAGCGCATTTTTCAGCACACCGATGATCAGCAGCGACAGCAGCACGCCGATCATCGAGCCGCGTCCGCCGAAAATACTCACACCGCCGAACAGCACCGCGGCGATCACCGACAATTCGAAGCCCTCGCCGTTGTCGCCGCGCGCACTGGTGAAGCGCAGCGTATAGACGACGCCCGCCAGTGCACTCATCGCGCCAGACAATACGAACAGACGTAGCCGGATCTTCGCCACTTCGATGCCCGAGAACGCGGCGGCGGTCGGATTCGCGCCGATCGCATAGAGGCTGCGGCCGAACGCGGTGGACTGCAGCAGCACGGTGAACAGCACCGCGCCGACGATCACGATCACAAACGGCAGCGGAATGAAACTCGCGCCGACCGTGTCCATGCCGAACGCCGTATAACCCGCCGGGAAATCGGCCACGGCCTGATCGCCGAGCAGCACATAGGCGAGGCCGCGAAACAGCGCCAGCGTGCCGATCGTGACCGCGAGCGACGGCAGATTGAGTTTGACGATCACCAGTCCGTTCAACAGCCCGGCGAGTGCGCCGGCAATCAGCACGAGCACGATCACGACCGGCATCGGCAGGCCAAGGTGCCACAGCACGCCCATCAACGCGCTGGATGCCCCCAGCACCGACGCGACCGACAGGTCGATTTCGGCGGCGACGATAATCAGCGTCATCGGCAGTGCCATCAACGCGATCTCAGTCAGATCGGCCAGTACGTTGCTCAGATTCGCGCCCGTGAGAAACACCGGCGAGAGCCACCGTCCGAGCGCGATCGACACGACCAGCACGATCACCAGCAACACTTCCCATTGCAACGGCGTTTCGCGTTTGCGCGTCAGCAGCGCGGAATCGGGTTTAGCCATGATCGCGTTTCCTCATCATGCGTTTGGCGACGGAGCGGGCCAGCAAGGTATCGGCGGTGATCGCGGCGACGATCAGCGCCCCCTGGATCGCCTGTTCCCAGAACGGCGACACATGCAGCACCACCAGCGCGATGCTGATCACACCGAGCACGAGCGCGCCGAGGGTGGCGCCGAGAATCGTGCCGACCCCGCCCGTGATCGCAACACTGCCGACCACTGCCGCCGCCACGACCTGCAGTTCGATGCCCTTCGCGGTGCTGGCGTCGACGGTGCCGAAACGGGCCAGCCACAACGCGCCCGCGAAGCCGGCAATCGCGCCGGACAGCAGGAAGCCCGACATCACGCGACGCTCGACGTTCACGCCGGCAAGCCGCGCCGCCTCCGGATTCGAGCCGATCGCGTAGTGTTCGCGGCCACCGCGAAACTGCTTCAGGTACACGGCGAGACCGGCCAGCACGACGATCGCGATCAGCGCGAGCGTCGGTATGCCGAACAGCGTGCCGGTCGCGAGACGCGAATACGCATCGGGCAAACTGGTCGCGTTGATCTGGCCACCGTGCACCCACGCGTAGTCCGCGCCGCGAAAGATGTACAGCGTGGAGAGCGTCGCCACCAGCGACGGCACGCGCCCCACCGCGACCAGCAACGCATTGATGCCGCCCGCGACGAGACCGATCGCGAGGCCTGCCGCCAGCGCGACCAGCACCGGCATATGCGGAAACGCGACGAACAGGCTGCCGACCGCATACGCGCTGATGCCGACCGTCGAGCCGACCGACAGATCGATATGCCGCATCAGGATCACGACCGTCATGCCGGCCGTCAGCAGACTGATGATCGACACGTTCAGCAACACGTCGCGCAGGTTCTGCAGATTCAGGAACTGCGGCTTCGCGAGGCCGGTGCCCGCGATCAAGAGAATCAGCACGACGAACAGCGTGGTTTCGCGGCTCTTCGCGATGCTCGCGACGAAGCCGCCCGGCGTGCTGGCGGAGCGCTTCGTAAGCGGCGGCTGAACCGGTGCGGGATGGGTCGAGGAATGGCGCATCATGCGGCGGCCCCCAACGGTGGCAGCGGCTGACCGAGCGCAGCCGCCATGATGCGTTCCTCGTCGGCTTCGGCGCGCGCAATATCCGCGCTAATACGTCCCTCGTGCATCACCAGCACGCGGTCGGCCATGCCGAGCACTTCCGGCAACTCGCTCGAAATCATCAGCACCGCCATGCCGTCGCGCACCAGTTCGGCCAGCGCGCTATACACCTCGGCTTTCGCGCCGACGTCGATGCCGCGCGTGGGTTCGTCAATGATCAACACTTTTGGGCCGGTGGCCAGCCATTTGCCAAGCACGACCTTCTGCTGGTTGCCGCCCGATAGCGTGCCGACCGGCGCGTCGGGATCGCCCGCTTTCAGGCGCAGTCGCGTGCCCCACTGATTGGCGAGCTGCGTCTCGCTGCGCGTCGAGATCAGGCCGTGTCTGACGAGCCGCCCGAGCACCGTCATCGACGCATTGCGGGCAATGCTCAGCTCCAGCGCGAGCCCCTGCTGGCGCCGGTCTTCCGGCACCAGCGCGAGGCCGGCGCGCACCGCGGCGGCGGGCCGGCCCGTCGTCAGGCGCTGGCCGCCGAGCCACACTTCGCCCGCGTCGAGCGGATCGATGCCGAAGATCGCCCGTGCGACTTCACTGCGCCCCGCGCCGACGAGGCCGGCCAGCGCGACGATCTCGCCGGCGCGCACGTCGAACGAGATGTCCTTGAATACGCCGACGCGCGTCAGGCCGCGCACCGATAGACGCACTTCGCCCGGCGGACGGTCGGCCTTCGGATAGAACGTCTCCAGATCGCGGCCGACCATCTTCGCGACGATCGACTCGGTGCTCAGATCGGCGGTCGGTGCGTCGAACACTTTGGCGCCGTCGCGCATGATCGTCACGCGCTGTGTCAGCGCGAATACTTCGTCGAGCCGGTGCGTGATGAACAGAATCGCTACGTCGCGCTCGCGCAGCTTGCGCACGATCGCGAAGAGCCGCTCCACCTCGGGCAGCGACAGCGCGGCGGTGGGTTCGTCCATGATCAGGATGTTGGCATTCAACGACAACGCCTTGGCGATTTCGATCACCTGCTGATCGGCGATCGACAGCCCGCGCACCAGTTGATCCGCACGCAGATCGACGCCGAGCGAAGCCAGCAAGCCATCCACTTCGCGGCGCATCGCGTCGTATTGAATGCGGCCGATCCGGTCGACTGGCTGCCGTCCCATGAAGATGTTCTCCGCGATCGACAGGTCGAAGAACAGCGTCGGCTCCTGATAGATGACCGCGAGTCCGGCGTCGCGCGCTTCGGCGGGCGTCGCGAAACGGCGTGGCGCACCGTCGACCAGCAGCTCGCCGCTATCGGGCTGGTGCACGCCGGCGAGAATCTTCACGAGCGTCGACTTGCCCGCGCCGTTCTCGCCGAGCAGCGCATGCACTTCGCCCGGCCACAGCGCGAGGTCGCCGTCGGATAGCGCGCGGACCCGGCCGAATGATTTGCTCGCGTGCCGTAGTTCGAGCCTCGGCACAGCGGATGTCGATTGCTGCACTGCCTGTCTCCTTCGTTATTCGCGTTCGAGGATGCCTCAGATGCCTCAGATGCGGTAACAACGCTCTGCGTTACGGCGAAACAGCGCGTCTTTCTCGGCATCACTCGCGCCGTCGACGATCGACGCATACGCGCGCCACAGGTCCGTGTACGAGCCGAACAGCCGGTCGACCGGAAAGTTCGACGCGAACATGGCGCGCTCGACGCCGAACGTATCGATGGTTTCGAGCACGTATGGCCGCAGGCTTTCAACGGTCCAGTGATGATCGAACATCGCGAGTCCACTGATCTTCACGGCGACGTTGCGGCACCCCGCGAGCGTTCGCATGCCCTCGCGCCACGTGCGATAGCCGGCCACGCTGCTGCGATCCACGAACATGCCGGCATGGTTGACGATGAAGAGCGTCTCGCCATGCGCGCGTGCGAGCGCGGCCGCTTCTTCCATCTGTGACGGATACAGTTGCAGATCGAACGACAGGTCATAACGGCGCAGCAACGCGAAGTGTTCGCGCCATTGCGGCTCACGCATGAAGTGCCGGCCAACGTAGTCGTACAGCTTGTTGTCGTGCACGTTGAGAATCTGGCGGATGCCGCGCGTATTGGCGAACGACGCGTGCGCTTCGAGCAACGCGGGGGCATTCGGCGCGGACAGATCCACCGCGGCGACGATCGCGTTCGGCATGCCACGCGATTCGTCGCGCTCAGCGATCGACTGCAGCCAGCGCGTCTCTTCGACCGGATCGGCGGGATCGTGATTCGCTTCGACATGCACCAGCTTCAGCACCTCGATCTCGCCGGCTTCGCGCAGCAGATCGTCGAGCAGGTAGTCGTGCTTCAGTTCGCGTGCATCGCCGACGAACGATACGCCCGGATTCTCCAGCCATGGGTAGCGATGCGTTTTCAGGTCCCACAGATGGATATGCGAATCGACAACCTGCATGCAACACTCTCCGTTGGGTGAAGGTCACTTCGAGGTCCGCTGACGTGCAACACTGAACCGTCAGCTCATCGTATTCAAATGAAAGACCGGTTCGAGCGCTTGCTGAAGCGGCGTATGGTCCGGCGCGGTCTGCATGATGTCGGCCATGTAATCCCACCATTTGCGCATCACGTCGAGCTTCGGCAATTCGTCCATGGTGTGCTGGCTGGTCCGCGTCAGGATGGCGAAAAGGTGATGCGAGTCCGGGTCGAAGAAAATCCGGTAGTCGCGCACCCCCGCGTTTTGCAATGCGTCAACCAGCTCGGGCCAGATCTGCGCGTGACGTCGTTCATATTCCTCGCGCATGCCGGGGTTGAGCACCATGCGGAAAGCGATTGTTTCCATTGCGGCCGGTCTCCGTCGTATTCGGGCGCTTTCCAGGAGAAGCGTCTGATGCGACTATAATTCCTGGGTCGATAGCATCTCAATCCGTTGTTGGGATTGGGCGATCCACAAACCGAATCGCACCGCAACCATGAGCCAACACTCAGCTGCCGTCGCACTCGTCAACCGGCTCAAGTTCAAGCACCTTGCGCTGCTCGTCGCACTCGACGACACCCGCAACCTTCACCAGGCCGCCGAAGCCGTCAACGTCGCCCAACCCAGCGCGAGCCGCATGCTCGGCGACATCGAAGAAGCGTTCGGCTTCCTGCTGTTCGAGCGCAACGCACGCGGCATGACGCCCACGCCGCTCGGCGTCGTCACGCTGGCTTACGCGCGGCGCGCGCTGGCCGAGCTGACCCGCTTCGCCGAGGACCTCGACGTCAAACGTCGCGGCGGTCACGGACAATTGACCGTCGGCGCGATCATGGGCGCCGCGCCCGATCTGCTGGCGATGTCGGTGGCCGCGCTGAAAACCGAAAGCCCGTTGCTCAATGTGCGCATTCTCGGCGAAACCAGCGACCAGGTAGTCCAGTTGTTGCATCGCCGCGAAGTGGATCTGGCGCTCGGACGCCTGACCAGCCCGCTGCAACACAACGATTTCAGTTTCGAGCCGCTCGCTCGCGAGACCCTGCTGCTGGTCGTGCGTTCGGTGCATCCACTCGCGCAGTGCACGCGCATCACGTTGCGTGAGCTGGTCGACTGGCCGTGGGTCGCGCAGCCCGTCACCAGTCCGGCACGCGTGCTGTTCGAAGAGGAGCTCGCGCGTGCGGGACTCGCGACGCCGGTCAACCTGACCGAATGCGCGTCGATCTTCGCGACGCTGCAGCTGCTCGAGAATTACGATGCGGTGGCGATGCTGCCGGAGTCGGTGGTACGCGATCATTTGCGTGGCAAGCTGCTGGTCGCATTGCCGCTCGAAATCGGCAAGAGCCTGGCCGGCTTCGGCATTCTCACGCGCAAGGAAGAAGCGCTCGCCGAACCGGCGCTGCGCTTCATCGAGCTGTTGCGCGGCTTCTCGCGCAATCTCGCACGCGAGGACGCCGTCAGCGTGGCGAACTCGCTGATCGCGCCGGCGCCGGTCAGTTGAAATCGGCATCGCGCGTTACTGCAGGTTGACGAACAGGCCGCCGTCGACCAGCAACGCGGCGCCCGTCACGTAGCGCGCACGGTCGGAGGCGAGGAACACCACGCAATCGGCGACGTCTTCCGGACGGCCCAGCCGGCCGAGCGGAATGCGCTTCTCGAAGTAGGCCTTCTTTGCTTCGTCGGCGAGGTCTTCTGCGTTCAGGTCGGTCGCGATAGTGCCCGGCATCACCGAGTTGCAGCGAATGCCAAACGGCCCCAACGCGATCGCGCACGACTGCATCAGCGAATGCACGCCCGCTTTGGTCGGCGTGTAATGCGTCTGCATGGCGCCGCCCACCAGCGCGCTGATCGAACTCGTCGCGACGATCGCGCCGCCCGTGCCCTGCTTTTTCATCTGCTGCGCGGCTGCTTGCGTGACATAAAACGCGCCGTTCAGATTGACCGCCACGGTCGACTCCAGCACTTCCGGCGGCATGTCGAGAAAGGCATGGAACGGACAGATGCCGGCGTTGCTGGCGAGCACGTCGACCCTGCCGAACGCTTCGACGGTACGGCGCACGAGTTCGTGGCCCGTGTCGCGCGCAGCGACGTTGCCTTCGACCGCGATCACGCGCCGCCCGAGCGCCTCGATCTCGCCGACCACTTCGGCGACGGCGGAACGCCGTCCATACGATGCGTCGTTGTCGCCCCAGTAGTTGATCGCCACGTCCGCGCCTTCGGCGGCGCACGCGATGGCGATCGCGCGTCCGATGCCGCGCGAACCGCCGGTGACGATCACGACCTTGTCCTTGAGCAGCACGTCATTCTCCTTTGCTGGATCAACACTGCGAGTGGTAATCGGCAATCCATAACGCGCAATCCATCCGCGATCAGCGGGGATAAGGCCGCACCAATGCGCACTCCGGATTCAGCCTCACACCGAAGCCCGGCGCGTCCGGCACCTTCATGCGTCCATTCACGGGCACCGGCTCGTCGAGCAGAAGCGGCGTGAACATCGGCACGACCTCGTCGGCATTGGGCGCCATCATCAGGAACTCGGAGAACGGCGAGTTGTGGCGCGTGACGACGAAGTGATAGCTGTACACCGACGACCCGTGCGGCACCACCATCACATTGTGAGCATCGGCGAGCGCGGAGATCTTGATCAGCTCGGTGATGCCGCCGCACCAGCCAACGTCCGGCTGGATCAGATCGCAGCACTGCATCTCCAGCAGCAGGCGAAAACCCCAGCGCGTCGCCTCATGTTCGCCGGTGGACACCATCATGCCGCGCGGCACGTTGCGGCGCAGTTCGGCGTAACCCCAGTAGTCGTCGGGCGGCAGACACTCCTCGATCCATTTCAGGCCGTACTCGTGCGCCCCGTGCGCGAGCCGCGTCGCGTATGGCACGTCGAGACTCATCCAGCAGTCGTACATCAGCCAGAAGTCGTCGCCGACTTTTGAGCGCATGTCGCCGAGCTTGTCCAGATTCCGCTTCAGACCCGCTTCGCCTTCAGCGGGGCCGTGTTGCAACGGCAGCTTGCCACCGATAAAACCCATCTCCCTCGCGAGATCGGGCCGCGCGCCGGTTGCGTAGAACACCAGCTCGTCGCGCACCGGGCCGCCCAATAGCTGGTACACCGGCTCCTTGCGCACTTTCGCGAGCAGATCCCATAACGCGAGATCGACACCCGAGATCGTGTTCAGCACCACGCCCTTGCGACCGTAATACAAGGTCGAGAAGTACATCTGATCCCACATCTTCTCGATGTCGGTGACAAGCTGCCCTTCCAGAAACCGCGCGAGATGTTTCTCGACGATGAACGCGCCGATCTCACCGCCCGTCGTCACCGCGAAGCCGACCGTGCCATCGCTCGCTTCGATCTCCACGACCAGCGTGCCGAGCACGTTGATGCCGAACGACTGGCGGCTCTGCCGATACTCGGGATAACGCGCCATCGGCGTAGCGATGTGATCGTCGATCCAGTGTCCACCGGGTTGGTCGTGATAGTCCGCACCGCCGCCGCGGACGATGAAGGCACGCACGTGCCGGATAGTGGGCATGGCCATGAAAGAGCTCCGTGATGGATGCGTCGAACCTGCTGTCGACAATGCGCCTGGCGGGCCGGGCGATGGGTTTTGTCTCGTCCTTACGGGTACCGCGGCGGCTTTCGGATTGCGCTGCACGCGCTCAGTAAGTCGCCCGGCCGCCAGACAGATCGAACACCGAGCCGGTGCTGAACGCGCAATCCTCGGACGACAGCCACAGGATCAGCGACGCCGCTTCTTGCGGCAGCAGGAAGCGGTTCATTGGAATCTTCGAGAGCATGTAGTCGATGTGCTGCTGCGACATCGAATCGAAGATTTCGGTCTTGGCCGCGGCGGGCGTGACCGCGTTCACGAGAATATTGCGGGTCGCGAGTTCTTTGCCGAGCGACTTGGTCAAGCCGATCAGGCCGGCTTTCGATGCACTGTAGTGCGAAGCATTGGGGTTGCCCTCCTTGCCCGCGACCGACGCGATATTGACGATCCGCCCATAGCCCTGCTTGAGCATTTGCGGGACCACCGCGCGGCAGGTCAGATATGGGCCGATCAGATTCACATCGATCACGCGGCGCCAGATGTCCGGCTCCAGTTCCCAGGTCGCGCCATTGCCGCCGGTGATGCCGGCGCAATTGATCAGTACGTCGATCGCGCCGTGATCCGCGACGGTTTGCTCGACGGCCTGCGCGACGGCGGCTTCCTGGGTCAGCTCGACGGTAATGGCAGTGACTTTGCCCAGCTCGGCCAGCTCGCGCTGGCTGCGCGCGAGGCGTTCAGCGTCGATGTCCCACAACGCGACCGACGCGCCCGAGTTCAATGCCCGCTGTGCCACCGCGTAGCCGATGCCGCGTGCGCCGCCGGTGATGACGACAACGCGCCCCGCCAGATCGATCTGATTCATCGCCGTGCTCCTGTGGGCCGCCCGAGCGGCGCGCCCGTAAGTTGTTGTAATCGCTGCTGTCCGTGCTGATGGTGCAGTCAATATACGGGCGGTGCGATGCGCCAACAATTCGAGTATTGGAGGGGGCGATAACAAAAGCGAATCGCGGATTAGTTACTCGTCAAGGAGGCTCCGATGGATGCGTCGGTCGAGGGTGGGCGTCAGGCAATCTTTAGCACCACCCTGAAACGCGCTGCCCCGCTCATCATCCGGTCATACGCTTCGGCTGCACGCTCGAGCGGATACTCCTCGATCATCGGCTTGACGCCGCTAAGCGCGCTGAAAGCGAGCGTGTCCTGAGAGTCGGCGGAGGTTCCTGAGGGCCAACCCTGAATCGAGTTGCGTCCCATGATGAACTGGATGGTCGGAACCTCAACGGGCTCCTGTGTAGCGCCGACCACGATCATCTTGCCGTTTAGCCCCAGCCCACCCACTGCCGCGCTCATTGCCTTGCCACTTGTGACCGTCGCGAGAATCACCCTCGCGCCACCGAGCTTGTTGAGTTCCTCGGGAATACTCTGTGTCGTGCTGTCGATGTAGTGATGAGCCCCGAGTTCTTTCGCGAGGGAAGCCTTGTCCTGTCCGCGGGCGATAGCAACGGTCCTGAAGCCCATCTTGCGGGCGAATTGCACGCCAAGGTGCCCGAGGCCACCGATACCGAGCACGGCAACCACGTCGCCCGCACGTGCACCGCTGTTGCGCAACGCGTTGTACGTGGTAATCCCTGCGCAGAGTAACGGCGCTGCATCCGCATCGGACAAGTCATCGGGAATGCTGGCGAGCGCTTCTACCGGGGCTACCATGAATTCGGCATAACCGCCGTTGTAACTGATTCCCGGTATTTGTGCTTTTTCACAAAGAACAAAATCTCCCTGACGACAACGCGCACACCGGCCGCAATGGCCGCCGTGCCAACCCACACCGACCCGCTGTCCGACGCGCCAGCCCTCTACGCCAGTCCCGACGGCATCGATGATGCCGGCTATTTCATGTCCCGGCACGCGTGGAAATTGCAGACCTGGCCAGAGCCCCTCCTTGGTCATGGAATCACTGTGGCAAATTCCGCACGCCTGAACCTTGATGCGGACCTGACCCTCGTCCGGCTGAGGAACATCCAGTTCGACGAGTTTCAATGGGCCTCCCGCTGCTTCCGCCTGTACAGCTTTCATCCTGGACATGGTTTCACCTCGCTGGTCATCGATGTTGTCGGCACGTTGAGGATGCGTGGCGTTTCGCACGATCCACAGCGTCAAATTGGCAAGCTTTATGGGTTGTTCACGAACCGTTCAGCCGAATGCAAGTGGCTGGCTCCTGTTATAGAACGTTTGAATTGCGAGGGAAAGTTTGGTGCGTCGCGATGTGTTACTTCAATCTCCATTGCGCCAGCCTCCATCGACTTGCGCTCATAGTGAGGTCTGTCCCTGTCATCAGATATTTTTGCAGCGCTCCCACGCGCGTGGTGCAGTTGAATATCGACTTGACCCAACGGAAAGTGAACGCAGCGCGCTGTGCGGAGTCACACAAGCTACGACCTCCCTCTCTGGAGCACACGATGATGAACCATCCCTTGGAACAGACCCGTGCCGCCGGCCGCATCGACGACCAGGACAAGCGCGCGAACGACGCCCCGGACAACGGCGACGCACCGACTGAAAACGAAGCCCCAGCGCCTATCCTGCAGTCAGAAGACGACGAGCTCGTCGACGAAGACGCATTGAATGAGAAGTGACGACACGAGTCGTTGCACTGACATAACATTTTTCACTAGCACGTAATGAACGAACATAAAGTCACGGACGACCGATTTGATAGACGAGAACTTTTGCTTCATCTCGGCGACATTCTGGAAGCCGCGACATATCTTGCCGGAACGAAGTCGCCGGCCACACTAGTGGCGCAGCTTGCGCAAGAAGATGATGCATTGCGGGACCTTGCGTTTCTTCGTGGGCTCGCGCCCAGGATGACAGTGGCCGAGTTCAGTGCACGCGTCGCCAGTGCATTCTGCCTGTGGCCGAAGAGGCTACTTGAGGCGCAGCTGAATCGGACTGCGCTGGCGTCGACTGTTCAGCGTGCCCTTTTCGATGGCAACCCTGATGGCTGGAACGGGTACGTTAGTTACCTGCAGAACAAGGTGGCATGGTTCGGAACAGGGCTTCCCGTTATGAATGCGGACGCTTTGGCAAAGCCGGTTCGTCATGTCGCAGAGGAGGCGATTCCGATCGAAGCGCCGCTTGAAGCACCAGTTGAAGCGTCGATCCAGGCGCCGGTCGTGGCCACATTGTCCGCGAAGCCGAACGCGTCATTCGAGAAGAAAGGTTGGCCTTGGCCTGAACCAGGGTCGACGACCTGACTCACCGCACCAACCGGCCCGTACCGCGGTCGCTACTTGATCTCAGCCGGGATACGGGATGTCGCTATTAGATTAGTTGTATTAGCCGGGACCCGATCTGACAGGGAGTCGGGCCGATAAAGAACGAGTCATCAACGGGAATGAGCTTTGTGCGCTCGAGTGCGTCAGCGGGTTTCATGCGTTACTGTTCCGTTGAATGATCTTTTGCGCGCAGCGTGATCAGGTGTCGGCGCTCGTTGCCGCGCACGGCGTCGAACTTCGATCACATCGTGGTCGACGCCGGATTCGCGATGCGAGACGTGCCGCCCACCACGATGTGCGTCACCCACGCGCCGCCATCGTCACTTCGGTTCGCCGCCGTTGCGCGACACGACGGCCGCAACGGCAGAGACGAACACGGCCCGAACCGAGTCGCCCACCTTGAGCTCGTCCAATGAAATGTCTGGCGCGACATCGAGCGTTTCCGTGCGCGTCGGACCACGCAGCGTGACCGTGCGGTGCTTGCGGTCGACTTTCTGTACCGTCGCCACGACTTCGACCCGACGCGCCGACGCCACCACACCGCCCGATGCCGGTTGCGCGATTTCGGTGTCGATGCGCTGGCGGATCCCGCTCGTCGCCAGTTTGTCGATACCGATCAGAACCGACTTGTGATACGCGATGTTCAAAATGTCGCCGACATGCAGCTTCTTCACGTCCGCTACTTCGGGATTCACTTCGATCACCGAGAGGCCACCGCGCGGACCGAGCAGCGTGACGCTGTTCGAATCCGGATCGATTTCGACGACCCGCGCCTGAACGTGAAGCAGCGCCGCCGCACCGACGGCCTGCGGCGCCGAGGCCGCTTCCTGAGCCACGGCCGGGCAGGCAGCCGCGAGCAGAATCGCTAGCGCTACCGGGATGGTCTTGACACGAGCCAGACTCGACCTTGATGTATGGCTAGCCATGAAACACTCCTTTTGATTGCGTTGGTCATCCGGAAAATGTGCAGCACGGCGATCGGGCCAATCGAGCCAATGAAGCCAGTCGGCCTCGCTGAAACCTGTGGTCACGAGAAAGGCAGCTTGTTGTTATGTGCGTTCACGCCGAATACGCTCGGCGCGTAATAGTTCTGTACGTTGAACAACAACGATGGATTGAGCAGGCTATCGCCTTTGTTCGCATTGTCGGCTTCGCTTTGTGCGAATGAACTTTCATCCAAAACCGGCAGAATTCCCGCTATCAAAAAACGACAGGACCCGGTAACCGATTTCTTCACACTGATCTCCGTCTTTTAAAGACAAAGGCAGTTCTCGCGCAATCTATTATGCAAAAATCGCGAAAAGCAATGCCCACGTCCCAGATGCGGCGCAAAGGAGCGCTCTTTTACAGACGATGAGACGCAAAAGCCCACAGTGCTTTGCGCGTCGCTCTCTTGCGAGCGTCAGGGGGTGAACAGGTGGCTAGCCATAACGCGTTCCTCGCAGAGACGTTGGCTGCCGCACGGCCGACTTGTGCGGGCTTGAAAGGCGACAAGGTGTTGATTATTGAAAACCGTTAGGGGATGCTAGCAAACGTGTAAAGCAATAGCAAGGCACTATTGCGCCTGATTTATCTCGAACCGAAAGCGGCCATCCAGGCGGCACTTCGTACGCACACCAAATGAACCAGTGGGGGAATTTTTTTCTCAAAGACCGCATTCGCCCCACAACGGATTATTAGCAGCGGGGTATGCGGCCTGCTCCGAAACACCTCCGAAACACTACTTCGCCACCATCTCGGCGACCCGCACACGACTCGCTAGTCCATTGCCAGGACGACCCGTTGCAGACATCGAATTTCGCATGGAAGAAACCAACCTTCGTCTTGAATCGCTCGCCGACGACTGCGGAAAATCGCAGCCGCTCGTGCAGTATGTCGAGCGCGAGTCGCGCTGGCAATTTGCACGCAACACGTTTGCGCGAATGGATGTGATCGCCCGATGCAAGACACCGTGATTGCGCGAAGTCCCGGCGGGACGCGGCACCTTCTGCCAGGCACCGCGCTCCCGCTCACAAATAGTCACTGACCGAAATAGATTTTGCATTGCGGTCCGGAAGTGCACGGCGGAGAACGTCGGCTGCCCGAGTCTGACTGTCCCGCGGCCACGCCGCCATACGACACGTTTTGCACCGCCTGCGTACCCTGCCCGGTTTCGCCGAGCGACATGTCAGTCGTGGCCTGCGCCGACTCGTTCGCGTTCTGTTCCATCAGCGCACGGCCCGACGCGGCCGCACCCGGCTGGCCCTCCGGCTGCGTGGCGCTGGCCGTTCTGGGTGCGAGAAGCAGAAGGGCGCTTGCGACTACCATCAATAAACGTAATTTCATGTCCAGACTCCTCGAATCCGGCGCAGCAGTTCTCGTCCTCCTAAAGAATTGATCCGCGAAAAAAGCCAGTTCGCCCAATCGGGCTGAGGAACGGGTCGATGACGATGCCTGACTGCTGCGGCGGGTCATCGAACTAAACGAATAAATAATTGCCAGACCTGCAACCGATGTGGGACGCGTTCTCGCAGGTGTCCGGAATCAGCCGCCACAAGCTGGCAGCGCGAATATGTGCTCCGCAGTTTCGTTATAGGTCGCCCGCCTGGGAATGCAATCCGGGGCCCGCTCGCGTGCGGCGTGCCATACTGTTGGATAAACCGCATTGCAGACAAAATCAGCGGCGCCGGTGCGTGCTTTGCCGTTACAGTGCGCTATGATGCTGCCATAATGTAAAAAACGGCACGCGCGAGACACCGGCGGAAGACGGAGCGTGGACGTGAAACCAGCCATTCGCAGTCAGTGCATTGTTACCACAGTTCTTTCCGTTCGGCCTCAACGCTTATCCCGCGTTGTTTCGCCGCGCGGGCGAAGTGATGCGATATGCACCAATTGGCAGCGATTGGCACGGCAATCTTATAGGCGGCCGGGTTTGGCATAGGCTGTAGCGCGATTTATGGGGCAGCGTTTTCGGCGCGGCTCGTGGAATTTCCTTCAATCGATAACCCCACGCGGTCCGGCTCGCTTAAATAGGCGCGATGCATCGCGTCTTTCCCTTGCAATCTGTAATTGACAGAACGCTGGACGTTTTAGAAGGACGAATATCTTATGGACGAAAGGAAGCGAGATAGCATGATTGCGTATCTCCGCCATCGCATGGAAGAGTTTGGTATCAAGCCAGAAGACCTGGCTGCCGTGCTGGCGTCCGAACCGGCGGCGCAAAAAGCCGAACGCTACCGTAGCGCGAGCGGAGACAGCTGGGACGGCCAGGGTGAAATGCCCCAATGGCTCAAGCAGGCGATCAGCGCGGGGCAATCCATCGACCACTTCGAATTGGCCGCCAAACCGGCCCCCGCCCCGCAACCCCAGAAAAAACATGTGGACTGGAGTAACGACCCGTTCGCAGGTAGCCGGCTCGCGCGTCCGAATAACCGTTGAGCTGCTGCCAGGCTATTGAGCCGCTGGCGCAAAAAGTTTATCCCCGCATTCTCCCGTGGGACCTCGCCGGTTCGAGAGGTTCGCTGACGCACGCATATGAAACACCGACGCGAGCGTGCCGCCGCTTTGCACGCAGAAATTCGTGCCCGCCGTATATCCGGCGAGTGCGGCGTAATCATGCGTTGCGTCCAATAATCCGGCCCCGCAATTCTTGAACGAACTACACTCGGCTCGCAGCAGCCCGACGGGCTTGCCAAGCAAAATTTCGTGCGTCAATCGACGCTCAGAACCACGCTCGGCTGTGTCGCCGTGGTTTCGGCGGCAAGCGTCGCGGTGAACGTCGCGCCGCTCGCTGAGCTGGCGGCTGGATGGCTTGCGTAGCTGTCGGCGGCGCGCGGCGAGTCGTTATCGGTCGTGCTCATGCCCGTGCTTGCGGGTGCTGCGGCGCTTGCGGAGGCCGCCATCAGAGCGCCCATGTCCCGCACCGGCGGCGCCGCATATTGCGGCAACGCGATGAACGCGCCGACCTGCCGCACGATCTGCCAGAACATCTTGTCGAATAGCCGCACGCGTTCATCGTCCGACAGGCCGTCGCCGAGCGGATTGGCAACCGTCCAGCAACGCAACGAAGGCGCCCCCGGAAACGCGGGCACATGGTGTGCGTTGACGGATTCGTCCAGTGCAATGACGAGGTCCATGCGCGGCGCCCACTCACCGGTGAATTCCAGCCAGCTTTTCGGGCTGAGCAGGTCGCGGCCCGATATGCCACGGCGCAATTGGGCGAGCGCCAGCGGATGAATCCGGGCGGCCGGCTCCGGCCCCGCGCTGAATGCGTCGAACCGATGCCCTGCCAACTCGCGCAGCAAAGCCTCGGCAATGATGCCGAGCGCTGAATTATCGCGGCAAAGAAACAGCACTTTATATTTTCTGGTCACGCTCATCCCGTACCCGTATTTTTATTTTGCTTCTGGGCGACATTTTGCCTACCCAGTCTTGCGCCTCCGTGACACTACGATGTCTTAATTTTGCGCGCTACAGAATTTGCACCAGGGTTTCAACTGAGGGGCTCCGAGCGCGATGCGCTACGCATGCCCGGCAGTGTACCAGCGTGAGGATTAACCTTACATTACCCTGTCTGTCGCATACCGACACGGACGCGTGCGTTGATTGGCATGCGCCGCGCGACGCACTTTTTCTCGCGGACGGATTTATCCCCCCGCGGTCGCGCGTTCATACTGCAGGTTGTTTTTTGCGGCCGCCCGCGTTGCCGATCGGGCTCGCGACAGCCACCACCACGAGACTCACGGATGCTGAACAGAAACGCCATTCGCTCCGGCGCATACCTGGAGAGTTTTGATTCGCTGCCCAGCGAGATGCTGTGGACCCAGGAGCGGATCGACGCATCGCTCGCGCAGACCCTGCAGCGGCGTCCGCACGATGGCGAGGTCTGGGTCTTCGCGTACGGCTCGCTGATGTGGAATCCGATTTCGGACTTCGACAGCCGCCGTACCGCGACACTGCACGGCTGGCATCGCAGTTTCTGTATCCGGCTGATCGCCGGACGCGGCACGCCGGAACAGCCGGGGCGCATGCTCGCGCTCGAGCCGGGCGGCAGCACGCAAGGCGTCGCGTTACGCCTGGGTGGTGCGTCGCTCGAGGAAGAGCTGCGGATTCTGTGGATTCGCGAAATGGTGACCGGCGCTTATCGGCCGACCTGGGCGCCGGTCACGCTCGACGACGGCACCCAGCTGGCCGCGATCGCCTTCGTCGCCAAGCCCGACGATCTGCAATACGAACGCGATGCGCGCACGGCCGCGATCGCGCCGTTGATGGCCGTGGCGACGGGCCTGTTCGGCACGAACGCCGAATACGTGTTCAAGCTGCAACACGCGTTGGCGGACTCCGGCCTGTGCGATCCCTATATCGACGAAATCGCGTCCGAGCTGACGCGAATCAGTAGCCAGTGCGCATAATCCGTCAAAAACGCAAGCCGTTCAGAAACTGAAACCACAGACTACTCAGTGTTCCGGCCGGATGCGCGTCGGCTGCCGGTTCATCGCGTTTTGCGTAGTTCGGCTGGTTTGCGCGGTTTGGCTGGTTTGCGCGGTGGCCCCGCGGGTTGTGCGCGGAGTCCTCCTGCTGCACTGAAGCCGCTGCGGCCCGCGCCGATGCACCGGAACTCGCGGCCGCGTCAGCAGCGTCGGCCGCATCGGTGGCATCCGTTGAATCAGCGGCCATGTCGGCCTGCGCGCGCTCGCGACGCGACGCCTGCAGCGCCGCCACGCTGTCCGCGATCTGCGCGGCGCGACGCGGCTCGCATTGCCGCCCGAGCAGCACACCGAACAGGACGTCGCGATTGTGACCTTCGTCGGCGAACCGGATCGCCACCGACACCATCTCCGCATACGCCGCTTCGTCGGCGGCACGCACCGCCGCTTCGCGCTTCGCCTCGGCCTGCCGCTGACGCGCGAGCTGCGCTTCCCAGCCGCGCATCTGCTCCGCATAGACCTGATCGTAGATCTTGCGCTGCGCGGCGTCGGAGAGGATCGCATACGCATCCTTGATTTCCTGGAAGGCGGCGCGCGCCACGCCCTCCTCGGCGCCGTGATTGCGATCGGGATGCCACTTCATCGCCGCCTTCCGGTAAGCCCGCTTGATTTCGTCGTCGGTGGCGTTCGCTGGCACACCGAGCGTGTCATATAGGGTTGTCATTCCTGCTCGACCTCGCCGGGATTCATCGCTGGCCATCGTAGCATGCGAGCCGCGGCTCGATCGCGAAACGGCCCGCGCCGACGCCGCCGCGAAGACAAAAAAAGGCCTCGCCACTCACGTGGCGAGGCCAAGTCCCATTTCAAGGAGATGTCATGGAGGAGACGATCCGATCATAACCATGCGCGCTCGCGTCCCCAACCAGGCGTTCGCCATATGCTTATCCGGCACGCCTTCACGTGCATTGGACGGATGCGCCGACCCCGCGCGGTTATATGGTTAGAACAAAAAGTCGCTTAGCCGCGCGCCCGGCGCTCATTAAGATGACACTTCACAGCCCGGTTCGCGCCGGTCCGTCTGCGCGCAGCCCCGCGCCAGCGGGCCGTGAGCCGCTACCGAAGGAGCATTTCGTTGAGCAGATTCGACCATCATCGCCGCCCACTCGTCATCGGCATCGGCGGCACGACGCGCGCCGCGTCGTCGACCGAGCGCGCGCTCGGCTTTGCGTTGCGCGGCGCGCAAGCCACCGGCGCGCACACCCGCCTGTTCGGCGGCAGCTTCCTGCATAGCCTGCCCCACTACGCGCCAGAGGATTCGGAACGGACCGACGAACAGCTCGAACTGATCGAAGCGGTACGCCACGCGGACGCGCTGATCATCGCGACGCCCGGCTATCACGGCGGCGTGTCCGGGCTCGTCAAGAATGCGCTCGACACGCTCGAGGAACTGCGCGCCGACGAACGCCCGTATCTGGACGGCCGCGCGGTCGGCTGCATCGTCACCGCGTATGGCTGGCAGGCGGCCGGTTCGGTGCTCACGTCGCTGCGCTCGATCGTCCATGCGTTGCGCGGCTGGCCGACGCCGTTCGGCGCGGGCATCAACACGCTGGAAACGCGCTTCGATAGCGTCGACACCTGCTCCGACCCGAAAGTCGTCGATCAGCTCGCGACGGTCGGCCAGCAGGCCGCGCAATTCGCGCTGGCGTTCAACGCGCCTCGTGCGGCGGACCCCGCTTCGGCCACGGCTGCGTCTACGGCCGCCTCCAGGGCCGCATCTTCGACTCCCTCCGGGACCGCGCTCGACGAAGCGCGGTCCGCGCGGCGCTTGCACGCGGTTTGAATGGCGCTGCCCACGATACCGGGGTCTCGCTGGCAGTCCCCGGCGCCGGTGTTTGCGCGAACAGTGCGCCATGCAACAGACGACCGGTCCGCTCAGGCGGATAGTATCGAGCACAGCGAATATGATCCGATCCGGGCTCCCGAAGACCGCTCCCGAACCCCGCTGATTTGCTTACGACGAAAGATTGGTTCACCCGCTGCGCAGCGCGCTCTACGCTTGACCCAGCCGGCAACTCACGAATGCCTGGCGCCACCGGGTTACGTCCCCACGCACTGGTTTTTGCAACACACGCGGGCACACCGACACGTCAAGACCATGAAGTCACATATCCGCTACAAGGGCTACGAGGTCGCTCCGGCCGCACAACTGATGCCTAACGGGTTGTTCGCCGCCAACCTGACCATCGAGGAGCCCGCCGCGAGCAACGGCAAAGCCTACTCGTTCGACGCACTCGATTACTTCTTCGACGAGGAGCACGCGCTCGCCTATGCGTTCCGATGGGGACGCATGTGGGTCGATAACCACCAGTAACGTTTATCGACGCGCTCGCGGCGGCGATGGGCGTTGCGCCGATCGGGCCCATCGCGCCTATCGCGGCACTTGCGGCAGGACGCGCCGTCGCGGCGCGATCCGGCGGGCCATGCGCGCGCCAGCAGCCGACAGCGAGAGCCGGACCGTCCTGAGGCCCGGCCTCGGCTTTTGAGCACTTGTGCCAGAATGGGCAACACGTCGAGTTCGCCTTCTGGACGCTTGCCATGTCCGATACACCTGTCGATGTTGCCGAATATCCCTCCCGAGGCCGCCGGATATCGCGCGGCGTCGGCCCGCGCGCAGCGCGGTCTGCGGGCTTATCACGCGGATCGGCTGGCCCATGCGGTTGGGCTGGCGCATGCCGCCGCCCGACAGCCTCCTCGCTGCTGAATTCGCGGTGATCGGCGACCCGTCGTTGCGGGCGCGCAAGTCAAGCGCCGCGCTTCGCCCAACCCTGGCGCCGGCAACGCACCCCACGGTAAGGAGACGCCGGTCATGACATGGACCGTCGATCAACAACTCGCGCTGACCGCCACGCAAGCGGTCGCCGCGATCCAGTCCGGACAGCTCAAAGCCACTGACTACGTGGCCACGCTGCTCGCCCGCGCCGCCGCACTCTCCAGCCTGAACGCGCTCACCACGCTCGATCTCGACGGTGCGCTCGCCGCCGCGCGGCGCATCGACGGCCTGTCTGGCGCCGCGAAAGCGCAATTGCCGCTCGCCGGCTTGCCGGTCGTCGTCAAGGACAACATCAACACCGCTGGCCTGCAGACTTCGGCGGGTACGCCCGCGCTCGAAGGCTTTGCGCCCACGACGAACGCGCCGTCGGTGCAGCGGCTCATCGACGCCGGCGCGATCGTGCTCGGCAAGGCCAATATGCATGAACTGGCGTTTGGCATCACCAGTACGAACCTCGCCACGCATGCGGGCCCGGTGCGCAATCCCTACGATCCCTCGCTGATTCCGGGCGGCTCGTCAGGCGGCACCGCCGTGGCGATCGCCGCGCGCATCGTGCCCGCGGGTCTGGGCACCGACACCGGCGGCTCGACCCGCATTCCGGCCGCGTTGACGGGCACGGCCGGCTTGCGTCCGTCGGTTGGCAATGGCGGCGCCGAGCGGCGCTACCACGATCCGAACGCCGTGGTGCCGATCAGTCATACGCGCGACACCGTGGGCCCGATGGCGCGCACGGTCGCCGATCTCGCGCTGCTCGATGGCGTGATCACCGCGGCTGGCCCGTTGCCCGCGCTGACGCTGCGCGGCCTGCGCATCGGCCTGCCCGTGCCACTGTGGGACGGCCTGGAGCGGCAAGTGGAAGACGTCGCGCGTGCCGCGCTGACCACGCTCGAAGCGGCGGGCGTCGTGTTTGTGCCGGTCGCCATGAGCGAGCTGGAACACCTGAACAGCATGGTGAGCGGCCCGATCGCGATCCACGAAGCGGGCGACGACGTGCTCGCCTGGCTGATCGCCAACCACGCGCCGGTCAGGACCGTCGCCGACATCGCCGCGCGCATCGCGAGCCCGGACGTGCGTGCGATCTACGACGACGTCCTCGCCGATGTGACCGGTGCCCACTACCCGGCCGCGCTGAATTACTGGCGGCCGCGCTTGCAGCAGTACATCGCCGCGACGTTCGCCGATGAGCGCCTCGACGCGCTGCTGTTTCCGACCACGCGTCTGGCCGCCGTGCCGATCGACGACGTGAATGGATCGTCGGTGGTGTCGATCGATGGCGCGCCGTCGATCGACACGATGGAGGCGTTCCTGCGCAATACCGATCCGGCCAGCACGTCCGGCATCCCGGGGCTGTCGCTGCCCGCGGGGATGACCGCGAGCGGCTTGCCGGTCGGCCTCGAGCTGGACGGACCGCTTGGCGGGGACCGACGGCTGCTGGCGATCGGCGTCGCGTTCGAGCAGTTGCTCGGCGCGGTGCCCGCGCCGCCGCTTTGATGCCCGCTTTGATGCCCGCTTTGATTGCCCGCTTTGATTGCCCGTCGCAACGCCAACCCAACCACCCACCCGAGTGCCGATGACGACACCCACCTCCGCCTGCCCGCCACGCCCCTTCTTCCGCAATGCCGCCAGACTGGCCACGGTGTTGGTTCTGGTACTCGCCGCCGCATGCGCGCGTCTCGCCACGGTCGATTCCAACGCGCTGTGGAAAATCGTCGATATGCGCTGCGTGCCGTCGCAGCAGGCGACCGGCACGCCGGGCCAATGCACGAACGTCGATCTCGACAAACGTTATGTAATCCTGAAGGATATTCTCGGACGCTCGCAATATCTGCTGATTCCGACCGACCGTATCACCGGCATCGAGAGCCCCGCCGTGCTCGCGCCGCACGCGCAGGACTACTGGGTCGACGCGTGGGGCTCGCGGCATTATGTCGAGAGTGCCGTCGGGCGCACCTTGCCCGACAATCAGCTCGGCCTCGAAATCAACTCCGAATATCGCCGTTCGCAGAACCAGTTGCACATCCATATCGATTGCATGCGCCGCGACGTCAGCGCGGCGCTCGCCAGGCACGCGAACGACGCGCCCGGCAAGTGGCAGTGGGATACGCTCGACGGCACGCGTTACCGGATCATGCGCGTGACCGCGCTCAGCGAGGCCGGCAATCCGTTCCGCGTGGTCGCACGCGACAATCAGCACGCCGCAGCAATGGCCACGCAAACCATCCTCGTGACAGGCGCGGGACCGTCCGCCGCAACGGACGGCTGGCTGATCGTGAATAGCGGCACTGAGGTCGACGACGGCAGCGGCACGGCCGAAGGCCTGCTCGACCATGCATGCCGCGTGGCCGACGCCGCCTGAGCGCCTGACGACACGCCGCCGCGACGACTTTTCGCCTAAGCGATCCGCTCACTGAAAAAGCAGGTCAAGCGTGATCAAGCCAGTGCATTCTTTGGCAATCTGCCCATTGCGTGATTGGCGTGGATGCATGCGGTAGCACGCACGATTTGCCGCGCAAGTTGCAAGGCTTGAGACGTGCGGCGGATGGCGCTCTTTCCACAAGATTCAGCGCGCGGCACGCTAAAGAAGCGGACGGCCTGTCTGCAAACACCACGTCGGCTATAGCAAGGTAACTCTATTTTCCAAGCGGTCTATCGAATTGGTCTGCGCACAAGCTCGTCAAGCAGCGCGCTATATGTTTCGACCAATTGCAGATTGTCAGGCAGATAACGTCGGATCAACGCACGCTGGCGCTCACGATAAAACGCGTGTTGCGCATCGTGGGTGTCGATTGCTTCAATAACCCGATGTGCGCCATCGTGAACGTCGTTGTCGCGATAGTAGTAGCCCAGATCCGCACAGAGCGTCGCGTTATGCACAAGCGGGTAACCCTGCCAGCAGACCTCAAGATAAAAATAATTGAGTGGGTTCTCCCACTGGTGGGATATGACAATATCGGTGTTTTCGGCCAGGAACGCCGGCGTATCATGGCGCCCAAGAAACACCGCTTTGTGTTCGCGCACAATATCAAGCTGATTCATCAACGCGATAAACTCTACATTGTTACGCGCGATCTGCTCCGCATTGGTCACTTGCAACAGTGCGATTTCATCAGGCCGTTCGCGGTAAGTGAGTTCCGCGATCATGGCAGGATACAGGCAGAATTTCACGACGTTGATGTTCGGCTCCATTACGCTCAGGCGTCGCGGCCCCGCATGTGGCTGATATTCACCGGCGTGTGGCAGACGCCGTACTCGCGCATCCAGAAATACGTGACTCCATATAAATGGCACCTCCCGGCCCGACTGGCGCCGTAACACCTCGAAGTACGATTGGCTTATGTTCGCCACCTGCGGAATCACCCAGATGTCATCGTAGCGCTGGTTGACAAACAGATTCCCTCCCGACATCCGTCTGCCGAACAGGACCGCCTCCATGGCGTGGATGTACTCGAACCCACAACAGTAAGACACAACCCGTGCGCCACGCCGTTTCAGATAATCGGTCTGTGCCGCATCGATCTGACCACCGAGTTCGATCAGCACGTCGACGCTGTCCTTTGCGTCCTCGAAACTCACCGTGGGCCAACGTTCGAGATCCCACGGCAGTGCGCTCGAGATCGGAATCGCCGTCGTGTTAACAAGCAGTGCGCTTGCCACATTCGGGCAATTGCGCAGCGCCTCCGCGAGGAACACGGCATTCTGCTTGATGCCGTTATTCCAGAGCGTTTCGGCCTCATGATGCAATCCGATGGTAATCCCGATGCGTAATCGGCTCATAGCACGGCTCCCCTATTTCCCAACACCCGGCGTCGCAGCCGAAAATTTCACGTAGCGGCGAATGACCAAACAGCCCGGAGGCGCGTCAATCAACGACACCGATGAACCTGGTTCACGTGCCTCGACATACACCACCATCCGGTTGAGTAGCTGGGTCGCCTGATAGCCTTGCAGCTCCTGTTGCGCTACCCGTTTGCAGACGATCGGTGCAAACGAAATCCGTTCCGCTGCAACCGAGCAGGAGCCGTCCGCTTCAGGAACAGCTGTGATCGACATCGCAGCGCTGTCGGATGGATATTCGAGGCCGATTAGCGAGAATACCGAACTCTTGCTGGGCCGCTTGCGGTCCCAGTCAAGCAGCACGTCGTTGTTATTACTGTCACGGATACCGAGCGCCGATAGCGAAGTCAGCGCCGGCAGGCATTGCTTGACGCCAACGCCGGTCGCAGCAAGCGCAAGTGCATTGTTGGTCTGTGCAGACGGTGCCTTCGGTGCCAGCACAGCCTGAGAAAATGCGTTACCGAAAGGCATCAGCGATATCGTCAGTAGAACCAGTGTGCAGGCAAAGCGCAATTTCAAAGCAACAGATTCCATCGGTCAGGCCCGTGTGTAAAGGGAGTCAATCGCTTCACTATAAACACGCACATTGACCTCATTCTCAGGATCCAATCCGCGCAAAAATTCGCTCGCTGTGCGCCGATAACTATCGAGGTTTGCATCATGGTCAGCAAACGCACGGAGTAATGCACGGCCACCCTCTTCGCAATCGAAGTCGTGATACCGATATCCGCACGCACCGATCAGATGCGAATTGTGGATCAGCGGATAGCCGCCATAAAGCGCCTCGTAATAGACGTAATTCTGTGCGTTTTCCCACTGATGGCTGACGATCGCATCGACATCCCGAGGCACCACGAGACAGAACGGGAAGCGTCCTTCGAATGAGGTGATGCCATGCCTGACGATGCTCAGACTGTTGGCGAACCCGTTGAACGACGGATGATCCTTCATTTTCAGCGTGTTATAGGCCCATACATGTTCCAGCATGTCCGGATTGTCACGATGGGCCGCTTCACAACTCAGCATAGGCACATAACTCGTTTTCACCATGCAGATGTTCGGCTCGAAGATGCCGACACGCCAGCGGCGGCGTCCCGGTTGATAGGCGAACGTCTGACCTTGTGGCAGGCGCGCGATTTCCTTCTCCAATACCATAGAACTCCACAAGTGCGGCATCATCCGGACCGGCGCGCGAAATACGCTACGGTAGTATGGCAGGCACGTGTTCTCGTACTCCGGCAACGTCCAGATCTCGTGATACGGCGCGCCCGTGATCAGCAACCCGTGAGGCTGGTCGAAAACCATCCGCTCGATGTCAATGACGTAGTCGTTGCCAACGCGCATCGAGATGATCTTGCCGCCACCCTCGCGGAATTTCACTATCCACTCGCGGTCGAGCTGCGCACTCATCTCGATCATCACGTCGAGACTCGAGGCCGCCGTGTTCATGTCGATCAGCGGCACCGGCGAATTGGCAAGAAAATGCTGCGCATCCTCCGGACCGCCGCCCCCTCCGCCCGCCACCAGATAGGTCGCCTTGACCCGCGGCGAGCGCATCAGCAGCATCACGAGAAAAATGCAGTTCTGGTAGATACCGTTTTCCCACAGCGACTGCTCGCCCTTACGCACATAGATCGACACGCCGACACGCAGCCCCTCCGGCGATACAAGCGTGGTGTTTTGCCCGGCGCTCATACCTGGAGCCTCAAACCGCTATCGCGGCACAGATGAAGCAACCTGTCCGCGTAGGCGTCGAGGTTGGCCTGACTGAACGGATTTACTGCATCGAACAGGCGCTGTGAGCGTTCACCATAGTCGGCAAGCGTACCGTCGTGGTTCTGCCCGGCGAGCAGCAACTGGCGTGCACCGTCTCGAGCATCGAAGCCGGCATAGTAGTAACCCACCTCGCGCAACCAGGGCGAGTTGTGGATCAGCGGATAGTCGCCATACAGCGCGTCGAGATACATATAGTTCTGATCGTTCTGCCACTGGTGCGATACCACCGCGTCGGCATTCTGTGCCATGAAACCGACAATATCGTGACGGCCGTGGAAAGTCGCCTTGTGTTCCCGCACCAGGTCCAGCGAATTCGCCAGATGCAGCATGGTGAGATGATCCTTCATGTGCAGCGTGTTGAGAACGTGCATAACAGCGACACTGGACCGGTCGACGCGGTATGCCTCGTCGCAGACTAGCATCGGAATACTTGAAGTTTTGACCACCGAAATATTTGGTTCGAAGATCGCTACCCGCAAACCGCCCTGTCGTAAAGCGATTGCAGACGAAGCCACCTCGCCGCGTCGCCGGTAACCATATTCGAGCCCGTGTGCCGCTATCTCGACGATGCGTCGCTCGAGAAACTGGGGATGCCAAATGAACGGCACCGTATGCACTGGACATCGGTGTAGCGTGCGCATGAGTGGCGTGTACGCCTCGTCCTTGGGCAACAGCCAGATTTCGTCGCAGCGATCGGGGCGCGGCGCATGACTGGGCTTGCCGAACACAGATGATTCGACAAGGCCAACATACGGCTGGCCGCAACAGTAAAACACCACCTTACGGCCGCGGGCGCGCATCAGGTCGAGCCACTGGATGTCCAATGCACCGCCCATCTCCACGATGACGTCCACTTCGTCGGTGGACTCGCGTTGCGTCAACACGCGCAAATTTTTCGCTGCAGTGTCAACCTGATGTGGCATCACATTCTGGTTCCCGACATCGATCAGGACCACAGCCTCCACAAACGGCAAGCGCTGAAAGGCCTCGGCCAGAAAAATGACATTCTGGCCGAGGCCGTTCTGCCAGATATTCTGGCCCTCGTGAGTAAGAACCGAAATTCCGATTCTGATTGACATCATCTTTCCATATTGGTCGCAGGTTCCGATTCAGTAGCAGATCCCGATTCCTTCGATTCGGGATCTGCTACGTGAGCCCACGCTGCGCGTGAGCTCACTACGACTACCACTTCCAGCCTACACCCGCGTTAATACCGACGTCGTGACCCGTAGTCGAAATGCCCGCGCCATAAGACCACCTTCCGTTGCGCGACAAGCCCTTGAAGTTCACGGCGACAGCGCTATAGCCCTGATACTGGCCAACCCCGGCACCCAATTCCTGCTCACCCGGAGCAAGCGTCGGCATGTACGTTCCGGACATAGCCATGGCCATTGCGACACCAGAGTACGCAGTGCGGGCAACGTTGTTCACGTTGTTCTGGACACCCTGCAACTGTGACATGTTCACCGCGTCGGTCGGGTTCACACCGGCTGCGACATTGGTGATACGCCGTTCGTTGCCGGGTGAGCCGACCGAGACCGCGTTGTCCTCGTTGGCAATCGAACCAGCGCCCAACGCAACCGAGTTCACGCCGGTGGCCTGCGCCGATGCACCAAGTGCGACCGAGTTATTGCCCGCTGCGAGCGAGCTGTCACCAATCGCCACGGTCGGATCACCCGTCGCCTGCGCGTTATGGCCAATAGCAACAGCACCTTCTACCGACGCGACCGCACGGAAGCCAATCGCGGTGGTGTTGACGGCGATCGCCTGGCTATTTGAACCGTAGGCGGTGGCACCGTTGCCGGTTGCCATCCCACACAGGCCCGTCGCCGTCGAGTCCACACCGCTTGCAGAACCGCACGTTGCCACGTTGACTGTCTTTGCTTGCGTGCCAGATCTGCCGAGCGTTTGAGCAGTGCCGTCACCGTTCGATGCTCCCTCCAGCGTCGTACCGACGGCGGCTCCCGACGCAATAGCAAATTGACTTGCACTCAGGATTGGGGCCACCGTAGTCGACAGCGACGCTATGCTGCTATTGGTAGTGCTCAAGCCCGTCGACAGACTTGCGACATTGCTGCTGGTCGTCGAGAGTCCGGTTGACAATGAACTGAAACCCGTCGAAGTCGAAGTGGACAGCGATGCCACATTGCTGTTGGTCGTGCTCAGACCCGTCGACAGCGATGCCATATTGCTGGTGGTCGTGGAGAGACCCGTCGACAGCGACGCCACATTGCCGTTGGTCGTGGAGAGCCCCGTCGACAGCGATGCCACATTGCTGTTGGTCGTGGAGAGACCCGTCGACAACAACGACACATTGCTGTTGGTCGTGGAGAGACCCGTCGATAGCAACGACACATTGCTGTTGGTCGTGGAGAGACCCGTCGACAGCAACGACACATTGCTGTTGGTCGTGGAGAGACCCGTCGAGAGCGAACTCATGCTGCTCGAGGTCGACGTCGAGAGGCTGTCGAGGTTGCTGTTGGTCGTGCTCAAGCCCGTCGACAGCGAACTCACGCCGGTCGACAGCGAGCTCACGCTGCTCGAGGTCGAGGTCGACAGGCTGTCGAGGTTGCTGTTGGTCGTGGAGAGACCCGTCGATAGCGAGCTCACGCCGGTCGACAACGAACTCACGCTGCTCGAGGTCGAGGTCGACAGGCTGTCGAGGTTGCTGTTCGTCGTGCTCAGGCCCGTCGACAGTGAACTCACGCCAGTGGACAGCGAGCTCACGCTGCTCGAGGTCGAGGTCGACAGGCTGTCGAGGTTGCTGTTGGTCGTGCTCAGACCCGTCGAGAGCGAACTCACGCCGGTCGACAGCGAGCTCACGCTGCTC
>NZ_CYGX02000044.1 GCF_900019265.1 Paraburkholderia ribeironis
AATTCACCGAGTTCAGCTTCGAGTCGCTTCGTCATCCGGAAAATTCGACGCCCTCTCGGCTGCAACTCGGTCAGTTGGTCCATTAATCAGCGCTTCCCTAGCGCCCTCACCTTGAACAGGCAAACCGGCTGATTCACGTCGGCGGTTTGACGAAATCGCGGCGCGGGCGTGGCCGACGCGCGTTCGACAACAGCCGCGTTTTTCTGTATCACCCCCTCGATGCCGAAGACCGTTGTTAATTGACCTGCTCGGCGCGGGCCGCCTGTTCGTTGGAGGCGCCTGATACTGCTTCCGTCAAGGTGGTAACCCGTGCAACTGTAATCGTTTCGTTGTCGTGGAATCGACCGCTCGCTGGACAAGCGATGCGCCGCTACCCCCGCGCGCAATTTGAAGCCGCGATGAGTTCCCTCGTCTCGATCGCTGCGGCCGCGACGCGTAAGGCGTTGTCACGGCGGTGGGGTAAGATGTCTCGATAGGGAAGCCCAAAACGCTCTGTCTCAGCCACCGCTTTGCGTTAGGAGTCTTCGCCGGTAGCGAACAGTCCGTGTTCCGGCTGCACTCGTTCGTTGTCGATACACTGTACATGCCAATGGCCGGTCATAAGAGCGTGGCCGCCTTCCGCGCACCACTCCGCGCGTCCGGCTACGCCTTCGAAGAGTCCGTAGCAACAGTCCAGATTCAATCGTTCGAGAACATATACAGGTGTCCTGTCGTTGGGCTCGCACACGTGCGTATTGCCGCAATCCACGTGCAGCGAGCCCCATTCAGGCAGTTCAAGTCCGAAATGACCCTCGCGCGACCATTGCCGCTTTTCCTTGTCGAGCCAAAGGATTGCAAATGCCATCGGATGGGCCCGATTGAACGTGTCGAGCTGGACAGTAAGACGCATAAAGATTCTCCGAAGATACATTTCGCCAATCTGAGACGAACCGAGGAAATCGCAGCCCTCGCTACGGGATCACTGACTGAGTACTCATTGCCCAGCGCATGCGCTTCGTCGCTCGAAGTCGGGCCGGTTGATCGAACCGTAGCGATATCGTCGTCTCTTCCCAATGCGTCTTGCCGCTAAGAGCAGCGTGTGCTCGAACTGCGCGTCGCGTGCACGACAAAACGTGCAGTGACGCTGATCCACCAGTGCTGCTGGCGCCGGGTCCGCATGCGCCGCAGAGGCGGCACATATGAATGACGCGGTACAGGTACACGCGAGCGGCCAGCTACGGGGGCAGGCATTGGTGGTACGCGTTCCTGTGCCATGGAACAAGTTCAGTTTACCGCCGGCCACTTGGGTGTCGTTGACCTCGATCAAGCGGAGGACGGGAGTGCATTTGACGTGTTGTCTCGTGTCACGGCGCAAACCTCGTTTGCTGTGGTCGGAATGAGTTCTACGCCTAGCCGCGGTATTAGAGGTTGTTAGGTGAGCATAAGAAGAACTCATACTGGTACGGTGCCTCACTGTGGCATGATCCCCGTGAACCAGACAGGAACGCGCGCCACTTAGAGTTGGTCTGCGCACGAGCTTCTTGCCAGTCAGTTGACATCGATGTCCAAGGCAACGGACTCGACCGCATCGGTAATAACCTGCTTTGAAAAATGTGTCGCGAGCAATGCTCTGGCGAGGCCTGAGCGGCGCGTTTTCACGCCTTTACATAACCGTTTTCGATTATGGAGTATGACATATGACCAGGCAGCATACTTTTTTAATGACGCCCGGGCCATTGGCGTTGAATGACGAGGTGAAGGCGGAGATGCAATATGACATAGGCTCGCGCGACCCGAGTTTCAAGAAAATAACGGCGCGGGTACGAGATCTAATCATTGATCTGGTCGGCGGTCAGGGGGCTTACTCGGCGATTCCAATGCAGGGCGGAGGGTCCTATGGCATAGAGGCTGCGTTGGCTTCTTTTGTCGCCACCTCCGACCGGCCTCTCGTATGCATCAATGGAATCTATGGCGAGCGGATGCTCAGAATGTTGCAGCTCCGAGGCATCCATGCCGTCAGTATTACTGCGCCAAGTGATCGGTCACTTCCAATAGCAGAAATCGCTACGTGCCTGGAAAGTGATCCAGAGATCACACACGTCTGCTTTGTTCATTGCGAAACGACCACTGGCGTGGTCAATCCGATCGGGTCGATTGTAGAACTGGCAAGGCAGAATGGCGTAAGAACAATTATCGATGCGATGAGTTCTTTCGGCGGGATGGAAATTAGCGCCAGGCAAGTCGCGTTTGACGTTCTCGTGACTTCGAGTAACAAGTGCATCGAGGGTCCGCCGGGTGTGTCGTTTGTGATTGCTTCGCTGGAGATGCTCAATAGTAACGCCGATTGTACGAACTCTTTTGTGCTGGATGTTCGAGACCAGTGGCGCAGTTTTGAAAAAAACGGCGAATGGCGCTCCACTCCACCCACGCATATCGTTCAAGCGTGTGCAAAAGCGCTCGAACGACTGGCCATCGAAGGCGTGGTTCGACGCGGCGAACGGTATAGCTCTGTGCGCGACGCAATCATCCGCGCAACGGACCCATATGCCTCTCCTCTGCTAAAACCGCATGTGCGGTCGCCGGTATGCCTTGCCCTTACAGCAGGCGATGTGATTCATACGCAAAAAGACCTCGACGCGCTGTACGCCCATCTCGTGGACTACAACCTCTACATCTATACCAAGCTGCATCTTCCGACGCGCAGCTTCAGGATCGGTTGCATGGGAAGCATCGATCCGATGTGGATCCGCTTGTTGGAAATTGCATTTGAAGATTTTTTCAATGCCAATCGGAGCGTCCAGAGACCGTCCCCTCCGCCCAAAGACCGATTTGTGGAAAAGGCCATGTGATATGTCAAGAAACAATTCCAACGCCCAAATGTGCAGAGAAACGGCACTTCTTTATGCCGGCTATCGTCATGACCCAGTCACCAAAGCGGTGTCTGTGCCGATTTACCAATCCACCGCCTATGAGCTTGACGGTGACCTGGAAAAAATCGCTGGTATCTACAACGTCAATGAAGACGGGTTCACGTATAGCAGGATCATCAACCCGACGACGCGCATCCTCGAGAAGCGATTCGCAGCGGTAGACGGTGCAAGCGACTCTCTCGCTGTAGCTTCGGGGCAGGCCGCAACCTTTCTTGCCATCGCTAACCTGTGCAGCGGAACGCCAGGCGATAACGTGGTTACATCGAAGTACCTGTATGGCAATACTTGGAATCTGCTATTCAATACATTCAAACGTTTGGGTATCGAGGCGCGATCCGCTGATCCCAAGGATATATCATCCTTCGAATCGTTGATCGATGACAGGACCATTGCAATATTCGGGGAGACGTTTTCCAACCCGTGCCTTGTCCCTTTGCCAGTCCCGGCGCTCGCTGAAATTGGCAGGCGGCACGGGGTTCCCGTCATTGTCGACAATACCACGACCCCTTTGATTTGCCGTCCTACCTCTTTGGGCGCGAGCATCTCCACGTATTCAGCGACGAAGTATCTATGCGGCCACGGAACGACACTTGGCGGATTGATTGTCGATAACGGAAACTTCGCATTCGATGACGCAGCACGGTTCCCGTTGTTCAACGAGGCGGATGAGGCGCACGGTGACGTCCTCTGGAAAGAGGCTGTTCTGAAACTCGA
Source organism: Paraburkholderia ribeironis (assembly GCF_900019265.1). Classification (GTDB taxonomy): domain Bacteria; phylum Pseudomonadota; class Gammaproteobacteria; order Burkholderiales; family Burkholderiaceae; genus Paraburkholderia; species Paraburkholderia ribeironis. The sequence continues at coordinate 3,624 of NZ_CYGX02000044.1, forward strand.
CGATCTTGGCGCAAGTCCCTATTTGCTGAAGTCGCGGATGACGTGGCTTCGTGACACCGGCGCCGCGATCAGTCCGTTCTCCAGCTTTCAGTTGATTCAAGGCCTCGAGACACTTCATCTTCGCATGCAGCGGCATTGTGAAAATGCCGTGACGGTTGCAGAGTTCCTGAAGAAGCATCCGAAGGTCGCGCGTGTGTCATATCCCTCGCTGTCCTCTGGATACGAACGCGAACTTGTCGACGAGTTGATCGACGCGCGCGTCGGTTATGGCGCGATGATCATGTTTGAACTGGCCGATGAAGCGGCAGGCCGCAGATTCATCACCAACATCAAGCTCATGTACCACGTGTCGAACGTGGGTGATGCGCGAACATTGGTCACGCATCCAGTCTCGACAACTCACACGACGGTTCCCAAAGAAAAGCGCGAGGCGGCCGGCATTTTCGACGGGTCTATCCGCCTGTGTGTTGGCATCGAGAACATAGACGATATCGTCGCGGATATTCAACGAGGACTGGACGCCGTCTGACGTCGATATTTCACGGAGGAAATTCGATCATGGAAATTTATGAAGCATGGCAACTGCGGGGCAAACGCTTCGTGACATCCCGCTTTTCGCGCGACATTACCCGGGAGTTGTCTGAATTGCGGCCCGATAACATCACCGGCGCGCTTTACATTCTGAAGGACTATCTGGTCATTCTGGCGTGTGCCTATGCAACGGTACGAATAACATGGTGGCTGTACCCCATCGCAGTGCTCATAATCGGCGCGCAGCAACGCGGGTTGACCACGATCGCCCATGATGCCGCACATCGTACGCTCGCAAAGAACACGGGCTGGAACTACGTGCTCGGTATTGTTTTCGCCGCATATCCTCTCTTTCAGCGTCATTGGGCATATCGCTACTCTCATGTTCATCTGCATCATCCACATCTCGGCGACCCGGAAAAAGATCCCGACCTGAAGTTCTTTATATCGTCGGGCGTGTATGACGTCCGCCCTCCGCGTGAATACGCATTCGCCATCGTGTGGAAAGCGATGCTGGGTGGTGCGACGTTACGCTACCTCAAATATCTATGGAACAACCGGTTTCTCATTTCACGCGAAGGGCAACAGGACATCGACAAGCGTGGAGCCACCATCGACATCTATGGATTCGCGGTATTCTGGCTGGTCGTTATCCTCGGCTTCATGCAGGCAAAATCGCTTGATCTTCTTGCGTTGTTCTGGCTGGTTCCTTATCTGACCACCTTCCAGGCCTTGGGTTGGTTCATTGAACTCGCTGAGCATTCTCCAATGTGCGAAACGGAGACTAAAGATGTCTATCTGACGCGCAATCGAAAAGGCAATCTGATCGAGCGCCTGCTGTTCGGCGCCAACCTTGACGAATATCATCTGGAACACCACCTCTCGCCTGGCGTCCCTTTCTGGCACCTGAAGCGGGCACAAAACATCAGGGTGCGCGATCCGCACTATGCCGAGGTAGCCGAGTCATGGGGAGGACTCTTCGCTCGCGGTCCCAAAGGACAGCCCAGTGTCATCAGCCAACTGCTTGAGCGGAACCGGGGGCTGTACGAGGCTCAGCTTGAGCGGTTGTCCGGCGAGGGGCGAACGCAATGATGGACAACCGTGGTCATGTGGCTTGCGCCGTTGTGGGGATCACCGCAAATCGCCATCTTCACGATGGCGTTCACCGCGACTGGTTGCGGCGGCGTTATATCGAGGCGCTGACGAAGTATGCTTCGGTCGAGTGCGTCATCTTACCGACGTTAGACGGAGATCTGCCTTGCGACTCGACTGCTCGGACATTTCGTGAAGTGATGCGCCGTCTTGACGGCCTTGTATTGACGGGCGACGAATCCGATCTCGATCCCGATATCTTGCGCAAAAACGAGCGCGTTTGGGCGCGCGCCGAAGACGACATTGTTCCCTGCAAGACCGATCGTCCGCGAGACCGGCTGTCGTGGGTCGCACTGACGGTCGCCGGAGAACTTCAGATGCCCGTATTGGGCATCTGCCGCGGCTTGCAGGAGATGAACGTTCATCGAAACGGCACGCTGCACGAAGATTTGTCGTTGTCGCATAAGGGAATCACGCATCGCGAAAACACAAACCTGCCTCGCGACGAACAGTACCTTCCTGTTCATTCGGTGAAGGTCGCTCCTGGTGGGTTACTGTCGTCGGTCATCGAGAGCGAGGAGCTACGTGTCAATTCGTTGCATAAGCAAGGCGTCGCCGAGGTGGGAGCAGGCATCCGGGTCGAAGCAGTTGCAGATGATGGTGTTGTAGAAGCGCTTTCGTACAGAAATTCACCAACATTTCAACTCGCGCTGCAGTGGCATCCTGAATGGCACGCTTCCAGCGATAAAACGAGCCAGAGGATTTTCAGAGCATTCGGAAGCGCCTGTGACGCCTATAGGACGCAGCGATCGGCGAGGTAGCGATCCAGCAGCCGGATTTTCCAGGTCGACGTTCCTCCCATTTCGGCGGTAATTTCAAACAGAATTGGCGGAGTCAATGGATTTTCATTTGTTCGTTTTGTTTCTTGTTGCTTTCACCGCTGCGGTGGCTGTGCCCGGACCGAACGTCGTGTTTGCCGTTGCTCAAACACTAAAGCATGGACTCAAAATAGCAATTCCCGGCGCCGTCGGATTCGGTATTGGTGCGGCCGTTCATGCCGCGGTTGTATTATCGGGCGTGGGATTTTTTATCCGCAATAACCAATGGATATTGGTCTATTTACGATGGATGGGAGCGATATATCTTGTATATCTTGCCATTATTGCGTTTCGTGGAAAATCGGCGTCGCGCGGCGAAGAGACGGCGAATTGGAGCTCGAAACAGATGTTTGCTGATTCGCTCTTCGTCTCCCTCGCAAACCCGAAGGGGTGGGTAGCTACACTGCTCACATATCCCAGTTTCATCAGCCCGTATGGTTCGTACATTGGTCAGGCAGTCCCGATGGGCGTTGCAGCAACCGCTATCTCTGTCGCGGTCTACGGCGGATATATGTTTCTTGCACATCGAGCAAGCGTGGCTCTCAACAACAAATCCGTGTTGGAGAAGATAACAGGCGCACTTTACGCATGCATCGCAGTCGGCTTGATCTTTTCCAATTACTGAAAGATCTGGAATTGCAGGTGGCGCATCAGGCAATGCCTCGACGGCGTGCCGCGCCATCTTGCCGGGAGTCGTGCGCTTTTTTGAAACGGAGGTTGTAAATCCATGCCGATCAAAGTCCCTAAAGGTTTACCGGCTGTAACTGCGCTACAGACAGAAGGCATCACGGTGATGGAGGGCGACACTACGTATCGTCCGAGCGACCGGCCTTTGCGCATAGGTTTGCTAAACCTCATGCCCAACAAAATCGAGACGGAAACCCAGATTGCACGCCTACTCGGCGCAACGCCCTTATTGGTCGACCTAACGCTTATAAAAATCGCCAATCATTCACCGAAAAATACACCGGTAAGTCATCTGAAGTCCTTTTACCGAGACTGGGTCGAGATAAGGGAGCAAGTATTTGACGGTTTTATTATTACCGGCGCGCCGGTTGAGTCGATTCCGTTCGAGCAAGTCGCCTATTGGAGTGAGTTGACTCAAATCTTAAACTGGACACAAACCAATGCTCACAGTTGCTTCAACATTTGCTGGGCCGCACAAGCGGCGCTGCATCATTTCCACGGTCTTCCGAAGTACGCGCTGAGTGAGAAGGCTTTTGGCATCTTCAGGCATCATAGCCTGGAGTCGAGGTCGCCCTATTTGCAGGGCTTCTCCGACGATTTTTTCATTCCGGTTTCTCGCTGGACAGAAATGAGAAGTGCGGATATCCCGCCGGGCAGCGGCATCTGCGTACTCATTGAATCGCCGGAGACGGGGCTGTGCCTTCTTGACGATCCGAAGCATCATTCTCTACACATCTTCAATCATATAGAGTACGACTCACAGACGTTGGCGGATGAGTATTTTAGAGATCGAACAATTGGTCGACGCATAAACATTCCAAGGAACTACTTCCCAAGGGATTGCGAAAATCTGCAGCCCCGAAATTCCTGGCGCAGTCACGCACATATCCTATTCGGAAACTGGATCAACCAGATTTATAGAACGTTGCCGCAAGCCTGTTAACGCGCGCAGTCTTCCTGACGACATTCCTGCATAGAACCTTCTATCTTGATGGCTTGCGTGGAAGGTTGGCTGATCAATCCACAGGCATGAAATATGAGTCTTGAATTCGATGAGTTGAAACAAGCGGTTGCTTCCGGTGCCATTGACACTGTTCTCGTTTGCATGGTTGACATGCAAGGTCGTCTTGTCGGGAAGCGGTTTCACGGTGACTTCTTCGTTAAGCACGGCTATCTGGAAACACATGCCTGCAATTACTTGCTGGCCAACGATATGGAGATGGAGCCCGTGGCCGGCTATACCGGCGCCAGCTGGGCAGGCGGGTATGGCGATTTCCTGCTCAAGCCCGACCTTTTGACGTTGCGAAGGCTTCCTTGGCTCGAAGCCACCGCTTTGGTAATTTGCGACGTTTTTGATCAGCGCGAGCAACTGGTTGCGCATTCGCCGAGGCAGATTCTGCAGAAGCAGCTTCGTCGGCTGACCGAGAGGGGAATGGCCGCCTGTTTCGCATCGGAGCTTGAGTTCTATCTGTTCGATGAGTCCTACGAGGACATATCGGTCAAGAAATACCACGACCTCGTGACATCTGGAACGTACAGCCAGGACTATCATATTCTGTCGACGTCGCGGCACGAATCCGTCATGCGTCCGATAAGGAACGGACTGCATGATGCAGGAATCGTGATCGAATGCTCAAAGGGGGAATGGGGCGCAGGTCAAGGGGAAATTAACGTGCGCTATGCCGATCCGCTAGTGATGGCCGACCAGCATACGATCATTAAGCACGGTAGCAAGGAAATTGCTGCGCAGCAGAACAAAGCGATTACGTATATGGCCAAGTGGAGTTACGAGTTGGCTGGCTCCTCTAGTCATATCCATTCCTCCCTGTGGTCGCTGGGCGGGACCCCACTTTTTTTTGACCAGAAATCGCCTGATGGCATGTCGGAACTTATGCGCCACTACCTTGCAGGTCTTTTGAAGTATTCGAGAGACATCACGCTTTTTCTGGCGCCATACATTAACTCATATAAGCGATTCCAGAAAGGTACCTTCGCGCCAACGAAATCTGTCTGGAGTCCTGATAATCGCACTGCGGGCTTCCGGATTTGCGGCGAAGGCTCCCGTGCCGCTCGAGTCGAATGTCGGATTGGAGGGGCGGATCTCAATCCGTACCTCGCCTTCGCGGGGCTGATTGCGGCCGGACTCGCGGGCATTGACCAACAGCTCGAACTGCCGAGCCCATTTATCGGCGACGCGTACCGCGATGGCGACCTACCTGAAATTCCAAAAACGCTACGAGAAGCGGTCGACATTGCGTCAAAGTCCGCGTGGCTGCGCGAGGTTTTGGGAGAGGAAGTCATCAATCATTACGTGCATGCGGCCCGGTGGGAACAACTGGAATATGATCGCCGCATAACGGATTGGGAATTGGCGAGAGGATTCGAGCGGAGCTAACGGCACGGAATCGCCCCTCGATGATTCGCAATCCCCGCGCATCGGCGACTCGCGCGCGGTGGGCAACGCGTCGGTGACGGGCGCCGCCGATGTGGTGTGACGTTCCCAACCGTCGACGGCATCTGAGCAATGAGCTTCGGAGGAACGACTGGGCCTGCGTGCGCGGCAGCAGCGGCGGCACATACCACGAGCGGTACATGCCAGGAGTCAGCTGGGGGATGACGCATTGGTGGCAGGCGCTGCTGTGCGAGGCGACGAATTCGGTGTACGGCCGGACACCGGGCAGCCGTTAGCGCCGATCGACCGGAGCACAGGGCTTGCCTTTGAGGTGTTGTGGGCCGCTCCTATGCTGACGACAGGCGCGCGGCGCACCGACCGCATGCCGCGGCGTCGGATCCCCAGCCTTACACGACCCACGCCGCGAGCGCGGCCGTGATCACCACGACCGCCCACGAAGGCACGCGCCACCACCCGAGCAGCACCAGCGCCGTGATCACCAGCGCGAAATCGCGTCCGCTATGCACCGCGCTAGTCCAAACGGGGTCGTACAGCGCCGCCAGCAGGATGCCGACAACGGCGGCGTTGATGCCGGCCATCACGCGGCGCATAGGCGCGAACGCACGGAACTCGCCCCACAGCGGCAGCGCGGCACCGACCAGCAGGAATGAAGGCAAAAAAATCGCCACCATAGCGATCAGCGCGCCGGCCACGCCCGCCGGATGACCGGTGCTGGCGGCACCGAGAAACGCGGCGAACGAAAACAGTGGACCTGGGACGGCTTGGGCCGCGCCGTAGCCTGCCATGAAGATATTCCGGGCAACCCAGCCGCGCGGCACGACGATCGCTTCGAGTACGGGCAATACCGCGTGCCCGCCGCCGAACACGAGAGAGCCGGCCCGGTAGAAGGCCGCGAACAAATCGAGCGGATAACTGCGCAGATAGGCCGCTGCCGCAGGCAATCCGAACAGCAGCAGTGCGAAGGCGGCGAGACAGGCTATCGCGCCGGCTTTCGTCCCCGGCATGCCGAGCGGTGCACCCGGAAGCTGCGTCGACGACTTGGGAAACGCGGCGCCGGCCAGCCCCGCAGCGACGATCGACACGACCTGCCCGTAGGCCGCACCGAGCACGATGACTGATATCGCGGACGTTGCTGCAATCGTGGCGCGTGCGCGATCGGGACACAGCATGCGTCCCATCGACCAGACCGCTTGCACGATCACCGCGACCGCCGCAATCTTTGGCCCTCTCAACAGATGCAGCGAGGTCGCATCCGACACACGCGTGAAGCCGTACGCAAGAGCCACTAGCAATAGCACCGACGGCATCGTGAAGCCGAGCCAGGCAGCGATTGCTCCGGCAATGCCGCCACGCAGACGCCCGATCGCGACGCCGGCCTGGCTGCTAGCGGGACCCGGCAGAAACTGGCACAGCGCAACTACTTCGCCGAATGTGTGTTCGTCGAGCCAGCGACGGCGCGCGACGAATTCGTTGCGAAAATTTCCAAGGTGCGCTGCCGGGCCGCCGAACGAAGTCAGACCGAGCCGTAGAAAGATGCAAAAGAGAGCCCAGGCCGAACTATGTGCGGGTACCGGGACAGGCGCCTCTATATTCGCGTCGCGCATGGGGAAGGTTGTAACGGCAATTTTCGGGCGGGCTTCGAAAAATAGCACGTGCGGATCCTCCAGCGTATTGTGTCCCGCAAACGTTGCGGCTTTCTTTGCGCAGCATTGCCAAGCCGTTGACGCAGGTCAATCGTCAGGTACGCATGCGCGCCGATAATCGTCCATCGACATCGCTGATGTAGGCGTCCGTCGCCGTCCAGCAACCGACGGGTAGGGATACCTCGCGGGGAGGCAGCATGGGAATCGATATGCAGATCGTGTACTGCGGAGTCGCCCGGACCACGCAATTCGAGTCAGAAGCAGCCGCGCAACTGGTGCGGCTCGAGCGGTTCGGCCGCTCCATCGCGGGATGCCATCTTGCGCTCGAGGCAATTCGCGAGCGCGCGCGGAGCGACATAGTCGGCGCGCAAGTCGCTCTGACCGATGCCTCGGCGGAGCGCTGTTTTTTTCACGCACATCTCGACCTGGTTCTGCGCACCGGTGAACTGGTGCAGATCGGGCATCGACGGAGTCTCGATCCCGTTGAAGCGGTCCGGAGGGCTTTCGATGCCGCCGAACGGTTTCTCCAGGGTGGCGCCGCGCGCATCTGACTTGCGACGGCGGTTCCGCGAGTACTTGAGGTTGCATTATGTCGCAATGTCGTCGCCAACTGCCGCGCTCGTCCAGCAGCGCGTGAAGCACACGCGGCTTTGCACTTCTATTTGCTCAACTACCCGTATCACCGACGCCATTTCATCGTGCGTACTCGCCACTCAAGTGAGTCACATGTTCTTCCATAGGAGGTAGCACGGCGTTGGTCTGAGCGCGTGCGCGTCCATCGAGTCAGTCGAGCGTGAGACCGCTCACGCGATACAGATCAAAGAGACGTTCGTTGCCAATCGAGCTCACCATATCATATCGTGCAAGCCGCAGCCAACTGCCTGACGGCCGCAATCGAGTGCGTCGTCCGACGCCGCCCGCACGCGCTTAAGGATCAAAAGTGATCGCTCTCGGTACGGGCGAGTTCTGGACCTGTTGCATGGGCACCAAGTGGATCACGGCCTTGCTTCAGACCATCGCGTGGACGTGAAAAGCGTTGCGTACTAGCTTCATCTGCGCCATGCTTCGATCACGGCGGTATTGACGTGTCTGCAGTGCGGAGAGATCAAAAGGGCTCGCAAAATGAGGCGCTTTTTCGCTGCACGGTAGGTTTTGCGCTCGTTCGCGATAGCTCATTGCGTTGTCTGCGACCGCTCGCTTTCGATCTGCTTTGAATTGAGATTGGCATGCAGGCTCCGTTGCCCGATTCTACATGGCAAGCGCATGCTGTATGCCGGCGGTGTGTAAAGTTCTGAGCCCCACTGGCTCCATCTTCCTCATCGACTACGTCACCGTGCCGACATTTCGTGGCGAACCGCAACACGCGATCGGTCGTGGCGAGGCGGTCCGCCATGTGCGGCGCGCAATCCCGACACGGCTATGTCGGCATAGATGGATGATCGGGAAGGTTCACCTTGATCGTGGTACCGGCCCCCAGCGAACTGATAACGTCGATCCGACCGCCCAGCATCTGAACTCGCTCTTCCATCCCCGCGAGTCCGAACGATTTTCTTCTGGTCGCCAGAACATCAAATCCTCGACCGTCGTCGCACACTTCCAGCAGGCAGCCGCCGGGCGTTCGTTCCAGAGTGATGGTGACCTGCCTGGCCGCAGCGTGACGGGCGACATTGGTCAGCGCCTCCTGGACGAGACGGAACAGCACGACAGCGCGGTCCTCGCTGACCACGATGTTTTCGTCCCCCACGCGCAACCGACACACGGTGCGGTTGTTGCGGTTGAACCCGGCTGCGAGCCATTCAAGTGCCGCCGCAATGCCGGCGTCCAATGCGGCCGGGCGCAGCGACGCGATGACGCCTCTCACCACCTGCATGGTTTCGTCCACCAGGGCGATGAGTACCTGCGTCTGTTCGACGAGTTCCGGACGGTCCTCGCCGAGCTGCATACGTAATGCCGACGCCTTCAGGCGAAGCGCGGTGAGATGTTGTCCGAGTTCGTCGTGCATTTCCCGCGCAATGTGCTTGCGCTCTTCCTCACGGGCCGTTTCCCGACGGGAGGTGAGTTCTCGCAACATCTCGTAGGACTCCTGCAAGCGGTGCTCCGCTGCCTTGCGCTCGGTCAGATCGATCACGAACGCGACGCCTTCCTTGCCTCTGGCGTCGAAAGCGACCCTGCCAACCATGACGGGCACACGGCTGCCGTCCTTCCTGATGTACTCCTTCTCGACGGGTGGACAGCGTCCGTTCTGACCGATTTGCACGAGGGCCTGTTCGGTGCTTTCCTGCCACTCCACCGGCGTCAGATCCTTCCAGCGTACGCGGCCTGACACCAGATCCTCGCGCCCGTATCCCACTATGCGCAGGAAAGCGTCATTGGCTTCGAGAATGTCACCCTTGGCGGTCCAGACGATTATCCCGATGATATTAGCGTCGACGAGCCGTCGGATCCTCGCTTCACGTTCCTCGAGGTCGCGGTACAGGCGGGTATTCTCGAGCGAGGTCGCGGCCTGGGAGGCGAGGAGCCGGAGCACAGCAATCCGGTCTGGCGCGAAGGCGTGGGTGATCAGATTGTTTTCGAGGTACAGGGCGCCGATGAGCTTGGCCTGATCCGTCAAGGGCAAGCAGAGAATTGAACGAGTGCGGTGCTCACGGATGTAAGCGTCGATCGCGAACGCGGGATCGACAGCGGCATCGTCGAGAATGACACTCTCCCTCGTGCGCAGCACACGGTAGAGGACCGATTCGGGCATCGTTGTCGTACTAACGGGCGCATCGCACAGTTGCACGCAAAGCGCGTCGCCATCCGTCCTGGCCTCCGCTGCTATCCGTTGTCCGCTCGCACCCGGGAGAATCAGCAACCCCCGCTCGGCACCCGCCTGTTCGATTGCCGTGCGCATGACCATATCGATCAGCTTGTCGAGGACGATTTCTCCGGAGATGGCCTGCGAGACCTTGATGACAGTGGCAAGGTCGAGCTGTTCGACGGGTGCCCCGATCGTGCTGCCAGGCCTGGGCGCTCGCTCTTTCTCCCGGAGATACGGGTACAGGTCGTCGAGTTCGCGCACCTTGCCTTCTGCGCCCCAACGCCGGTAGCCTCGTCGGGCATCCTGCAAATACACACGGGCAATCTTGTCAAAACCGCGCGCCGCGTAGAAGCGGGAGGCGAGTTCATTGGCAAGCGCTTCGTTGTGTACGAAGGCGTTTGCGCGTGCCGATCGGATGGCATCTTCGTAGAGGCTCATCGCTTCAACATCTCGCCCTTTCAGGCGGGCCATCTCGGCACCGACCAGTGCCGCGCGGTTGGCGAAGTTTTCTGGACAGTTTTGCGCCCAAATTTCCAGCTGCCGGTGATGAGCTGCTATGGCGTCGTGGTGTTGTTCTCGCTCCTGCGCTGGTGCGCGGTCGCAATCCGCGGCCCGGGCGAGCGCAACGTAGAAGTGATATTCGCTTTCTTCCAGATGCGATGATGAGCTCCAGAGCAGCTGTTGGGCCATCGACGCCGCGTCCATGGCGGCCACATAGTTGCCCGACAGATAGCGTGCCTGTAGCTTCCGGATCCAGTACCAGCACGCGGCCGTCGCGAGAGCGGGATTGCTGGACAAATGCTGCTCCGCACGAAGCTCGTCGAACTCGCCGTAATCGAAACAGCCGAATTTCAGGGTCGAGCCGCGGAGCGTTCGGATCAGCGCCAGTTGTGTGGTGATGTTATCGACGACAAGGCCGAAACGCGCCTTACGGGAAAACGCCAAGCCCTCTTCGGCTTCGCGTTCGACCTCAATCAATGGCTCACCGGAGAAAAGCAGGTCCGACACAATATGGCAGCGCGTGTAGGCGCCAGACGGGACGTCCCCGGTCCGGTTCGCCGCTTCGAACGCGTGGCGCAGCATCTTGCTGCTCAGATGCACATGTTTCGTCCAGCGCACGACGTATAGCGCGAAGCACAGATACGTCACCGCTTCGAAGCGTTTGAGCCCGCGTCGTTCGACCAGTTCGTAGCCAAGCCGGCCGAATTGAAATCCGGCCTGATAGTCATCAAAGCGTGATCCCGCGATCCGGGGAAGCATGACATAGGCAAAACAGGAAGCGTCGCAGTTGCCACACTCGAGACTGAGACTAACCGCTTTGCATATCGTCAGCGAGGCCAGATTTGCATCGGTAAACCACGCTGGCCTCAGCAGCTTGCTCAGTACATCCGCGGTCGCGAGGGAGGCCGGGTCCTTCATCAGGGGCAAGTCGATGAGCGCCTCGATAGTCCGGCCCGCAAGCCCTGACCGAATGTTTTCATACTCCTGTTGCACGTCGCCCTCATCCGGATGCGCTAACCAATCGATACCGACGTGCCGGAGATGGTCGAGACAGACGTCGACTGCTCGATCACTGCGATCGAGCGTCAGGTAGACATCCATTTGCAGACACGTGACATGCGCCCGTTCGACTATGGTCGTCGCGCGGGTCGACAGCCTGGCCAGTCGCTCTTCCGCGACAGATAACCGGCCAGTGAGGAATTCGCATTCGGCCCGGTTCAACTCCAGAGCAAACCTCAATTCATGTCTGCGCTCCCAGCAATCGTCCTGCAGGCGTTCCACGCCGGCGGTCAGATAGGTGAGGGCCGATGCATAGGCTGTCGACGCTTTAGCCCGCTGGCCGGCGATCAGGTTGAGCCTGGCCAGCTGCTCGCGTTCCCGCTGGGCAGTCACTAGCTTTGCCCCACGGTTGAACTGACTGACGATCTCGAAGATCGCCCCTTTACGTTTGTCAGAGGGCATGTGCGCCGCGAGCAGCCGCCCGATACGCAGATGTGCGTCGGCGCGCGAATGCTCCGGAATCATTGAATAGGCGGCTTCCTGAACCCGGTCGTGCACGAACCGGTACGCGTCTTCCCGGCGCTCAACCAACTCCTGATCGACTGCTGGCTGCAGCAGCGACCGGACCTCCTGACTCGGAATTCCCAAGACCTGAGGCAACATCGCGACCGAGGCAGTGTTGCCAAGGCAAGCGAGCTGTTGCAACGCACGCTGCGTTGCCGTGGGCAGACGCACCAGCTTTGCGACCATCAGGTCTACGACGTTGTCGGTGTGACCTTTGTTGCGAATCTGGGACAGATCCCAACACCAGCAGGTCGTGCCGTGATCGAAGGTGAGTAAACCGGCATCGGCGAGTGCGTACACGAATTGGATGACGAAGAACGGATTGCCGGCCGTCTTCTCATGCACGAGCTGCGCAAGTGGTGCGGCGCGCTCTCGCTCGCAGCGAAGTGCTTCGGCAGTCAGTTGTTCGACGTGTTCACGGGCTAGAGGTGCGAGTGCAATTTCGCTCAGCCTCGCGCCGGTGGCCCTGATGATCTGAATCTTGCGCATCAGCGGATGCCCGGTATCGACTTCGTTGTCGCGATAGGCGCCGATTAGCATTAGGTATTGCAGGTCCGAACGGGTGAGGAGATCCTCCAGCAGGGCGAGCGTCGCGGCGTCGAGCCATTGCAAATCGTCAAGAAACAGTGCCAGTGGATGTTCCCGTCGGGCAAAGACCCCGATGAAGTGCCGGAAAACGTGTTGAAAACGGCGTTGCGCCTGATACGGCTCGAGTTCCGAGAGGGGTGGCGGATCACCGATGATGAGCTTCAGCTCGGGGATCAGATCGGTCACGAGCCGCGCATTCGCTCCCAGTGTCCGGATCAATGCGTCGCGCCAGAGCGCCAGCTCCGCGTCGCGCTTGCCGAGAAGCTGCCGCACCAGACTTTGGAAAGCCTGTACCAGTGTCGAATAGGGTATGTCGCGCTTGTACTGGTCGAACTTTCCGGACGCGAAGAGCCCCCGCGGTGGCACCAGCACCTTGTGCAGCTCATTGACGACCGCAGATTTGCCGATGCCGGAATAGCCTGACACCAGCACCAGTTCAGGCGTGCCGCTCGTGACGACGCGGTCGAATGCCGCGACCAGAGCCTCAACCTCGCGCTCCCGCCCATATAGCTTTTCAGGGACCAGCAGCCGGTCGGGCGTATCATTTTGCCCCAGCGGGAAGGCATCGATGTCGCGCTGGCGCTGCCATTCCGTGAGGCAGCGCTTCAGATCCCGCTCGATGCCCGCCGCCGTCTGATAGCGCTCCTCGGGTGTCTTGGCAAGGAGCTTCATGACGACTTCCGATACTGCAGGCGGAACCGTGTCTACCCGCGCGCCGGGCGGTACTGGCTTTCTGGCGATATGGCAATGCACCCATTCCATCGGGTCGCCCGCCGTGAATGGCAGGGTCCCCGTGAGCATCTGATAGAGAGTGACCCCGAATGCGTAGAGGTCGCTGCGCGAATCGATCGAGCGATTCATCCGCCCGGTCTGCTCGGGTGCCATGTAGGGAAGGGTACCGGCGATCGTTTCCGGCGGCTCTGGCAATTGCCGCTCGCGTGGCACTCGCGAAGCGATGCCAAAGCCAGTGAGTCGCACGTGGCCGTCCGCGCAGTTCACCAGAATATGAGCGGGCTTGAGGTCCTTATGGACCAGGCCGCGCTGATGGAGCCTGCCCAGCGCCACAGCGATGCCCACGGCTACGTTCAAGACACGTTCCACTTCGACAGGCGCGCCGACCAGTCGCTCGAGCGGCTCGCCACCCGGATCCTCGAGCACCAGCGAGCTCCGCCCATCTTCGCGCACCAGCTCCATGGGGCGCACTGCCCATGCACTGTCGAGATGGTCCTTCAGCGCGAATTCGTGAGCGAGGCGATCGAGGACGGCGGACGGAGGATGCTCGTCGGCGGTACGCGCAATTAGCACGCTGTCGCTGCCGACCCCGGACCGGACCCTGCAGAGGGTGCGCTCGCCATCCTCCCACAGGACCTGGGCACTGCTACCTGCGTCGGAGCCATGTGGAGCGTTCATCTGCCGTAGTTTACCGTCAGGCTTTGTGTACGTCATTTTATCAAGCAGAGGCGGCCCGCGGGCACGCCCGACATGCACAATACGAGGCGGCATTGCGTAGTCAGCAACGCGTACGGTAGCCACGACCAGACACGTCGCCGCCATGGCGAACTGTTTTGTGCATTGGTAGCTGTAATGGAATCCTTAACAAAAAAGTACGGCGTCAGTTTCCGGCTATCCCACGCGAGACACCGCCAGCATTGCGCGATGACTGTATTGAACCGTGCGCGCCTGACTGCGAAACGGACGACGATGTCCGGGCGCCTCGTCCCCTGCACGTTCCGCCCGACCGAAGCGGACGAAGAGCTGTTTCACTGAATATTTGCTGGGCCACTCAAGAACTCATCAATGAAGATGATCGTGGCCAGTACGCGTGCCGCCGGGCCGCGACGGACTATCGCCGGTCGATGCTGGCGGGCGTTGTGGGAGAAAGGCGTCGTAGGCCTTTATGGGTCAGCGCGATGGCTCGAAGTCCGCCTGCCACCACCGGGTGCACCGAACTCCCTACTTGGACGCGGGACTTGGTAGGACCACATGGGATAGATGAGAAGCATGCGAGCGATTCATTCTTTGCAGCCAGTTCGCGCACCGTCTTGCGGCTCTCCCATGTTCAATGAACCAGTCCACCGCCTTTAATCCATCTGCGAGGTGCAGCAACAGGGCACGGCGTTCGAATGCATCTTTCGTCTGCATATTGCTCTGCCGAGGTTGGCGCACAATTCCAATTTGCCGCCGCCGTACGGGCGGGCGCTTGAGGCGCTGAGCGATTAGGTGCGTATATCGACTCGTTTGTGAAGGTGACGTGACCCTGGATGGTCGCGACCAGAATGACAGCTATAGAAGCCGCGACCGCGGCGACGGGACATACAACGTCAATGCTGTGGCTTCAAACGGCAAACCAGTCCTGTCTTTTGCGAATCATCGGTAGGTGAGGCGCACGTTGTTCTGCAAATAGGAACTCCATTCAAGAGCCGTCCGCTACGGGAAACAAATACCTGGTAATTTGTTCCCGGGTATTTTCTATCTTTATGACATCAGTAATCAGTCCATTAACTTTCAACAGCTCAGGATTTTCAATTTCGTCGGTCAGCTTGGTCATTGTGGCTCTCGTCGTCTCATCAAGTTCAGGCATGACTTTCTTCATCGTGTCTGGGCTGAAAACGCCAATATGAGCCTGCGGATACGCCAGCACTGCTACAGGGTTAAATCCAGGGCCGCACATGGCATACACGCCTCCCGTATACGCCTTTCTGGCAACGAGTAGCAACTTTGGCACCTTGCATCGAACATGTGCTCTAAATAATTCCGCCGCCGCCGAAAATATGCCACTATTTTCAGCTTCTCTGCCGATCATAAATCCCGGAATGTCGGCGATGAATATGATTGGAATTCTCATTTTTGCAGCAATGTCGATCATTTTCACCATTTTGGATGCGGATTTCCGGTGAATGGCGCCTCCATTGTATCGGGGGTTGTTGGCGATAATCGCGGTGGTATTTCCATTTATGCTCGCGTAGCCCGTCAACACTTCCTGTGCGTATTTGGCGCTAATTTCCGTGAAGCTGCCCTTGTCGATAAAAGAATGCAGCAAATGATGCATATCATAGGGCGTGCGATGATTGGACGGAACTAATTTTTCGAAATCAGCGGCTTCGGGTTCTTCATATTTAAGACCGTAGGGCGCCTTGCCTTTGACAGTTCCGTGAAGCAATTTTCTTATGCACTCGAATAGGCCTTCTTCATCTTTGAATACTAGTTGAACCGAGCCCGAGCCCTCGCTGTGAACGTCTGATCCACCTAGCGAATAGAGATCGGATTCCTGAGCCAGCATTGCCTTCACCATATCCGGACGGCCCATGCATAGAGCCCCTTTCTCAGTCATCAGCACAAGGTCTGCAAGCATTAGTGGTAAGGCTAGTGGACCTGACGTCGGCCCAAGTATGGCGGAAATTAGCAGGTTCTTTTCTGCTAACTCGGCGAGGCATGCACTGACTCTGCCCATTCCCATTGGAGATAAAAGTAATCTGGACATGTCTGGTGAAAGCACTTTCGTGGTGTTGAAACTGCCTGTTTCTCCCGGATGGTCCTGAATGTAGATCAACGGGGCACGTTTATCTCGAGCCTGAGTTACCGTGCTTATGATCTGCGCGGCAGTGAGCCACTGTCCACTTCCCTTAAATTCACAGTCTTGTCCCCGATTCATGACCAGAAACGTCTTTACTGAATTTACAGATCCTTCGCCGCAGATGAAATGACTCTTCGCGACAGGGTAGTGGTCAAGAAAACTATCCGCGTCAAAGAGCATGTTTATTCTTTGCAAGGAAATTTGCATTAACTGTCTGCCTCCGAGCAGTGCGTGTGAACGTGTTTGCTGCTACCGGTGTCCCACCCCTCTGAGGTGTTGAATGGTAGTCACGCTTTTACGAAGTCAGAATATCTTCTATAGACGTTGCTAGAGCCAGGAGACGGCGGTCCTGACCACGCGCGGCGTCAAGGCTCAATCCCACCGGTAATGCGTCATCGGGGGCAACAGGGAGGGTAATGGACGGCATCGCGGCATTGCTGGCCAGGTCCGTGTTACGTATCACCTCCGCGAACAGTCCCGGACGCTCGGCATCGCTCAGGTGAGGGACGCTACGCGGAACCGTTGGGTACGCGAGAAGATCGATTTGTTGAGTGTTGAACAGCGCGTTCATCTGTAGACGTAAGACACCTATATTCTGGATTGCAGAGGAATAGTCCGCGGCAGAGATCAACTGTCCGCCAAGATTGGCGTGAATGATATTGCGGACAACGTTGTCGCGAATGTTATCGAATACGGCATTTATCCTGTTTCCCCATCCAAATGAAAGCAATGTGCGAGGAAAGTCCATGAAGAATTCATAAAGCGGAATGGTAAAGGTGCCGCTTCTATTCAAGTCAGCAACAACCGCGTCATCCAGTTCAACACACTGGAAACCAGCGCGGGTGAGGCGCCTGACGGCATGCCAGCAATACTTTTGGACATCATCGTCCAGGTCATTCCACATGGAGGCCGGAAGGCCTATTCGCCAGCGAGTACTTTTCTGTTTTACCGGAAGTTGGCTATTGGGGGACAGCAGATCATATAGAAACAATGCATCTTTCGCCGTCCGCGTCAGAAGACCCGGCGAATCCTTCGTGCGGGAGACGGGAATGATTC
This sequence comes from Paraburkholderia ribeironis, assembly GCF_900019265.1. GTDB lineage: Bacteria > Pseudomonadota > Gammaproteobacteria > Burkholderiales > Burkholderiaceae > Paraburkholderia > Paraburkholderia ribeironis. The sequence goes on from NZ_CYGX02000044.1 coordinate 20,950, forward strand.
CGGCTGAAGACCAGTGGCCACTTGTGGGCCTGAAGCCGGTGATACCACAGAAGGCAGCCGGTATCCTTACCGAGCCGCCCGTGTCCGTTCCGATCGCCATCGGAACGATTCCAGCTGCTACAGCTGCGGCACAGCCTCCACTGCTGCCACCAGCCAAATATCCTGGAGCCGTCGGATTTCCCACGGTTCCCCATCGTGGATTGACCGATGTGATACCAAAGCTGAGTTCGTGCATGTTGTTCTTGCCGGCAACGACAGCGCCGAGCGATTTCAGCTTTCTGACGATAAGGGCGTCGCGCGTGGCTATACAACCTTCCATCCCCGGTGTTCCACCAGTGACAGGGAGTCCATTAACACAGATATTGTCTTTTAAAGAAAAGGGAATGCCATAGAGCGGTGCATCTTTCAGCGCATCATTCGCTTTAGCGAAGTGCGCGTCCAGGTCGCGAGTACGGATGAAACAGTTGAGATTTGTCAGGTGCGCATCAGCGCTCAGTGCGCGATCCCGGATTTCAGCCGCTGAAATTGCGCCGGTACGTATGCCACCGCAAAGCGATTCCAGAGTGTTTTCCGAATGCATAAAGGTTCCGTGGATAATAGGTCAGCGCGGGCGATATCAGTAACGATAAGCACTGCGTATTTCGTCAAGAGGATTGCCTGGTAGGAGAGTTCCTCCTATGCTGCGTATAACGGCGCACGCGCTGTTGACAGCCGTCTGCACGGCTCCCTCAATCCACCCCCCCGTGAAAGAACAACCACATCCAGCCAGATAAAGGCCCGTATCCCTTGCGGGATCATTCGCGGTCTTGAACTGAAAGAAGAGGCGCTGCGAGTAAACATCCTCGCCGGGATAGTTGAGCTTAAAGGCACCAGAAGAATGCGGATCGGTCAGCCAGTCATGGTGGAGGACGCCGTGTTCATAGTCATCATCGGCAGGAATCAGGTGGCGCGCAAGTTCCGGATGGAATGTAGCAAGGTCGTCAACAAAACACTCACACCGCTGCCTTTTGTCGGGAACGCTTAGTAGCTTGTGAGCGTCATCCTCCCAAGTGTAACTAAGCAGAACCACACCCTGACCATCTGGCTTATCGGGTTCGTAATCAAGACAATATACGCCTCGCGCAAAACTATCGGACTGGATGGTGACTGGCAGGCCCTTGGTAATCCAGAACTTGTCGCGGGTGAGCATGAACAGCTTTGAGGATCCCGTAAGATGCGTTTCCCTGACGGCTCGTGAGACGTCGCGGCTGAGAAACGTTTCGTCGTCGGTCAGGCAGTGAACCATCTGCATTGCCCTGTTGTTGCTGGTGACGATCACCCGATCGAAAATCATTGTCTCGTCCTCGTCAGTCACCAGCTTTATCTTTCCATCTTTTTTGTAGATGCGACCGACGCCATTGAAGCGAATCCGTTCAGCAACGGTACTTCCTGCGATATTCTCTCCCGCCAGGCGCTCTACCAGAGCAGAGATTCCGCAGGAAATCAGGCGTTGATCGTCTAGGTAGCCGTTAATGACCAAGCGCAATATTTCGGTGAATCCGGCCTGAAAAACAGGTAGGAAACCTCCGGAGCCTATCCCCAAAGAGCCAAACAGCTCAAAGTCATAAGGCCTTTCCCAAGGGACACCTCCGGGGGGGCGAGGGCCAGTGAAAATGGCCACAATGGCGGCATAGAAAGAACTGTCACGAAACACGTCGAGCCACGTCTGCCATGCTGCACGCGCTTCCTGGAAGCGATCCGACTTCAACATGGCAGTGATTTCTGCCGGCGCGACAAGAGATGTATCGTTGATTACGCATCCTTTCTGCAAAAAGGCCCTCCAGCCGTCATGAACGACTCTGAATAATGGCGGTGGGGGGTCCCCCGCCGGCCAGATATGGCGAGTACCGCGATAATGCAATTCGGTATTAACCACTCCAGGATCAGGGAAGGACGCTGTCGTGGAAATGCCGTGTTTGTTCAAATAATGGAAAAGGCCGGTCGCACTTGGAGGGACCCGCATTGCGCCCATTTCAGCAATGAGATTCGGATATCGTGGATGAAATGTCTGTGACCATATTCTGCCTCCAATGCGATCGCGGGCTTCAAAGACCGTAACATCTACACCTGCTCGCATCAGTTCAGTGGCGGCCACAAGACCGCTGATGCCAGCCCCCACGATGGCAACGCGTGGAGTTGGGACGAGTGACGAAAGCGAGCCGATTCCCCCTTTAGATTCGCATAGGTCGAGGAACGGGGCGTAGTCATACAATAGGTCAATAGTCGGTGATGGACTTTGTGAAGATGCGACGCGATTCTTCATGGATTTTCTCCTTTATGGCAATGCATCCACCTGAGGAACGATGATGGCTGGGAGTAGCGCAGTGGCCTCGATGGGAAAAGATCGAGGGTATTTATTCCATTACCGATAGCTATGTTGCTGGTAGGCAGCAAATGCTATTCATCGTGAATATCCATGAGTGCGACGATACCAAATCGGGTGCGGCCACATCAAACAAATAAAATTGATATTTGTTGCAAGCAAATTTGAGGTATAACTGGGTCAGCCATTCGACTCCCTAATAAAAGGAATCGCTTGGATTTGTGAGATGTCCTATTGGACGTGCGCAAGATGTCTCGCACCAAAGTGAGTATTAGGATACCGATAGAATGTACTCAAAGACGACCTTGATGGGCTGTCGACGCACAGGTTGAGCGGGGGTACGCTTCGAATATCGTCCCTTTGTCGGTGTGATGACTGTGACCTGCAAAGGCGTGAGCGCCCGCAATCCACACCGTCATAGTCCACGAGGTCTGCAGCCTTTAGTCGAAAGATAGCTTGGCAGGCGGCAAGGGCGCAACTCGGTGAATTTGCGAGGGCGCGTGCCGTCAACCGACGACAAAGCCGCTGCTATCGCGTCGCTCACGACAGTGCACAAGCGATGAGCCAAAACATTGATGCCGTACACAAGCAAGGAAGTCAGACCTTACCTGTTGAGCTCTGGTGATGATCTGCACCCAGCAACATATACATCGCCGGTACAACGAACAGCGTGAACAGCGTGCCGATCGACAGCCCCGTGAAGACCACGAGCCCCATCGCATTGCGGCCTGCTGCGCCCGCGCCGGATGCGATCACGAGCGGCAGCACACCGAGCACCATGGCGGCCGTCGTCATCAGGATCGGGCGCAAGCGCGCTCCTGCCGCTTCTTCAAGGGCCTCGCGCTTGCTGCGGCCCGCACGCTGTAACTCATTGGCGAACTGCACGATGAGAATGCCGTGCTTGCTGACGAGCCCCATCAGCGTGACGAGCCCAACCTGCGTATAGATGTTGAGCGTCGAAAGACCGATGTTGATGAAGATGAGCGCGCCGAACAGCGCCATCGGCACCGACACCAGAATGACGACAGGATCGCGGAAGCTCTCGAACTGCGCTGCCAGCGCGAGGTACACGATGATCGCTGCGAACATCAGCGTGATCAGGAAGCCGCCGGACTCCTGCACGAACTGGCGCGAAAGCCCTGAATAATCCGTGTTGTAGCCCGTGGGAGCGGCGTCGGTGGTGGCCTTGCGCAGGAAGTCGAGCACTTCGCCCTGCGAGATGCGGGGCGCGATCACACCGGAGATCGTCGCCGAGTTCAATTGCTGAAAGTGATTGATCGATTCGGGAACGACTGTCTGCTTCAGGTGCGCGACCGTCGACGCCGGAATCACGCTGCCGTCCGGCGTGCGCAGGTAATAATCTAATACCTGTGATGGGTTCAGCCGGTCCACTTGCTGCACTTGCGGAATCACCTTGTACGAGCGGCCCGCGATCGAAAAGTAGTTCGCGTAGTTGCCGCCGAGCGCGGCGCCGAGCGCGTGTCCGACATCGCTTTGGGTAAGGCCGAGCGAGGCGACCTTGTCGCGGTCCACCAACACGACGGTCTCGGGCTTGTCGATCTTCAGGTCACTATCGACAAAGAGGAACATGCCACTTTCGCGTGCCTTTTGCAGCACCGCTTGTATCACCTCATTGAGATTCTCGAACGGCTCCGTCGTGCTGATCACGAACTGCACGGGGAAGCCCTGCGCACCCGGCAGGGGCGGAAACTGGAATGCGGCGACACGCGCGCCCGCAATGCCATTCCATTTCTGCTGAAGCTCCTGTTGCAACTCGGTGGCGCCTTTCTTTCGCTTGTCCCATGTCTTGAAGAGCACGCCGCCGAAGCCCTGATTCAGCGTCGGCGCGCCCGTCAACTGAAACATCTGCGCATACTCGGGCAATCGCTTCGATATCTGGAACACTTGGTCGGCGTATGTCTGCATCTGCTGGATCGTCGCGTTCGGTGGTCCCTGGATCAGCGACAGGACGATGCCCTGATCCTCCTGCGGCGCGAGCTCCGATTGCGACGTCACGAACAGATACACGGTTCCACACAGCAGCATCGCGCCCATTACGATGAACACGGACCATGTGTCGAGCATTGAATGCAGAAGCCGCGCATAGCTCCGATGCACACGCTCGAACTGCCGGTGGACGAAACGCGTGAAGCGACCCGATTCCTGCTCCGTGCGGAAAATTCGCGAGCACATCATCGGCGACAGGCTTAGCGCAATCACGCCCGACACAGCCACGGCGCTCGCCAGTGTGAACGCGAACTCGGTGAAGAGCGCGCCCGTCAGGCCGCCCTGAAAGCCGATGGGCAGATACACGGCAATCAGCACGACAGTCATTGCGAGAATCGGCCCGCCGAGCTCACGCGCGGCGATCAGCGCGGCTTCGAAGGGTCGTTTGCCCTCGTCCTTCATGTGCCGGTCGACGTTCTCGACGACGATGATCGCGTCGTCGACCACGAGCCCGATCGCGAGCACGAGCGCGAGTAGCGTCAGCAGATTGATCGAGTAGCCGAGCAACTGCATCATGAAGAACGTGCCGATCAGCGACAGCGGCATCGCGATCACGGGCACGATCACCGCGCGGAAACTGCCGAAGAAGAGGAAGATCACGACCGTCACAATCAGCAACGCCTCGACGAGCGTCTTCACCACTTCGTCGATCGCGGTGTTGATGAAGTCCGTCGCATCGTAGACGATGTCGCCCGACATGCCCGTCGGGAACTGTTTCTGCAGATCAGGGAAGACGGCTTTGACGCGCTTCGCCACGTCGAGCACGTTCGCGTCGGGCGCGACCTTGATTCCGATGAACACCGAGCGCTTGCCGCTGAAAGCGACGTTGGAATCGTAACTGTCCGCGCCGAGCACGACGTTCGCGACATCCTCGAGGCGCACGATCGCGCCGTTCTTCTGCTTGACGACCAGCCTCCTGAAGTCTTCGACGGAATGCAGATCGGTGCCGGCGTTCAGACCGACGCTGGTCATCTGGCCTTTGGTCGTGCCGAGCGTCGCGAGATAGTTGTTGTTGCCGAGTGCCGTGTAGACGTCGGAAGCCGTGACGTTGTGCGCTGCGAGCCTGCTCGAATCAAGCCACGCGCGCAACGCGAACTGACGGCCACCCAGAACTTCGGCTGTCTGCACGCCCTGAATCGAATCGAGCTTCGGCTTCACGACGCGCAGCAGGTAGTCGGTGACGTTATTGCCCGGCAGCACGTCGCTGTAGAAGCCCATATACATCGCGTCGGTGGTCTGACCCACCTGCATGGTCAGCACTGGCTGCTGCGCCTGAGGCGGCAACTGATTGCGCACGGACGCGAGCTGCGTGTTGATCTCTGTCAGCGCGCGGTTTGGATCGTAGTTCAGGCGTAGCGTCGCGGTGATCGTGGAGACACCCGTGGTGCTCTTTGACGACATATAGTCGATGCCCTGTACCTGCGCGATCGCCGCTTCGAGCGGCTGCGTGATGAAGCCGGCCATCGTGTCGGCGCTCGCGCCATAGTACGAGGTGGTGATGGTGACGATGCCGGTTTCGGTTTGCGGATATTCGCTGACCTTGAGCGTCGACAGCGAACGCAAGCCCAGTACGAGGATGAGCAGGCTGACCACCGACGCGAGCACCGGCCGTTTGATAAAGATATCGGTGAATTTCATCGTGAAGCCCCTTATTGTTCCTGAGGCGTCGGATTCGGATTGTCCGCGGGCAGAACGCGATTGTCGATCATGAGTGGTGTGCCGTTCTTTAGCTTGAGCTGGCCGCTCGTCACGACCTGCGTGCCTTCGCCGAGGCCGTTCAGAATCGCGACCTGATCGCCGCGGGTGGGTCCCGGCGTCACGAAGATCTGTTGCGCAACGGCCATTGTTTTGCCGCGCGCATCCTTGCGCTCGCCTGGTTTGATGACGAACACTGTCGCCCCGTACGGGTTGTAGGCGATCGCCGTTTGCGGCAGCGTCAGGTAGCGCTGCTCGCTGCCCACATCGACCTTCACGTTCGCATACATGCCAGGCAACAGCTTGCGCTCGCGGTTGTCGAGGGCCGCTTCGATCTGCACGTTGCGCGTTGTGCTGTCCACGCGCGGATTGATCGCGCGGATCTCGCCGTCGAACGTGTGGCTCGCGAATGCACTCGTATCAACGACGACGACCTGTCCGACCTGCAATTGCCCGAGCTGCTGCTGTGGCAGATAGAAGTCGACGTAGATGGGATCGATGGCTTGCAATGTGACGATGGCATCGCCGGGATTGATGTGCTGGCCGGGATTGACGGTCGTGATTCCGACGCGTCCCGCGAAAGGCGCACGAATCGTTTTCTTGTCGACGAGCGCGGCCTGCTGGTCGACCTGTGCGCGCTTGCTTCTCAGGTCGGCGGCATCGGCATCGAGCTGCGCCTTGGCGATCGCCTGAATCTCATACTGTGCCTTGTCGCGCTTGTAGACGGTTTGCGAGAGTTCGGCGGCGGCTTGCAGCGATGCGAGTTGCGCCCGGTCCGAGCCGTCGTTCAGGCGCACGAGCACCTGGCCGGCCTTCACTTCCTGGCCGGAGCTGAATGTGATGTCGCGCACGAGCCCAGCCACTTCCGTGGTCACGTCGACGCCGCGCACGGCACGCAGGCTGCCCACGGCGGTAAGCTGTGGTTGCCAGGTCTGATAGCTCGCGACAGCGGACGTGACGGTCGCGGGCGGCACGGCATTGTGCGCCATGAACTTCTTGATCATGTGCGCCTTGAACAGGTTGAAACCGATCAGCGCGCCGAGCAGAACGCCCACGCAGATCAGCATGATGATCATCCGTTTTGCTATCGGTCTTTTCGTCGTCATCGTCGTGTCCTTGCACGGCAAACTGATGAAGCACAAACTCGTCCGGCGGCGCTGCATTGCAACACATGCGACGCGCGGCTACTGCAAAGAGAGTTCACTGCGGGCGGATGGCGGGGGCCGCCTGGCTGGTCTGGCTAGTCGTCGTGTCGTTCCACCAGCCGCCCCCCAGCGCCTGGAACAATGCGGCCGTGTCCGCATAGCGCGCGGCTTGTGCCTGCGTGAGATTCACGACGGTCTGTTGATATTGACGTTGCGCATCGAGCAGCGACAGATAGCTGACGCCGCCGACACGAAATTGGCCGCGCGTCAGATCGAGTGAACTGCTGGCCGCGCGCCATGCTTCGGTTTGCGCGGCGAGGCCGGTCGCATCGTGATCGAGCGCGCGGAGCGTATCGGCGACGTCCTCGAATGCGAGTAGCACGGTTTGGCGGTATTGCGCCTTTGCCTGATCGAAGGCGGCTTCCGCCGCGCGCTTTTGCGCGGTCAGCTGGCCGCCATGGAAGATCGGCTGCGTGAGCCCCGAACCGATGTTCCAGATCATGTCGGCGTACTTCAGCATGCCCGCCGGCGTCAAAGATTGCGGGCCGTAGCTTGCGGACAGCGTGATCTGCGGATACATGTTTGCCGTTGCGACGCCGACTTGGGCGCTCGCCTGATGCAGCACGGCATCGGCGGCCAGAATGTCGGGACGCTGCCGGACGAGCGACGAAGGCAGGCTAACGGGCAGGGTCCGCGGCAGCGTGAACATCGACAGCCTGAACTCGGGGACGCCAATATCGCTCGGCGGCTTGCCCGCGAGCACGGCAAGCTGATGCCGCGTCTGATCGAGCGACTGCCGCAGCGGCGGCAGGGTTGCGCGTGTTTGCGCGAGCAACGTTTCCTGCGAGAGCACGGCAACGCGACCCACGCCGCCGAACTCGAACTGCTTACGCAACATGCCAAGCTGCGTTTCTTCATCCGCGACGATGCGCTCGGTCGCGTCGATTTGCTCGCGCAGCGACGCCTCCTTGACGGCAGCAGTGACGATGTTTGCCGACAGCGCGAGGTATGCGCCCTGCAACTGGAAGCCCTGATAGTCGACCTGCGCGCCCAGCGATTCGAGTTCGTGCCGTGCGCCACCGAACAGGTCCAGCTTATATGAGACGATGACTGATGCGTTGTACAGACTCAGTATTCTGTTCAGGCCAGGCTGGCCGAACGTCGCGCCATTCAATTTTTCACGCGTGGCATTGAGTTTGGCATCGATAGCGGGATAGAGCTGGCTGCCTGCTTGCGCACGCAGATTCTCGCCTGCCTGGCGCAGCGCCGCGCTCGCCGCCGCGATATTCGGGCTGTTCGCAAGCGCCTCGCGTATCAGCGCATCGAGCGGCTCGCAACGAAAGAGCGTCCACCATTGAGCAGGCAGGTCGCCGCCCGTCGCGAACTGCTGCCCGAGTCCCGCGGCACCCGGCGACGATGCCGTGCGCTCAGGTAGGGGCGTGGGCGCATAGGTGTCCGTCGCGGGCGGGGCGGGAGTGCGATATTCGGGGCCGACCGTGCAGCCCGACAACGAACCAAGCAGTGAAAGCAGGACTGTGATCGGTGCAGCACGCGCGACAAGGTGATGTGCTGCGCGACGGCAAAATGCGCCACACAACTGCGGATGCAAACGGCCGCGACCAGAACTGCAGTTGACGTCATCGATCATCTATCTACCTTAGTTCGCGTGCGCCGAGCGCTATCAAATAGTGGATGCAGAACTCGCCCCCCGTGCTGCTCTGATTTTGCTGCGAGGAGGGCATGCAATGTATAAACGATGTATAGCGACACTTCGCTCGCATTCGTAGGAGGAGGCGTTTGTCGAGCCGATTGTCCGCCATTACCAATGATTTATCGCATTCCATATGTGACGCTCGCACTTGTCCGACGCGCGCATGGTCAATGACCGTCAAGCCAGTTCAACACAATGTCGGTGCCTTCATCGATGGACGTCGAACAAGTGTCGATGAAGACGTCCGGAGCCGTCGGCTGTTCATACGGCGAGTCGATGCCGGTGAAATGCTGGATTGCGCCACGTCTCGCGAGCCGATAGAGTCCTTTGGGATCGCGTGCTTCGGCCACGGCCAGAGTCGCATGAACATGAATTTCGGCGAAATTGTGCTTACCTGCGGTGGACCTGGCGAGTTCCCGGTCGCAGCGGAAGGGTGAGATGAGACACACCAGCACCACGATGCCGGCGTCGGCCATCAGTTTGGCAACCTCAGCAACGCGCCGTACATTTTCATGTCGATCCGCATCGGTAAAGCTAAGGTCCTTGCATAGACCGAGCCTGACTGAATCGCCATCGAGAATGTAGGTGAGACGGCCGCACGCGTGAAGACGCGCCTCGACCTTGTCGGCGATCGCCGATTTTCCAGCCGCGGACAGACCGGTGAACCAGAGAATGGCTGGCGTTTGTCGGAGCAACCGTCCTCTCGACTCCGGCTGAACGCGGAAGCCGTGCGCATAAAGATCTGAAGTCGAAGCCTCGTTCGTCATACTCGCCTACGTAAGTGAGTTGGAATCGTTGCTGGAAGTCGGGGGCGTGCGCGCTCGCGCATTGCGGCATTGCGACGGTAGTTCCGTGTGCCAAGTCAGGAAGTTTGGACATTCATGGATGCTGCCGCCGACGGGGTAGGTCGCCCATCAGTCAAGGTCCGTAGCGCGGCCACTCGAGCCATTCCGAACGGTGCAACTGTCTCCCATTCATATTGGCCGCAAGGATGCTGGTTCGTCGATTGACGATGGCAGCTCAGTGTCGCATGCCTTGTTGAATAGAAGACCGTCGCACCATACATGTTCGACGCGTCCCCACTCGCAGGCTGATGCAGCGTCCGGAAAGAAGCCCCGCCCGTGATGATTGGCGCTCGTGTTGCAGAGCAAAGGAAGGCTCGTGAGCTTTTCGTATTCGATCAGGAGTTGCGCCACCGGATGTTCGGAATTCCTTGCAACGGTCTGCAGTCGAGCCGACCCGTCGAGATGCACGGCAGCTGGGATCCTGTCCCGCCACTCCTCGCGCGTCTGATGATCGAACAGCATGTAGGGATCCGGAGTACCGGGACAAAATATGGCAAGGGCGCGGTCTTCAAGACATATTGGCGCCACCGGACGGAAATGCTCTCGATGCTTGACATCGTTGAGAAGATCCTTCATTCCGGGCGAAGTCGCAGCGGCCAGAATGCTTCTGGCACCCAATGCTCGAGGACCCAGCTCGGCCCTGCCGGCAAGGAAAACGACCGGTTTATTTTCAGCGAGTATGCGGGCGAGTTCCGCGATGGAACAAGAAGACACTGTCCATCCGGGCGGCACATAGCGAGTTTTCACTGCTGGTCCGCTATAGACCGACCATTCCAATGGCACAAAGCCGTTGTTCGCTGCCATCGCGCAGCAAGCGGCGCCAATCGCCGATCCACTGTCGTTCGGAAAGGGCGGGATCCAGATCGCGTCGAACAAACCGCTCGCACGTAATGCGCTGTTCCATTTGATGTTGAGTCCGCATCCGCCAGAGATGCACAAGTTTCGCGGCCCCGGAATCGAATGGCGCTGGAGGGCTATTTCCATTTTGTGAACGAGAAGACGCTCGAGGAAGGCATGAAAGGATGCGAGTACGTCTTCGTGAGGCTTGGTCTCCAGTTGGGGCACGCTTGCTTCGAAGAAGTCGCGTACAGCTGCAAGCGATGTTTCGGCGATGTGGATATTTTCGCGGTAATTTCGCGCAAGTTCCGTGTCACCGGCAAAGCGTTCCTGGTAAAGCCTGCGAAATACTACGACGATGTTTTCATCGACGGACCCGAGCGCGATGTATGCCATCAGTTTGCCCGCGACGCCAAGATCCCAGTCTGCGCCGCCCGCCTTCTTGTAGGGCCCGAAATGATGTCCGGCCGCCGCGTACATTTGGCCTATGATCGGAAACAGGCACTCAACTAGCCGCGCTCCTTGGCGTTGTACGTGGTACAGCCTTGGCACCATGCCGCCATCCCACACCACGCAGAACGCGGGCTGCCCGCTTTGCGCGAACGGGCTGGTGCAGTACGCGGAGGCGACATGGCCTGACACATGAGGGTAGCTCTTATATGGATACGACTCGCCGCCGATCAGCAGCCCGGTGTCGTCGACCGAAGCCAGAAGATCGTCGAATCTGCGTTCGGTATAGGGAGCACCTTTCAGGATGACCGGCGTGGAGCCGCTGAGCACCCGAAACTGCGACTCAACTTCGCCGTCCCAGCCGTCGATTACAAACTGGTCGATATCTTCGACCCGCAGCCCGTGCTCAGCCAATGCCGTCGCAACCGCGTCCAGGTTCTCGATTTCCCGATATCGCGGGTTGTTGTCTCGCTTCTCCTGTTCGATGCAAAAAAGGAGCTTTCCATCTTCCACAACGGCGATTGCTCCGTCGTGTGTCAGCTTGAGGCCGCAGATGCGCATAATATCTCCCACTCTAACGGGTGGCAATCTGGTTGATGTGAAAAGTTCACCGGGTTTCGGAAACGCGCGAGCAGACAATCTTCATTGGACGACTGACCGATGCACTCCATCCGCTCAACTTCGATCAGATCTTCTTTCAGAATTTCCAGCACCGTTTCCGCACCGCCTATGTGTCCCCATCGCCGGCAATTGGCGTCACGCGCCGACCCGAATACCAACTGGCCAGCAGGCGCAAGAATTCTTGCCAGGTTGCGGATAGCGTCCCGCACTTCTGCAATGTGACCGAGATAATAAAAAACCTCTGCGACGACGATCAGATCGAACTTCTCCTGAGTCGAAAAATGCTGGACGTCTGAAACGATCCAAGTCGTGTTCGGTGGTTCCATCAGTCGTTCGCGTGTTCTCTTAATCGCTTGCGGCATCACATCGATGACGGTGAGCCGTTGGCAGTGGGGCGCCAATTTCTCCGTGAACGCTCCGCCCGCGCATCCGACCTCGAGCGCATTTGTGACCGATCCCTGGGCGAGTGACAATCGAAGCATGTGCTTGTGGCGCTCGAGTTCGAACGGATTACTGTCAAGTCGCCAAGGGTCGTCTGCGTCCAATTCCCGACGCAGCAAGTCGAAATTCGTTACATGTGTCAATTTCGCCTACCTTAATAGTGGTCCGCTATAAGTGTGGTTGTACGACAGGCCACTCCGGCTCCATCGCTTTGCAGAGAAAGGCGATGCGCTTCATAGCTCGGGACCGTTGCGCTCGATCGCGGTGCCGTCCGGCCACTCGCTCATCGAGCTACCGATTGGCAAAATCACCGCCAGCACGTCTTCAGTGCGTGTAGGAGGTAAATCAAGGTGAACGTTGGGCAGCGTTGATCGTATGTGCACCCCCGACAAGATCGTTCCCATTCCATGCCGGCATAATCTGGCGAAGTGGTTTTTCAACGAGTGCCGCACTGTGCCGAATGCGAATGGAACGCGAAGCTCTTGCAGTACTGGATACATCGCACGGATGGAATGGCTGATTCCGAGTCCTTCGAGATCCGGGCGCACTCCATACAGTCCCAGTTCTGCTATCAGCACATCGACCGCGCCTACCTTGATGAATCGACGCAGTGAGCCCATGTGAGCCGCCACACCTTGCGAATCGTAGGCAATGGCACGGAGTTCTGGTCGCGCCCCGGCCCAACTTCGGCCACCCTCGAACGGCTTTGCGTTGAAGGCTCCGGTTGGCCCATACGTGGTCCGGAAGAACTGCGCCAATTCGACGTGATCGGAGAGTTGTAGCTCATTTTCCCAGCACAGTCTCCACTGCACTTTTGAGGACATGCGAAGTCACCCTATTTAGATGCGTGCGTCCAGCGCCACCAGCTGCGTGCTCGGATTGACATAGCGAACGGCACGCATCGGGTTCTGTCACTACGTAGGCACGCAAGGACTACTCAAACCGACCGTGGGATAGCAGAATCGATACGGAATTGTCTCTGTACCAAAGGGGCTATCGCAAGATGACTCACACGATCGCGCTGTTTGCCGGGGAAGATCAGTCTTTCCCAGCTTCGAAGAAGCTCTCATATGGCCCGCCTCTGAAGTGTCGTTTCAACTCATCAAAGTTGAATACCGTTTGCTCCAGAGGTCGCACCTCCTGACGCTGAAGAACTGTGCGGTGAGGACACGGATGCACTGAAGTCCCAAGAAACGCCCAAACCGCCTGCAGGCATACAGCGGGGGCGCCCAGCAGACTTTCATATTCGACGGGCAGCACGTTCGCCGGCGAGAACGAGTCCGCGACCTGGCGGTGGAAATCGCTGGCAGCTTTGAAGTAGGCCTCGCAGTCTTCGATTGTCAAGGTGACCTGCGGAGGCGGACCTGAGTCGTTGTCCGCGCCGTACCTTAGCCAATGACCACTTTGCCTTGCCTGCACGAGCGATCGCAGCGATTCCAATGTATTTGTTCGGATCACGAGCATCACCTTGAGGCGTGGCCAGCGTGCCAACTCTTCAAAGAACCCTGGGCGTTCCTGAAACTGAGGCTGGTTAATCTTGCAACCGACATGCGTCACGTGTTTCTTTCCCGTTGCGGCGGGATAGTGCAGATAGGCGAGCTCGAGAAGTTGGCGATCGCTACGTAAGAGACGGTTGCGGTCGAGCCAAATCGTGTCGTATGGATTGAGCAACTCCCCATTGCTAGACACGTTCGGATGCGCATTCAGCAATTCTTCCAGATAGTGGGTGCCAGTTCTGGGCATCCCGACGATTACAAATGGCTCAGTTGTCACTGTGGAGTGGTTCATGGCGTGCATTTCACAGGGTTGAAAGCGATGGTTCGGGCGCTAGCCAGTGCGTAGTTCATTGCAAACCTCCTACTCGGGTTGGTTGCCACCAGCGTCAAGACATGAGGCGGCGGCGAAACAGTGCCGCCGACAGAAAAAACGGCAGTACTGCGTAGACGCAAAGCGCGGCCACATGCATACCGATGCCGGTGGCTGGGCGTGCAAGCATCGCTGGGCGGATCAGTTCAACGGAGTGTGCGAGTGGCAGGAATCGGGCAACCTGTCGAAAAGCGCCGGGGAGTTGGCCGACCGGGAAGATGACGCCACTCAGGAACAGCATGGGTGTCAGAACAAGCGTTTGGTAGAAAATAAAGTAGTCGTAACTCGGCGCGATGGCGATGAGTACCATCGCCAGACTTGCGAAGGCGAGGCCAGTGAGGATAATGACGGGCATGACATGAAAGATACTCGAAAACCTTGCATAGCCGAGCGTCGCGGCGACCACCATCACCGCCGTGCCAGCCAGAAGGGCTTTTGTGGCTGCCCATGCCAATTCACCGAGAACGACATCGCCAATGGTGAGTTGGGTGCACAGCACGGCTTCCCACATGCGCTGAATGTGCATGCGAGCGAAAGTCGCATAAATCGTTTCGAAGGTTGCCGAAGTCATTGCGCTCGTCGCGACCATTCCAGCCGCCAGGAACGCGACATACGGAACGCCGTCGACGTGGCCTATCATTATTCCCACGCCAAAACCCAAGCCGAACAGATACATCATCGGATCTGCAAGGTTCCCGAGAAGCGAAACAAGTGCAGATTTCCTCCATGCCAGATAGTTGCGGCGCCACACTGTACGCCAGTTCCAGGCGTTGGCGGGCAGAGCTATCGCGAGTACTTCACGCATCATTTAGTCCTTCATTTCGCGTCCAGTTAGCCGCAGAAACACGTCTTCCAAGTTTGCGGGGCGTTGCAGAATGCGCAGACCCACGCGTCCCTGCAATTGCACGCGCACCTGTTCTGGATCGGCTGTGTAGCAAAACAACGATTCGCCGCTGACCTCGGTGCGCTGCGCGTAGGGTCCGAGCAACACGCGCAGTTCGTGTGAATTGCCGCCGTATATCTCCAGTACATGGCTTCCAATCTGCTCTTCTATTAGCGCGTGAGGGGCGCCTTGGGCAATGCTGCGTCCTTCGTCAATCACGCAAAGTCGGTCGCACAACCGCTCAGCCTCTTCCATGAAATGAGTGGTTAAAAGAATTGTTTTGCCCCGCGCGAGCAGAGAGCGCAAACGTTCCCAGATCAGGTGACGCGCATGCGGATCGAGGCCAGTCGAAGGCTCGTCCATTACCAGCAGTTGCGGGTCGTTGATCAGCGCGCGCGCGATGGTTAGCCGACGTTTCATGCCACCCGATAATTCCGTGACGCGTGCGTGAGCCTTGTTCTCCAGATGCGAGAATTCGAGCAGCGACGGAATCACCGCTTCGATTTCGCTTGCACTCATGCCAAAGTAGCGTCCGAATACCTGGAGGTTCTCGCGCACTGTGAACCCGGGTTCAAGGTTGTCGAATTGCGGAACTACGCCAATACGCGCGCGTGCCAGGCGCGCGCGTAAGGGCACTGGCTCTCCCAGGACGGTGATCGCGCCTGCGTCAGGCTGCGCCATACCGAGGACCATGCGCGCGGTCGTGCTCTTGCCCGCACCGTTAGGCCCTAGCAGACCGAAGCACTCACCGGGCTGGACGCGGAACGACAGTCCGTTGACGACGAGCTTGCCGCCATATGACTTTCTGACACCGGTGAACGTGATTGTTGCTGTGGACATTGAGCCAAAGATCGAGATGTGTTTTCTTTCAAGGAAGATCTCGTGATGAGCACGAGAACCTAAGCATCATTCGCTACGAAGAACATCGTCAGATTTCCTGAATGACATTTCACTGCCGACTCTGTCTGTCACACTGAGTCACTGTGGCCGCCGATGCAGTGGCGCCTGTTTTGGTGTCGTGGTGCGGCGAACCCATGTGTTCGCCACGATCGTCGGCGGCAGAGCCGCGGGACAACCAGTCACTGTTGCCCAGCGTACACAACGCGTACGCCTTCACGGGAAGCAAGAACAAAAGGTTGATGAGTGTGTGCGCGGAAAACCCGAGAAATCGAAGCTCGCGAGCCCGAATTGCCGCCACGGAGCAGCGGACTATAGTCATTGATGCAATCACGAAGCATGCCTGCCAAGGCGCCGTGGCTGTCAGCGCGACCTGCAGGAACCCGGCAAGCATTGACACGGCAAGCAATAGCGAGCCTATGTTTTGCGCAATGACATCCAGCGTAAGGTAGCGATCGAGGCGGGGTAACAGGCGTAGGGCAAGCAGCGTATCGCGATAAGTGCTGCGCGCCCAGCGCAGTTGTTGGCGAAGGTACGGCCGCAGCCTGTCTGGAACCACGGTGGCCGCGATGGCACCTGGAACGTACTCCGTTCGGTAGCCCGCCGCGAGCATGAGAATTGTCAGATGGCGATCTTCGCCGAAATCGCTCCGCTTCCCGCGGAACATTTGTGTCTCGTACTGGTCCAGCAGCAAAAGAAGCGCGGAGCGCCGGTATATCGCGCACGGACCGCAGCAGCACATAACGGCGCCGAAACGGGCCTGAGCGGCACGCTCTTCGTTACACGCGAGCCAGTATTCCATATCGATCAGCTGGGTCAACCAGGTATCGCTGCGATTACTGGCCGTCAATTGACCCATGGCGGCTCCGACCGCCGCATCGCTCATTGTCAGTACGAGCTGCTTTACGACGTCCGGCGCAAGGGCCGTGTCTGAATCGACGTTGAGTATTAGTTCGGCGGACGAAGAACGTATCGCGGCGATCTGTGCCTTGCGCTTGCCCACGTTGTGAGGAAGGAGGACAAAGTTGAACCTCGGATCGTGCTCATAGTCGCGGTATACGACGGTCAACGCATCGCGGTTGGCGGACCCGTCATCGACCACGTGGACTTTCAATGCTCCGGCGTATTGCTGAGTCGCGATGGAAGCGAGGCACGCCCTGAGCGCGTCGGGCTCTTCGTTGAAGCACGGCACGATGACGTCGACGTCCGGCAGAAAGTTGGAGTCGGTTGCGTTACTGGCAGGCGGCCCGCTGGCCGGTAGAGTGTGCAAAACCTGCGCGCTTTTATAAACGGTCGAAAGCAGTGCGTACAATAAAACGGAGGTCGTATTGATTGTGGCAGGTATGTTCATCGAGGTCAGTGTGTTACGTTAAGAAATGATCTGATTACAGGCCTGCCGTGATCTGGTGATGGAACAGGCGGGATAGCAGCAAGAAGGTTCGCTCGCGAATCCGTGATCAGTAGCATTGACGAGCGGAACCAATGTCAATGTGGCAGTTTCGCGTCGCATATCAACGTATAAAGGAAGTTTGAACCCGCGGCACCGGTGTCTCTGGAAGCCGATCCGTGTCTGTGACATCTTGCTGCATTCTTCGAGCTCGCGTAATTCGGCCGATTCCGTCCCGCTGAAAATTTTCCTCCAGTGCATGGCTATGGTAGGGAGGTCG
Organism: Paraburkholderia ribeironis; assembly: GCF_900019265.1. GTDB lineage: Bacteria > Pseudomonadota > Gammaproteobacteria > Burkholderiales > Burkholderiaceae > Paraburkholderia > Paraburkholderia ribeironis. Next base: position 38,377 of record NZ_CYGX02000044.1, read on the forward strand.
GCAATAACACGTCCGTCGGCGGATATGGAAAACTTGATCAGTAATACCTGTTTCGTGCGTCAGCATTTCCTGACATGTTCACATTGATTATTCCGTGTCGAATCCTTACGCCATCTCCCATTTTTGATTGGAGAAGCGTTTTGTAATAAGATAAATTTCCTAAACGATTTTTGAGCTGAGCAGCTTGTGGTAGCCGTGCTCATTAATTCATTTTGTCGGCCAACATTGAGGAAGCGAACTGATCACGAACTTGCGTTCCTTCAATGCTGGAATCAGGCGCGAAAGTGCCGTGACGGTCTGCTCGCGCGATGCGGCGTGAGCGTGCGGGGCCGACTCTCCTGGAGGGCTTCCGTCATGCAGCAGCACAATCGAGCCTGGGCAGACGGCCGCCAGCACAGCATCGACAATCGCGTCGACACCCGGACGGGACCAATCTCGCGGATCTACCGACCAGTGAAGCGCCGTCAGCCCTGCCTTCGCCGATTCGGCGATTACTTCTTTCGTCCATATTCCGTACGGCGCACGCACATACCGCATCGCTGCCGCAGGGCAGGTCCTCTTGATAGTCGCGTTCACATCCAATATTTCACATCGCACCTGATCCGGATCGCATTTCGACAGATCTCGATGCGTCATCGTGTGATTGGCTACCTCATGCCCTTCAACGATCATCCGTTCTATCAGCTTCGGATGATCCGCCGCGTACATGCCAAGGACGCAGAACGTGGCCGGCACCTGATGTTGCGCCAACACGTCGAGTACTTTCGGTGTCCACACTGAATTGGGCCCGTCATCGAAGGTAAGGTAAACCCTACGGCGTTGACTGTCATGGTCACATTCTCCGTGCACTTCCGATAAACAATCGAGGCGCTTCACAATTGTGCCGTCTTGTTCTGGTATGTCATCCATGATCCAATGAGTCACCGACTACTCCATCGCAGTCCGCCAAAAATCTCCTGCTCGCACTCACGAAATTCCGGGGTCGGTCAATATGTGGGAGTCGACGGGCGGAGTCATTCAGTAGTACGACAGAGAATCATCATTCGCAATTTTTACGTATTGAATCTCAGTTTCTGTAACTTTGCAGTGCTGCAATTAATTTGTACAATCGATTGTTTCGATATGTCTCATACATAAAACGGATGCTTGAACATGCGCTTCAAAGGTCTCGATCTCAATCTTCTGGTTGCGCTGGATGCGCTGATGACGCAGCACAATCTGACGGCCGCGGCGCAAAACATCAATCTGAGCCAACCTGCCATGAGTGCAGCTGTTGGCCGGTTACGGGATTATTTCCGCGACGACCTGTTCGTGATGAGGGGCCGTGAGTTCGTCCCGACAGCTCGCGCGATGGAGCTTGCCGGACCGGTTCGGGAAGCACTATCGCACATCCAGTTGTCGATCATTTCGCGGGACGTGTTCCAACCGGTCAGATCTAATCGACGCTTCAGGGTCTGTCTTTCCGACTTCATGACGCTCGTCTATTTCCGGAATGTCATCAAACGCGTGGCGCGCGAGGCTCCTTCGGTCAGTTTCGAATTGATTTTCCCTGATGACGATCCAGGTGAGCTGCTTCGGCGTGGCGACGTCGATTTTCTGATTCTGCCAGGGCTGTTACTGGCGGATACGCATCCCAAAGCGCCGCTTTTTGACGAGAAGCTCGTGTGTGTGGGCTGTCCGACGAACAAACAGTTATCGCGCCGGCTTGTGCTGGAGAAGTACATGTCTATGGGGCACGTGACAGTGAGGTTCGGCCGTGCGCGCAGGCCCTCGATCGAAGAGTTCTTCTTACTCGATCTTGGTCTCAAGAGGCGTGAAGAGGTTGTCGTGCCGACCTTCGATCTGATTCCACCGGTCCTGTCGCGCACCAACCGTATCGCTACGATCCCTCTGAGGTTGGCCAAGTATTTCGCGGAAGTGGCTCCCCTGCGGATCGTCGAGGTGCCGCTGCCGCTTTCCTCGTTCACTGAAACAATCCAATGGCCTGCGCTGCATAACGGTGACCCTGCAAGTATCTGGATGCGGGAGCTCTTACTGGAGGAGGCGCAAAGCTTTGTCTAGTATTGGTGGGGTGACGGTGAATGCAGGTCGGCCCGAACTGCCTTTCCATAAGTCGCTGCTGCGGCTAGCCGGGGAGGGCGGGCGTCACGATCTCCGCGAGCGTGTAGCGAAAATCACGCAGCGTCGCGTGGATTGCTGTGGCGATTTCGTCCTCTGATGCACCACGATAGCGGAAGCGCGCGAGGATAGTAGTTTCGTAGCCGCCGGCGCCGTCGAAGAAATGATGTCGCGTTGGGAAGACGGCGCCGTAAAGCGCCGGGATTCCTTGTGGCAATTGTGCATCGACGAATACCTTGCCGACTGGCTCCGGCAACATCAGGAATCCACCGCGCGCGGGCGACGCCGACGCGGCAATTGCGGCTTGCGCCTGCGCGGCGAAACGCGCCTCGTCACCTGACTGCTGTGCGACCCACAGGTCGAACAGGTCAACACCGTACAGATCGTGAAAGAGGAAGGGGATTTCTCCTCTGCCGACGCGGGTACCGACCTCGAGGAAATACAGGCCGTCGCCGCCTCCAATTATCTCGAGATGGAATGGCCCGTTGCTCAACGCGAGCGCACGCAGGCTTGCCTCTGCAAACGCGAGCAGCGCATCATTCAACGGCCCAAGGTCGAGCATCACCGAACCGAGCGGTTTGCCTTGCTCGAACTGGAGGCAAGTGTTGACGTAGCGAGACGCGCGCGCAATCAAAAACGCGCCGTTCAGCATGAAGCCGTCAACATGATAGACCGGCCCGTCGATGTACTCCTCGCATTCATACTCGACCAGCGGTAGTGTCGGCCACAACACATCGAACTGCGCACGCGTGTCGACGCGCCGTACGCCTATGCTTGCCGCACCGTTGCGTGGCTTTACGATGATCGGAAAACGCATCACATCGATCGCCCCCGGTTTCGGAAAGGCCAGATCTTCCAGCGCTGCGAAGCGCGGCACACGCAGGCCGGCTGCGGCGACGGCATACTTCATGACGGCCTTGTCGCGAAAGCGCACGACTGTATCGGGAAGCTCGCCGGGAATATTGAACGAATTGCGGAGCCGTGCGGCCGTGATAAGGTCGAATTCGGACAACGCGATTAGCCTGTCGATGCCGCCGAGCGCCTCGTGACAGGCGAGCACGGCTTCATGCAGCGCATCTTCATCGAGGATATCGGATAGCTGTTCGACGTGCGCGATGCGCGAGGCGCGCAGCGCGGCCGCACCGTTCGGTGTGCAGACGTATGCGACGTTGTGCACCGCATGGTCAATGTAGCGATGATAGGTGGCGAGGCCGTCGGACCAACGGTTGAGCACGACTATGCGGCTACCCTGGGAAGGGTGGTTGACTGTCATGTGGGGGCAATTTGTTTAGATATCGTTGTTGTGGGTGTGATCGAATTTCAGCACTCTCAGCGCTTCGGCGAGGCGCAAATCGAGCGTCGGGCGATCAGCGGCAGTAAACAGCACATGTTCGATACGGCCCCTAAAGGCCGTCGGTTGTGGCTTGGTAGCGCCGATGTGCGAATGGACCTCGACCTCCTGGAAGCCGGGCATTGCGCGCATGCGTTCGACCGCGGCGGTGCGGGCAAAGAGCCCAGCTACGGGCGCGAAGAACCGCACGCCGCTCACGCACGTCGCATGCCTCGCATCGTACCGGGGCGCTGGGTTGGTACCGCCGAGATTGGCTGCGTATCATCACTTCTGGCAAGGAGATTGACTTGCTGAGGTCAACCAGCCGGTAGATGCGATAACCTCCGAGCTGTGCGGCGATCTGGATGAGCACGGCGCCGTCGCGCGTCAGGCGCGTCTCTGGATGGACAACGCCGAGGTTGAGGCTGATTCGTGCGGCGACCTTTTCGACGTATGCGACCAGCGCTGTTCGATGCTCTGATGCCAGTGACGCTTCAACAATGTGCCCCATCTCGACGAAATGCGGCTCGGCGATTGCGTCGGCGCTAATTGCGCACGCGGCGGCTGCGACGGCGCTTGGCGAAGCAGTGTCCGCGGCCGTGAACGACTCGGCGGCCGTCCGCAGTTCGCGCGGCGCGACGCGCTCGGCGGAAAACACGTGTGCGGCGACACCAAGGCGCGCAGCTGCGGCGCCAAGCGCCGTGCCGGACGACGCCGGTTCGATCGCGATGACGGCGGTCATGGAAATGCTCCTTATACAGCAACAGTTTCGGGTTGCGGCACGGTCGCCACAAGTAACTCGTCGAAGTATTCGTGAATCAGTTCGACGAAGTGGCGCAAATAGGTTTCCGCCTTTTCGATTCCGCCCCAGCCGTCGATTGCCCGCTGCAGGGCCACCCACATCTGGTCGTCGTGGTCGTGCGATTCGTCGTGCTGAATGTGGCCGAGCGAACCTTTCACGAAATCGTGCCCGAACGCGCGCGCTGCCGCTTCGGTAATGACCTTGTTGTAGCGATCCGAATACCATTCGACAAACCAGTTCCAAACCATCGTCGGTAGCGGACCGTCACGGCCAATGCTCAAGTAGAGATAGCCGATGAGCTTGTCGGTGCTATGGAGCGGTGCGATGCAGTCGACGTCGGCTGCAGATAGGCCAAATTTCGCGATGTCACGCAAAAATAGCTTCTCATGCCCATATCCGTCTGCGAGGTATTGCGCGAGAATCTGCGCGAGCGTGTTGTCATTGAAGCCGATTTTGTACAGTGCGAACGCGTCCACTTCGTTGTTAAGCCGGTTTCGGAACACGGTTTCGACGAGGTGGCGGCGATAGTATTCACTGTCGATCCAATCGCCACGATGGAACGCGGCTGTCTCTGGTGAAGTAGCGAACATCTGCTCAACTGCCTCTTGAGCAACTTGCTCAAGACGGATCCGATCGTTGCTCGTATTCATGTAACCTCCAGATAGAATGAAAAAACAAAAACCGGGCGCAACTGGTTGCTGTTTATGCGTGAGCCGGACGAACCAGGAACACGACTGCTTTTACAATAAGCGATGGCGTACCTCGGAGCTTGCGAGACTTCCATGCTTGGGCCTTGAAGCCGCGCTGCAGTCGTTGTGCGGTGAGAGGGTGATACTGTCGGGCACTCTCATACCGTTTCAGATCAGGCTGGCCTTTGCGAGCGGATTCGTGTCAAACCTTATTGGAACGCTCTCGCCTCGAATGGATTTTGTCGACTGAAGCGAGCTGGTCGCATCTTGTGTACCGCCGCCATATAGGTACTCCTTCCACCTTCCAAACAGGCGGCCGCACGATGGCCTCGAGCGCTAACGCGGCAAGCGAAGCGGTAGCCACGTTGTGCTAATCGTCTGTACGCCATCGCCGGGGGTAGCCGCACAGCGCCTCATTGGACTGTGCATATGGATGCGACGGCGGACAGCGGCGCGATAGTGCCGTGCAAAGGCTTTCAGCAACGCGTATCCGGCTTGATTTTTGTAAAATTCTCCTTTCTATGCTCCGTGTGTGAGTGACGGAAGGATACTAACCGCAGCTGTATGCGTGGTATAAGCTGATAATCTTTATGTCTGCATGAGGGAAATTGATGATTCGCGATCTCGACAGCACGCTGCTGCGTACGTTCGTGACGGTGGTAGAAGCCGGCAGCGTGAGCAATGCTGCTATGGCACTCCATCGCACCCAGGCTGCCGTGAGCATGGCCCTTCGACGTCTCGAAGACGAAGTCGGCCAACGCCTGCTCGAACGTTCACCGCGCGGCGTGAAGCCGACCTCGGCGGGCAGCGTGCTACTGCCGTATGCGCACAAGCTGCTCGAAATTGGCCTCGCGGCCCGTTCCGCACTGACTGTTGGCGACGTCTCAGGCACGGTGAGGATCGGCATTCTGGAAGACATCGCAATGAGTCACCTCCGCCATGCACTGCGGCAATTCTCAGCTTCGTTTCCCGATGTCGCGCTGGAGATTGTCGTTGATGCGAGCCCGGTGTTATCGCAGCGCCTCGCAAGCAACACACTTGATTTCGCGATCGGCGATCCTGCGCTGATCCACGCGGAGCCGCTCGTTACCTGGCGGCATCCGCTTCGCTGGGCCGCCGCACGTGCCCGCAATGCCGACCTACGTGATGGCCCCCTGCCGATCGTCGCATTCGGTGGAGCATGTCGATGGCAGGAAAACTTCTTTGCGACGTTGCTTGATGCTGGCATCGCGTGGCGCGTCGCCTGTACAAGCACGAGTCTGTCCGCGATCCAGTCGGCCGTTGAGGCCGGGCTCGGTATCGCTTTACTGCTCGACTGGCACGTGCGCCGCGATACGATGCGCGCGATCGATCCGATTGCTGTCGGGCTGCCGATGCCGCCGGTGGCTGAATTTGGTCTATTTAGTCACGCGAGTTCGAACGACCGCACGTCCGCAGCAACCGCACTGCAGCGCTTCCTCTTTCGCTCGCTGCAACTCTGTTCGTCAGAAGACGGCGCACTCGGCAGAGAGCACGCCGCCATGCCGCTACGTTTTCCCAACTGATCTACGTCGTGCCGTGGCTGCGTCGAAGGTGCGATCTTTCGACGCGTCAAAGCCCGCGGCATATGCCGCAGCGTGGTTGCGCTGAACAGCCTCGATCCTGGCGCAGGCAGCCAGTTGGAGATTGTTGCGAGATCAAGAAGCGGGCGGGTGAACTTCGACCAATGTCATTGAAAAACCGGACAAAAATTTAATGACATTGCTTTCACGACTGCGGGCGCCGCAGATTAATCTTGCACCAAAGCAGAAATCACTGGTCAATTGGCTGGATTGGGCGCTCTCCGCCGACTGCCTACTACACATAGCGTTTGAAAATGGCTCGTTGCCCGATAAATGAGCGATGTCGTCAATGCAACCGGGGCCGCACTTCGAAGATCATGGGGTCACTCCAACTTGGCGGTCCTATAGAGCAAAATCTGCTGCAGTTTACTTCGAACCTTCGTATGAGTCAGTGAGTAGCACTGGTCATAGACACTGGCGCTGACGTGAATTTGTCGCAAAGCCTACGTTTTTTTTCGGTTAGTATCCTAGGCGCGCGCAGAGGGACGTTGTTGTCTTTGTCGCGCCTATCCTACATCGCAGCTGCGATTTGTCCGTTTTGTCGACGCGCGTGCACTTATGGCGTCCGAATTCGCCGTGGCCAGCGCGAATGTGGCGTCGCCATTGTGTCGAGCCGTGTGTCCGACGGCGTTGGCGAGCTATCGCCGGAGCTTAAATCTAATGCCGCATTTTCATGTCAATGAGAGCCCTCGCGATTTCGATGTGGTATACGAAGTAGTAAAGACGCTGGTCTCGTCCCGGGACGCTGAGCAGACGTTGGATACATCCCTGCGCTATCTGTCATATGCGCTCGGCTGGCGCTCCGCGTTCATCGCCGTCGCGGAGCCGGACGGACATCTCGGCGGTCTATGTAGCACTGGATTGTCAGACGGCTGGCGCGAACGTGCGCGCTTTTTGGCCGGTGAAGGGATCGTAGGACGCATACACACGAGCGACTCCGCCGTGATCGTGCCCAAGTTGGATGATGAACCGCTTTTCGTGGACCGCATGGGGGCCGTCGGTGGATCCGACGGTGAGCATGTCGCTTTACTTGGGACACCGATCCGGCACGAAGGGCGGCCGCTCGGCGTGCTTGTTGCATTTTGCGAGAATCCGGACGGGAAGCGCGTTTTCGCGAGCGACCTCCAACTTATGAAAGTCGTTGCGGCGCCGATGGGGCAGGCACTCTTGCTTGATCGTGAGGCGAGCCCAATGCGCAACGGCGCGCAGGAGGAGTTCAGGCGCCGGGCAAAGGCGATTCCTCCTTTGCATCAGCTCGATAACGCGATCGGCGGGTCTGCAACTATGCAGAATGTGTTCTCGCAGATTCATCAGGTCGCGCCTGCGAGAACGACGGTGCTCTTGCGCGGCGAGACCGGCACCGGCAAGGAGGTGATCGCGCGTGCGATCTGTAGTCTATCCCCGCGCAAGGACCAGCCATTCGTCTCGGTGAACTGTGCGGCGCTCACGGAAACACTGCTGGAAAGTGAGTTGTTCGGCCACGAGAAGGGCGCGTTCACGGGTGCGCAATGTCAACGCAAGGGGCGCTTCGAACTGGCGCACGGCGGGACACTTTTCCTCGACGAGATCGGCGATATCTCGCCGTCTTTCCAAGCAAAACTCCTGCGCGTTCTGCAGGAGCGAGAGTTCGAACGGGTAGGCGGCGCGACGCCCGTGCGAGTCGACGTGAGGCTGATCGTTGCGACGAACCGCAATCTGGAGCGAATGGTGAAGGATGGCGAATTCCGCGCGGATCTGTATTACCGCATTAACGTCGTGAGCATTCATTTGCCGCCGCTGCGTGAGAGGAGAGAGGACATTCCGGCGATGGCGCAGTACTTCCTTGATCGCTTTAACCGTGACAACGGTCGCTCGGTGCGCTTCAGCGACGAAGCGTTGTGCGTTCTTTCGAGCTGTTACTGGCCCGGTAACGTGCGTGAGCTGGAGAACTGTGTTGAGCGGACTGCCACGATGACGCGTTACGACACGATAGATCGCTTTTCATTTCTCTGTGAGACCGACCGGTGTCTCACGAAGGTACTGCATCACATAGAGCGAGTAGACGCAGTACGTCCCGCTCGCCCGTCGAACGTCACGACCAGCGAAGCGTCAAACTCTTTTGGGTGCGTCGACGCAGTTGAGCGCAACGGTGGCAGGGTCGATGTGCCGGAGGGTGGCGACAGACCGGAGGGCGAACGCGAGCGGCTCGTCTGGGCAATGGAGCGCTGTGGCTGGGTGCAGGCGAAGGCTGCACGGCTCCTTCACATCACGCCGCGGCAGATTGGTTATGCGCTGCGCAAGCACGGGATCAAGCTACGTCGCTTCTGACACCTGGCGAGGCCTGTGACCACGCCTGCATGCTTCCCATATTGCGACTGGCGGTATGCGAAGTCGCAGCCCATGCCGGGTGTGCTGGTCCCACAGGGTGTGCTCGTCCCACACCGTCACAAAAACCAAATGGAATGAGGACGTTGGCCAGGCTTTCGTCTGTCGCATCATGGAGCTGTGTCGCAATCCATTCAACTCTGTCAAAGCAGGTCACAATGACGACAATTTCTACAGCAGCGTGGTGCCGCGATGGCGACTCATGCGGGCTGCGGCGGTGGTACGCAACTTGCCAGTAGTCATGGACCTCCTATTCTCAGGACTCTACGATGTGGTTCAAGGCTAGGACTGCAGATGTTTTCGACGAGCCCGGTTGTGCGAAGAACCGGGCAAAGAGCGAGAGCGAGCGCAAGCAAGGCTGCGCGAAGCAACTCTCGCCAGGGGCTGCGGCGGGCGGCTGTGCATTCGACGGGGCGCGGATTGCACTCCAGCCAGTGGTTGACGTTGCGCATCTCGTGCACGGGCCGATTGCGTGCGAAGGTAACTCCTGGGATAACCGCCATGCGGCTTCGTCGGGACCGACGCTCTACCGTACGGGTTTCACGACCGATATCACTGAGCTGGATGTGATCTATGGCGGCGAGAGGAGGCTCTTCAGGAGTGTGCGCGAGATCATCGAAAAATTCGATCCACCCGCCGTGTTCGTCTATCAGACGTGCGTGACCGCACTGATCGGCGACGACATAGAGGCAGTGTGCAAGCACGCGTCTGAAAAGTTCGGCAAGCCCGTCATACCCGTGAACGCCCCCGGTTTCGCGGGATCGAAGAACTTCGGCAACAAACTCGGGGGCGAGGCGATTCTCGATTACGTGATCGGCACTCGCGAGCCGACGCACACGACGCCTTTCGACATCAACATCATCGGCGAATACAACCTCTCGGGTGAGTTGTGGCAGACGAAACCGCTCTTCGACGCGCTCGGTATCCGTATCCTGTCTTGCATCTCCGGCGACGGCCGCTACAGTGAGATCGCGAGTGCGCACCGCGCGAAGGTCAACATGGTGGTGTGCTCGAAGTCGATGATCAACATCGCGACAAAGATGCAGCAGCGCTACGGGGTTCCGTACTTTGAGGGTTCGTTCTACGGAATCGGCGACATGAGCGACGCGCTGCGCCGCGTCGCGAGGCTGCTGGTGCAGCAGGGTGCACCCGAGGACCTCCTCGCGCGTACTGAGCGCTTGATTGAGGCAGAAGAGGCGCGCGCATGGGCGCGCATTGCGCCGTACAGGGAGCGCCTCGATGGCAAGCGGGTGCTGCTGATCACAGGCGGCGTGAAGTCCTGGTCGGTTGTGGCGGCGTTGCAGGAGGTGGGGCTCGAGATCGTCGGCACGAGTGTGAAGAAGAGCACGGAGGGGGACAAGGAGAGGATCAAGGAGATCATGGGCGACGACGCGCGCATGGTCGACAATATGACGGCACGCGAAATGTACAAGATGCTCTGCGACGCAAAGGCCGACATCATGCTGTCAGGTGGGCGCTCGCAGTTTGTCGCGCTTAAGGCGCGCATGCCATGGCTCGACGTCAACCAGGAACGCCATCATCCATACGCGGGGTATGAGGGCATTGTCGAGTTGGTGCACGAGATCGACCGCGCGATCCATAACCCGGTCTGGCAGCAGGTGCGTATTCCGGCGCCGTGGGATGACGACGGCGAGGGGCTCGGTGCCGGGCGGGCGCAGTTCCCGGAGCACATGACGCGGGTGCCGCCGCGCGCAAGCGAGCAGGATTGCGCGATCGGCCTTCGCCCGGGCGTCGCGGCCTAAGTACAGCGGAGAGCCGACATCATGGCAATAGTCGTCGAATCAGAGAAAGCCTGCACGGTCAACCCGCTCAAAATGAGCCAACCGCTCGGCGCGAGCTATGCGGCCATGGGGCTCGACGCATGCATGCCGGTGATGCACGGCTCGCAGGGCTGCACGTCGTTCGGCCTCGTGCTGCTGGTGCGCCATTTCAAAGAGGCAGTCCCGCTGCAGACTACGGCGATGAATGAGGTCACCACCATTCTGGGCGGATATGAGAACGTCGAGACGGCACTGCTGAACATTCGCAAGCGTGCGGCGCCGAAAATCATCGTGCTCTGCTCGACGGGGCTGACTGAGACGAGCGGGGAAGACATCGTGGGTCATCTCGCGATGGTGCGCAAACGCAAGCCCGAGTTGAACGACACCGAACTCGTCTACGTATCGACGCCAGACTATATTGGCGCCTTCGAGGACGGCTACAAGCATGCTATTACGGCGATCGTGAAGACACTCGTTAAGCCGCTGCCGACCGTTCACCGACAGGTCAACCTGCTTCCCGGCAGTCATCTATCGCCAGGTGATATCGACGAGCTGCGCGAAATCGTCGGTGCATTTGGGCTAGACCCGATCGTACTGCCGGACGTCTCGGGTTCGCTCGATGGCCACGTTGCTCCTGACTGGCGCGGGACCACGCTGGGCGGAACTACGCTTGATCAGATCCGTGCGGCGGGTGCTTCGGCCTTCACAATCGGCGTGGGCGAGCAAACGCGCGAGGCTGCGCAGGCGCTGGAGACGCTAGCTGGCACGCCGTTCGAAATTTTTGAGCGGCTTACAGGACTGGAGCCCAACGACCGGCTCTTGCAGCGCCTCGCGCAACTGTCGGGCCGGACGGTTCCGGCGAAGTACCGCCGGCAGCGCAGCCAACTGCTCGATGCGATGCTGGACGGCCACTTTTACACCGGCGGCATCAAGGTGGCCCTCGGCGCGGAACCGGACTTGCTGCTTGCAATCGGTTCGCTGCTGCAAGAAATGGGCGCCGAACTGTCGGTCTGCGTCAGCACGACCACATCGGCGTCGCATGCGCTACTGCCGGCGAGCGAGGTGATGCTCGGTGATCTGGAAGACATGGCTCGAGGTGCGAGCGGTTGCGATCTGCTCGTCACGCATTCGCACGGCCGGCAGATGGCCGCGCGCCTCGGCAAGCCACTCATGCGCGTAGGCTTTCCCGTGTTCGACCGCCTCGGCAACGCACATCGTTGCCAGATCGGCTATCGAGGCACGATGAATCTCATCCTCGAGGTCGCAAATCTGATGATCGAGCAGATTACGCACCACCATCCGGGCGACTGGGCGCTTCCGCAAGCGTCGGTCGATCTTGCTGCGGCAATCCCGCGCGTGAAGTGAAAAATCCGGGCGTCGCGGCCACCACATGAACGTCATGAGGAAATCATCGCATGAAAATCGCATTTGCCACGCAGGATAAGGTGCATGTCGACGCGCACTTCGGCTGGGCGAAAAGCATTGTCATCTTCGACGTGACAGCAGAGGGCCACACGTTCGTCGAGGCCTTTGATTTTGATGGCAAGCTGGAGGACGACGGCGACGAGGACAAGCTCGCGCCGAAGCTCGAAGCGATCCACGGCTGCGCGATCCTGTACGTTGCCGCTATCGGTGGTTCGGGCGCGGCGCGCGTGGTGGCGCTCAAGGTCCATCCAGTCAAGGTGTCACAGCCAGAGCCGATCGAAGACATCCTGATCAAGCTGAGGGAGGTCTTGAGAGGCACCCCACCGCCGTGGTTGCGCAAGGCGCTCACCAAAAATGCTGCCAGATCATACGATTTTGCAGAGGATGACGAGGCATCTCATGGCTAAAGCCGTTGTCGACAAGATCGCCGCGCTTGCGGACAGCGACGCCCGCGGTGCAGCGTTTGACAGGGAGGACATGATGAATGACTCGCAAGAACTGAAGGCGCGCCTGAAAAAACTCAATACGCGGGCCATACAGACCAAGATGGATTTGCACGACCTGTCGGAAGAGCTGCCGACCAATTGGGAACGCATACTGATCGTTGCCCAGCGCTGTCACGACGCGCACGCCGCGCTAATGGACGCGCGCAAGGCTGCAGCGGCGGCTTCTTGGTGAACCGCCCGGGAGCCTGATATGAGCGATACCTTCAGCGTGAAGCTACCTGGCGGCGAGATGTGGACACCGACCTTTGTCTCCACACTCGATGAGCAGAAATGCATCGGCTGCGGACGGTGCTTTCGGGTGTGTTCTCGTGGTGTCCTCCAGCTCGTTGGTGTGAGCGAGGGTGGCGACCTTATTCCGCTCGATGACGATGACGAAGAGTACGAAAAGAAAGTCATGACTATCGCGCACCGGGAGTTGTGCATCGGCTGCACTGCATGCGCGCAGATCTGCCCGAAAAAGTGTTACAGACACGCGGCAGTTCAGGTCTGAGCGAGAGAAGATGGCCACGGATTTCCACGCGACGTTGATGCGCCACGCGATAGACGCTAACGACTCCACGGTCCTTGCGCTCGCTGGCGTTCTCTCAGCGGCGTTCGACGAAGCCGGCGTGCACACATTGCCCATCCGCGGACTGGACGCGGACGAGACCCGGTGGCTGCTTGCGCGCTGGTTTCCCGGCGTCGACAGTGCACTATCCTTGCAACTGGGCGCATCGACTGTGGCGTGGCGACGAGGATCGCGTTACGACGACGTCGAAGAAATCGTAGCCTTGTTCAAGGCGCATGCTGAACCGTGCGCAGGCACAACCAGCGAGGTCCATTGCATTTCCCATGCGCTGGCCTGCGCCTGTGTGGGGAAAAAACACCTGTGGCAGGACTTGCGGCTTCCTTCTCGGAGCGAATTGTCGGCGCTGCTGGGCTACTGGTTTCCACGGCTCGCTGAAAAAAACGTCCACGGCATGAAGTGGAAAAAATTCCTCTACAAGCAACTGTGCGAGCGCGAGGCGTTGATTATCTGCAAGGCTTCAAACTGCGCAGATTGTGCCGATTTCGCGGATTGCTTCGGGCCGGAATGAAGATCTGGCTGTCCAGATAGCTAACCTGCAGGCCCGCGCGCACCGTTTGCGTGCGAGCCGGTGACTGAATTCGCAAGCCACACGAAGTCTACTCCTTCCCGTCGAAATGATTGAAGAGAGCGTCAGACTATGCCGAATGCGCAAACCGCATCGCATGACCAAGAGTGAATGATACGATTTGCTTCGACATAGCGCGGGATTCGGCATGAACTGCAAAGCTTGATGGCATCGACGCCGGAGGCGTATCTGCGCCATGTGCTTGCACGCATCGCCGATCATCCGATCAACCGGATCAACGGACTGTTACCCCGGCGAGCTGCCGGGGCGCTGAGTCAAGCCACGTAGTCGATTGGTTCGTCTGCGCAATCCAGGACAATCGAGTGCATGCGGATCTCGCACCAGGCCTTGAACATCTTTGGCGTCCGGCTTCGCGGCCAGAGATGCTCGTCGACACACCAGTCCGCCAGCATGCGCTCGAAGATGGTCTGCCAGTGCTTCTGAAGCCAGTGTCCGGCCGTGACCTCCGGATAAGCATCCGATGCGGGAACCAGAAAAGCGTTGGTGTCCTCGCCGACTTGCTCCAGCGTCAATGCCATGCCCGGCGCGGAATCAACGCCGTTGATCCAGTCAACGAACGGAGCCTTCGGCACCACGATGGCGACTACTCGGTTCATGACTAAACGTGGGTCCACTCGCACCTCGCTGTTTCAGATTCGAAAGCCGCCATGCTAATACAAGACGGTCATGAAGCCACGCTTACGTTCAAGCGATACTGAAATGATCGCCAAGAACTTGCATGGAGTTCTGCCATAGCCGCGCTGGGGACACGTTGGTTGGCAATCTGCCAGATTGTTGATCTGCCCTGGCGATTATCGGGACCCGGACTGAGCGAGCAAGGCTTCTACGACGTCCAGGCCTACGCAATCGATCGGATCCAGCCTGCGCAGCTTGGCGATCAGCTTCAGTGCAACGGCGCGTTCACCACGCCGCACGCTGATGAACGCGAGCGCCTTTAGCGTGAAGAGCCAGAAGCGGCCCGGCCCAGGAATGGTGAAGTCGGCGTCGCCCGGCTGTACCGCACACCAGTCGCTGTCGAGCGACGCTTGCCGGGCGGCGACCGCCAAAGCCTTGGTGGCGACCCCCTGCGCCTCGCCAAGTTCACCCCGGTTCGCATGGAACTTATACAGCAGATAGTAGGGTGGCAGGCAGCGCGGATACGACAGAACCGTGGTCCACAATACGGCGGCCACCTCGTCTTTGCCGCGGCCGCGGGTTCGGTCGATCAGCTGTAGCACGGCGGGTGGGACGTCGCCGCCGAAGAGGTCGGTCGATTCGATACCGGTAAGGAGGTTCATTAAGTTGCTCTGATATGGATGAGGCTCCCGACCGCTTTTGCCGCGGCCGGAAGCCGATGTGATAATGGATATGTTTGTCTACCCGAACTTGAACTGGATGCCATGGCCGCCGCGCGGATACTCCCATTCGAGGTTGTGGTGGTCCGTGCACAGAATGCGGCAACTGCCGCATTCCAGGCAGCCGTCGGTAATCAGCGTGACCGAGCCGTTGCTCTCGCTGCGATAACACGAGGCGGGACACACGAACGTGCAACTCTTGTCTGTACAGTCGTTGGTGCAGACGTCAACGTTTTTTATGTGGACGTGCGGCCGCCCGACGTCCACGCGGTAGCGGTTTTGAAACAGCTTCTCCTCGATATTGACAGTGACCGTTTTCATCGGAAGGCCCTCCAGAATTTGTATGCGTCGCCGACCAACCCTGTCAGCGAGCGACTTTCGCGGAAACTGGCCATGATCTCGTGTTTCTTGGTCTTCTTGTCGACGCCATCAACAGTAATTATTGTGCGAGCCGCTTTAGCTACGAGATCAGGGTATGTTGTAAAGAACTGCGGATTGCGGTGCAGGACTTTTGGCATGTCGCGGTACTTGTGCAAATCCTTCATCACGAAGCTCTTGTCGAGCGCGGTCTTGTACGCCGACAGCGCGCTAGCGCGGTAGCCGTGGCAGCCGGCAGCTTTTGCGGCTATCGCGGTCTCGGCGGCGAGGCGTCCAGTCGTCATGGCGAGGTTGGAACCTTCGCGATGCGCGGCGTTGACGAAGCCGCCTGAGTCACCGACGATCATCCAGCCATTGCCGTACACTTTAGGAATCGCATTGAAGCCCCCTTCGGGGATCAGGTGCGCGCAGTACTCCTTCATCTCGCCGCCCGCGATGAGTGGCGCGATCGACGGATGATGTTTCATTTTTTCGAGTAGCACGTACGGGCTCATGCGGTTCGAGTTCTTTTTGAAGTCGCTCAACATGCAGCCGACGCCAATGGTCAGCGACTCCTTGTTCGTGTAGAGGAACCCCGTACCTGCCATGCCTTCGGTGATGCGGCCGACCATTTCTATCACGACGCCTTCGTCATCGGCAACGTTAAAGCGCTGGCGAATTGTCTCCTCGGGCATGAAGAGAATCTCCTTCACAGCTAGCGCGACGTTGCCCGCCTTAATTTCGCCATGAAAGCGCGCCTTGCGTGCCAACGTTGAGTTGACGCCGTCCGCGAGAATCACGATGTTTGCATAGACCTCACCGTGTTCGCGGTCGCATTGCACGCCGACGACCTGGTCACCGTCCATAATCAGATGATTCACCGTGGTCTCGCAGATCAGCAATGCACCGGCTTCGCGTACCTTCGATGAGAACCACTTGTCGAACTGCGCGCGGATGATCGTGTAGCGGTTATACGGCGGCTTGTTGTAGTCGTCGCTGCGCACGTGTGTGCCCACGAACGAAGTATCGTCGAGCATCCACATGCGCTGCTCGATGATGTGGCGCTCGAGTGGCGCGTGATCACGAAAGTCTGGGATGATCTGTTCCAGCGCGTTGGCGTAAAGGATCGCGCCTTGAACGTTCTTGCTTCCGGGATATTCGCCGCGCTCGATCTGAAGCACCTTTAGTCCGCCCTTGGCCATAACGTAGGCTGCGGCGTTGCCGGACGGTCCGGCGCCCACGACGATCGCATCGAATTGCGGTGGTTCTCTCATCTGACTCTCCTTACGTGTCCGATTTGCCGCGGTGCCGCGTGGTCTTTGAAGGCGTGCGTCAGCGCCGGCAGCAGTTGCAGCGCGTCCCCGACGATGCCGTAGTGCGCGTAGTCGAAAATCGGTGCGTTCGGGTCGGTATTGATTGCGACAATTACGTCCGAGCTTTCCATGCCGACGCGATGCTGGATCGCGCCGGAGATGCCGGCTGCGATATAGAGTTTGGGCCGCACGGTTTTGCCAGTCTGTCCGACCTGCCGGTCGGCCTCGACCCACCCCGCCTGTACGCACGGGCGAGTTGCGCCAACTTCGCCACGGAGTACCCGCGCCAGATCGAACACGAGCTGAAAGTTTTCCGGGTTCTTTAGTCCCTTGCCGCCGCTCACAATCACGTCCGCGTAGGGAAGGTTGATCTGACTGCTTTTCGCATCGGCGATGAAGTCGAGCAACTTTGTCACAATGTCGGCCTCGATGAACCCGAGCGCCTCCTGCACGATCTCGCCGCTGCGGCCTTTCTGGGCCTGCGGCATCGCCATGACCCGTGGGCGCACCGTCGCCATCTGCGGGCGATATGCGAGCGTCATGATCGTACAGAGCAGCGAGCCGCCGAAAGTCGGCCGCGTGGCCGCCAGCGCGCGCGAGGTCGGATCGATGCTCAATTCAGTGCAGTCTGCAGTGAGGCCGGTCAAGAGCGTTGTCGCCACGGAGCCGGCGAGATCCCGACCCATCGAGGTCGCACCGAGCAGCAGAATCTCAGGGCGATACTTGTTGACCAGATCGGTCAGCCCCTTCGTGAACGGCTCGTTGCGATAGCCGAGCAACACTGGGTCGTGAATCACATACGCCTTGTCCGCGCCCAAACTGAACGCCTCAGTGGCAAATTGCTCAAGCGGCTCGTCCGTACCGCCGAGCGCCACCACAGCGACGTGACTGCCGAGTTTGTCGGCGAGCTTGCGAGCCTCACCGAGCAGCTCCCACGACACGCTATGCACGTGGCCGCGTTCGTGCTCAAGAAAGACCCAGAGACCCTGGTAGGCTTTCAGGTGTTCGGGCAGTGCAAGGCTACGGCCGCCGGCCGGTTTCGCCGGCGCGACCGGCTTTTTGTCTGAGGCAGCGAGCGAGTTCATGAGGCCCTCTTCATCATGAGGTCCGCCTCCAGTGTCGGATGGCGAGTGAATATCTTATGCACCAGTTTCAGCGCCGCGTCGCGCAGGCTAGACCCATCGAGTTCGAGCATCTCGGCATTTTCATCACGCGGCGTCGGGCCGAACACTTTGCTGACCACGGTATGTGAGCCTTTCAGCCCGATCTTGCTCACGTCCTCAATGCCGGCCTGCTCGCGGTTCCATTTGCGCACTGGGAAGCCGGCCGCGTGGATCATTGCGGGCATTGTTGCGAAGCGCAGTTGGTTCGTGTTCTCGAGCATCGTCACGAGGCATGGCAGTCCAGTCTTGAGCACTTGCACGCCGCCTTCGGCGCGGCGCTCGACGACGATCGTGCGCGCGGCGAGGTCGATTTCGACGATCCTCGATACGTAAGTGAGTAACTGGACGGCCATGCGCGTCGCGATGCCGGGGCCGACTTGGGCCGTGTCGCCGTCGATCGTCTGCTTGCCGGTGAAGATCATGTCCACCGCCTGTTCCTTCTCGATCTGTCGGATCGCGGTCGCGAGCGCATACGATGTCGCGAGCGTGTCGGCGCCAGCGAAGGCGCGATCGGTGACGAGCACGGCGTCGTCAGCGCCGTAGCTGATGCATTTGCGCAGCGCGTCCTCGGCCTGAGGCGGTCCCATGGAGAGTATCGTGACCGTGCCGCCGAAGCGGTCCTTTAGCCGCAACGCTTCCTCGAGCGAGAACAGGTCGTACGGGTTCACGATCGCCGGGACACCTTGGCGCATGATGGTGTTGGTGACAGGGTGAACCCGGATCTGCGCGGAATCCGGGACTTGCTTGATGCAGACGACAATATGCATTGAGGTACTCCAGGTCAGGCGCCGCCGCGTGCCGGCAGCGACGCGCGCAGGTTGTCAAGAGAGACTAGCCGCCGTCCGTCCGCTTCCTGAAAAACTTTGAATACCTTTTGCTCCGCGGGCGTGGACACAACGAAGTCGTTGTAGGCCTTCTGCAGTAAGCCTCGATAGATGGCGAGCATGGCCGTCACGTTGTCACGCGGCAGTTCTTCCTGCTGCCTGGTGTACTGGAAGAAGCGCTTCAGAATGTGCAGGCGGCTCACGTTCACCACCCTCTCGTCGAAGGAGATGTCAAAGAATCGCAGAAAATCCTCGGCCGACGACAGGTGACGCACTTGTTCGATGACTCCTTGCATGCCGTTGCTCCTATTGGACAAGTTTGGCCGCGATAACCACACTCACGACACCTTCACTCGCGTGACGCGGGCTTCGTTCAGGAAGCGGCGCAAATCGCTTGCATTAGGTGCCTGCTTGTACCGCGTGGCGAAAGAGCGGATGCGTGCAAGCAGCAGCGGGACGAGCCGCTGCGACACTCTCACGCCCAAAGCGTCGTAGGCCTCACGCACACTTTGAGATCCAGAATGTTTCCCGAGTATCGTCGACCGTTGCCGGCCGAGCTCTGCTGGATCGAATCCCTCGTAGGTCGCGGGGTGCTTCGCGACACCGTCGGTGTGAATACCCGACTCGTGAGTAAAGACCCCCCTTCCGACGATGCTCTTGTTGAAGGAAACTGTGCGGCCTGATGCTTGTTCGACCAGCGACGAAATGTCGAACAGCGCTCCGGTGTCGACGCCAGTGTCTCGTCGCATCAGGTGCCGCGCGCCCATCACGACTTCTTCCAATGCTGCATTGCCGGCCCGCTCACCCAAGCCGTTGACGGTGGTGCTCGCATGGGTCGCGCCGGCCCTAAGGGCGGCCAGTGTGTTGGCTGTGGCGAGCCCGAAGTCGTCGTGCGCATGGATTTCGATCTCCAGGTCGACGGCACCGCGCAGCGCTGCAATGGTGTGGAAGGTCTTAAAAGGGTCCAGGATGCCGACAGTGTCGGCAAAGCGCACGCGCTGGGCCCCGTGCTGCTGCGCGCATCGAGCCACTTCTATGAGGAACGAGGGGTCCGCGCGCGAGGCGTCTTCCATGCCGAGGGAAATCTTGGAGTGACTTTTCGCTGCCTCGTCAACGATGCGTGCGATCTGCGCCAGTACCCAACTGCGCGACTGCCGCAGCTTGTGCTGCAAATGAATATCCGAAACCGGAACCGAAAGATGAATGATATCGGCATTGCAACGCAATGCCGCGGTGAGATCGTCGTCGGTGAGGCGCCCCCAAACCATCAGCCGGGCGTCGAGGTTCAGGTCGACAATTGCAGCGATCGACGCCATTTCGTCTTCGCCCATGGCAGGAATTCCGATTTCGAGTTCGGCCACGCCGGCTTGCGACAGTGCGGTGGCGATTGCGCATTTTTCCTCGGTCCGAAACGCGACGCCGGCGGTCTGCTCGCCGTCGCGAAGTGTCGTGTCATTGATGATCGGATTGAGCATGTCAGGTCTCTTGAGTTGTCGCCGATGGCGTGCAAGTGTTGTGCCAAGCGAGCATCTACAGTCGGAGCACGATTTTGCGGGGATGTTGACAGGCACTATGTCGGGTTATGACAGTGCATGGCCCGATTGTTTGTGTCGCGAATGTCCCGTTCCGGACAGTGCCGCCGGGCCTGAGGCGGCCCGATCGGTTGTATCCGAGAGCGGACAGTATGTTCGCACCCGTTCTCTCGCTGCATATTCAGAATAATTAGTTAAACAAAATAATTTGTTGCTGCAACACGGGTCGCATGCTCTTTGTCGTAACAGCGACAGAATAGGGCGTGGTTGTCGGGTTTGGGTGCCGACGCACGACAACAAGACTTATTGGAGCTCGCCGGACTCGCGTATTAACGGAGCTCGACCGAGTGGCATGGATCTCGCTATTACCTACCATGCAACCACTGCAGGTTGCGGGGAGATATTCATGCAAGATTGCGCGAATGCCAGCATGCTGCCCTCGACTGCCCGTATCGGCGTCAGGCAGGCACTGCCCTTAGTGCCGACCGTAGACGCACTCGTTCGGGGTGGCGGTTGTGGTTCATACGGCGGCACAGGCAAGTCGAACTGCGATTCGTCCGACCCACCCGCGAGTATGTCGGCAGAAGTATGGGAAAAGATCAGGAATCACCCATGTTATTCGGAAGAGGCGCATCGCCATTATGCGCGCATGCATGTGGCGGTGGCACCGGCCTGCAACATCCAATGCAACTACTGCAACCGCAAATATGACTGTTCGAACGAGTCGCGGCCTGGTGTCGTGTCGGAGAAGTTGACGCCGGAGCAGGCCGTGAAAAAGGTGATGGCCGTCGCGGCCCTGATTCCGCAGTTGACCGTGCTCGGCATCGCGGGTCCGGGGGACTCGCTCGCCAATCCGAAGAAAACTTTCGACACGTTTCGCATGCTTCGTGAGCGCGCTCCGGACATCAAGCTATGCCTGTCAACGAATGGCCTCGCGTTGCCAGACTTTGTCGACGAGATCTGCAAAAACAACATTGACCACGTGACGATCACCATCAACATGGTCGATCCCGTTGTCGGCGAAAAGATATATCCGTGGATTTTCTGGGACCACAGACGAGTCACGGGCAAGGAGGCCGCGCGTATCCTTCACGAGCGGCAAATGCGAGGGCTGGAGATGCTGACCGCACGTGGCGTACTGACGAAGATCAACTCGGTGTTGATCCCGGGCATCAACGAGGAACACCTGATCGAGGTAAATCGCGAGGTAAAGAAGCGCGGCGCGTTCCTGCATAACATCATGCCGCTGATCTCAGACCCTGAGCATGGCACGTATTTCGGCCTGCACGGCCAGCGCGGCCCCACTGCCCGCGAGCTGAAGGCGGTGCAGGACGCTTGCATCGGTGGTGTGAACTTGATGCGCCATTGCCGGCAGTGCCGCGCGGATGCCGTAGGCCTTCTCGGCGAGGACCGCCATAAGGAGTTCACGCTCGACAGGATTGACCACATGGAAGTCGAATATGACCTCGACTACCGCCTGGAATATCAGCACCGCGTGGAAGCTCAACGCAATGCGCAGCGCGAGGCGATACAAGAGGCACTAGCCTTCGTGCAGGGGAGCGAAGTGCCGGGCGACCTGAAGGTCCTGATCGCCGTTGCGACGAAGGGAGACGGGCGCGTGAACGCGCATTTCGGGCATGTCTCCGAGTTCCAGATTTTCGAGGTCAGCGCTACCGGAGTGTTCTTTGTCGGCCACCGCCGCGTGGAGTCTTATTGCCAGGGCGGCTATGGCGACGAAGAGGGCCTACCGCCGCTCATACGCGCGATCAACGATTGCCATGCCGTGCTGGTCGCAAAGATTGGCTTGTGTCCGCGCAAGGAGCTATCGCACGCGGGCATCGAGCCGGTAGACCAGTACGCCCACGAAACCATCGAAAAGGCCGCGCTTGCATGGTTCACCGACCATTGCAGCCGTCTCGCCAGGGGCGAGATCGTGCACGAGGAACGCGGCGACGCCGCAACCCGGCAGAACACGTTACCGACTTCGATGGCAGATGGCGCTGTTTGAGCGTCAGGCAGGACAGTCATACCTGCCGCGCGCGGGTTATACAGACCATCATCGCAAGGAGTGCCCTTATGGCCTTGAAGATCATTGCCTCGACCTGCACTGGCTGCTCGGCCTGCGAGCCGCAGTGCCCAAATGTTGCCATCGGCGAGAAAGGTGGCGTCTTCGCAATCGATCCGAAGAAATGTACGGTGTGCGAAGGACAGTTCGATAGTCCGCAGTGCGTAGCGGTGTGCCCCGTGGACGGGTGCATCGTGCCGGCCTGACACCGCTGCCGCGCGCATCGCACTACCGGCATTCTAACGATTGCTCAATTTGACGAGATCGACATCATGTTGCCCAACTTTACCGTTACACCTGCCGCCGAAAAGTTCATGCGCCGTATCGTGCGCTTTTCCGGTTTGCCATCTGGTGCGGGCTTTCGTCTGCTTGTGAACTCCGGCGGTTGCTCTGGATATGAAACCGAATTCAGCGCCGTAGCCGAGGCGCAGCCAGGCGACGAGGCGATGGAGGTCAATGGCCTGCGTCTTTTCCTGCCGGCAGAAAGCCGCGTTTTGCTGGATCGCGTGACGATCGACTTCGTCGATACGCCGGATCGGTCGGGTTTTGCGTTCATGAAGGCCGATCAGGGGTCGGGCGTCGCCGCCAGCGCGGGCGCGAGCGAGCTCACTGTCGCGCGGGTGGACGTGGGTGCGATTGGACGCGGTCGTCCCCTGTTGCCACGGCAAGTATCGTGAAGTACGCAGTTCGGCCTTTCACGGAAGCAGATCATGGGTGACGTGGACAACGACGATGCCATCGAGATCACATTTGCGCCGCGCTTCAGGATCGGCGAACGCGTCATTTCTCGCTCCTCGATCCGCAACGACGGTACGTACACCGGCAAGGACATGGGCGAGCTGCTTGTAAGCAAAGGCGACGTGGGCTACGTCACCGGAATCGACACGTTCCTGCAGCGGTTCTACATCTATGCGGTTCACTTTGTTGAAAGCGATCACCGCGTCGGCATGCGCGCGAAGGAACTATGCACGCTCGACCACCTTCCCGAAGACGTGATCGCGTATCTGGGCGAGCGCGCCGGCGATCTTCGCTGGATCGGTCTAGGTAACGCCCACAGCGAAGGTGGCGCGGGGACAGCAACCTCGGGCGCGCGCAACACATCGAGGATGCATTGGATGATCTCTGATTCGCTAGAGCCAGTCTATCCGTGGGGAATGCGCGTGGTGGCACTGCACGACCTTTGCAACGACGGCGGTTATCCCGGCCTGGGCCAACGTGAGTGTCTTGTGAGGGCCGGCGCGCTCGGCGAGATCGTCAATGTGGGGCATGTGGTCAAGACTGGCGAACCGGTGTACCTCGTCGAGTTTGATGGGCGGGCGGTCGGCTGCATGGAGGACGAAATTGCTCCTGCCGCGCTCGGACCATTGCGCGAGAAAGACGAGTTCGGCCTATGAGAGTTCACATGTTCGTCGCTGGACGTTCGTCACCTGCGGCCAGCGTTGCCAAGTTTGCTTGCGCCGCTAGTTCAAAGCGATACGCGTTCGTACGGCGCGAATTTTCCAACCAACCCAGGAGGTCTCAACGTGAAACTCATGATCCGAAAGGACGGAAAGGGCATACTCAGCGCCTACGTGCCGAAGAAGGATTTGGAGGAGCCGATCGTCTACATCGCTCAGGTGCCGATGTGGGGTGGACTCATTACGCTCGCAAACGGCTGGCAGTTCCAGTTGCCGGAGCTGGCGGCCGACACTACGCTTCCGGTCACTGTAGAAGCGCGGCGCGTGGCGGGCGGGCACGACTGACATGGCGCTCACTGCAGATCAGATCAATGCAATAACAGAGTTGATTCTCAACGAACCGACGCTGCCGGAAGCTGCGGCAAGTTGGCGCAAGCGTTATCCCGACGTGCGTGTCATTCGGATCAGCGCGGTCGAACTGCGCAATGAAAAGCCAGTTATCGAGTTTCGTGGCCGCCGCGTCTACCTCGCGACGTCGACAGGGGTTTGCGTCTCCGTGACGACAGAGGCAAGTGAGGCCAATATGCTCATCATTGCCGAAGAGGGAGTCTGCGATGGCGACTGACCAAATTACACTTAGCGAGCCAGCCTGCGGGGCGAGAGAGATTGAACTCGTTCATGCGGTACTGCAATCTTCGCGTTGGAGCGATGGACCAATGCTCGACTCGTTTGAGGCTGCATTTGCCGGCTGGAGCGGCCGCGCCCATGCGGTTGCCGTGGCGAGCGGGACGCTCGGCACCTGGATGGTGCTGCGTGCGCTTGGTATCGGTCCGGGCGACGAAGTTATCTGCCCATCGCATACGTGGCATCAGGTCGCGCACGCGATCACATTGGCAGGCGCGGCACCGGTGTTTGCCGATATTGATTATTGGAGCGGCTGCCTGGACGTGACCAAGGCTCAGCAGAAGATTGGTAAGCGCACGCGTGCAATCCTTGCTGGCAATACCAACGGGCATCCCGCGGCCTGGGGACCGTTGCGCGAACTAACCGATGCGAATGGTCTCAGTCTGATCGAGGACAGCACTGAGTCGCTCGGGTCGCGCTATCGGGGGCGCGGTGTGGGATCGTTCGGCAAAGTGACGGTGTTCGACTTTTCGGCACCCTCGGCCTTATGCGCGGGAGAAGGCGGCATGCTGGTCACTGACGACGAAAGCCTGGCGTACGAATTGCGTTACCTGCGCCGGCGCTTGAGCGCGGACCGCAAGTCGGTGTCGCTCGGTGCCCGTGTGCCGTTGCAGGCGGGCATGAGTGAGCTGACCGCCGCGCTCGGCCTGGCACAGCTGGCCGGGCTCGACGAACGGCTCGCCCAACGCAAGCGCGTGGAAGCCTGGTATCAGGAAGCGATGGAAACCTTCGAGGGTATCAAGCCACCGTATCAGGCGGAGGACGTGGAAGAAGTGCACTGGATGCTTTATGTCGTGCACCTGGGCAAGCGGTTCACCCATAGCGCGCGTGCCCAGATGATCGACGACATGCAGGCTTGCGGCATAGAAACGGCGGCCTACAGTCATCCGTTGCACGAGCAGTTCCACTACATGAGGGCCGCCGACGTTATCGGAGGCCGGCGTGGCTCCCTGCCTGACACGGAGCGGATTGGCGACCGGGCACTTGCATTGCCGCTGCACACTCAGCTTGGTGCACACGACGTGAGGTACATCGTCAAGACATTGAAGGACACAGCGACCAACGTCGGTGCCGGGGCCGCAATCTACCTCTAGCTCATCGATTGGCGCTTCTCTTCCTGGCTAGATGCGGAGAAGGTGGTAGCCCGCTGTGCTGGTGCTGCGCCTCTTTAACTCCCTCTTTAACTCCGTTTAACTCCGGCGCAGGAATTCGCTGCGCTCCTCAGCCGAGTAGTTGCTGAAATGTCCTTCCCGCGCGGCCTGGCGGCGTGCCGCCGTGATGATCGCCTTGCTGCGCACAGGGGCGGATGGTGCACTGACCTGTTTATCCAGCTCGGTACTGCGGCGACAGCGCGGACAGACAGGCGTCGTGCCAGCGCGCACCAGTGTTTCGAAACGCAACCGGCAGTTGCGGCATACATAGTCGTAGAGCGGCATAAGGAGTCTCTGTTCAGCGGGGAGCGCTATCCGGCAAGACGCTACCCGCGGTCCCTGGTTGCGTTAGTTCGGCGCTGTGCCGATCGGCGGCGCGGAGCGATCCCCGCTTGGCCTCTCTGAGTTGGCCTACGGTAAGGAATAGCTGTAGTCCGAAATCCGCGGCCATGTCGAATGCGTTTCGCCCGTCGGGCGCAACGAGACTGTCGCTCGCACCGAGCGACATCAACAACCACATAACCTCGACCCGGCCGCTGGCGGCGGCCTGCATCAGGCACGTGATGTCGTTCCCATTCGCGTGATCAATGTCGAGGCCGGCCCCGATCAACCGTAGGATCGGCGCGGGCGCGCCGCCCAGACATGCGTACCAGAGCGCATGGTTACCTCCGTCGTCGAGCGCGCCGACGCATGCACCTTCGTCGAGCAACGCTGCGACTATGTGGTCTTCGCCGTGCAGCGCCGCCAGCATCAGCGGCGTCATGCCGTGAATGCTGCGCGATTGAGTGTCCGGGAAGTCGTGTGCAGATAGCCATTTAGCGACCGCTGAGCACGCAGGAGTTTGCCGATCCGCGTCGGCGCGTGGGGTGTCACTACGGCTCGCGCTTTCATGTGGGACAGTGTCGGTGACCAGTGACATGATTGCACTCCGGCTAAGTGGATAAGCGTCGCCGTCACGTTGGGGCGCACGGCTGCAATTCGATGCGCTCGACGCGCGCCGAAACGAACGTCAGACTGGCCTGTTTTCGTTGGGATTACGAACCGGTCCCATCAGTTCGAGTCCTTCCGCGTAACTGATCGTGTCAAAGGACAAGTCGACCAGCATCCCGGCGTCGGCGACCGCGTCGAGCTTACCGGCCGTGTCTTTCTTCTTCAGCTGGCTCTTCTCCAGGTATAGGAGCTCGAGCATCTCGTTGTAGACCGTCGATTCCACAATCGGTAGAACGTAGAACATCGCTCCTTTGTATGGCACCTGATAGCGACTGGACAGATCGATGTTGTCGCAGAACAGGAAATACTTTCCGCTGGCCGAGAGGGCGTCGCCGAGCACCTCCGCGACATCCCTCAGGTGTTCGAAGCTCAGTAGCCAACCGGCGAAGAACGGGAGGTACGGGTCGCCGACGTCGGCCACCGCCATGACCTGCTCGCAAGAGAGCTCGGGCGGGCGCGCCTCGTCGGCGAGCCTCGGCCCGAAGCGTAGCGCGAGTTCGCCGCGAAAGCCGATCCGGCGAGGCGTGTTCGTGTGCCCCTTGAACACTGCGTTGAGGAGTCGGCCCTCGTGCTGCAGACGGGCAAATGGAGTTTCATCGAGTTCGTGGCGGCTGAGCGTATCAGTCATCAGTATTCCTCTTTTCTAAACTTCTGGAGCGCCCGCGAATCTGGGCGCTGGTTCGTTCGTCAGCGAGATGGCAGAGAAGTTTGCAGGGAAGTTTGCAACATCCGTACCAGCGCCAAAGTCGGCCTAGGCGCCGCTAAACAGGCTAAAGCGGGAAAGGCGGCCCGGTACGGCCAATGTCGTTTGCGACAAAACGCGCGGTTTGTCGGGAAGACGACGTCGAGAACGTCGGAGAGCGCAATTTCGGAAAATTTGCTGAAGGCCGGATTTAGCAATCGTTTCGACGATTCGTGCGCCGATGGCACGAAAGCTGCACGAGACGTGGCCGCGCGGACACAATCCGGCCGATGCGTGACTCGATAGAAAAAGACCATACGAACACCGCAGGCTGAGGACATGGTCGCGGCTTTGCAGCCCTGATTCGCAACCTTGGTTTCACCTTCTATCTCAATGGAGTACGACAATGTCTCAACTTCGGCAAATCGCCTTCTACGGAAAAGGCGGCATCGGCAAGTCCACCACGTCGCAGAATACTCTCGCGGCGCTGAGCGACCTCGGGCAAAAAATCCTGATCGTAGGGTGTGATCCAAAGGCTGATTCGACACGCTTGATACTGCACGCGAAGGCGCAGGACACGATCCTCTCTCTCGCGGCGGAAGCCGGTTCAGTCGAGGACCTCGAACTCGATGACGTAATGAAGATCGGCTACAAGGACATCCGCTGCGTGGAGTCGGGTGGTCCTGAGCCGGGCGTGGGCTGCGCGGGCCGCGGCGTCATCACGTCGATCAATTTCCTCGAGGAGAACGGCGCGTATGACGGTGTCGACTACGTGTCGTACGACGTGCTCGGCGACGTGGTGTGCGGTGGCTTCGCGATGCCGATACGCGAGAACAAGGCTCAGGAGATCTACATCGTGATGTCGGGCGAGATGATGGCGATGTATGCAGCGAACAACATCTCGAAAGGTATTCTGAAGTACGCAAACAGCGGCGGCGTGCGCCTGGGCGGCCTCGTTTGCAATGAGCGCAAGACCGACAAGGAGCTCGAGCTTGCTGAATCGCTCGCGACGATGCTCGGCACGAGGCTGATCCACTTCGTGCCGCGCGACAACATCGTCCAGCACGCGGAACTGCGGCGAATGACCGTGATCGAGTACGCGCCGGACAGCTCACAGGCGCACCAGTATCGCGCGCTTGCCGAGAAAGTTCATAACAACGGCGGCAATGGCGTGATCCCGACGCCGATCACGATGGACCAGCTCGAAGACCTGCTGATGGAGAAAGGAATCATGGTGCAGGTCGATGAGACGCAAGTCGGCAAGACCGCGGCCGAGCTGACCACCTGACGAATGCTGGACGACGGTTGCCGTGCGGCTTACGGCGGCCGATTCCGGCGATGACATTCTCCATTTACAGGATATGCAATGACCGCGACGGTTGAAGAACGTAAGGCCGCTAACAAGGCCCTCATCGACGAAGTGCTGCGAGTTTACCCAGAAAAGATGGCCAAGCGGCGGGCCAAGCATTTAGGTTCCTTCGAGCAAGGCAAGCCCGACTGTGGGGTGAAGTCCAACATCAAGTCGCTGCCGGGCGTGATGACGATTCGCGGCTGCGCGTATGCGGGCTCGAAGGGCGTCGTCTGGGGGCCGATCAAGGACATGATTCACATCAGTCACGGGCCTGTCGGCTGCGGCCAGTACTCGTGGGGCTCGCGCCGCAATTATTACGTCGGCACGACAGGGATCGATACGTTCGTCACAATGCAGTTCACGTCCGATTTTCAGGAGAAGGACATCGTATTCGGCGGCGACAAGAAGCTCGACAAGATCGTCGACGAGATTCAGGAACTGTTTCCGCTCAACAGGGGCATCTCGATCCAGACCGAGTGTCCGATCGGTCTCATCGGTGACGACATCGAGGCAGTCTCGAAGAGGAAAAGCACACAGTACGGAGGGCACACGATCGTGCCGGTGCGCTGCGAGGGCTTTCGCGGTGTATCGCAGTCACTCGGACACCACCTCGCGAACGATGCGATCCGCGATTGCGTGTTCGACCAGGCGGACCCAAACAAGCGGTCCGCGCTCGAGTCGACTCCGTACGATGTCGCGATCATCGGTGACTACAACATTGGCGGTGATGCGTGGTCAAGCCGCATTCTGCTTGAGGAGATGGGGCTGCGCGTGATCGCGCAGTGGTCAGGCGATGGCACGCTCGCGGAACTCGAAAATACGCCGAGATCCAAGCTGAACCTGCTGCACTGCTACCGTTCGATGAACTACATTAGCCGACATATGGAGGAGAAGTATGGGATTCCGTGGGTCGAATATAACTTTTTCGGTCCGACAATGATCGAAAAGAGCCTGCGTGAGATTGCGAGCCGATTCGACGACACAATCAAGGCGAACGCCGAGAAGGTGATCGCCAAATACCGCCCGTTGATGGATGCGGTCATAGCGAGGTATAAGCCACGTCTGCAAGGCAAAAAGGTGATGCTGTTTGTAGGCGGCCTGCGCCCGCGCCATGTTATCGGCGCGTACGAAGATCTCGGCATGGAAGTCGTCGGCACTGGCTACGAGTTCGCCCACAACGACGACTACCAGCGCACGACGCATCACGTGAACGACGGCACGCTGATCTACGACGACGTGAGCGGATACGAATTCGAGAAATTCGTCGAACACACGCGGCCAGACCTCGTCGGCTCGGGCATCAAGGAGAAATACGTCTTTCAGAAGATGGGCGTGCCCTTCCGCCAGATGCATAGTTGGGATTATTCAGGCCCATACCACGGTTACGACGGCTTCGCGATCTTTGCGCGCGACATGGACATGGCGATCTCGAGTCCAGTCTGGAGCCTATCGAAGGCGCCATGGAAAAAGGCTGCCTGATCGCAGCGTGCCCTTAGCGGCGCCGCGGTGCCGACAGACGGCTGTCCAGATTATCGATTCAGGAGCGAGTCATGCCCCAATCCAGCGACAACATTCTCGATCACGAACTGCTGTTTCGGGAGCCTGAGTATCAGGCACTCCTTCGCAACAAGAAGGAAAATTTCGAGTTCAACCATCCTGAGGAGGCGGTGAATCAGATCGCCGAATGGACAA
The DNA here is from genome assembly GCF_900019265.1 of Paraburkholderia ribeironis. Taxonomy (GTDB): domain Bacteria; phylum Pseudomonadota; class Gammaproteobacteria; order Burkholderiales; family Burkholderiaceae; genus Paraburkholderia; species Paraburkholderia ribeironis. Next base: position 68,682 of record NZ_CYGX02000044.1, read on the forward strand.
AGACTGAGGATTACAAGCAGAAGAACTTTGCCCGCGATTCCCTGATGGTGAATCCAGCAAAGGCATGCCAGCCTCTTGGCGCCGTGTTCGTGGCGAACGGTTTCCACAAGACGCTGCCGTTCGTGCACGGCTCACAGGGCTGCGTGGCTTACTATCGCTCGCATTTCTCGCGACATTTCAAGGAGCCGACGTCGTGCGTCAGTTCGTCGATGACCGAGGACGCGGCGGTGTTTGGCGGTCTGAACAATATGATCGACGGCCTTGCGAATGCGTACAACCTCTACAAGCCCGAGATGATCGCCGTATCAACGACATGCATGGCAGAGGTGATCGGCGACGACCTCGACGCGTTCATCAAGAACAGCAAACAGAAGGGCAGCGTGCCGCAAGACTACGATGTACCGTTCGCCCACACGCCCGCGTTTGTCGGCAGCCACGTGACCGGCTACGACAATGCGCTACTGGGCATCTTGAAGCACTTCTGGAACGGCAAGGCGGGCACTGTTACACCGCTCGTGCGTGTGCCGGACGAGAGCGTGAACTTTATCGGTGGATTCGACGGCTTCGTAGTCGGTAACATGAAGGAAATTCGACGCATCTTCGATCTGTTCGGCGTGACGGTCAACATCATCTGCGATCCGTCCGATACATGGAACACGCCAACCGATGGCGAGTTCCGGATGTACGAAGGCGGAACCACGAAGGAGGACGTCGAGCGTGCGCTGAACGCGAAGGCAACGTTCGTCTTCCAGGAGTATTGCTGCGAGAAGACGAGCAAGTTCATCGCTGAGCACGGCCAGCAGGTGGTCTTGCTAAATGCGCCTGTCGGCGTTGCGGGCACTGACCACTTCCTTATGGAGATTTCGCGCATAACTGGCAAACCGATCCCCGCTGAACTGGAAAAGGAGCGGGGGCAGCTCGTCGATGCCATGGCGGACAGTCAGGCGAGCCTCCACGGCAAGCGATATGCACTTTATGGCGATCCCGACCAGATGCTTGGATACACGAAATTCCTGCTCGAACTGGGCGCAGAGCCAGTACACGTGCTCTCGACCAACGGCAACGACGGCTGGGCGGAGAAGGTCAGAGCGTTGTTGGACGCGTCGCCATATGGTGCGGGATGCAAGGTCTATCCGAAGTGCGACCTCTGGCACCTGCGCTCGCTGCTATTCACAGAGCCAGTGGATTTCCTTATTGGCAACACACATGGGAAGTACCTGGAGCGCGACACTGGGACACCCCTCGTGCGACTCGGATTCCCTATTTTCGACCGCCACCACTATCACCGCTACCCGACTTGGGGGTATGCCGGCGGATTGCGAATTTTGCTGGCGCTCCTTGATGAATTTTTCGAAACGCTGGATGCGAGTACGATTGATATTTCGAAGACCGATTACAGCTATGACATCGTTCGCTGACGGCGGTGTAGCTCTCACCAGGCTCCATATGGTGCGATCGGACGCGGGCAGGTGCTGGCCCGCCAGAAAGTGGCGCTCACTGCTTTTGACATAATGGTGTTGACATCGTGGGCTTCCCCTGCGGCGGTCCCACGGTGTTTCGCACCTCGAAGCGCAAAGGCAACAATCACAACATAGCGGCAAGCGCAGCGGTTATCGCGATTTCTGCGTCGGTGCCTCGAAGGAACTCGTGGAGATCGCCTTCGGCGACTTCATCGATGTCAAGCGTAAGTAACCTTTCCGCGTTCGCTTTTGGATCGTCAACGGCGACGGGAGCGTTCGTCCACTGTTGTGCACGGTTGCCTTTCATCGTCTACTCTCATGGTTAGCCACCGGTGGCGGCTCAATCTGCTGTGCCGATGGATGTGTGCTGCGCGATTTGCCCGCGGGGTTCCGGAGCGCGTCCGGGTTTTGCTTGGGGCGAACATGGTGGAACCCGGCCGAAGTTGACTGATGCATACCTGCTTCTTGGTCTGATTCGTCCAGACTATTGCCTTGAAAGGCGGGTGACGCTGTATCTCGCGACGGCGCAGGCCGCGACGCGGCGCCACAGCGGCCCCTGCCGATCGGCGCGGGCTTGATGCTGCCCACACTTAGCGCGCCCTTTGATCGCATGGTGATTTGCAGGTGGGCTTCTGGAAAACACAGAGACTATGACCAGGGTCCTTCATTGTGGCCGCGCGGCACACGGTGGGTACCTAGTGGCCGCACTTGCGGAGAAGGGTTTCATCGCGCTGACATCCTGGAAGCGCAGTCGGGATTTATCGACGCATGGACGGGTCGACAGGTGGGCCGCATTAATCAACAGGGACTGGCGGAGGGTCGGCATTTCTCGCTCAACGTCCTGCATCAAGCCATATCCATGCATGCGGTAGCGTCACATGGGCATTGATGGAGCAATTCTAATTCAACGCCCATATGCATTCAATCCGGCGAGAATCCAGCAAGTCACGTGTTCGGTTTGCGAAGAGTGCAGTCATTACTTGCGGTTTCCAACTCCAAAGGAGTTGCATCGAAGCCACGTTTAGTCTGCCCGACAGATGCGGTGGGATTCGTGCGCCGAAAAGTGACACTCTGAGCATTTTGAGGCGACTGCACTTGATCGCGAAGAGATAGCCCATGCTTGTCCCAAAAGTGCACATAGTTCCTCGCATGAATGGAGACGGGGGCGGGAAGCATCGAGGTTGTCCTAAAGGCCGGACTGCGCGTCTCGCCATGCAGGGGACGCTCCGCATGGATCTCCGCAAGATCCAACAATCGGGATGACATTGTTGGACGCTCAGACGATCTCTAACGCGCCTGAAGAGGTGCTCGCCACACTGTCCTGAAGAAAGTCGAAGTTCGAGAGGTAGCGAGAAATTGAAATTCATCGACCTGCTGCGAGGTGCTTGCGAGCGCGTTGCTGGTGTCGCAGCGGGGGAGGGTGAAAGATGGGCGCTGCTCCTGGCGGACGCATGCGATGCGTGATCTGTGCGATTCACAGACATCGTTTCACTTTCCTGGAGACCTTTTTCTCGGCTTGTCAATCGTCCATTCGCGGTGCCGAATCCGCTCCTTCAATGTGTCGCAAGCGCTTGCCACCTGTTCCGCTAGAGGCGTGATCTCGCCCAGTTCCGTCGCGGGCAGCTGGCCAGCACGTGGAAGCGCGAACTTCATCGATGGCCTTGTACTAGTAGACGCCGCGCGCGATCTTCATCGTATCGATCTGGACACGATCGCCTGGAACGGGACGCGCCTTGCATGCCTGCGCCGCCAACGGGATTCGTCTTCTGCGGTCGTGAAGCGCTGCCACGCGGCTGCGAGATATGGAGCGCGCACGGTTGCGAGAGTTCCTATGGCCCGCCCGTGACCCGACGCCGTAGGCAGGTACGCCTTAAAACGTCAGTTGATTGCGGTCAACGCTGTCAGTCACAGAGTCCGACACACTGCAGAGGTTTGATGGCGACAGGTAACGATCATGCAAAAGCAAATCCGTATTATCGCTGCAGTAATTTGCCTTGCCGCAGCATTTGGGCAATCTCCGGCTCGCGCGGCGGGCGACGGCGAAGTGTTGGCCTCAGCCGCTGGCAGTGCAGCGGCTGGCATACATGCGGGCGATTGGCTGGTTCGCCTCCGGGCAATCAGCATTGAGCCGCAAGTTCGCACGACCAACACGCTGTCCGCGCTCGATGTCGGCGTAAACAACGCGCTCGTGCCGGAAATCGACTTCACCTACATGGTACGAGACAGTATCGGCATCGAATTGATTCTTGGTACCTCGCGTCATCACGTGACGTCGAGCCTGGGCAACCTCGGTGGCGTCGGCGTGCTACCCCCGACATTGCTGTTGCAGTATCGCTTCAATCATGACGGGCGCATTCGCCCGTATATCGGTGCCGGGCTCAGTTACACGCTCTTCTATAACAATGGGTTGAATGCGGGAGGTCAACCGATCTCCATAGACAACCACAGCATCGGTCCGGCACTGCAGGCCGGGGTCGACGTGCAGGTGACAAAAAAGCTTTTCGTCAACGACGACATCAAGAAGATTTGGATGAGGACGGACGCATCGCTTGGCGGTTCGGCAATCGGCACTTTACATATCGATCCGCTCGTCGTCGGTTTAGGTGTAGGGATGAAGTTCTAGCCGTTGCGGGTGCGGAGCGCCGGTAGGTTCAGGCGAACGGCACCCGGAGATCTGCTGCAGGGCGACGTGCGAGCACAAACGAGAAAGCAGTGAAGGGAATGGGGCATCAATGCAAGCTCACGACGCGTCATCCAGCAATCGGGAGTCAACTGTGGAACACTCCCAGCGCGAGAAGTCATCAAGTACATTGAGAAATAATTCGTTGCACGTGCTTGCGAATTGCTTTATTGCCACCGACAGCAACCAGTGACAAGATCAGTGCGCTCGGCAGCAAACCAAAAAAAACGCCGCACCAGACCCCGGCCGCTGGCACTAGATTCACGCTACCGAGCCAAAGCCGTTGCGTCGCGAAACCGTCTCCCAGAATTGCAACACCTATCCACAGGCTGATTATCTGCATAAATGCGGGAAACGCATTAATGCCAAGTGCACGCAGAGCCGCGGCGGCACTAGTTTGAAGGCAGTCGGCGAAAATCACTAATGACAGGAAGATGAGAATTTTATTCGAGATCGCCAAAACTTTCTCGTCCGCCGTATGAAGTCGGAAGACAGCGGCTCCAAAAAGCATATGTAAAATTAAAAGTGAGAAGCCGACTGCTATCGTGACGAAAATCGCTGTTCTTGCTTTGCGTCCCGCTCCAATTGGTCCCTCGAGCCCAAGGGCGTGACTTATCTTGACAGAAACTAAAACTGCAAGAGAAGAGGCCAACGTGTACCCGACGTTATAGAGGTTAGAGACGATTTGATGGGCACTTAGCTGGTCAGCGTCGAACTTGCTTATCAATATTGCCATGTAACCGAATGCTGCAACTTCGGAAAGCGTCGAAAATGCGACTGGGAGGCCGGTCCTCAAGAGAGCCACCAACTCAGATCGCTCTCGAGATAAAACAAAATTAAATCGGAATACGGAAAACCGTCTATCGAATAGAAACAGAAATATGGCGGCTATGCACATAATATAGAAGGAAATGGTAGTTGATAGTGCACAACCAGTCAGGCCAAGGTGAAAGTGTGGGCTGTCGACCAGTGTTAGGGACAGGGTAACTTTTGCTATCAAACCGACACCCTGCAGTAGCGTAATATGGATTGTGGCCCGAATCGAGTTCGCGATGCAGGCGATAATTCGAAAGAGGGTAGATGGCAAGATGCTAAACGTGAGAGTATCAAGATAATTTTTAGCTTGGGCTGCTAAATAAGGTGATTGGTTCGACCAATGATGGATTGTCGAAAAATACTTCAGAACAAAAAAAACGAATAAGGCAACAAAAAATCCCGACGCAAATCCATAGTAAGCGATGTGTTTTAGTGTTGCTACGGATTTTTCTGCAATAAATCTCGTGGCGTTTATGGTGATCGAAGAAAAAAACGCGGTCATGGTTACACTAAGTGGACCGTAAATCGCGTGCCCCAGTGCCAAGCCACCGAGTAGATCGGGCCGCCTGTTGGCGACGATAAGAACGTCGGCTACCGAATAGGCAACTACGAGCAGTTGCCCGACCCAGATTGAAAAGAAGAAAGAAAGATCGCGGTTTAAATTGACTAAAGATGGTTCATGTTCGGTCACTTGAAGTCTCCGGTGTCAAGAAACCCGCACCCTGGACGCATATGCAAAGCGCTGTTCTCCTTTCACAAAATTGCAATTCGAATGACAGGTGGCGGAGAAACCCCTCGGCTAAATGAAAACGAATGCCGATGTGCAGATCCGACATCGCTGCCAGCAGAAACCAGCAACAATCGCGCCAACTGCAAAAAAGCAGTCAAAAAGTGTTCCGACTGCCATGCCAATGGTGGAATAGAGCACCGTGGGCGCCCGGCTGAACACCATTGTGTCGCGGACTCGACAAAGCCCACATCTGCTGCTGGGTTGTCGAGTTCGCGACATATCGGTAGGTGCTCTGATCCGTCTATAAAAACTTCCGTTTTGACAAATGGGTTTGATCGGTCATCGCTCAGGATGTCGAGGGCGCGAATGGCGGTGGGACAGACTGCACGCGTACAAATGGCTCGGTGAAGACAGGGCGATAGTGCCGTCGCTGAAAGTTCAGGATGATTGAACCAGCGATTAAGGTCGAGAGGATTGACGCGGCAACCGTGGTCCAAGATTTTTGCCGCCCCCCCTGTGGGTCAGGTTTCAGTCGGCGTTGACAGATATACGCGGCAGGCGTCATTCACGCGCTGGTTTACGGCGCAGTTCGGCAAGACGCCGCGCGCATGGCGAACAGCCCAAACGAAATGACTGCAGTGGTGGCGGGGCAGCCGAGATCAGGCCGATAGCCAAGACAATAGGGAGCGAAAGACGTAGATCATCAAGTCCGTGCCTCGCTGCTCCCTCCGTGAATGGCTTCATGGAACGGCTGCACCCCAAGTGCAATACCGCCGAGCGCAATGCCCCATATCAGACGCCTTGCGATTGCTCAGATGCCCCCCTGCCGGACAAGCACTGCCCAGATAGCGCGATCGGCTGTGAGCAATTATGATCATATGAAACTTCGTCGCTTATGGCTTTGGGTTCCAGACATGCGATCCAAAATGCAGCAGATTATCGCGCTCACTCTGTTGGTGACGCTGGCCGCACTCGCGGTGCTATCAGTTGGCTTGCCTCGCCCGCAGACCCACGCGTGGATCTTTCTTGCATTGTTCGGGCTGCTCGCCTACGTGCAAACGCCCAGAACGCGACCCGTGCTGCTCGTCTTCAGCAGCTTCGTGATCATCCGTTACATCGCGTGGCGCTTCGAAGCATTTCCAATACATGGCAGCCTGCCCTCGAAGCTCGCTGCAGCAGCCCTTCTCGCGGCTGAACTGTACTGCATGGGCGTCGTGCTGCTGGGATATTTCGTCAGTGTCCGGCCGCTCGAGCGTGGGCCTCTGCCGCTGCCAGTCGATGACGCACTTCCCTTTGTCGATATATTCATTCCGACTTACTCGGAACCGCTCTGGGTCGTTGCCCCCACCGTATGCGGCGCATTAGAGATCGATTATCCGAAAGAGCGCGTTCGCGCGTACGTCCTCGACGACGGCTTCCCGCGATCCCAAGCCGCGAAAAGTGCGGAGCAACGCCAGGCGCTCGCCGAACGCTCCGAGCAGTTGAAGTCGCTGTGCAAAAGACACGGTGCCATCTATCTGACGCGCGATTCAAACGAGCATGCAAAAAGCGGCAATCTGAATGCAGCCATGCAACGCACGTCTGGCGATCTGATGGCGATCCTCGATGCGGATCATGTGCCGACGCGGGACTTCCTGCGTTCTACTGTGGGTTTTTTTGTCCATGACGCGAAGACCGCTTTGGTGCAAACCCCGCATTTCTTCACCAACCCGGACCCGCTCGAGAAAAACCTCGGACTCTTCAACCAGATGCCGGCGGAGAACGACCTGTTTTACCGTGCAGTTCAACCGGGCCTCGACACCTGGAATACCTCGTTCTTCTGCGGCTCGGGTGCGCTCGTCCGGCGCGCGGCCATCGAGGAGATTGGTGGCTTTTCAACCGAGTCAATCACCGAGGACGCGTCGACGTCAGTCAAGCTGCATCAGCGAGGCTGGCGTTCGGTGTACCTGGGTCGGCCGATGGTGGCGGGTTTGCAACCCGAGACAGTTGCCGGGTTTCTCGTCCAGCGAATCCGCTGGGGCGTTGGCATGATGCAGATACTCATGAGGCAGAATCCGTGGTTCGTCCGCGGTCTGTCGCCTACCCAACGGCTGTGCTATTTTTCCGTCGGACTCTTCTGGTTCTTCCCGTTCGCTCGCCTGGTCACATTCGCAGTTCCGATTATCGGCATCGTATTCAAGCTGCAGATGTACCCAGGGGGCACCGACAACCTCGTCGGCTACACGCTCCCTTATCTCGTCGTCGCGCTATTGACGGCAGAACGGCTGAACGGACGATTCCGGCGTATCTTTTCGTCCGAGCTCTACGAGACGCTCCAGGCGTTCTACATGCTGCCCGCGCTGGTGGGTGCACTTTTGCGGCCCAATGCCCCGACGTTCGCCGTCACGCCCAAGGGCGAGCAGAGCCAGAGCGACGTCATCAGCGAGTTCCGCCTGCCGTACTACGGCATGTTCGTCATCAGCGCGATTGGCCTGGTCTGGGGCATCGTCAGGATCATCCTCGAACCCGATGCCCGACCCATCCTCACGGCAGCCGTGCTCTGGATAGGCTTCAACCTCTTCCTCAGCCTCGGTGCGCTTGGCGCGTTACTGGAGAAGGCCCAGCGTCGTACGAGGCCACGGGTCAATATCGACGAGACGATCACCATCATAGGGGAATTCGGCGAGACGCAGGTGCAGCTCCTCGATGTCAACGAGTTGGGCATGCGAATACGCGTGCCGGAAGGGCTGATGCTGGATCGCTTTGAAGTTCGGTTCCAGCGACATCTGCTGGCGGCGCACGCGATCGCTCCGGTCGACAAGACGACTGGCGATTGTGTCGCGCTTTACGCACCAAGGACGCCCGAAGAGGAACGGGCAGCCGTTGTTCTCGCGTACGGCGATAGCGAACGCTGGCTGCGGCTCTGGAAACAGCGGGAGGCGTCGACAAACCTTGTGCGGTCCTTGCTGGGCATGCTGGTCATTTCGCTCAGGGGCGCACATGCGCATCTCAGTCATGTGGGCCGCAAGGGCTTCCGTGGTTAGTCGGCTCGCGCGCGCGGCCGTTGTCGCCTGGCTGCTAGGCCTCAGCGCACTGCCTGCAGCAGCGCAGAGCATAACAAGACCGTTTTCCTCGCTCCGGTCGGTGGACGGTGCCGCCGCCGCGGCGCATGCGCTTGTCGTCGAGCTGTCTGCGCGAGAAGCACTGAGCGGCGTTCATCTCAAGCTCGCGTCGGACGTTGCACCCGAGGCGGGAGCGCGGTATGTCGTGTGGGTCAACGGGGCGCAGGTGGCACAGGCCGATGCAAAGGGCCAGGTGCAAACCATCCCGCTTCCGCCACAAGCTTTCGTGCCGGGGACCAACAGCATTCAACTGGCACGCGTGCCGCACTCCGAAAAGATCGCCGCAGAGACGGCGTACTCCGATATCGCGCCCATTGACAATATGCGCTCATCCATCTCGCTGGACTTTGCGGGGCTGCGCCCAAATCCAGCGCCGACCCTCGCGCAGCTTCCGCTGGCGTTCGACGCCCGGTCATGGATGCCGCGCAACGTTACTGTTGTGTTGGGAAGCGGGTTGCCGTCACCTCAGCGGCTACAGGCGGCCACGCTCGCGGTCGAAAGCATCGCCGCACGCATGAGGCAGGTCGATGTCACGGTCGCATACAAAGGCACGAGCCCGATCGTCAAACGGGAAGGCTCAGGTTCATGGGATATCGACAAGGACACCGCCCGCGCAGGCGACGTGCTGCTCGTGGGCACGCGCGACGCTCTCCAGAATGCGTTGTCTGAAGCTGTTGCTGAGGGTATCAACGGCCCGTTTCTCGGCGTCTACCCCGCCAACGAAGGCAGGTCCGTTGTCATGGTGCTCTCGGGCGTCACCGAGACCGATTGCCTGCGTGCCGCACAGGCGTTCGCCGACACCTCGAAGGCGTTCCCGAGACGCGCGGACATGACGCTCGACGCCGCAACGATTGTTCACGCTCCCCCGGCACATCTCGCCATCTCGCTCAGACATTCGGACACCGCGCTCGTGCGCGCCGCACTGAATTTCGCTGCGGTCCATGTCCGCGCAACAGGTGTGCTAGCGAACTTCGCATTCACGTTCTCGGGCGACTTCGCGAACGCCGACTTCTTTTTTGGCCCAGCCACGTCGCTCGACGCGCAGCAGCTTGGTCAACTGCCCTCGTTGCCGACCTTACAGCCAGGACAAGCGGTGTCCTTGTCGGGCCACTCCAGCGGGCGCCCGTTCGTTGCTGTCCTTGGCAGCAACAACGCCGCGGTGACTCATGCCATCGATATGTTGCGCCAGCCCGCGGTCTGGTCGCTGTTTGCGCAGGGAGCGACGCTCTTCGACTCCGCGACTGAATCGGCAAAGCCGCTCGCAGTCGCCGAGCGGTCACGCATTGCGCGTCTGCGCCTGCTTCTGGCCGATCCCCTGGTGTTCTGGTGCGCGCTGACGACACTGCTTGCGCTTTCGTACATCTTTCTGAATATGACGCTCAAGGAACAGGTGAAAAAGCGAATCAATCAATCCTCCTCTGCCGACCCATCGCCAAAACGATGACCACAAATCGCACGTTGATCGCCCTGGCTGCCGGCATTCTGCTCACATGGCAGGGTTTCGCCCGCGCGGAGCAACCGGGCTCATCGAAGTCCCCAGATCCCGCTTCCGGCAAGTCCGGCCGAGAGTCGGACGCGTGGGGTAATTCGCCGGCAGCGCGAGATTCCGTCAAGCTGGTCCAGCCACAGACGCCGCAAAGTGCCGTCAAGCCTGGCAAGCCGCGGGCAACAAAGCCGCTGAACGCCCACGTCCTTAGCGGGCAACCCGCGTACAGGGCGACGAAAGACCCGGTGTGCTCGAACCTGCCCGCGAAATGGGATTGCGCGCAAACGCTTGCGGAGGCAGGACGGACCGCGCAGGCCTATGGGCTCTACCTGGAACTGCTTCGCGCCTGCATGAATCCCGGCGAACTCTCGGGTACAGCATGGAAGGCGGCAAAAGCGCTGCCGCCGGCGGACGTGGACCGCCTGATTGCGGACCCCGTGTTCGAGAAGCCCTCGCTAAAGCAGGTCCGTAACGATCTGCGGCTGCAGCGCATGTACGCGGAGAACGAAGCGGGACACGATGCGAACGCCTTGGCCTACTCAAGAGCGCTTCGCGCAGATCCATCTGTCCAGCTGGATGCGTCGGCACTGGAAGTATCCGGCTGGCTCGAAGACCGCGCGCACGACGACCAGGCCGCAGAGGCGCTGTTTCGCGAGGCGCTGAAGACGGCGAAGGACCCGTCGTCGGCACGGCTCGGGCTCACGCTGTCGCTCATGCATCAAGAGCGGCTTGCGGAAGCAGAAGCCGAGTCGCGTGAGCTGTCCACGCAACAGGGCATGCGCCTGCACGCCACCATCGAGCTCGCCCTCGCCAAAGACTCGCACGACCCCGCACAGGTCGACGCTGCGCTCAAGCAGGTCGAAGCCGTCGGCGACCCGACGGAGCCAGCCACGCGTGCTCTCGCGGGCTGGGCGCTGCTCAATAGTGGTCGTCCCGCACGAGCCGAACAGATTTTCTCAAAGCTTCATGAGGCAGCGCCCGAAAACGACGAATACATACAGGGTCTGGTGTTTGCCGCGGCCGCCAACCGCGATTATGGAACGCTCGGCACGATTGTGAACGAGAGCCCCGGGAATATTCCACCGTCTGCCCGCCAGACGCTGGCCGATCACGACGCGCGCCTGGGACTCTACGACCGCGCTCGAGCCCTGATCGGTCATCCGTCCGAGGGGCAGGAGCCATCGCTGCAATCGCTGTTCACGCTGGATCGGAAATCCGGCACGGCCGGACAGGACAAGCTGACTGTCTGGACCATTCCGCAACTTTCGGTCACGATGCTGGCGTCTCCATCGTTGACCGTGCGTATCGACGGCACCGCGCTTCGACTGGACGACGGTGTGCATCATGCGTGGGGGAAGCAACTGGGCGCTACGATGCGTACCGAGGTAGGTCAAGGCGTGCTGTTTGCCGGCGCGGAACTCGAAAAGCCCGGCGAAGGACCCGTCCAGTTGCTTGGCAAGGTTCAATATCAGTGGATTGACGAAAGCGAAGACGAGTTCTTGCGGCTGACCTTAAGCCGCGACAGCATCTACGATTCGCTTCGCGCGTTCGAGGGTGCACCTTCCTCTGGAACCGGACCGGCCATTTCATCCTCCATTGAGATCGCCGCGCGGCAGGCAATTGGACGTAGTGCCTTCCATTTCGGCGAAACGCTGTCCGGCGGTGCTGTCACGGCAAGTGGAACTGCCGTCAATCCGTTTTATGCGGTCAGCCTCTCGCTCACCCGGGACTTTCGCGCGAAAGGCTGGAGCTGGCTCAATGCGGGGCCCGAGATACGCCTGAGCTCATACCGCTATGACGCCAACCGGTTCGACGGTCCGTATGGTGGCTACTGGAGTCCTGAATCGAATCGCGAGGCTGGCCTCGTCTTTTACGCGCAGTCCGATGAGGGCGGGACGTTTCTGTTCAAGACGGGTGGCCGGTTCGGCTACGCAACGCGCGAACTTTTCACAGGTCGCGCGTCGGGCGCATTTGGCGAGGACACCACGACCATCGCCGGACTGCTTGCCCGTCACCTGATCGTCGGTACCGGCATCGGATATCGCGCTTCGCCAGGCTACCACGACATGAGCGTCTTTGCCTGGCTGAAGATTCCGTTCGAGCCGCGCGGGCATCTCCGTGCGGCCGATCTCGTGACGCCGCGGGGTTTCTAGCGTTTTCGAGCTGTGGTGCGGTCGGGGCAGCGACGTGATCGCTGTTTTGGACACTGCAGTTCGATTCGAACCCAGGCGAACGTGAGCGCGAAGGCAATGTCTGCTGTCAAAGGCGGAGGCGCCGTCTGAGTGTCCAAGAGATTGAGCAAACGAATAACGGTTCATGGCCGCGATGTGCCGGTCTGCTGGGCAACTCAGCGGCCGTCAAAACAAGTCGGGCTATCAGATCGAAGTGCCTCTAACGGTTGCAGGACGTCGCGAATCGACAGCAGATCAGCGACGTATTGGTCTATCTTGTCGATGACGTCCGAGACCTGATCGACGAACGGCTCGTCCTGTGCGCCGACCGTCAGCCCTGCGTCGTTGATGAGCGTATGGGCGATGCTGTGCAGGCGCAACAGATCGTCCCGCAGGCCTTCCGGGTCGCAAAGGCTGGAACGTACCTCATCGAGCCTACACGGCGTCGAGCATCCGCGTCGTGTCGTAGCCCGCATCCAGTGCTTCCAGCACGGCGGTGTCCGCCTCACCATAGGGCGTCGCGGTCACCGCAGCTCTTGCGCTCATGGAATCGTTACCCCATTACGTCGTCAGGGCGGGCCGCCTGGCCAAATAGCGCGTCGTTAATCCAGCTCTCCGGCGTCCGAGCACCATCGAGTGCGCAGAAGCGACGGGGAACTGGCCAGCGAAATCCGTCAGGGACAGCGGCGCAGCCGCAGCGAAAGTCCGAATGTACGGTTGCAATCTAACTTCCAGTCATTGCGAACTGAAAGCTTGGCAAGCCGGGTGCGTTTAGGTTT
>NZ_CYGX02000174.1 GCF_900019265.1 Paraburkholderia ribeironis
GGCGGCTGGCTAGCATACGACGGCATCAAAAGCGGACATTTCTATGCAGCTAAAAGCGGACATTACCGTGTAGCCACTACACGCGTTAGGCCTGCCTTGCCATTTCCGCTACGCGGCCTCGATTGTGACAACGATTCTGCCTTCATGAATGAGGCCGTCTTTGACTTCTGCAAGGCAACGGGTATCGAGCTGACGCGCTCGCGTGCCTACAAGAAAAATGACCAGGCGTGGGTCGAGCAAAAGAACGGTTCAGTCGTGCGCCGCCTCGTCGGGTATGGCAGGTTACGTGGACTTGAAGACACGGAAGCCCTTGCCACCCTTTACGCGGTGTCGCGTCTGTACATTAACTTCTTCCAGCCTTCATTCAAGCTGAAATCGAAGACACGTCATGGCGCGAGAGTCACGAAGCACTATGAAGCGCCCTTGACGCCCCTTGAGCGCGTCCTGCGGTCGACGTCGGTGCCGGAAGCAACCAAACGCAGACTACGTGCTCAGTTTCGTGCGCTCGACCCGCTGGATCTGTTGTGCCGGATGCGCGAAGCGCAGCACCGCGTCGCGCAATGTAGCGAATCGGGCACGGCGCCGAAGGAGGCGAAAACACCTGGTCGCGTTTCCCTCGCGGATTTCCTGGCGAGTCTTGGGACAGCGTGGCAGGACGGCGAGGTAAGACCCACGCATCATCGAAAGGCGCGCGTCCCCCATACCTGGCGCAGCCGGGAAGATCCGTTCGAGCACACGTGGCCGACAATCCAGCAATGGCTCGAATCCGAGCCCGGCATCACGGCGAAGAAGCTACATGAGCGTCTCGTCGCGCTGGCACCCGCGATGTATTCCGGCGCCCAGCTACGTACTCTGCAGCGTCGCGTCAAGGCATGGCGATCGAACCGCGCCAGGGAACTGGTGACCCGGATACTTGGCGACGCCGACGCGGTGAAGGCTGGCGCTGCTACGCAGCACCAGCCTTCACCGCAAAACAATGGGACAGTGACAATTACCCGGGAGTAACATCATCCCGTGAGGCAATACGTATGCCATACCTGAAGTCG
>NZ_CYGX02000045.1:0-353 GCF_900019265.1 Paraburkholderia ribeironis
TGAGCTCGCTCTCGACGGGCCTGAGCACGACGAACAGCAACCTCGACAGCCTGTCGACGTCGACCTCGAGCAGCGTGAGCTCGCTGTCCACTGGCGTGAGCTCGCTGTCCACAGGCGTAAGTTCGCTGTCCACGGGTCTGAGCACGACGAACAGCAACCTCGACAGCCTGTCGACGTCGACCTCGAGCAGTGTGAGTTCGCTGTCGACCGGCGTGAGCTCGCTGTCCACAGGCGTAAGTTCGCTGTCCACGGGTCTGAGCACGACGAACAGCAACCTCGACAGCCTGTCGACGTCGACCTCGAGCAGCATGAGTTCGCTGTCCACCGGCGTGAACTCGCTGTCGACGGGTCTC
>NZ_CYGX02000045.1:363-162326 GCF_900019265.1 Paraburkholderia ribeironis
GGGTCTCTCGACGACCAACAGCAATGTGACGTCGCTGTCGACGGGTCTCTCGACGACCAACGGCAATGTGGCGTCGCTGTCCACTTTGACTTCGACGGGTTTCAGTTCATTGTCAACGGGACTCTCGACGACCAACAGCAATGTCGCAAGTCTGTCGACGGGCTTGAGTACGACCAATAGCAGCGTAGCGTTGCTGTCGACTTCGGTAGCCCCGCTCCTGAGTGCAAGTCAGTATGCTACTGCGTCGGGAGCCACCGTCGGTATGACGCTGGAGGGGGCATCGAACGGTGACGGCACTGCTCAAACGCTCGGCAGATCTGGCACGCAAGTAAAGACAGTCAACGTGGCAACGTGCGGTTCTGCAAGCGGTATGGACTCGACGGCGACGGGCCTGTGTTCGACGGCAGCGGGCAACGGTGCCACCGCGTACGGTTCAAATAGCCAGGCGGTCGCCGTCAACACCACCGCGATTGGCTTCCGTGCGGTTGCGTCGGTAGCAGGTGCTGTTGCTATGGGCTATAACGCGCAGGCGACGGGTGATCCGACCGTGGCGATTGGTGACAGCTCGCTCGCAGCGGGCAACAACTCGGTCGCACTTGGTGCATCGGCGCAGGCCACCGGCGTGAACTCGGTTGCGCTGGGCGCTGGTTCGGTTGCCAACGAGGACAACACGGTCTCGGTCGGTTCACCCGGTAACGAACGGCGTATCACCAATGTCGCAGCCGGTGTGAACCCGACCGACGCGGTGAACATGTCGCAGTTGCAGGGCGTCCAGAGCAACGTGAATAACGTTGCCCGTGCCGCGTACTCTGGTGTCGCAATGGCCATGGCTATGTCCGGAACGTACATGCCGACGCTTGCTCCGGGTGAGCAGGAATTGGGTGCCGGGATTGGCCAGTATAAGGGCTATGGCGCTGTCGCCATGAACTTCAAGGGTTTGTCCGGTAACGGGAGGTGGTCTTATGGCGCGGGTATTTCGACTACGGGTCACGACGTCGGTATCAACGCGGGTGTAGGCTGGAAGTGGTAGTCGTAGTGAGCTCACGCGCAGCGTGGGCTCACGTAGCAGATCCCGAATTGAAGGAATCGGGATCTGCTACTGAATCGGGATCTGCGACTAGAGAATGAAAGGGACTTCCCCGTCCCGAGGCCGCGGCGGAAGCGGTCGAGCCAGCCAAAGCTGCGCTCGACCACCCACCGTCGAGGCAGCAGTACAACCTCTTTCTTGCCTGCTCCAGTTTGATCACCTGCAGTTCAATGCCTTCATCACGCGCGGCCTGCGCAGCTTCCCATACGTACTATCGAGCGCAGGTAAAACGTTTTGCATACTTTGCTCAGGACTACAATTGAATTTGCGCACTGAACTTCGGTGTTTTGAAGTCACGCGGGTTGGTGTTGACTTGGGGGAAGCTCCAGACGAGAAAGCGTGGCGATCGACTTAAGCCTTCGTAAGGTAAATCTAATAGTTCACATTGACAGTAACGGTATCGGAGTAACTGTCTGGCGTGTAATTAGCACTGGGTGCGGTTGCGTAGACCGTTAACGACTGGGCCAAACCGCTTCCGCTACCGGCTTTACCGTTACCTGCCGTCGTCGAGGTCGCCGTGTTGCCCCACGGCGTTCCGCCGGGACCGGGTGTGGAACTGAGCTGGTAAGGCACTTGATCGGTGTTGCCGCTGCGAGTGCCCTTCATGACGCCGGCGCCTGCGGTGTTGCCATTTGAAGGCGCCAGGCCCACGAAAAAAGGCGTGCCATTGGTGCATGTCACGCTGAGCGTATTGCTGGCGGTGGTGTTGACGGCGGTCGAGGGAACTGCACCAAGGTTGACGTTGTTGGCGGTAACGACACAGGCCTTCTGCACCGTTGCCGACGCGACAAATGCTGCACTCCCGGGATTGAGGGCGTTCGGACCGCTCGTGCAGGAACTTGGTGGCGTACTCGTGTTTGTGTTGTAGGAACCGTTGACGGTCGCGGAGAGCGTACTGTTGTAAGTACCGACCGGCGCAGTCGTCTGTCCGCCAGGCAACTGTGCATAGAATGGGGTCTGGCCGGTGATCGTGGTCGACAGGATCAGCCCGGCTGGAATGGCTACGGAAATACTTATCGGTATCGGTGTCGCTGAGGTCGCCGTGGAACCCCATATCTGACTATGCGTCGCATTGGCATACAGCTGGTATTGCAGGGTGTTGCTGCCGTTGCTGAGAAGGCGCGGGTTGGCCTGGGTGCCACCAGTGCCGGTATTGAGGTTCAGGCACATGACAATGTTTGCCTGAGGCGACAGGAGGAGACCCAGGATTCCCGTGCTGGTGCAGGACCACCCGATCGAGCCACTGACATTGAGGGTGCCGGTCGTGAAGTCGACGGTGCCGAACTGAACGTTGCTGACGGTGGGGTTGGCGCAACTGACGGTCTGGGCTTCAGCCGGGTGCGGCAGGCCAAGGCCGCCGATCAGCAGCATCAGAATGAGCAGTAGCGTGCACTGACAGCGGTGGCTCATGGGGAGATGTCCTTGCGACAAAGGAGCGGACCGAGAGTGGGAATGGTCTCGCTCACGTTGTGGTAGTCAAAACTTGCCCGGCACACTCCTGTAGGAGTGTGAACGATGAGCGTATTGTGCTCGCCCAGGGTGTCCAGGTAGACCGTGCCGTCGAAACCGGTCATGGAACCGTTGTCGGCCTGGCCTTGGATGGTCACGCGACTTCCGAGTGGCAGGGGCTGGCCGCTGTCGTCATGCAGGATTATCGAGGCGGCGCGTATCGGGGTAATGCCAAAGCGCACCAGCGTTCCGGCGCGGTCGGTGGGCGTTGCGAGCGCCTTGACGCGATCGATCCGTACGTTCGCGGGCAAATCCATGGGATCAATGCTGAGCTGGTTGTTCTGATAGGCATTCAGCGGCGAGACCAGCAGCAGGCCCTGGCTGTCGGTCGTGCCGATCAGATTGTTCTCGAGCTTCACCGGCACGTGAGGAATGCCATCGGTGGATATCACGGCGAAACCCGTGCTGATCTGCCGTGTAGCAAAGACGCCACCGCCCATCAGCACCAGCGCGCCGGTGGCGCCCGCGTACCCGTAGCGGGTTTGGCCGATGGAACTGACGCCTGCCTGCAACTGGCCATAGCGCCCCAGATAATCAACTTCACCCTGGCCGCCATTCTGATCATTGCCCTGGCGCAGGGCAGCGCGCCAACTGAAGCCCCCCTCGCTGGGCGGTGACTGGCTCGCATTGACGACGAATCCCGTACTGTTGCCGTTGCGCTGTACGCTGCTGCTCACCGTGATGTCGTGTTCCAGTGCGATAGTGGCCACCAGAAACATACTTCGACTGGCTGCGTTCCCTATATTCTGATTGAAGCTGAGACTCAGCGATAACGACCGCCCGATGGATTTGGACCAGTAGGCAGTGGCAAAACGCGTGGCATCCTGCTGTGGGTAACGCAGTTGCACGTAGCTCACGCCGAAACTGCCCAGATGCTCGGTGCTGTAGCCGGCGACCACCTGTCCGCTGACGCTGGGCGGCGGCGACCCATAGAGCGTGGCCACATCGGTATATGTGCCCCGGGTGTGAATGCCGTTGACGCTGAAGTTGAAGCGGTCGTTGCGCCAGCTGTAGCCCAGCCCGTACTGCGAGCCGCTATGACCCGCATACGCACTCTGCGCCAGAGACGCGGAAACTACACCGCCGGCGCTGCCCAGCAGCAAGGCGGCGCCCGCGCCGCCGTTGATCAGCTTGCTGGTACCCTCGGCGTGTGCTTCAACGGTGAGGTGGTCGCTGACACCGTAGCGCCACGTGCCACTGCCAACGGGATCATGGCCGTAGCTGAAAGAGGTCAGCCCATAGTTCTCGCGCACGACACCGAATTCCGCCGACCAGTCGGAGAGGCCCTGCTTCAGCAATTGTTGTTCGTTGTACAACGAGAAATTAAGGGTGGTGGCGCGGCCCAATGCATCGGTCAGCACGACTTGCGCGTTGCCGGCGCCGCTGATGTTGGGGATGGTGTTGAGCTGGAACGGTCCGGCCGGCACCTGGCCGCTGTATTGCTGCATGCCGTTGATGAACAGTTGCACATTCGAGGGCAGCGTGGCCGAACCGAAGAAGGCCGGTAGCGGCGCGGTGATCAGATAGGGCTGTAACGTGAAATTGGTGCCCAGTTGTACGCCTGCGATGCGGGTGGAGCGCGACCACGACAACGCGTCCGTCAACGTGTCACCGAGCCGCAACGTCAGCAGGCTGTCGGGAAACGAGGTACTCCAGCTGGTATCCAGACGCACGGAACTGTTCTGCCAGCCCGCGCCGTTGATATGGATGGCCTGCGAGAGTGCTGTCGAACTGAATACGCCACTGCTGTTGAATGCGCGCAGTTCCGTGAACCCGCTCAGGCTGCTGCCCTGCTGGCCCTCGGTCCCGAAGATGTCATAGTTCAACAGGATGCCGGGCGAGGCGGTTGCGTGGGGGCGACTGTTTTCGGGTGCATTGAGCACCGTCGTACCCAGCTTGAGCATGCTCAGGGGCGCGCTGATGGCCACCGCCTGGCGGCTGGCATCGTAGTTCGCTTGCACCCCGTTCAGGCTATTCAGGCGTACCGGATCGGGTGTGCTGGACGGCAGCGCAAAGCCGAGCTCGTGCAAGGTTGCGATGCTCGCCCATAGCTCGCCGTCGAGATAGCCGAAATGGGCCAGACCACCCTGGGCACCGTTGAGGGTGACCTCGAGGTACAGGTCGGTACCGCCGAGACGGCTCACGCTGTCACTGCTATCGGTGAGCTGCGCGCTATTAGCTGCAGAGCCGGCCGACGTGACTGTATCGGCAGCATGGGCCCCGAATACGAGCAGGCTCTGCAGCAGGATGGCTTCAGTGAGAACGGTCGGCCAGAGACAGGTTTTGCGTGGCCTTCTCGCCATTCACCATTGCCTCAAGAGTGCCGCCAGCGGCGAAGATCGCGGCGGATGGCTTCAGCATCCAGCGCATGGTTGCGCCCGCTAAAACGTAGCCAAGTAGGCCCGGGGTGATGTCGGTACGGCGACCCATGGTGTCGACGTAACTCAGGCCTGCCAGCTGGGCATGGCTGCCACCGTGATTGCTCACCTGCAGCATCACATGGTCGCCATCACGCAGTAGACTCCATTGCAGTTGTGGCGGAGCGGCAGCCGCTCCGGCAGGCTGGATGAAGACGGGCACCGAGTAATGCAGCACGAACTGCAACCCCGGCTTGCCTTGCGCATCGACTGGCAACTCGTCGATTGCCAACCGGTAAGCATCTTCCACCGCGCCCGCACCAGTGGGTGGCGCACCCACCCGGATGACCCGGACCAATTGGCGATCGCCAACTGCCAACTGCAGCATTGGCGGGCTGATCACGAGGCCGCGAGACTCAGTGAGTTGATCGCCCTGGCTATCCTGCGTCCAGTGATATACGCGCACCTGTGCATGCACCACGCTTTCGCCGGTATTGCTGAGCCACAACCCATCGGCGTTTTGCGCAGGCTTCAGGCTGAGCGTGGTGGGTGCCACCTGCAAACCGCTTGCATCGGCACCTCCACCTGCTGCCAGCAAACTGACGAGCAGACCGCTGCACAGCGCATGCAGCAACCGGGTGCGTTTCATGACGGAGGGTCAGAAGTTCACGTTGACAGTAACAGTATCAGCATAGCTGTCCGGCGTGAAGTTGGCGCTCGCGGCAGTGGCATAAACCGTCAGTGATTGCGCGAGGCCTGTGCCGGTCCCGGCCACGCCATTGCCCACCGATGTAGAGGTTGCGGTATTGCCCCATGGCGTACCTGCGGGACCCGGAGTAGAAGTCAACTGGTACGGGACCTTGTCGGTGTTGCCGGCCAGCGCATCGGCCGTGCTCATGGCACCACTACCAGTGGTGGTGCCGCCGTTGGCCGCTGACGGCGCGAGGCCAACATAGTATGGCGTCGTCTTCGAACAGGTCACGCTGATGGTGTTGCTGCCGGTGGTGTTCACTGCAGTGGAACTCACCGTACCGAGGTTGATGTTGGAGGCAGCGCCAGCCGTCACGGAGCACGCCTGCTGGATAGTGATCATCACCTGAAAGGTGGCCGTGGCAGGGCCGGCGGCGGAGGCGGGAAGGGACACGCCAGCAGTGCCGAGCAAAGCGGTGGCGAGCAGGATCTTGTTGAGCGACATAAGAGCATCTCCCGACGCATAAATTAAATAGAAATTTCGAACAAAACGAAGCAACGGCTGTGAAACTGAGTCCGCGTACCTGCCACCTGAGGAGAACTGGTTGCACGAGAATTTCCAGCGTCGTGCTCAATTGCAATGCAGCTTCCCGTGGCGAATAACGTGAGAGAGCACCACCGGTCGAGCATCCGTCAGCGCTCACGAACCGCACACTTTCAGCCGGAATTGCGCATTGGAATTTTTCTTCTAATTTATCAGGACTGCTATCAATATACGTCGGGTAGTCAGCTGAATTTTGGCCTCCGATCAGACAGGCGATGAAGACGACACCCGCTCGTCAAAATCGGCTCCCGCCGATCGTGCATCGTTGAAACGGTCCCGCGCCAGGACATCCGAAAACGCAGTTGCCAGCGTCACCGCAACATGCAACTAAACGTAACGCAATGTAACTGGCATAACGAATGGTAGCGACAAACTTATGCGCACACAGTTAACAATTGCAAAGTGAGGTTGCTTCCTGATTTTGAAATTCGGCTGCTTATCAGCCGGAAAACCCTGCCAGCTAAGGCCGTATCCCTCCACGCCCGTCAACAATGAGCGCAGCGGCCCAGGGCAGCCGAAAAGTATCTCTTTTTGGATCATGTAATGTTGTGAACATACGATTCGACCGTTTCATGGTCGGACTCCATTTTCGCAATAGGCCTCCCCAGGTTTGAAGTGGCGTACGGCTGTCATGTGATGGACGAGG
Source organism: Paraburkholderia ribeironis (assembly GCF_900019265.1). Lineage (GTDB taxonomy): Bacteria > Pseudomonadota > Gammaproteobacteria > Burkholderiales > Burkholderiaceae > Paraburkholderia > Paraburkholderia ribeironis. The sequence goes on from NZ_CYGX02000045.1 coordinate 7,257, forward strand.
GTCGGGTGCAAATAGGGGTCTGGAAGAGACGGGTTCTGATAAACGAGGTCTTATTGGGCAGACAGGACAGTGTTCCAGACGGCGGGCGCAGCAGTATCTTTGAGACCGAGCTTCGCGAGTTGAATTGGCCTTTGCGAATGCGATGCATCAACTCAATGTCTGAAAGAGTGATCGCGGCGCTCCTGAAACGTTTGAAGCCGAGCGTGACATCGGTCCTCGACTTGATGTAGCGATGGTCTGGCTCTGTTGCGGTAAGGCGATCCGCTATGAGGTGACAAACGACACGAACGATTGAAAGCGTGATGAAGACGTTAATTCCGACGGTGACCCGAGTGCTCAAGTGGCCGCATTATCCTCTCGATGTGATCGTGACGTGCGTGCGCTGGTAGGTGGCCTATCCGCTGAGCTCGCGTCATCTTCAGGAAATGATGGCTGAGCGCGGCATTGCGGTCGATCATTCGATCGTGCACCGCTAGGCCAACAAGCTGCTGCCGGCACTGGAGAGAAAGCAATCGCGCGCAACAGCGTGCTTAAAACGGTAAGCCTCGGTAAAAGCGGCACCAATCCCGCTGCGCTCGAAGCGATCAATGCCGATCGTGAAGCGCGCATCAAGATCCGCCAGTGCAGATATCTGAACCACGTGGTCGAGCAGGATCACCGGGCGATCAGGCGGCGCGTGCGGCCCATGCCGGGGTTCAAGACTTTCCGCCGTGCCCGGATCCTGCTGGCCGGCATCGAACCGATTCATACAATCATCAAAGGGCAAATGCAGCGTGCTCGCGGAACCCATCCGTCCGCCGCTGATCAATTCTATGAGTCACAACACAAGCCGTACTTCACATGTCGATAACGTTCGCCCCTTGATCGTTACCGCGAAAAACCCAAATGGCGTGGGGTCGGCGAGGCCCCGCAGGCCGTCACCTGTTCCCGACTGCCAAGTGCGCCGTAAAAACCCCGAGATATAAGTTTCTGAAAGGCGGCCTGGCCGCCTTCGAGGTCGGCCTATGTTCTAGCCACGTACAAACCACGTTCGCTTAGCCGAAGTGAGCATGCTCCGATACACAAGCCATGACACGACAAAGCTCGCTGGCGCGGAGAACGACTGCACCGGTCCCGGCACATTCATCAATACAAGGCCGGCGAACGCACCGGCAAACCATGCGGTCAGTCCGCCTGGATTGAAGGCAGGCACATGCGAATCGCGGCATTCGATTTCGCCGCCGATCAATTCGTCGTAGCGTGCTGAAAGGATGTGAGCGAGCGCCACACCGACCCAGGCGACCACGAAGATTCCCTGATACGCCAGGGCCTGCAGAATTTTCGAGAATACGTCGGCCATCATCAAAGCATAAACAACGGCGCCGACGACAAGTACCCACGCGAATTTCGGCGCGCGAAGGCCCGCCACTTTCTGAAAGAAAGCCTGCATGTTAATGGCCGCGAGATAGTAGTTCGCGGTGTTGATGCGCGACTGCGTGACCCACACGAACAGCAGGCCCCAGATCCCCATCAGCTTGAGCAGCGCAAGTACCACGGATACTTCCGAGAGCGTGCCGAGGCCAGGAATCGTGCTGACCAGATAGATACCGACCGCTCCGTTCAGCAGAAACGTGATCAGATAGAACGGCATGCCAAAGTTGAAGCGGCCGTGGTAACCCGCGTCCTCCTTTCGACCAAAGCGGGCGTAGTCGAAGGTGAACATCATCAGCACCCAGACGCCCATGTAATAGACAAAACAACTCCACCAGCCGTTGGCCGGTGTGCTGTCTTTCGGGCCGAAGTCGAGCCACGCTGCGTTGTAGCCGTATTCATGTGTAGCAAGCACGACGGCAGCGACCAGTCCGAGCAGATAGAAAGGCAACAGCACGCCGTTGAACTTGTCGAGCCAGTGCTGCACACTGCCGAACACGAGCGGCACGCTGTAGCAAACGACGATCAGCGCCGCCCATCGGTAGTCGAGCGCAGGAAACAGGCTATGCGCCGCAACGGCGATCACGGATCCTTCGAATACCGCGTAATAGACTGCGGTCGCGAAGAAGATCAATGTGGCGAGCGCGGCGCCTGCGCTGCCGAACAACACCCGCGAAAACAGCGCGACGGACAGGCCGGTGCGAATCGCATAGCGGCTGATAATGGAATTGACAATACCGTACGACACCACCGAGAGCGCCATTCCGATCAATGCGTTTCGCGCACCGTAATTGAGTGCGAGCGTTGCGCCGACGACAATGTAGAACACCGCGCTGCAAACCGCCCACCAGGCCATTGTGAGGGAAAACGCCGGCATGCGTGCGTTCTCAGGTATGGCAACGGTTGATAGATCGAGATCGCTTTCGGCTGATTCCTGTGTCAGATTGGCCATGATCGTACTCCTCAATAAATCTGCAGGTTTGGGAATGACGCCGTGATAGCGACCATGCTCGGTGCCGTGGCGACATGTAAAAGAAAGACCACAAGTACGGCGCAAAATGGGCGAACGCACGCGCCCGCGTGCGGCGCGCGGCGCTGCACGATCGGATTCCCGAAAATTCAATTAGCGACCAAGGGGCCGGCGCATGATCCAGCCGGCCCGTGAATGCGCTGCTTGCGCGCTAGCGCAGCAGTACTTCGCGCAACCGTGCGAGCCGCAGTTGAGCATCGCGACGGGCAGCAAGCGCCTGCGTCATGGTGACGGGCAGGAAGTGCGCCTGATGGTTCGGTTGCATTTGCCCGATCAGATCCATGTCGGCGCTGATGACCGTGCCGATAGTGGCGTAGCCGCCACCGGACACTGCATCACGATGCAGGATGATCGGTTCGAGCCCGGCTGGGACCTGGATCGAGCCAATCGGATAGCAGGCGTCGACTATGTTCGAAGGATCGGAGCCGGCGCCGAACGGCTGCTCGCGCTCGCGAAACTTGAGCGGTCTGCCTTGCCTGTAGCGATAACCAATGCGGTCTGCCTCAGGGGCGACCGTCCACGTGTCCTCGAAAAACGTGATGGCTGACTCATCTGTCAGGCAGTGATGGTAGAGGCCAGGCAGCACGCGCAATTCGACTTCGCGAGCGAGCGGTGTACGCAGCCTCTCGGGCAATTCCGTGCCTTCACGAGCGGGTCCTCGGGCGCGCCCGATGCCGAGCCGGTCGCCCTTTTGCAGGCGCCGCCCTTCATGTCCGCCGAAAGCGCCGAGCGTGTAAGTGGAGCGGCTCCCGAGCACCATCGGCACGTCAATACCGCCTGTCACCGCGAGACAAGCTCGCGCACCGCCTTTTACGTAATCGAACGTCAGCATGCTGCCTGACTTGATTCGCAGGGCGACATTGCATGCCTGTGGCACGCCGTCGATTTTGGGCTGCATTTCAGCGCCCGTTACGGCAATCAGCGTGTCCACATGAAACAGAAGTTGAGGGCCGAGCAGGGTGCATTCGAGTGCGGCCGCACTTTCGGGGTTGCCAACCAATAGATTGGCCGCGCGCAATGCGTACTGATCCAGCGCACCGGAAGGTGGGATGCCGACATGGTAATACCCCTGCCGGCCGGTATCCTGCACCGATGTTGCCAGTCCGGGCTTGACGACCTCGATGGCGTGGAGCGGGTTAGTCGGCATTGAGCACCTCGATCAACGAGCGGTTGTAGGCCTCGGGGTCGCGCATAAATGCTCCGAGCGAGAAATTCACATCGCGCACACGCAATGAAAAAGTCCCTGCATCGACAGCAGCTACGGCTTTGTCGTACGTGTCCCGATCGATTGGCTTGAACTTGACGATGTCGCCAGGGCGGAAGAACACCATGAAATCGCGCAGGTAGTCCAGACGCTGTGCCGGATCGAAAATCGGTGCGGGCGTCACGCCGAACATCTGATAGCCCCCCGCGCCACGCACTGAGTAGATGCAGCCGAAACAACCCCCGTGGCCGACTGTCAGCCTGGGCGTATCGGTGCGAGGCCGCAGATATTTCGGCACCTGCAACTGACGGGCGCGTTCGACCATCTGGAACATGAACGGCAAGCCGGCTACGAAGCCCACCATGGAGACAAACCACGGGGAGTCGGAGTGCGCCGCGATGAAGTCTTCGATATCTTTCTTCCCATTGATCCGTGCCGCGTATTCGAGGTCGGTTGAAGCCGGGTCCTGATGGCGCTCACGAAAACGCATCAGTGTCTCGTGCGTCCACGGATCGTTGTAGAGTACGGGCACTTCGACGATGCGGGTCGCGATGTCCAGTTCCGTCGCATCGGCGACCTCGACCTCGATCTGCCTGAGCAACGCGAGGAGCGTGTCCGGCTCGATCACGTCCGGATCGTAGCGAACCTGGTAAGACGCGTTAGAGGGGCAGATTTCGGTCACGCCGTCCACCTTGCGGCGCTGCAGTTCGCGTGTGATCGCGGTACCCTTGAAGAATGCTTCGAGCGACATGTCTTCGCTGATCTCCACGAAGATGAACTCATCGCCCCCGAATGTGTATCGGATCGTCATGCCGCCTCCTCGTTCCCGGCTGTGGCTGCCACCCGTTTGGCACGCCAGTCTGTCATCCATGCTTCCAGATAGTTGGTGTGATAACGGCCGGCGCGAATTTCGTCGTCTTCAAGCAGTGCGCGGTGCAGGGTCGCGGTGGTCTTGATGCCCCCGATGCGAAGTTCGTTCAACGCCCGCTTGAGCCGTGCGAGCGCGGCAGGCCGGCTTTCGTCAAAGACAATCAGCTTGGCGAGTAGCGAATCGTAGAATGGTGGTACGGCGTAACCTTGGTAAAGCATCGAATCGATGCGCACGCCTGGGCCTGCCGGCCAGACCAGTTCGTCGACGCGGCCGGGGTTCGGACGAAAGTCCTGTTCGGGATCTTCCGCGTTGATTCGGCATTCGAGCGCGGCGCCGCGCGCCACGATATCGCTCTGGCTGAAACGCAATGGTTCGCCGTCCGCGATACGCAGCGTTTCGCGCACCAGATCGATTCCGGTGATGGCCTCGGTCACCGGATGCTCGACCTGGATGCGTGTATTCATTTCAATGAAGTAGAACTTGTCGCGCGTTTCGTCGAACAGGTATTCCAGCGTTCCGGCACTGCGATAACCCACCTGCTTTGCAAGCCGCGTCGCGGACGCGCACAACGCCTTGCGCAGTGCCGGCGTGAGCGAGGGCGACGGCGCCTCTTCCAGAATTTTCTGGCGGCGCCGCTGCAGTGAGCACTCGCGTTCGAACAGATGGACAACGTCGTTACCGTCGCCTAGCACCTGCACTTCGATATGCCGGGCGCGCGCAATGAATCGTTCGAGATATACCCCATCGTTGCCAAACGCTGCATGCGCCTCGCGTTGCGCAAGGGGCAATTCAGCATCGAGTTGCGCAGCGTCGTGCGCTACCCGGATGCCGCGTCCACCGCCACCGGCTGCCGCTTTGATCATCACCGGGTAGCCAATTCTCGCGGCGATCTCGCGTGCTTCGTCGAGCGACAGGACGACACCGTTGCTGCCCGGGACCGTCGGTACGTCGGCACGCTGCGCAGTTTCTCGCGCCTTCGCCTTGTCGCCCATGGTTGCAATGATGCTCGACGACGGGCCAACAAGGATCATCCCGGCGTTCTCGACCTGCGCTGCGAATGCTGCGTTTTCGGAGAGGAAACCGTATCCCGGATGAACGGCATCCGCCCCGCACTGCTGTGCGGCAGCGAGAATCGCCGCCGGGTTCAGGTAGCTTTTCGCCGCGTGCGCAGAGCCGATGTGAATGGCCTCATCGGCCATGCGCGCGGCCAGGCTGTCGCGATCGGCATCGCTGACCACCGCGACCGCCCGCATACCCAGTTCGTGCGCCGCGCGGATGACGCGCACCGCGATCTCGCCGCGATTGGCAACCAGCACCGTGCGGATTCGCTTCGGCTGATAGAACATGCCAACCGAGCCGCCCGTGTTCGACGTGTTCATCGTATTCACCCTTCGATCCGCATCAAGACCTGTCCTGCATCGACCGGCTCGCCGTCGTCGACAAGAATTTGGGCGATGCGGCCTGCCACGCTTGTTTCGACATCGTTGAACTGCTTCATCACCTCGACGAGCCCAATCACCGCGCCGCTTTCGACGGATACGCCAGCTTCGACGTATGGCGCGGCTTCCGGCGACGCGCGCCGATAGAAGGTGCCGGGTAGAGGGCTGACGATATCGTGTAGTGCCATGGGTATGCTCCTCAAGTTTCTTGGGGTAACTGCTATTCGCGGGCGACCGTGTATGAGGGGGCTGCCACACGGATATCGTGGTTTTTCAGCGCTGCGCGAGTGGCCTCGACGAGTTCGAGTGCGCCCGGCGTGTCGCTATGAATACAGACCGAGTCGAAATCGATGTCGATGTCGTCGCCGTCGACTGTGGCCACCCGTCCTTCCACGCAGGCGCGCAACACCTTCGCCGCCACCTGCGCCGGATCGAGCAGTCCGACACGCCGGGTAAAGACGATCGAACCGCTGCGATCGTAGTCGCGGTCGGCGTAAAACTCGCGGATCACCGGCTGACCGAGTTCACGCGCGATCCGGTACGTCACCGACGCTTCCATGCAATACAGCAATAGCGTCGGATCCAGAGTCTGAAGCGTCCCGATCAGCAGGCGTGACAAGTTTTCGTCTCGCGCGGCAAGCATGTATAGCGCCCCGTGCGGTTTCACATGCTGCATGCTGACGTTGTAAAGGCGGGCGAATTCGCGCAGTGCACCGAGCTGGAAAACGATGTCGTTGACGAGTGCCTGTGGCGTCTCGGCAATATTGCGGCGGCCGAAGCCCACCAGATCGCGAAATCCCGGATGCGCGCCGACACCGACACCTGCCTGTTTCGCGAGTTGCACCGTACGCGCCATGATGTTTGGATCGCCTGCGTGAAACCCCGTCGCGATGTTGGCCGAACTGATGAGAGGCATGATGTCCTCATCGACACCATCGCCGATTTTCCATGGACCGAAACCTTCCCCCGTGTCGGAATTCAGGTCGACGCTGTACTTTTTCATGCTAAATCTCTCCTGAGTCAACAGCCTGGTTAGCTTGAAAGACGCGTGCCAGACCGGTTCGGATGAACGTTATCTGCTCGCCGGCCGCCAAAATAGTTCTATTTTTATATGGCACGTTATCTGTTTTTTCGATAGTTTCAGTCGCTCCGAGGCGAGGGGAAATCAGGCGCGCAGCAGACGCGTTAAGGGTGACGGAGCCGGAGTCGTTTCTAAGTACTTGAGGGGGTAAGATATTGCGCGATGCAATATCTTTTTTTCAGGTGGACCTCATGGCCTTGACCCTCCGGCAGCTGAAATACTTCGTCGCCACGGCTGAACTCGGTCAGATTTCACAGGCGGCCATTCAACTGACCATTTCGCAATCCGCCGTGACCAATGCTATCAAGGAGCTGGAGGACAGCCTCGGCACGCAACTATTCATGCGCACAGCTTCCGGGATGACCTTAACCAATACCGGGCGGCGTTTCCTCAACCAGGCGTATACGATCCTTTCGTCGGTGGATGAGGCAATGCGTATTCCGAACCTCGAAAGCACGCTTACGGGCACCCTGACGCTTGCCGCGAGCTACACCGTACTCGGCTATTTTTTGCCGCATCATCTGCAGCGCCTGAACACGCTCTATCCGCGGCTCACCATCCAACTGCACGAGTTGAACCGCGAGTCGATAGAAGAGGGGTTGATCGCGGACCGATACGATATGGCCGTGCTGCTCACATCGAACGTTGCGAATCCGGAGTTGGTACTTGAACCGGTCATTCATTCGGTGCGGCGCCTGTGGCTGTGTGCACAACACCCGTTGTTAAAGCGCGAGAACGTTACGCTTGCCGATGTCGCTGCCGAACCGTTCGTGATGTTGACCGTCGACGAAGCGGCTTTTACGGCTTTGCGCTACTGGAGCGAGACGCCGTACCGACCGAATGTGAAACTGCGCACATCGTCCGTTGAAGCGGTACGCAGCATGGTGGCAAACGGAAGCGGCGTGGCGATTCTGTCGGACATGGTGTACCGGCCGTGGTCGCTGGAGGGCAGGCGCATCGAGACCATGCAGCTACGCGATCCGGTGCCGCCGATGAGCGTGGGCCTCGCATGGCGCAGAAGTGCCGAGTTAAGTCCGGCGATGCACGCGGTACGCGAGTACTTCCGGCATACGTTCATGGAACCTCGGGCGTTCACCGGTAATAGTTGAAGTACGGCAGCGGTGTATATCGCCGCACAAGCCTTTTTTTGCGCGCAGACAGCCAGCAGCAATCGTGATCGTTTCGTTGCGGTCAGGCAACGGACGATAGAGCAGTTTCTGTGACTGGCTCAAATGAGGTCGCTTATGCCGATCGTGAATGGGCACTGAGCGTGCAACCAATCGAGGCCCGCGTCGGACGGAATGCGGACCTTTGCAGCCGTTGCGCATCGATGCACGTGTCACCGGCCGTGACCACAGACAAATGTGCCGCCTCTGCCGTTGCAGAAGTTCACGCCTTCCCAGCGGAACTGACGTAGCGCGAATATCACTAGCAAGACACTCAATATAAGTAGAAGAGCCAGCCCTTTGTTCATATTCCTCTCTGAGCACATCTGCTACCGGCATCTTGGCTCATTGCGAATGGCCGCTTTGGCGACGACCAAAGGTCTCCTTCAGGTCGCGTGCCGCCGATTGCGCAGGCAGAGGGCGGGCAAGGTGCAGTCGTTCGACGGCATCCCTGGATTCACCACAATCGACACACGAGCGACCTGGCGTTCGCGTCACACCTGCCTGGTGTCTGGAAAGTGGCTTTGCGCAGATCTGCGTCGGACGAAACCCAATCTCAAAGACGTGCGCCGTCCGCGAAGACCTGTTTCCTGATCAACACGCGAACGGATCGACGCAAGCCGGTGGGCCAGAACGGATCGGCCCGTACCAATCGATCGACCGCGTCCGGCGTATCCGCTTCTACCAGCCAGAGCCCGCCAGCCGACGTATGAAGAGGGGATGGCAGCACTTCCCCAGGCGCAATGGATCGATGAGGTGGCCCCCGCACGGTGGGGGCTTCGCTGCCGTGGCAGTCAACGATGCGGAGTCGCTTCTGCAATGTGTGCAAGCCGGGCTCGGCCGGTCGTTGTTGCCATGTATCGTCGCCGATCGCACGGCGGGGCTTGCGCGCGTCGACTTTGGTGGCGCAGCGCTACTCGAGCGCGAAATCTGGACGTTAGCCCATCCAGACGTGCGGCACCTCGCGCGTGTATCGGCAGTGCTGGCGTGGATCGAAGCGACGCTGGCCAACGGCGAAGTGTAGTCTCATGGTCTAGCGGTTGGGCTCACCAGTCAGCCGACTCAGCAAATGGGTTGCATGAGTCGCTGTTTGCCAGGCGTGTCGCAAAACCACGTTGTCTCGCGCTGGTCCGCTGATTGTCAACAATCGTGAAAGGTTTCGATGCGAATTAACAGCCAGCGTAGAATCCAGACTCAAATCTCAACAAGGTAAGACGGTTCTCTACGCGAAACCGTACCAATCCGGCATGATCCCGGCCATCGGTAGATTGGAGTGCGAGACGCTCATTCTGTCGTGCACCGATCTTGCCGGGTACTCAAGGAGACATGACTATGGCAAAGCTCGTCGCACTATACAAGACGCCGTCAAACCCGGACGCATTTGACGCGCACTACTTCTCGAAGCATGTGCCTCTTGCCAAAACGATATCCGGGCTTCGGCGCTATGAAGTTAGTGCCGGGCCGGTAGCGACCCCGCAAGGGGACTCCCCGTATTACCTCGCAGCGATCCTGAGCTTTGATTCGATCGATTCCCTGCAACAGGGACTCAATTCACCCGAAGGCCGGGCGACAGCGGGCGATCTGGCCAATTTCGCCCAGGCCGGTGTCGAGCTTCTCGTATTCGACACCAAAGACGTTTAAACACGGGTCAGTGTCTTGGTTGCATACGTCAGTGTCAGCCAATACGTCTAGCACCGGATAGCCAGTCGCTATCCGGCTGGGCTCCTGCCATGCATTGCGGCGGCCGATTGCGCCTTGCCGTCGCTGACGCCAAACGTCGACGCGCGCAAGCTCCGCCGTGCGATCGGCGACGATACATGGCAACAACGACCGGCCGAGCCCGGCTTGCACACATTGCAGCAGCGACTCCGCATCGTTGACTGCCACGATAGCGAGGCCACCACCGTGTGGGAGCGCCTCATCGATCCATCGCGTTAGGGCAAGCGCTGCCATCCCGTCCTCATACGTCACCCACGGAGATCCAGCGCCTCGTCCTTGCGAGCTTCCGGCACATACACCGCATAGCGAAGCATGCCGATTCGGCGGGCAAATACGCGGTTGCCTACTGCATCATCGGGTCTCGGCGCCGTCTACTGCTTTCTGAGTATCGGGAGGGCTTGCAGATAGCTTGCCGCGCCAGCAACAACCAGACAGCGCCCACGCTAGCCCCGACCACACTCGTGCATTCGATGATTCACCAGGCCAAAGTGATTTTTCGGGAACGAAGCCATCGGAATATGTCACTTGTCGGGGCATTTGTGGCTGCCTAGCATCGGTCCGACTGCTCGTGGTGGGCACACCCGGCCACACCGGCGCGAGCCCCGATCCTCTTCCCTCTCGACGGACCTCACGATGATCGAAGCCAACCAAAGCCGGCGAGCGCGTTACGCCGTGTTCGCGCTGCTCTATCTCGGCTACTGCATTTCGTACATCGATCGCTCCGCGATTGCGCTTTCGCTGGTCGCCATCGGCAAGGAGTTCAACGTCGGCTCCGCGGCGCTCGGCGTCGTGATGAGCACGTTCTTCATCGGCTATGCGGCGATGCAGATTCCGGGTGGATGGATCGCCGACCGCTGGGGCAGCAAACGCGTGATCGTCGCGTCGGTGGTGTTCTGGTCGCTGTTCACGCTGCTCACCGGGCTGGCGTGGTCGCTCGCGTCGCTGATCGCGATCCGCTTCATCTTCGGCCTGGGCGAAGGCGGCTATCCGGGCGCGGCCATCAAGGGCGTGACCGAATCGTGCGCGCGGGTCGACCGTCCGAAAATGACCGCGCTGCTGATGTCGTCGAACTATGTTGGCAGCTTCATCGCGCCGCTCGTGATCGCGCCGCTGATCCTGCTGCTCGGCTGGCGTTACGCGTTCGTCGTGGCGGGCGTCGCCGGCGTCGTGTTCGCGCTGGTCTATCTCTTCGCCGTGAAGGACACCTCCGCCGCCCGTGGTGCAGCGGGAAACTCGAAGCGCGTCGACGGCGCCGCGACCCGCGCGCTGCTCAAGATGCCGCTGATGTGGAAGATCCTGATCACGTGGTTCGGCATGGGTATCGTCAGCAAGGGGCTCGACGCGTGGATGCCCGCCTACCTGCTGGCCGAGCGCCATCTCGACCTGAAGTCGGTCGGGATGCTCACGCCGCTGCCGTTCGTGGCCGCGAGTATTTCGACCGCGCTCGCCGGCTGGATTTTCACGCGCTGGTTCGACGGCCGCGAGAAGTGGCTGATGGCCGCGTGCTGTGCGATCTCCGGCTTCTTCCTCTACGAGATGTACACGGCGGAAACGGTGACGGGCGTGATCGCGTATCAGTCGATCGTCTACTTCTTCAAGTCGTTCGTGTTCGCCGGCGTGTTCGCACTGCCGACCAGGTTCCTGCCGCAGAAGCTCATGGGCACGGGCGCGGGCATGGTCAACTTCGGCGGCCAGGTGGCAGGCTTTGTCGCGCCGGTGGTGATCGGCCTGCTGGTGTCGATCACGGGCAATTACGACGCCGTGTTCGGCTTCCTGATCGCCGCAACCTTGCTCGCGCTCGGGGGCAGCCTGTCGATTCGCCTCGCGCCGGAAGCGACCCGGCGTCTGGCGACGATGGAAGAAGCCTGACGGTAAGCAAGCCGGGCGCTATGATGCGGGATACCTGGTCATTGCGTTGAGTACATGATGAGCGCTCGCATCCTTCAGGAAGCCGCCGTCCGCTACTTTCTCGAAGTCGTCAATACCGGCTCGGTCGCCGACGCCGCGACTCGCCTCAACGTCGTGCCGTCGGCCGTGAGCCGGCAGATTTCGCGCCTCGAAGACGAACTCGGTACGCCGCTGTTCGTGCGCCAGTCGCGCGGCATGGTGCCGAGCAAGGCGGGCGAAATGCTCGCCGCCTACGCGCGCCGCTCGCAACTCGATGCCGAGCAGATTTCGCTGGAAATCGACGCACTGCGCGGCGAAACCGAGCGCACCATCCGAATCGCGTGCACGGAAGGCTTCGCCGCCGGTTTCCTGCCGCAGACGATGGCGGAGTTCCGCCGCTCGGTCGCGCCCGCCTGCTTCGAAGTCGTCGTCGATACGGCTGCCGGCGTCACGCAGCGCGTGCGCGAGGCCGAAGTCGACGTCGGCCTGACCTTCAGTTTTGGTCCGGCGAAGGACATTCACGTCGCGTTCTCCATGCCTTCGCCCGTGTTCGCGATTGTCGCGGCATCGCATCCGCTCGCGCCGGCATCGCAGGTATCGTTTCGCGAACTGCTTGCTTATCCGCTTGCGTTGCCGGGCATTCATTCGACGCTGCATAAGCTCATCGACATCTATTGCAGCCGCGAAGGCGTCGCGTGCAAGAGCGTGCTGAGCAGCGCCACGCTCGAAACGCTGCTCGGCTTCACGCTGGCGAGCGATGCGGTGACGTTCGGCGGCGAACTCTTCGTGCGAGCGCGGCTCGCGGCGGGCGAACTCGTCGCGTTGCCGGTGCCCGAACTGGCGACGAGCGAGCGCGCCATCGAAATCCAGACGCTAGTCCGACGCGAGCTGCCGCCGCTTCTGCAATCGTTCATCGAGCGCATGAGCAAGGCATTGCCACCGCCCGCGTGCGTTGTCCAAAAGTGAAGTCACCGTTCGATAAACATCACTGGCCTGCCAATTTCGCGTCGTCTACATTGAGCGCACTCTTCGCTCCGTCGTCACAAGGACCACTCGATGAACGACCGTCACGAACTCACACGCCATAGCGCCGTCGCGTTGCGCGCGCTCTTGCTCACCCGCGACATCTCCGCCGTGGAACTTCTCGATGCCTGCATCGCGCGCATCGAATCGCTCAATCCGTTCGTCAACGCCATCACCGCGACCAGCTTCGAGCGCGCCCGCATCGAAGCCCGCGCCGCCGATGACGCCCTCGCGCGCAGCGAGTCGGTCGGGCCGCTGCACGGCTTGCCCATCGGCATCAAGGATCTGGAAGAAACCGAAGGCATCCTGACGACTTACGGTTCGCCGCTCTATCGCGCGAACGTGCCCGCACGCGACAACACGCTTGTGCGCCGCCTGCGCGCGGCCGGCGCAATCGTCGTCGGCAAGACCAACGTGCCGGAAATGGGCGCGGGCGCGAACAGCTTCAATCCCGTGTGGGGCGCGACCGGCAATCCGTTCGATCCGCGCCTGAACGCGGGCGGCTCATCGGGCGGCTCGGCCGCCGCGCTCGCGCTCGACCTGGTGCCGCTCGCGAGCGGCTCGGACACCGGCGGCTCGCTGCGCATTCCGGCGTCTAAATGCGGCGTGGTCGGGATGCGCACGTCGCCCGGTTTGGTGCCGAGCGACCGCAAGCCGCTCGGCTGGACGCCGCTCGCCGTCGTCGGGCCGATGGCTCGCACCGTCGAGGACGCCTGGCTGCAACTCGCGGCAACCGTCGGCCAGTCGGACAGCGATCCGCTCGGCTATCCGTTCGCGATGTCGCCGACGATGGATGGCCGCGCGAGCGTGAACTTGTCGAAGCTGCGCGTGGGCTATACCGAGGACTTCGGCGTCTGCGAAGTCGACGACGACATCCGCGCCGTGTTCCGCCGCAAGATCAACGCGCTGCAGCCGCACGTTGGCGTTTGCCAGCCGGTCGAGGTGGATTTCGAAGGCGCGCATCGCTGCTTCGACGTGCTGCGCGCGGAGGCGTTCGTCGCGGGACTGCAGAAGGCTTACGAAACCGTTCCCGATTTGCTCGGCCCGAATCCGCGTGCGAACTACGAAATGGGCATCGGCATGAGCCTCGCCGATTGCGTGCGCGCGCACGCCGATCAGACGCGTCTGTTCCGCCGTTTCCAGACGCTGTTCGAGCGCTACGATGTGATCCTTTCGCCGACCACGCCCGTCTCGCCATTTCCGTGGGCGCAGCCGTATCTGAAGTCGTTGAACGGCGTTTCGCTGGAGAACTACTACCGCTGGCTGTCGCTCACGTATGTGGTGACGCTCGCGACCAATCCGGCGCTGTCGCTGCCGTGCGGTGTCGATCATCGCGGCATGCCGTTCGGGCTTCAGATGATCGGCGGGTTTCGCGGCGATCTGGCGCTGCTCGACGCGGCACGCGCGTTCGAAACGCTGTTCGCCTCATCCGATGAAACGCGCCGTCCGGTGCCCGATGTCGCGCGGCTTCGTGCGTCGGATGTCGATTTGCGGTCCATCGTCACGCATCCGCCGGTACTCGATGCCACGTCGTCCTCAGCCGATACGTCGGCTTCCGCCGTCTGACCAACTCGAAGCATGAATTGACAACAATTAAACCTCGCATCAGCAGAACTAGCTTAGCATTGGGGTTACCGCGCCACGAAGCGCGCGATCTCTCGCAGTAATTGTGCGCGCCGTCCTCTCCTGACCGGCGCGCTTTTTTTTGCACACGTGAACCTTACTTGATTCGCTCTTCAATGGCCTACCAGCCTTTGCGCAGGCTGAGATTCATCTGCGGCGATGGCCTAGTACGCGCGGCCTCTGTTGCGCAACTGAACCGGCAGGCAGCGTAGCATCAGATGCAATGCCATTGGCACGAGTACGCCATCGTCGATGACGCCGACAAAAGGAATGGCGATATTGAAAGGAGCGATGGCATAAAGCGCCAGTACTGCGGTAGCAGGCATCAGCCAACCTGGGCGGTCGGGATGACGTAACGCAAACAACAGTACCTGCAAATCGCGTTTGACGACGTTCCACAGCAAAGCGATACGTTTCATGGCATTGATTCCTCCGTGAAATCTTCCCGATGTCCGTGCGTCTGTCCGCGAGACCGGACTCCGTTGCACTTCAAACTGCGTCTCAATCGATGATGGCGTTGTCAGATCATGCGCCGCGGCGCAACGCTATCGGCCGGATCCATCTGCGAGAAAGATCATGTTCGGGATTTCGTTCGCTCCGGCGTGCGCCCCATGCGGGTGTGCTGGGCTAGAACAGACTAGCGACTATCGCTACGGCTGCGAACAGACCACATATAACGCCGACTGCTCGACCCAGCAAGAGTGCATTGAGATCTTCGTCTAAAAGAAAAACATCCCGCCGGGATCGTAAGAGCGTTTTGAAGAGCAATGGCCTTGGAAACAGGATGCAGGAAGCTATCACCCCTGATATGGCCAGCCGGACAGCGCCGGTCCCGTAGTGTCCAGACGGAATCGAAAAATAGGTCATGACGACCGCCAGCGCCGCGGTTATTGCGCCGCCAAGCAGTACGCCTACGATGAACCGATCCGATGAGTGGCCGTGCATTTTGTCGCTTTACTGAATATGATCTACTACCGGGTTGCGACTCTCCAGCCGACCCATGCGGTGTATCTCAGGATTTAAGTGACCGCGCCTTGCGGTGCGGTTGCGGATTCTGTGTGCCTCAATCGATAGCATAGGCGAGCTCATGCCATCGGCGCGATGTCCTGGAGCCCTGTCCGAGATGACCGCGCGGAAATTTCATCTGGCGGATCTCCGCAAGCGCACGGGCATCGCCGTCAACGTTTCCGCAGCTTCGCTTCAGTACAACGTCCTGAACTCGACCTGCATCGTCAAGCAGGACGCGCACGATTGCTTTGCGCGGCCCGGAGCTGGAGCCAATCGCATTTCCCAGCAACTTGTCTATCAATGCCATTATCTTGAGCGGAAAGTAACAGAGCACGCATGATTGCGGCACATGCTTGACCGGCGTCAGCCATGCCCTTTTGCCTGCGCAAGCCTCAGTGCGGTGCTTGCCCGGCGTTCCTGCGCTTGCGTCAACAGCGCCTGCAATGTCACCGCGAATATCAGCACCGCTAACCCGGCGATGATGACCCCGAGAACCAGATTACGCCGGTTCCTGGCGTCAATGACATGCGACTTCGCCGGCGTGATCCAACGAAATGCTGAGCTGACGCTACGCATATCGCACTAGCAACACGGCAGCAACCATTAGGAGCACGGAAAAAACCATGACTGCGCTGTAAGCAGCACGCGAGAATTTGTAAATAACTTCCATGACACGTAACTAAATGTGACTATCGACGGCCGTATGATAGTCGTGGCCGTCGATGGAGATATTTAGCAATTGTGAAAATTAGCTCCGCGGTGCTTCTGTGCGTGATGGGGGCGCAGCAATCGTTAAAGCAGTCTCCAGCACTCGTTTGGTGGGGCCTACTGTGGCCACTTTGGCGTCTATGGGCAGTCTTCCAGGATTGCCAAACCACTTCTCCTGCTCTCACGCCATTCGTAATCGGCTTTGCGGCGGAACACCTTGTTCCACCGCAATTACTATCGATCGGGCGCGACGCTCCCCACGCATTGGTGACGCGAGTCGCAGACTAACTTACTGGCACGTCTTGCCGTGATCGGCATGGTAGCCCTTGGCTTTTGCGTCCCCTTCGCTCATATACGAGCCGTGCTTCGTCTTGCCGTAGTACTGGTCTCCCGGGCAATGGTAAACCTTGGTGCTGGTGTTGGCCCAAACCTGTCCGGCGCCGGCGCCAGGAGCGGGCGCCATCGCCGCGGCGGGCGCGGGCGCAGCAACCGCTAGCGGCTTTGCTGCGGGCGCAGACGCTGGGACCACGCCAGCAGTCGCTCCAGCGTTCTTGTCAACGCCATGATGACCGCGACACGCTCCCTTCATGGTTGTACCGGAGTAGGTCGTGCCGTCCTTGCAAATGGCGGTGACCGCTGGTTTGGCAGGAGCGGCAGCGGGTGCGGCTGTCTGTGCAAAGGTCGTCGACGCGACAAACAACGTGCCGAAAGCGGCGATCAAAAGCGACTTCTTCATGTGATCTCCTGATGATGCACGAAGGTACGTGCGTCTCCGATTAACGTGCCAGCAGCAGAGTCGATGACCACCGTGAAGGGAATAAGCGTTAACTATTGTGAGGTCGTCGCGCACCAAAGAGGTTTTAACAAATGACTCTGGGGGCCGTTTACTTTCGATGAATGCTGTTAACTGTTAACCCGATCGTTGTTTCGACGACGAAAAGGACATGGCCAAACCCATACTCGACGACGAAGTTTGGGCAAAGGGACGCGTTCATATAGATGCATATGATCATCAAAGGGCAGATGCAGCGTACTCGCGGAACCCATCCGTTCGCCGCTGATCAATTCCACGGCCTCGCTCCATAAGCAGTACTTCACATGTCGATAACGTTCGCCCCTTGATCGTTACCGCGACAAACCCATGAAACCTCGTGACGTACTGACCGATCCCGTCGGCTCGGACGAACGGGACTCGCCGCAGCGATAAATTCCCTGAAAAGTCTCATTCAGGTCTTCGGCGCACACGGCCGCGATCGGCTACACTTCGCGCTCAAGCGGGCTGCCCTCAAGCATGGCCGCAACATGCGTTAGCGACAGACCGCGCTCGGTCATCATTTCAGCGATGTCTCAAACGTTGAGCGTATAACGCAGATACCACCGCGCGCAAAGTATGATAGTTCGCGGTCGAAGCGGCGCCCGTCGAACGACTTGTCGATATCTTTCAACTTACCCATCGGCTCGTGCTCATCAAAAGCTCGAGCGTAACGGACCGCCGCACGCGAATTGCATCACGACTGTCTTTCAAGCAACAAGGGGCCGCTGGAATAGTGCCGAAGGTGCGGAGAACGTTCAGACGATCCGCGGCAGTGCAACACGACAAGCGAGCATATGAAAAACAACACTCGGTGCGTCGCAGCGACACCGGTTACGCTCATGGGTGCAGTGCCAAGGTATGCCGGACCCAGCGGCGCACTCACTTGGCCGGCCAGTGAAACCGGTCGAGAGACAAGGCGGATTCAACATCCGGGTACCACGTCAACCAGATATAACGACAACAAACCCATGCCGTGCGGGGAGGTGTTTGCCACTGTGTGGCATGGTCCCCGCGGTGCCTTTCAACAAGCTGTCCGGTGACGATGTCCAGGCTGACCCGCAAGGCATCCCGGCGACCCGTGTGGCGCCAGGCGGTGGCGACGCATCGGTCGTGTCTGCGGCAGGCGAACCCTGCCGATCTGCAATGAAACGGGTGGACATCGTTCGAAAAATTGCATGGACGGCGACAGCCGCCGCCGGAGTAAGTGTCGCTGCGTGCGGAGGCGGTGGTGGCTCCACGTGATCCAGGGCGGTGCCAGTGGCGGCATCTTTGTTTTTGGTGGCACCAATATCGCGATTGCGGGCAACAAGGTGAAAGCGACGCTCGCGGACGGTATCCATATCACACATGGCTCGCAGAACGTGCTCGTGCAGGGGAACACCGTGACGGGCAATGGCGACGACATGATAGCGGTGGTGAGTTACCAGGGCGACAGGGTGCTGAGCCGCAATGTGCTGGTGACAGGCAATGCACTGTCGGGTAACTACTGGGGCCGGGGCATATCGGTAGTCGGGGGAGCGGACGTGACGATCACCGGCAATACGGTGCAAGGTGTGCAGAGGGCCGCTGGCGTGCTGGTCGCCCAGGAAGACAGCTGGACCACGTACGGTGCAACTAACGTTCTGATTACGAATAACGTGATCTCGGATATACAGAACTCGACTAACATAAATAACGGGCTTGCTCCGAGCCAACAGGCCGCAATTGAGCTCGATACCGGATCGGGCACGGTGACCTTCGTCTCCGTGACTGGTAACCAGGTTTCGCGTTCGGCCTACGCAGGCTTCCGCGCGTTGGGGAACGTGTGTCAGTTCCGCGTTTCGGGCGATGCGTTCACGGCGATAGCAGGGACGCCAGTCTCGCTGCTCGCGACCGGCTGCTCGCCCGCTCAGATTAGTATTAGCGGCACGAACACGCTGGACGGCAATGCGCTGGTACCGCCGGCCGGATTCTCGGCGACGGGCACGCTTAACGTCACCGGTGCGGATGCGACGCTCATGCCTCAGATCAAAACCTACTTGATGCAGCCGCAAAACTGAAGTTGAGAGGGCATGGTGTTGAGGGCATATGACTTTGCGTGAGGCAGAGGCTGATGACTGCCACCGGAAAGCGATGACCGTGATAAAGCGATTTGACTTTCTTCATCGCCAGATCTGACGTCACGGACCCAGCAATGTGACAAAACCGGCTTGTTCAATCGGTTGGACATCCATATCTAAAATAAACGACTCGATAAGGAGTTATTTTGGTAAGCATAAGTTCTGATTTAATTATCGATTACGTGACAGTTCGCGCCACGTTTATGTGACACTGTGTTAATGAAAGATGCAAAAAATAAAGAAAGTATAAATGGTCTCATGCTGGCTCCCCTCTGCATTTCACGCTGCATCAGCGATGGAATCAAAATTCGGACCGAATTCGAACTTTTAACAATTTCTGGCATTTCTTTTGCTCTTTCTTCAGGGCGCCAGGTTCGCATCGCAGAGTGAATATCTACTCCTGGTACGCAATTCAATTGCTCGCGTCTCGCCTCCGATTACATCTCGCCCGAGCATTTGGGCTGATGAAGTAACTTAGTTATACTAAGGGAGCTAAGCTATGGTTATAAATGATGATATCCATAAGGCTGGCAAAAGTATAGCCGAGCGACGAAACTCAGCTAATTGGGCTGTCGAGCTTTGGGATCTGATTACACCAAAAATATACGACCCGAATGTCCTTCAAAAGATGCGCGATGATTTCGTGCGCATGGGGTATGTCAGATTTCCCGCGCTCGTGACATCGAGAGTGTTGGACTCTATCAAGGATGAACTCGTCGAGCTACTTCAGTTTGCGGTTCGCCGGAACTTTGAAATGCCCGGTTATGAGACCCCGCGCAATCTGTCGGTGCTCGGTGGTTCGATTATCAAATCGTATTCACCGCTTCTCTATAGTCTGTACCATCACTATGCGTTGCGTAGTTGCGTGGAAAGCGTGGTCGGGCGAGCGATATTTTCCTGCTCCCATCCGGAAGAATTCATGGTCGCGAATTTTCTTCATCACGATGGCGACACGCACGGTTGGCACCTGGACGATCCGGCCTATGCCCTTGTGATATTCCTGGAAATTCCGGGCGACGACGGTGGCGGCGATCTTGAAGTCATTCCGAACTGGACCGATCTGTGTCACCGCAAGAACCGGAAACCCGATGACTCCATTACTGATTTGATCGCCTGGGCCACGGAAAACGGTCTCGTTGACCGCTATCGTCACGAGCCAGGCGACGCCTACCTGTTGCGCGCTGACATGAACCTGCATCGGGTCGCACCGCTCATGCGCGCCGGCGAACGACGATCGGTTGTGAACCTGGCGTTCGACAACGTTTTGAATGCGACTCGCGGACGGACGGCCGACATCCTTTATGGAGGCCAGCATGGCGTCGAACAGCTGCTATGACAGTGGGTGCCCGCTGAAGGATAGCGACGAAACGCCGGATGATTCGCGTTCGGACGATGTCGTGGCGTGGCAGGAGTGGAGTTTTGCGACGATGCCGATCGAGCATCTCTATGCCGCAATAACCCTGCGGGAAAGCATATTTGTCGTCGAGCAGGATGTTCCATACCTTGACGCCGATGGTCGAGATCCGCTTTGTCACCACATAGCCGGATTCGTGGACGATCAACTCGTCGCCTATCTGAGAGTCTTGCCCAAAGGTCTGTTTGAACCGGGATTCCATAGCTTCGGGCGAGTTGTGGTCCATCGAAGCCGACGGCATGCTGGAATCGGTCGCCAGCTTGTCGCTCGTGGACTGGCCTATATCAATCAGCGCCAGGATGGCGTGCCTATCAAGATCTCGTCTCAGCTTTACCTGAAAGATTTCTATGGCTCGTTTGGATTCGAGCCTCGTGGGGAACCGTATATCGAGGACCGTATCCTTCACATTGAGATGGTCTGCGATCGGTCTGGAGCGACCGCGCCTTCACTATCGCGGCGGCGCCAATGAAGTCGGCGCGCCTGTTTGAACTTCGCTTCATCTCCAGCCAGAAATCGCGAATCTATGCACTCGCAGCGACTGTGTTACCGACACTGGTCGTGTGGTTACGCAGCGGGGGATCTATTGAGTCTGTGTCTGTTTCGGTCATAGGCATCTTCGCGTCGGCGTGGCTGCTGGTTCGGTTCTCGGCCTGGATGATACGTGTCGACGATGCGATCAATCTGCGCTCGGGCCGGGTTACGCCGGGTCGTCTCGTGCGGACCGGATTTCACGTTCCAGTTGTCGTGGTCTGCGCGATACTTACGAATGCCCACCCTGGATCCAGTGCATTCGACACGACGGGATATTGTCTGCTCGTCGCTGCATCGAGTGGCATGCACGCGATTGCATTCGGTCTCGCTTACCATGGTCACGGCGACCGTGCGGGCAACCTGATACTTTCACTCGCGATCTCCTCATGGCTCGTGGCCGCCTGTGCTATCGAGCGATCAGCACTGTTTTTTGCGGGGCTGTGCGGCATCGTATTCGTTGCCCACCTCGTTATGGGCATGCTGTCGGATCTGCGATCGATCCGGTATCCGCGCAAGGGTATTGGCGTCTTTTTCGGGACGTTTAATCCGGTACACAAAACCCACCTCCAGATCCTCCATGATGTGCTGGATAGCCGGCGGCTAGAGAGGATCTACGTCCACTGCACCACGGTGCCGAAGCTTCATCGGCTGGCGCTGGAGCGTGGTGAGATCGAGATAAGCCACGACGCCGGGATGAGGGTCTATAGCAAGACGGATCGCGCGGACCCCGCAAAGAATTATTTCCCGACCGGCAACCGGTTCTACGAATACGAACTACGGCGTGAGTTGCTGCGGGCCTCGGTCACTGACTCGGATCTTGGCGATCGAGTGACCGTACTGGATCTGCCTGACATCTACGAGCGCGACGGATTTATCGGTGTCCTGAACGAAGTGAAACGGCGGCACCGGGGCCTGCCAGTACATGGACTGCACGGCAGCGATACGGGCGGCATGTGGGTCAGGCATCTATTCGACGACAGCGGCTGGATCTACCCTTGTGCCGTCGTGCGATCGGATCAGGTCTCGGCGACCGCAATACGCGGTGGTGCAATCGGACTGACGTCGAAAACAGTCGAACAGTTTTTAGCTGCCGCGCGGTCTGGTGATGATTTTGACTTTCCGTCGGGATATAGATTCGAGCAAACCCGGGATCAAGCTCGACCTCAGAGCGAGTGTGGGCAGAAAACCGTACGTCGCGCCGTCACGGAGTAAATATGCGCAACCATGTCGATATCGCGATTGTTGGAGCCGGACCTTTCGGACTGTCGATCGCCGCCCATCTGCGCGGATCCGGCCGGTCTTTCCGCATATTCGGTAACCCGATGCAGAGTTGGCGTACGCAAATGCCAAAAGGCATGCAGCTGAAATCGGCTGGCTTCTCTTCGACAATATGCGATCCGGGCCGGGTTTTTACGTTGCGCCATTTTTGTCGGGAACAGGGTATCCCGTATCACGACGTCGGATTGCCAGTACGACTGGATACCTTTTCTGCCTACGGACTCGCATTCCAGCAGCGCTTTGTGCCGGAACTGGAGGATGTACGGGTCGATATGCTCGAACAGTCTCCGAAAGGCTTCGCGCTACGACTCGACAATGGCGAAGCACTCACCGCCCGGAAGGTCGTGCTCGCAGTGGGTGTCGATTACTTTCGTCATATTCCGGAATCGTTGATCCACCTGCCGACGGACCGGATTTCACATAGCGCCGAGCATCACGTGCTGGACCGGTTTCATGGCCAGCATGTGACTGTACTGGGCGCAGGGGCGTCTGCGTTTGATCTGGGCGTGCTGCTGCGCGAAGCCGGTGCGACGGCGCTCGTGATCGCGCGACGTCCGGCGGTCAAGTTCAATCCAGACGAACCGCTCAAGCGCGGCCTGCGTGAGAGCGTATTGAGGCCGATGTCAGGCGTTGGTCCAGGCTGGAAACAACGCATTTGCACCGACGTTATGCCGCGGATCTACCGTTATCTGCCAGACGACACCCGTGTGCGAACTGTGAAAGAGTTTCTTGGCCCGTCAGTCGGATGGTTCATGCGCGAACGTGCAATGTCGGTGCCATTACTCCTGGGACAGGAGATCGATCAGGCCGAGTTCGTCAATGACCGAATCCAGTTGCAACTGCGAAGCACGGACGGCAAGAGGCAGTCGGTTGTGACCGATCACGTGATTGCCGCTACCGGATACCGCAACGACGTACGCAGGCTGTCATTTCTGAGTCCAGTGATCGTGGGCAAACTGCAATTGCTCGAACAGTCGCCACGTTTGTCCGCGTACTTCGAGTCTTCCGTCGGCGGTCTCTATTTTACCGGTCCGATTTCAGCAACAAGCTTTGGCCCTGTCATGCGGTTTGCGTACGGGGTGGAGTTTACTGCCCCCAGAATCGTCAGGCACCTCGCTGCATAGATATCCCGTCCACGCCCATAACCGGGCGACTCAGAACCCTCAAACGGAGGACCCAATGCTGTCCGATGAAGCATTGCAAGACTGGCGTTCACAGGCGCTGCAACTCGAGGCTGAAGTAGGGAAGGTGGTGATCGGGCAACTGCCGATCATCCGCTTGATCAACATCGCACTTTTTGCACGCGGTCATGTGCTGCTTGAAGGTGACGTCGGCGTCGGCAAGACAACCATTCTGCGGGCCTTCTCACGCGTCATCGGCGGCGAATTCGAACGTGTAGAGGGCACCATTGATCTCATGCCGGGCGACCTCGTCTACCACACGTACGTCGATGCCGAGGGTAAGCCTCGCATCGACCCCGGACCGTTATTACGCCATGGCGAACGGCTCACGACGTTCTTCTTCAACGAGATTAATCGCGCCCGCCCGCAGGTTCAGTCGTTGTTGCTGCGTGCGATGGCCGAGCGCTCGGTGTCGGCGTTCAATCGCGAATACCATTTCCCGCATATGACGGTATTTGCTGACCGCAACAAGGTCGAAAAGGAAGAGACGTTCGAGCTCGCCTCAGCCGCACGCGATCGTTTCATGTTCGAACTGAGCATGCCGACACCTGCGGACGCGCAGGTTCGTAGCAGGCTCGTGTTCGACCCGATGTTTCATGATGTCGATGTACTGCTCGAGCAGGTTACGCCTGGTTTGCTCTCGTGGCGTGACCTCAACGCGGTCGGCGCAGCAATTCAGCGCCACGTCAGCGCCAGTGAGACGATCGAAAAGTACTTGCTGCAATTATGGGAGGCGACAGAGCAACCGGCGCGCTACGGCATACGGATTGACGATGTCGATATCGAGCAGTTGATCCTTGCGGGTGCAAGCCCGCGGGGAATGAGTGCGCTGTTGCGCGCTGCGCGGTCGGCCGCGTGGCTTTCCGGTCGATCGCATCTGACGCCCGAGGACATTCACGCGGTTATGCCAGCGGCGCTCGCGCATCGCGTGTTTTTCACGCCGATATATGAATTGCGCCGCGCCGAACTATCCGAGGCGCTCATCAGCGAAATCCTGCGGCGCGTCGCAACCCCATGAATACCGTTCACGAATTTCATTATCGGATCACGTCGCGTATCAGCGGCCATCGCCCCGGATCGCACCGCGGCGCGAGCCTTGGCGCCGGTCAGGAATTCGCGGCGCACGCGCGGCTCTTTGACAGTCCGGACCCGCGACGGCTCGATCTGCGTGCGAGCCTGCGGAACGTGCGCGAGGAGTGGTTGGTACGCACCTATCGACAACGTGCGGCAGTGTCGGTGCATGCGGTGATCGATGTCTCGCCCTCGATGCATTTCGGTTCGAGTCGATCGAAACTGGAGGTGGTTGGCGATTTCGTCGCGTCACTAGGGCGCAGCGCGTTTCGGGTTGGCGATCCTGTGGGCATGCTGGCATTCGACACCGTTGTACGCGATGACCTTTCTCTGCCGCCAACACATAGCCGAGGTATCGGCCTCGTCATGCAGCATATGTTGCGCAACTGCCGCCAGATTGAAGATCGAAAAGGTAGTGGGGGGGCAGGGTGCCAGCGCTCGCTCGCTCGGCTTGCCGGACGGCCAGCGCTTGTGTTTCTGGTTTCAGACTTTCACTGGTCATTGGACGTGTTGCCCACACTGATTGCGTCATTGGCCTCCGCCTGTATCGTGCCGATCGTCGTGTGGGATCCGGCGGAGCTGGAACCACCGTCGCGCAATGCCTTGTTGATGCTGCGTGATATGGAATCGGGCCAGCGGCGCACGCTATGGAGACGTCCAGGGATAGAAGTCCAATGGCGCGACGCCGTGATACGCCGACGCGCAGAACTCGATACACACTTTGCCGGCCGATCGATGCGGCCTTTTTACGCCATTGGGACGTTCGACCCAGAGGCTTTGTCACGCTACTTTTTCGAGTCGATCTCATGACGATCCCCCTTCATCTTCGCCGGTTACTATGTAGCGCAAATCTGGGCAAGATCGTGGCGGTGTTCCTCATACCAGCACTAGTGCAGATTGCGGCAATCAGCTCGCGCGCCGCGACGACGCCACCCGCAATTGATACTGTGCCGGCGACGGTTGAAGAGCCACGCGGATTCGGCTATGTGCTCGGCGACGTGGTTACGCAGCGTGTCTTGTTAGAGGCAGGCGGACACGCACTTGAGCCCGGTGCGCTACCGCCACTCAAACGTACCGGTGCATGGCTCGAGCGCAGGGCGGCAAGAGTGGAAACGAATGCGAACGGGGAACAGTGGGTGGTACTTGAGTACCAGATCATCAATGCGCCGCCGACATTGAGCGTCATCACATTGCCAGCGCTGACGTTGCCGGTCCGCTCAGGGCCTGCGCTGAGCGTGCCGGAATGGCCACTCAGTGTTGCCGCTCTTACGCCGCCCACTGTGTTTGGGAAAGGCGACATGCTGGAGCTGCGTCCCGACCATGGGGCAACGCTCTTGCCGACGTTGTCGTTGCGTCGCCAGCTTGCCGGCTCGCTAGCCGTTCTCGCCGCGATCCTGCTCGCGTGGCTCGCGTGGTGGGTCTTGCGCAATCGTCACGATGCGGCACACCTGCCGTTTGCGCAGGCGTGGCGGAAACTGCGGAGCTTCAACGCAAACGAGGTCGCCCATCAGCCCGAAGCATGGGTGCACATGCACCGCGCGCTGAACGACACTGCGGGACAAGTCATTCATGCGGGCCTGCTCCATCGCCTGTTTCGCCGCGCACCGCATCTGAGGCCGTTGCAGCAGCAACTTGAAAGTTTCTACGCCCATTCGGGCCAACGCTTCTTTGGGCGCTCCGCGACTGACGCGCATTATCCATTGCTCGATCTGTGCCGTGCCCTGCGTCGCGCGGAGCGGCGTGAGAGGCGATGATCATGCAAGTCGATTTCGCTAGTCCATGGATGCTGATGTGGTTGCCACTGGTCCTGCTACCTTTGTTACGCTGGCGCAGGGACACATTGGGATTTCCCTACGTCGCATGGTTGCCCGCCGATCGTCTGGGACCGGTGGTCAGTGCCGCCTGGCGCGGCGTCGCGATGCTGGCGATGTTGCTCATCGTGATTGGCCTCGCCAATCCGCAGCAACCCGCAAAGCAGGTGGTTCGCGTGGGACGTGGCGCGGAATTCATCATCTTGCTGGATCGCAGCGCGAGTATGGACGCCATTGTCCCGCCGGCCGGTGTGAGGGGCGCAGGGGCCCTGTCCGAAGGCGAGTCGAAGGGCAAGGCCGCACGCGACGTTCTGAGCCGGTTTGTCGCGCGACGGCCCCATGATCGGTTTTTGTTCATGATGTTCGGACTCAATCCCCTGCTCGCGGTGCCGTTCACTGGGGACAACATGGCGATCCAGGCAGCCATCTCCGGTACCGGGATAGACCGTGGCATGCCGGACACCAGAATCGGAGCCGGGGTGCTCGCCGCGATCGACCAGTTCGATCATCGCGCCTACACCGGCAATCGCGTCATCCTGCTGGTGTCGGACGGCGGAGACCACCTCGAAGCGGAAATGCGTACCCGTATCGCAGCCGGTCTCGAACGCACTGGCGCCACACTGTACTTTGTCTATCTGCGCAGCAGCGCAAATAGCGCCAATCTCAAGGCGATTGCACCCAGCGACGAGAGTTCCGAGGAAGTTGAACTACATCGTTTCTTCCTCTCCCTGAAAACACCTTATCGTCTCTACCAGGCGGACAACGTTAGCGAAACAGCTGCCGCAATGGCGGATATCGGAGCGCAACAGAATTTCCCCGTGTCATACGTTGAACGATTGCCGGCGCGGGATCGTAGTTCGTATTGCTTTGCTGCAGCGCTGCTGTGCTGTGCATTCCTGTTCGGATTCCGGTTTGTTATTTTGCGGAGCTGGCTATGAAGCGGCGTTCGATCCACCTGTTGTTTGCCGCCGCGACATTGTGTGGGGCGGCGTGGTGCGCGTATCAAGGCTGGCTGCTGCAGCGCGCGCTCGACACCAATGCCGCAGTGGTGCGTGCAAGTGAGAAGCCGTCCGGAGAAAACCCCAATCGTGCAACTGCGAACGATGTAGCCGAAGTGAGGCTCGCACGAGCTGTCGCATTGTCGAAGGCAGGTAAATACGACGCCGCATCGAACCTCTTTAACGAATTGGGTCATCAGGAGCCGCTCGGAGAAACCGGTCGTGCCGCGCTTTTCGATCTTGCGAACATGTACATGCGTGAAGGAATCGCCAACGGTGCCGGCAAGCCGGGCACGTCGACGCCTTTGATCGAACTCGCCAAACAACGCTATCGTGATCTGCTACGCGTTTATCCAGACAATTGGGATGCGAGATACAACCTCGAGCGGGCACTCTGGCTAAGACCCGAGCACCCGGATGCATTTGACGCCGCAGCCCAGCAACCGCACGAAACGCGCAAACTGAAGTTGCAGGACGTCACCGCCGGGGACCTGCCATGAAGCGAGTTTTGGCGTTGCTTCGCTCGTTCGACCAAAAGCACTGGATGACCGCGGCAGCGATAGTAGCCCTTGGCACCGCGATATGGATGCCCGACATAGTGACGACACGTCATGTTTTCACGTACGTCGTGACCTTCGACATTACGCAAAGTACGAACGTCCCGGACGTTACTCTGAACGGTGTACCAATGAGCCGCCTGGCACTCGCCCGTACGGCTGCACACGATGCGTTACAGCGCATGCCGTGCGGTTCCAGGATCGGATGGAGCGTATTCACCGGCAACCGGTCATTGCTGCTACTGTCGCCCATCGAGGTCTGCGCGCACTACGATGTATTGCAGTCATCCCTCGATGGCATTGATGGCCGGATGCGCTGGGCAAACGCAAGTCGCATTGCGAACGGCGGCCTCTATTCAGCCGTAAGGCAGGCGGAGAGACTCGGACAAGGAACGGCTGTGGTGTTCATCACCGATGGTCAGGAGGCGCCGCCGCGACTTGCGGGAGACACATCGGTACTTGACGTGAAGCGTGGTGCGGTCAACGGATGGCTGATCGGCATGGGGGGAGAGCGGCCTGCGCCTATTCCGAAAAGCGGTGCCGATGGTCGCCAGAGCGGATATTGGCGCGCGAGCGACGTCGTTCAAACAAGCGCGATGCCTGGGGCGCCCATCGATCCCGATAGTCATGAAGAGCTGTCGGAACTCCGCGAAGCCTACCTGAAGGCGTTGGCCAATGAGATCGGCTTTAACTACAGTCGATTGTCGACACCGGCCGCGCTCGAGGCCGCGCTACTGGATCCACGAATGGCCAGGCCTGAACCGGTTGCCACTGACATGCGCTGGTGTCCCGCTCTGGTCGCGCTTGTTTTGCTGGCGTGGTGTTTTCTTCCGGGGCTGGATTGGCGGCGCCTGGTTTCGGATCGTCTCGCCAGGGAATCGAAAGCCACTGCTCCAGGCGGCTTTTGGAGTCTGCGTGCACATAAGCCACATCCCGTTAGTGATGAACAGTGGGTCACCACCTTGGTGGAGGAGCGTCATCGTGGATAAAGCAAACCTGCCGATCATCGACATTGGCGCACTCAGGCATGGGGACAAGGAGGGAAGCCAGCAGGCAGCGCAACTGATTGACCGGGCGTGCCGGGATGTCGGGTTCTTCCTCGTGGTCAATCACGGGATTCCGTTCGATAGCATCAAGGCCACTTTTGAACATGCGCGGGCATTCTTCGATCTGCCGCTAAAGGAAAAATTGACGCTGTCCCTGGAAAAGCATAGCAATTGCTTTCGCGGATATGCGCCCGTTTTATCCGAACTGGCCGATGGCAAGCCTAACAGCTATGAATTGATGGAATTCAGTGTTGAATTCGAGCACGACCACCCGGATGTGCTGGCGCGCAAACCGATGCACGGACCTAACCTGTGGCCGGAACTACCTGGTTATCGTGCTGCGCTCACGCGTTACATCGAACATATGATTCATCTTGGCTTCGATCTTATGCGCGGCATTGCAATGGGTCTGGGGCTGGAGGATGATTTTTTCAGGCGCGCCTTTAATGGACGACCTTTCTGGCAGTTCCGGACTGCACATTACCCTGATCCTGCCTCCCTTCGAGCGATGTCGTCTGCCTTTCCGCATGTTGGTCAGGTCCCGCAAGTCGAGGTTGGCGACCAGAGCTGCGGCGCCCACACGGACTACGGATGCCTGACGATGCTGTTGGCTGACAGCCCGGGGCTTCAGATTCTGACAACCGACGGCGAGTGGGTAAGCGTGCCGGTCGTGCCCGGCGCATACGTGTGCAATGTCGGGGACATGCTGCAATATTGGACGCGTGACACGTATGTCGCGACGCGGCATCGCGTGATGACAGAAGGGGAAAGAATTTCCCTCCCATTCTTTTTTCAACCCGATTACGAGACGATCGTCGAACCGCCTGATTTATTTCCCGTTTTGTCCAGCAAGCCGTTTCCCGCCCTAAGGTATGGGCCTTATGCGTTCGAGAAATATCGGGGAATCTATCCCGGTGCGGTTTTCTCGCGGTAACGCGCACTACGCGTTCCGTCCTTCTCCGGACTCCGTCCTGTCCATCCACGAACTCGCGCGCCGCTTCTGCAACAGGATGCCGAGTTCGACGCCGTGCCACTCAACAGCGCGCCACAGCAATCAGGGTTCGCCGCGTCGAGTCACGCGCATCTCGTCGAGGGGCCACATGTGGCCGTTTGCTCGTCAACTTCCTGTGTGATCCGCTGAGTTCGCTGGGCTTTGCAGTGCCGCACCGCCGTTCGACGGCGTGGTCTTCTTTGACGGTGCCGAGGACCTCGACGCCGCCACTGCTGGTGTGGACGCAGACGGTTCGGCGGTGGCTGCGCCCGGCGTGCCCGCCGGCAGACGCAGCCCGCTGGACCTTTGGCGCTGGCCCGGCGGCGGCGCTGTCGGTTGTTCTGACTGCATGGCCGTCATCAGTTGCCCGCATGGCAGCGACTTGTGGTTGCTCGGCGCGATCAGCGGAATCAGCGCGGCAAACGGATTGATCAGACCAAGACCGATCATCGCGCCTCCGCGCAGCGCGAGCGCGGTTGTATTCACGCCGACATGGGGATTCTTGAAAGTGCCCTTGACGTACAGCGGCGAGCGCAGCGTGAAAATGCGGAAGCCCTTCGTGTGTGGATGAACACCGAGGTCCATCGACTCGTTCTTCATGTTCACCTTGCCGCCGATATTGATCACCGCGTCCTGCGTATCGAGCGCGAACACGTGCGAATCGAGCACGCCGTCCGTCACGACGAAATCGGCGGCTGCACAGTTGATATACACATCGCGATTGCCGTAGAGCTTTTCGTAGACAACGTTCGCCACGTTCAGGCCCGCTTCTTCCATTAGCAGACGGCTGATCGTGCCGTCGGTGACGAGCAGCTTTACCTCGCCGTTGGACGTTGCCGCGAGCGCTGCCGGCGTGTTGCCCGTCGCTGACAGCTCAGCGTCGCCGTCGATTTCGCCGAGCGCGCTCTCCATTGTTTTCACGGTCGGCAGCAACTGCTTCAGCTTGAGATGGCGTGCTTGCGTCGAGAAGCGGCCCTTGAGCGGCGTCGTGCTGCCATTGAGCTGGATGTTCGACGCGAGGGCGCCGCCTGCGACGCCGAACTTCAGCGGCTCCAGCGACAGCACACCATCCTTCATCACGACGTGCGTGTACAGGTCAGTAATGGGTAGTGCGGGATCCTTGATCATGCGGCGGCCGGTGAACTTCACGTCGGCGTCGATCGCTGTCCAGCGATCCGTCTTGAACCCTTCGGTCGGTACCGCCTTGTATGACGGCTGGCGCGCCGTCTCGCCGCGCCTCGCTTTGCTCGCATTGCTATCCGCGCCGATGACCGGCGCCAGATCCTTGAACTGCAACAGATTCGACACCAACTCGCCTTCGATCAGCGGACGCGGCTGCCGCTGCGTGTACTCGACCGTGCCATTCACATCGCTGCCGCCGACGCGGCTTGTAAAGTGTTCATAGCGGAGCACGCTGCTACCGGACCTGATGTTGCCGATCAGGTGGCCTTCGGTTGCATAGGGCGGCGTCTGGGGCAGCGTGATGCCCGTCAGCTGATACAGACGATCGAGGCTCGAGCCTTGCAGCCACAGTCGCAGATCGACGGCGGCCAGATGCGCGGGGTTGGTGACAGTGCCGACCAGCGCGACGCGCAGGTCGCCCGCCTTGAAGTCGGCTTGCACGGGGATGGGACGCGAGGTGTCTTGCAAGGCGAGCACGCCGCCGAGTTTGCCACTGCCCGACACTGGCGAGTGCTTATACGTGCCATTCGCGCTCCAGCCGATGCCGTATTGCGGCACGCTCTTCTGTTGCACGACGGCCGTGGCCGTTCCACTTGCCGCGGCTGGGCCAGGCGCACGCGCAGCGCCGGAAGCGACAACGGACGACGACCCTTCCGATGCTTTCGGAGCAGCCGCTTTCGCCTGCGCGCTCAGTTGTTTCGCGCCTTCTTTGCCGACCGCATCGGCCGACGCGCCGCGTGATTTTTCTTCCTGCTGTTTGAGTGCTTCGCCGATCGGGATCGGCTGGCCGAGTGTATTGAGGACAACCTGCATATCAATCTTTAGCTGCTGGTCGGATAACGCGATGTTCCCCCGATTGAGCCAGATGTCATGCAGGTCGAGCTTCCACTCCAACGGTCGCGCCGAGGATTTCAGCTTGAACGTCCAGTTGTTGCGTCCATCGACGAGTCGCTCGAGGTCGATTGCCGGGTTCGTCAGAGTGATCGTCGGAATGATGATGTCGTGCGTGAGCAGCGGAAGCACTTTGACCTGAAAGTCGATTCTGTCGAGGGTCGCGAAGTGCTTGTTTTTCGTCCAATCCGGATTGGCGATCGTGATATGGCGTGCGGAAAAGCTCGGCCAAAGCACCCACGCGCGCCAGCCCGTTTCCCCCGCGGGACGATGCCAGCCCACAGTCAAATCGCCCTCGATCGCGAACGGGCGACCGATCGCTTCGCTTGTTTTCTCGTTGACGAGCGGCCGCGCCAGATTCCAGTCGAATGTGAAAATGAATAGCATGAGCGCCGCGATCAGAATGATCAGCACCGCGACGATCCACGCGACAACCTTGCCTATCGTTCTGCCAACGGTCATCCCGGGCGAGTGCAGTACAGCCATGGCGGTCCCGTCGAGAATACGAACGTTACCTGTCGGTGCAGCACGCAGTGTGCCCACGTTGCTTCGAAATGACACAGGACGACGACGCGTACTGCAATTCTTCTGTCTGTTTCAGACCGGCAGGGTAGAAGCTATTGCGCCAACCCTCATAGCGCCAGCCGGAAATGCCAATACGTACGTCGCCGGATTGTTTCATGGACATGTGCGAGCGGACACGCGCCGCTGATTGCGGCATTCAAGCATCAACTATTCCAGCTTCAAACACACCTTGTCCGGGCGTTGCGCGATCTGTTCGCGACTGGGAACCCAGCGCAGTGCCGCCGGGTTGTACCATTTACTGGCTTCTTAGGACTTCCGGTGAGCGACTTGATTTTCCCGTCCATCCGCCCTTAACGCGACCAGCTGATCTGGAGCATTCACTGAATTATCGGAGGTGCCGACGTGAAACCCTGCATGCTATTGCTGCCACTCGCTCTTGCCGGTTGCTTGCAGACGCCTGAAGCGACAAGCCCGGCCGCGTCAGCGGGCGCGTCCGCCGAGGCCGCCGCGAACGCGACCTCGACGACCGGGTCGGGCCTCCTCAGCCAGTACCACTGGCAACTCAATGACGCAATTGATAGCAAGGGCAGGCGCATCGATGCGTTGTTCGTCGGGACGAACAGACCGGTGCAACTGGACTTTAGTGCTGACCGGTTAACGGTGGTCAATAGCTGCAACAACATGGGGGCCGATTACAGCATCAAGAAAGGGCGGCTGCGGATTGGCCCGATGGTGAGCACCTTGATGGCCTGCCACGATGCCGCCCTCGCCGCGCTCGACGATGCGATTGCGCAGCGCCTGAAAGGCAGCCTCAACGTGAACCTGCTGGCCCGCGGCGACACACCGCGCCTGCAACTGGTTACGGATAGCGGCGATACGTTGAGCTTTACCGGCGTGCCTACTGCTCAGACGCGTTTCGGCGGCCCCGGTGAAACGGCCTTCCTCGAAGTGGCCGCACAGACCGTGCCGTGCAACCATCCGCTGATTCCAGACAAGCAATGTCTGTTGGTGCGCGAACGTCACTTCGACGAGCAGGGTTTGGTGACCGGTACACCCGGCGCGTGGCAACCGCTGGATCAGGCCATTGAGGGCTATACCCACACACCGGGCATGCGCAACGTGCTGCGCGTGAAGCGCTATACGGTGAATAACCCGCCCGCCGACGGACCGTCAGTCGCTTACGTGCTGGACATCGTGGTCGAATCGGAAAAGGTCGGGCAGTGAGAGACCCGTACGGTTTAGCCGCGTTTGCGAATACTGATGCATTGCAACGTTCTCGAGTTCGATGCGACTGCTAAGGAAACTGCTATCAGCTCGATATCGGTTTCCTTAGCGACAACGTCAAAGATGTCGGCTTTCCGGAGGGGGATTGCTCCAGTCATTCGCGAGCCCATTCTGGTAAGCGACCGGCGCATTCAAGGCTTCTTCCAGGTCAAGCTCGTCAAGACACATCATGTTCACGTTGATGTACGGGTATCCCGTGCCGTTTGGCATATCCACGCGGTCAAACGCGTGGACACCGCACCGCTTGCAAAAGGGATGTCGGGCTACCGGGTTTTTGCCTTGATACTGCGAAAGTGCGCTTTCACCAGAAAGAAGACGAAACTCTTCCAGCCGAACCTGGACGAGCCAGAACCGCAGTCTGCTACAGAAGCTACAGTTGCATTTCACCGTACCTTTACTGAAATCGACGCGGACTTCAAACCTCACCGATTGGCAATGGCAACTTCCGCGGTATGTTCGCAGCATAGGCTCTCCCATGGTTTACGATCCACTCGGCACGATGCGGAGTCTATCAGGCGAGCCGACTGTCTGGACCGACAGAATGCCTGCCCGCTAATGGACGTTGGTGGTGCCCGCGCAATGGGTAGCGGCCTGGGTTTCGTGGGCAGGAATGGAAGGCCAATTGGCAGGACGACAATTCAGTCGCGGCAAACGAAAACGCCGTTTCTTCTTCTGCTGCGGAGAAGCGCTTATCGTACCGTTCGGATCGTCGGTGCCTGCCCCAGGATTCATCTGGCCGGCGAAGACTTGTCTGGACGATCGAGGCTGAACACTCGCGTAATCATCATATCGATCATTCGGAAAAAGCCGTCGGCGCCATAGCCGGCAAGGAACGCAATCGCCGACGCCGACA
This sequence comes from Paraburkholderia ribeironis, assembly GCF_900019265.1. Taxonomy (GTDB): domain Bacteria; phylum Pseudomonadota; class Gammaproteobacteria; order Burkholderiales; family Burkholderiaceae; genus Paraburkholderia; species Paraburkholderia ribeironis. The sequence goes on from NZ_CYGX02000045.1 coordinate 41,952, forward strand.
GCGTCAGCACGCCTGCCCCCGAACTCACTTGCGCCGAAACGGACGCGGGAGTGAAAAACAGCCCGACGGCAAGCCCCGCGATTGCCCCCAGAATCAGACGGATAATGGCGAGCGTTTCATCACGTGGCGCAAGTGTGCTGCTAGTGATCCGGTTGCCAATGTCGCGCAGAAAAGAGGCGATTGTGCCGACCACACCAAACATGACGGGCAATACATAGCTCGCGTACGCGGAGAGCACCAGTGTGATCGACTGGATATTTACCTGTTTTGCGACGTAACCAAGCTCGGCCTTTTCCCGCAGTCCGGGCGAGGTCGGAAACGGCACCATCAGCCAGGTGGATGGCCAATGGTTGGCAAACGTGGCAACGTCGCTGATCGACTTGTCATAGCGCGCCTGAAAGTAGGACCACTGATTGCACAAGAGCCTGATCTCATTGCTTTGCTGCTCGATCCTGTCTGCATGACAGCGCGTCGGAACGCTGTCGTGGGTCTGCTTTTCAGGCGCCAATGCTGCGTTTTCCTTGTCGACCTGTACGTAAATCTGGCTCGTCACGTCAGCCGTACTCCTCTGGTTTTCTTCGAACCGGGACGTCAACTGCACGCCGTATACGACCAGCCACAACAGAATCGCCGCAAGCAGGGTGATGGCGGCGCCCATCCACGCCACACTCTTATGAAAACGACGGAATCGCTTTGCACTAACAACAAGACCCGGATAGGCCGTTCTCGCCACGAGGGCACGCGCCCGGGAACGCACGGACGATGCAGCTTGACGCGCGACGCCCTCGATCTCCTCAAGAAAGATGTATGTATAAGCGATCGTCAGGCCGCACGCAGGATAGGCGACCGAGTTCAACTTGTCTTTCACGTAGAGCAGAAGTGCCGCGCTATCTGCCTTATCCGCCATATTTTGTCCGCTCGGTGGCGGAAAACGCATTTCGCAGATGCGCTCGATGACCTGGTACGGTGTCAGAAGCGCGCCGTTCCCGTCATTTCGATCCGGGAATTTGACGTCGCCGATGTCCCAGATGTGCGAGTCGGGTCGCCCAGATATGAAGTCGAGCAGCAGGTGGACCTCATTGAGATCGCGTTTGAAGATGAGCTCGTCGAAGGTGCTCGACACCGGTTCATCGTCCGGCACGGCAGCAAGAACAGGAGTGGCCATCGTTGGCTCCGCATCGCAGGCTAGCTGCCGAAAGAATCGGGAATCAGTGCGGCTCCGCGCTGGTAGGCGTCTTCAAAACGATCCAGACCGTTTGTGCCACCATTGACCAGTTCCCGCGCACTTGCCATGTTTCCCGCAAGCAGAGCGTTCTTGATTGCAAGCTCCTTGTCCGCGAGGAACAACGCAAGCAGATTCGCCGCGATAGCCGGGTCGCCGGCCAGTTCCGGATTTGCGATCAGGTCGACGGGTGGCGAGAGCTTCGGTCCGAACGTCGCGTAATTCGACCGCCCAGTGAGCTGGATGTAACCTCGACCCTTGAACTGCGCCCCGTCCGGCGCCCCCTGGTTACCCAGGTCTCTGCGATTGTCGTAAAGATCGAAGGGGTGGCCTGACGGCGACGTGTTGAATCGGGATTGGCCTTCGCTGATTGGCTCGAAGCACTCCGCTTCGGCGCGCACGGTGGAAAGCGCCATCAGGACCATGGATTTGTCGGCCACGTTGTTCGTCACCAGCGCGGAAAGCACCGACGGCAGATTGGCTTTTATATTTCCGATCGGCGTCACCGGGAACATCTGGCTGACGACCTGGACAGTTACCGCAGGGATAGCCGACGGCAAATCGTTCGAATCGGCAAGGCCAAGTGCTAACAGAGTACGCGGTCCCGCCACCCCATCCGGTAGCAATCCTTCGCTCTTTTGAAATGCGATGACTGCGGCGACGGTAGCTTGCCCGTACATACCGTCAATTTCTCCGGGATTGAAACCATGGCGCGCCAGGCATTGCTGCAATGTTTTGACATCGTCGCCACTATCGCCCTGCTTAAGCACATCGTTTTGCATGGCCTTTCCTCCTCGTCGCGTCCGCTGTCAAATCACCGATCTGATGATGCAGACAGTAGGCGATTGTTCGTGCGTCACGAGGACAAGGCGCTCCATTATGTGAGTTAGCACACAGTTTTGGGCGATTGGATTCGATCTTCGTGATCTGCTTCAGGCAATTGACAATTTCAGGCTCGCGCAAATGCATGCGGCCAGCCTTTATATCACATGCGAAGTACACCTTGCGCCGATCAACAACCAGGGGGCCCATCTACGTCGCGGGGTACGCCACGTATACGGCAGCATCGGCGATCAATTGCGGGCTGAGCTTAAAACGGTCGCTGCGCACTTCGTTCTACCGATAAGCATTCGACTTTGCAAACGCGCCGACATACATCGACTCGTCGTATTCGCCCCTCGTGCCGCCAGCACGAAGCAAGTGCGCTGCCTCTCAAAGCACGCCTGGAGCAGGGAACAGATTCTTCGGCAATGTGTCTGCAAGCAATGCAACCGAGTGCGAGGCCCGCCGGTGAAAGTGATCCTTTACATATGTACCATCGCGTTGTCGATACTGTCCGCTCGCTCTTACGGCGAGGCAGTCAGCTATCCGCCATTACCGGCGCTCAACATCGATATCTCGCAGACGTCGGTCTCCGGCATCTCGTCGGGAGGGTTCATGGCGGTGCAGCTGGCCGTTGCGTATTCGTCGATCATCAAGGGTGTGGGCGTCGTCGCGGCCGGTCCGTACTATTGCTCGCAAAACGACCTTCTGATCGCCACAACCCGATGCTCATGCACCATCCAGCCGACCAGCGCGTGCGAGGTCTCTGCTGGCAGCACCGATGTGCCGAAGCTCGTCTCGCGCACCAAAACATTGTCGGCCAATCACATGATCGACGATGTCGTTGGTGTCACCGGTCAACGCATCGTCACGATCTCGGGGGCAAGGGATGCGACCGTGCCCACGGCCGTTGTTACCCAGTTGCAGCAGTTCTATGCGGCACTCGGCGTGCCGACGCAGAGCATGAAGAACATCGAAATCGCCGATGCAGGCCACACCATGCCCACCATCAACTATGGCGTGGCGTGCGCAAAAAGCGAATCGCCGTTCATCGGCAAATGCGATGTTGATGGCGCGAAGGAGATGCTGGGCTGGATCTACGGCCCAGATCCGCTCGTGCCGCCCAGTGCGGCGACGCGACAGGGACGCTTCATCCGTTTTGATCAGAGTCGCTATCTACCGGCGAACCGTCCATCGGGTTTTACGTGGACGACGGGCATGGACACTACAGGATGGCTCTATGTACCGAGCACCTGCGATGCCGGTGCGCCTTGCCGGCTGCACGTCGCGCTGCACGGTTGCGAGCAGGGTCAGGACTACGTCCCGCTCGACTCGCGGCCCGGCCTCTTCTATGGCACGACGTTCGTGCGGCACGCGGGCTACACGCAATGGGCGGACAACAACCGGATCGTCGTGCTATATCCGCAGGCAGTATCGATTGCGGGACTGAACCCGAACGGATGCTGGGACTGGTGGGGTTACACGGACAGTCATTTCGCCGACCAGCAAGGCGTTCAGATGCGCGCGATCCGGAACATGATCGGACAGTTGACTTCAGGCGCGACTCATTGATTGGTTGATAGTGGTGAACTGTGGTGAATCTGCCCATGGCCAGCAGCATTCAATATAAGTACCACCGCAATTACCACCTCTTTCCGCATCGCCCCCCGCTCTGCCGAATGGAGACGATGCGGAAAGATCGGGCAGGTTCCTGCCCGACATGGCTCTTTCACGTGACCGCAAGCAGATGAACAGGAGGCACTTATGTTGGCAACCAAAGTTGGGCTCGTCGACACGACGGGTACGGTCGATACTCAAACAATGGCCGCGGTGGCTGCGGCGCTCAATATCCAGGTGACACGGGATTTGCCGAAATATTGGCCAGTCAGTGCCTCGGTTTCGTATCTGGCCGATCCAAAAAGAATTCCCCAGGGTGTGTGGCCCGTACAGCTCGTCAAAACCCTGCCTCCGGACGAAGGCGGCTTCCATATGACTCGCCATAACCAGCCGTACGCGAAAGTAATCGTCACGCCGGGCAGCGAAGAATGGGCAGTCGATGCAAGTCACGAAACCATAGAAATGCTCATCGACCCGAATGGCAACCGGCTACAGACCTCGAACTCGATAGAGATCGTAGGCGACGAGATCCAGGATGGCACGGGCCGCTTCGAGTATCTGGTTGAGGCCTGTGATCCGTGTGAAGCCGACCCGTACACCTACACGATCGATGGAATAGCGGTTTCCGATTTCATTACGCCGCACTTCTACGACCCCGCTGTCACCGCCGACGCGCGCTATAGCTTTACGGGAGCAGTGAAGAGGCCGAGACAAATTCTGCCGGGTGGCTACATCAGCTGGGTCGATCCGGCAACCAACGAAATGCAGCAGATTCTATGGGTAGATCCGGGTCGACCACCCGTCCAGCGTAATCTCGGACCGGTAACAGGTGGGAGCCTGCGTCTTTTCATCGAAGCGCACACATATCACAAGAGCCGCGAGAAACGTGAGCAACTGAAACCGGAGGTCAAAGCAAAAAGAGCAGCCTATCGGGAAGCACTGGCCGCCGCGGCTGAGGTGCGCGCCAGTCACTATAAGTAAGATCATCCTGGTCTTTCTTCAGGACGGCTCTTGGAGAACGCCAAAGGCGATGGAGCGGGGAAAGGTTCGCTGTGTTCTCTTTCCCACGCGCTACACGCCTTGGCGCGCTGGTTATGACGTTTTTGCGTCAGGCGGGCGTTCGAGATCGCGTCCATGTCCGTAGCTTTGCTGAGCCGGCCATGCATGCTGGCGTACAAGCGTTAGCGTGACTTTCACTTTCCGGAGCGGAAAGTATTCGGCGTAGTTCCTGTCAGCCGTTTAAAGAACCGGGTGAAATAGGCCGCCTCTGTAAAGCCGAGCAGATGGGCGATCTGATTCACGTTGAGCGTCGTGTAGACAAGATTGCGCTTCGCCTCGAGCAAAAGCCGCTGATGAACCAGCGCGAGCGCACTTTGATGGGCAAGGCGCTGGCAGAGTGTATTGAGGTAAACCGGCGTGACACCGAGAAGCGCGGCGTATTGGCTGATCGGAAGATGTTCGCGATAGTGCTTTTCGATCAGTTTTGAAAACGCGGTCAGGTAGGCCTGACTGCGATCGCGTCGTTCGCCAATCACGTGACGCTCCCGCTCGCGTCGGCTTACCCATACTACCAGCGCGCTGACCAGCGAGCGCAGCAGCAGATCACGGGACGGTTCGAGGTTCGAGTATTCGCGGTTCAACGTGGTGCAAAGCATATCCAGGTAAGGCTGGTCGGCATCCGCTGTGTAACACCCCGGATGTTGGAGAACCAGCCGTCCGGTATCGCTCTGCTTCTGTAGCCAGTTCATTAATGGCGCCGCGATTGTGATCACGAACCCATCGACGTCCGGGCTGAAATGGAACCCGTGCACACACATCGGTGGCACGACCTGTATCGACGGTCGATCGACCCGCGTCTGCTCTCCCTCGATTTCAAGCACGGCCACTCCGCGTTGTACGTACAGTAGTTGAGCGAGATCGGCATGCCGATGCCTATGAATTTCCCAATCGTGCACGCTGCTGCGCTCAGGAATAGATTCGCAATGCAGCAGATCCGGTGTTCGCCATGCGGCGCCTTCGCCATACAGCTTGAAGACCGGGATGGTTTTCAGGGTCGCATGTTTCATCTGAGCTTACCGCCAGCCGGGCCGACCCGACGTGGATATTTGAAAAGTGCAATTCTAGATCTGAAATTTGCCTTATCAAAGTCGGCTGATTGACGAAAAATACAACATTAGAGATGCAGTGACCTGCCGTGAAAGGGAAGGCGCAGCGTCCCCCAAAGGAATTGGAGGAGATCATGGTGAATCGAACACAGGTTGCAATCATTGGCGCGGGCCCGTCCGGTCTCTTGCTAGGTCAACTGCTTCAGAAGGCGGGTATAGACAACGTTATTCTGGAAAGGCAGAGCGGCGAGTACGTTCTCGGGCGCATTCGTGCCGGTGTTCTCGAACAGGGCACCGTCGATCTGATGCGCGAGGCGGGCGTCAGTCAGCGCATGGACGCCGAAGGATTGATCCATGATGGCATCGAACTCGTTTTCGGCGGTCGACGCGATCGCATCGATCTCAAGCAACTGACCGGCGGTTCGTCGGTACTCGTGTACGGTCAAACCGAAGTTACGCGCGATCTCATGGCCGCTCGCGCAGCTAGCGGTGCACCGATCATTTACGAAGCGGCGAACGTTCAGTTGCACGATGTCAAATCCGAGCGACCCTACGTGACGTTCGAAAAGAACGGCGAGACTATCAGGCTGGAATGCGACTATATCGCCGGCTGTGATGGCTTTCATGGTATATCGCGAAAGACTATTCCTGAGGAAGTTCTCACGCACTACGAGCGCGTCTATCCGTTCGGATGGCTGGGTCTGCTTTCCGACACTCCGCCAGTCAATCACGAGCTGATTTACGCACATCACCATCGTGGCTTCGTCTTGTGCAGCCAACGGTCTACAACGCGCAGCCGCTACTATTTGCAGGTGCCGCTCACCGAGAAGGTTGAGGACTGGACCGACGAGCGCTTCTGGCAGGAATTGAAGACGCGGCTACCCGCGGATGTCGCCGGCAAGATCGTAACTGGTCCTTCACTTGAAAAGAGTATTGCCCCGCTGCGCAGCTATGTTGTTGAGCCTATGCAATACGGCAAGCTGTTCCTTGTTGGCGACGCGGCGCATATCGTCCCTCCAACGGGCGCGAAAGGGTTGAATCTGGCAGCCAGCGACGTTAGCACGCTGTATCGCATTCTGCGTAGCGTGTATCAGGAAGGTCGAGTCGATCTCATCGAAAAGTACTCCGAGGTGGCGTTGCGACGGGTTTGGAAAGCGGAGCGGTTCTCGTGGTTCATGACCAACCTCCTGCATGAATTTCCGGATCGCGATGCATTTGACAAGCGCATGCAACGTACGGATTACGATTACTACACGAGCTCGGAGGCGGGTCTCAAGACGATTGCCGAAAATTATGTCGGTCTGCCTTACGACCCGATTGAATGAGCACTCCGACGCGCAGCAATGCGCGATGACATGGCTTGACGGTGCCGCTTCGCTGTCCAAACGCGAGGCGGCATGTGCCTCGCTTCAACCGGTCCGGTGCCACAGGCGAGTCAGTGTCTGCATGCCCCTGCAATAGGGCGGAGCGCGGCAGCGCAACCTGAAAAAATAGAAAAATCCATTCGTTTCCGGCGCCAATTTCTTCCCGTACCGTTCGGATTGCGCCGCAAGAAGATGAACGACGTTGTCGGAGCCGTGTCGGTGCGATCCGCCAGCGTGACTTGGACGTCGGTTATGGCCAGCGGTTTCGAGCAAAAGACGGTTGAAAACGCGGGCAGGGGCACGTCGCAGTGTCTTGCGATCAGGGCAATTTTCCCCTAGGTATGATCCGCTTGTGCGTTCTATGCTCCATATGCGGTCAATTGCCATTCAGGAGGGACGCATATGTTCGATCACATTGGCTTGAGAGTATCAGACGTGCCGCGCAGCGTGCGCTTCTATCAGCAAGTGCTGGCGCCGCTCGGCTTCGAGTTGTGCATGCATGAAGGCGAGCTTGCAGGGTTCGGCAAGCCGGGGCAGGCCCAGTTGTGGCTGCATGGGGCAGGTACGGACGCCGCGACGGCGCGCGGCGTGCACGTCGCGTTCGAGGCAACGAGCCGCGAAGCCGTGGAGCGTTTCCACCATGAAGGCATACACGGGGGCGGCGCGGACAACGGCAAGCCCGGGTTGCGCTCCGACTACGGCCCGACGTACTACGCAGCTTTCCTGATCGATCCGGATGGGAACAACATCGAAGCGGTGTGCATGTCGGGTCCATAGTCGGATGAATCGCCATTACGCTGCTTTTGAACTGCCGCCCCAAAACGCGCTCGCTGCGTATCGGCTGTCGGGGCGGCAGTGGTCGCCAACCAACTACCGCGGAACTTTCTTGATTTCCTTCGCCGCGGTTGCAGCGCGCTAGGCGAGCGAGCGTACTTCAGCAGCTACCACCGCGAACCCGCGGCCCTGCGCTCCCGCGCGGGCCGCCTCGACAGCAGCGTTCAGTGCGAGGATGTTGGTCTGGAATGCGATGCTTTCGATCATCCCGGTGATATCGGCAATCTTGTTCGAGCTCTCACTCGCTTGCAGCATTACGCCGACTACCTGCATGACGACCGCATTTCCTCGCGCTGCCGTTTCTGACGCCTGGTTGGCCAGGGTAGCGGCTTGGCGCGCATTTTCGTTGTTCTGTTGAACGATACCGGTCAGTTGCTGCATGCACGCTGCCGTTTGCTGAAGGGACGCAGCCTGTCTTTCCGTTCGTGCCGATAGATCTGCGTTACCCGACGCTATTTCCGTCGACGCCGTGGCGACTGATTCCGCCGAGTTGCGGACAGTAAGTAGTGTCGATGACACGCGATCCATCAACTGATTGAACGCGTGAGCAGTCTGTCCGATCTCGTCCATCCGTTCGACAGGTGCCCGGTGTGTAAGATCAAGTGACTGGCTGGCGGAATCCAGCGTCGTCTGCATTGCGCGGACACTGCGGCGAATCGTTCCAAGCTGTACCCAGGTGTATGCACCGACTGCCAGCCCACCGGTTGTCAATAGCGCGATCATTAGAGTCATGATGCGGCGATACGCAACAACGTCGCGATCGCGAACCGCTTTCGCCTCAACGTCCAGAAGATCGCCAATTTGCATTATGTTCTGAAACAGCGACACACCGGCCGGGCGGACCTCGTTGGTTTCCGCGTCCATCGCGTCCTATGTTTTTCCCGCCCGCAGCAGACTTTCAACCTTTGAGAGCGCTTCGACAAACCGTCGCCGATTGACGACAAGCTCCTTTGCGATCGGCGTGAAGGCAGCGGCTTTTTTGCTGCGCTCGAACATGCCGAACTGTTCATTACTGGCTTTCTGCAATTCCTCAACGATTTGAAGGCGCTGCCGTCTGGCGGCATCATCAGTCAAAGCTAACACTTCCATGAGCTGGATAGCGCTGCCGAGTGTCATGATGAACGATCTTTCAACCTGCTGTCCGGGACGGGTGACACCTTCGTATGCCCGTTGCGCACGCTCGTTAGCATCGTCGATACCCTTGATCCCAAGAATTGCGACGAAAATGCATAGCAGGCCGAGAGAGAAATAGGCTGCTGTAAGGCGCTGTTTCATGCTTAGGGTAAAGCCGTTCATACAACGGTGCTCCATTTCTGGAAGTCGGGTTCGATGCAGCAAAGACGGGATGGAAGCGCTGGAGCCAACTTCATTTTCTTGCAAACAACCAACAGCGTTCTGGGAGGATTGGCATCCGGCAATAGCCGAACTTGTCGATTGCCCGGGGGTGGCTGGTTTGCACGAAAAAAAGGCAGAGAGGGTTAATCCGGCGCGTGGGCAGTCCAACCGTAGACCGCAAGTTCAGGCAACAGAGGCCCGCACTGTCGCTCGCGGGACCTCAGCCTTCTTATCCAGCTACGCACCGTTTGTCGCTGGAACGATGTGCGCAGACCTACTCGTGCGATTGCCTGGACAGTTCCACTAGAAGAGCCTGTCGGGTCCAGAATGCCATTGATGGCCGCCTGAGAGCCTGCGCTGGCCTTCTGGTAAACGCCTTGTATTCGCCGCGGACTAGTCCTGCTCTCGCTGCACTGCGCCGTGGCACATGCGCAGATTCCGGGGAACGCCCCGGACGCCAATGCAGGCAAGCGTCGCGCCGCGGTCTGCTTCGCGTGTCACAGCGTGGACGGCGTGGCGAAGATACCTGGTGTTCCGAACCTCGCGGGGCAGCAGCGTGCCTATCTGGAGAATGCGCTGCTTGCTTACCGTGAAGGTAAGAGTCGGCGGAACGTCACGATGAACGCGATGGCGGCGCCGCTTTCGGATCGTGACATCGCCAATATCGCGGCCTATTTCAGCTTGCAGGTGGGAAGCAGGAGCGGCGACACTGGCAACTGGGCAATGTAAGCCGCTCATCGGATCCATTGCCATTGGGACGCAGTAAACAAAAAAACTCGCTATTTTCTGCATGTTGGTCGTCTCACGATCGCACGCAATAGTCATCGAAACACTGGGGACAAGGCTCGCGTTGAAAGCACAAGACAGCAAACTGGGGAAGCGCACCCTTCGTCGACGACTGTGGCCACTTTACTGTTGCTGTTTCGCAAGTCTGGCTTCGATGCGGATATGCGACGCCATGCTGACGTCGCTCCAGGCGAACTTTGCAGTAGATCGCCAGCACGCAGCCTACGCCATCTCGGTGTTTGCGCTTGCCCATGGCGTCATGCAGTTGTTCTTTGGACCTTTGGGTGATCGCTTCGGCAAGGTCAAGATAATCGCCTTCGCTGCACTGGGATGTGCAGTCGGCAATATCGGCGCTTTCGCGTCAGATAACCTCAACCAGCTTCTTGTCGCGCGTGCTGTTTCGGGAGCGGCCGCGGCGGGTATCGTCCCGCTCACAATGGCATGGATCGGTGACACCGTCGGTTACGAACGTCGCCAGGAAATACTCGCCAGGCTTCTCGGAGCGACGGTCTTTGGGACCATCTTCGGTCAGTGGGCGGGTGGGGCGATCCCGTCTGTCGCAAGCTGGCGAATTGCATTCCTGGTCATCGCGGTCATGTTCGGCATTGCCGGAACGTTGACATTCATGCAGGCGCGAATGCGAGAGGGCGTTGCCGATCCCGTGCAAGGTCAGTTTCTGCACAATACGGCATCCGTGTTCCAAACGTCCTGGGCTCGCGTCGTGCTTGCGATTACGATGGTCGAGGGTTGCCTCGCCTATGGCGCGCTCGCCTTTTTGCCCACTCACGTCCATGAAGCAATCGGTCTGCCGATCTCGCAGGCGGCCCTGGTCGTCGGGCTATACGGCATAGGTGGACTGGTTTATAGCCGTGTCGCTGTTTTCCTGCTTCCTCTTCCTGGGGCAATCCATTGGCATTCTGTCGGGCGCACTGCTCATTCAACGGACTTCGACATCAAGCCTTCTTCTTCTGAGCGGTATCGGGCTGCTAGCGACTGGGATAACGTTCGCGGTTCTCCTGCGGCGCAGGCGCGAACCGCGATGATCGTTGGTCATCGGGCCATGGAGAAGGAGGTCTTCATCGCGTACGTGCTCGGTTCGACAAAGACGCAATGCCCGATGTGGTCAGTGAAGGAAGGTATTGACGATCCACAGCCATAGCACGATGACCGCGACGTTCAACGCGGCGGCTGCGATTGCGAGAAAAAGAAGTGAGGAGTCGTCTCCCTCCTGTGGAAAGACATACTCGATCATCGTTCGTATGAATTTCAACCGCACTCCCTCGTGTGAGTGTTTATGAAGGTGAGAAGCGAAGGTGAGAAGCGGGGCGTGGCGATGGCTTACCGCGGGCCAACACCGGGCGGACCATCAGAGGAACATTTTGCTTCGGCACACTGCGGCAGCACTTCGCCTCACCCGCCACCCGATGACGGCCTCGCGCGAAGGCCAGATGCAGCCGGCGCGACGCGCATTCCGCTTATTGCCCAGCCGCAACGCGTGCACGCGTGCCGCGATCACTCGATGCCCACGCGACCGACATACCCGCGCCGAGCAGCGTCAGACAGACGACCGGCACCAGCATCGGCGCACTCGTGTTGCCGGCCAGTTTGCCGATGTAGGGCATCAGGTTTTGCGCAAAAAAGCCGCCCAGGTTGCCAATCGAATTGATCGCCGCAATACTCGCCGCCGCGCGGGCGCCCGTGAAGAAACGCGGCGGCAGCGACCAGAAACACGGATACAGCAGCGGGATGCACGCGCCGCCCAGGACCAGCGCAGCGAATCGCAGCGGCAGGCCCGGCAGTACGAGACTCAGCGCGAAGCCGACTACGCCAACGCTCGCCACCGCCGTCATCGCCTTGAGCACGACGCCCTCGCGCTTTAACTTCGCGGGCAGCCAGAGCAGGAGCAGCGCGGAAAGCATCCACGGGATCATGTTGAGCAATCCATTCATTGAATGCGAAACACCGCTACTCTTCAGAAGGGTCGGCATCCAGTAGGTCACGCCATAGAGCGACGTCGACATCATCATGTAGCCGCACGCGAACAGCAGCACGCGCTTGTCGACGAGCGCGCGCCACGGGTGTTCGGAAATGGCTTCGGCCGGCGCTTCACGTTTAAGCGCAGCGACCATCAGGTTCTTTTCGGCGCCGGAAAGAAACGGCGCTTGCTCGACCGATTCTGGCAGATAGCGCAACGCGACTAGCGCGATGACGATTGCCGGTGTGCCCGTCGCCACGAACACCCACTGCCAGCCTGCAAGACCGAGGTTGCCATCGAGCGACAGCAGCAAACCGCCCGCGAGCGAGCCGAGCATATTGGCAAGCGCGCTGCCGAGCGTAAAGAAGCCGAGCATGCGCGTGCGATGGCTCTGCGGAAACCACAGCGTCAGATAGAAGATCACGCCGGGATAGAAGCCGGCTTCGGCAACGCCCAGCGCGAACCGCAATACGTAGAAGAGGCCCATCGAATGTGTGAAGGCCATCGCCACCGTGACGACGCCCCACGTCACCATGATTCGCGCGAGCCACAAGCGTGCGCCGTAGCGATGCAACGCGAGCGTACTCGGCACTTCGAACATCAGGTAGCCGATGAAGAAGAGCGAAGCGCCCAGGCCATATGACGCTTCGGACATCCCGAGCGCATGCACCATCTGCAGCTTGGCGAAACCGACGTTCTGTCTGTCGATGAAGGCGATCAGGAACATCACGATCAGAAGCGGCATAAGCCGCCACGCGATTTTCTTCACGACAGCCTGCTCGGCGAGCGGGGTTGAATTCACAGAAGGTCTCCGGTTTAAATTCATATATATGTTTAGTGGGCTTGGTCAGGCCGGCAATGGGTATAAACCCGCTGTTTCTTTGTCGTTAAGGTATTGAAGGGTTACTACCAGGATGATGGAACATCGATCCATGCAATCATATATATGAATTTGGAGGAGACAAAGATGCACGCTGATGACCGGCTACCGCGCTACCAGCGCCTGCGCGATGAAATGGTCGCTCTGATCGCGGCCCGCCATTGGCGGCCTGGTGAAGCCATTCCCACCGAGCAGGCGCTCGCCAGCAGCTATGACGTGGCGGTAGGCACGGTCCGCAAGGCGGTGGATCTGCTCGTCGCGGAGGGTTTGCTGGAGCGCTTCCAGGGCAGGGGGACGTTCGTGCGCCGCGCCAGCTTCGACAGCTCGCTGTTCCGTTTCTTCCGTTTCCAGACGCGCCAGGGCGAGCGGCGCATTCCCGAGAGCCGCATCCTGCGTCGCGATGTCGTCGATGCACCGTCCGCCGTCGCTGCGGCATTGCAGATATCGAGCCACGCGCGGGTCATCCAGATGTCGCGTCTTCGTCTGATCGACGGCGTGCCGATGCTCGCCGAAGAGATATGGCTACCGTACGTCCGCTTTGCCGCGTTCGCGCAACTCGAGCTGACGGAGATCGGCGACCTGCTGTATCCCGTGTACGAGGCGACCTGCAACCAGGTCGTGGCCTCCGCGACTGAAACACTGACCGTCGAAGCAATCCGCCCGCTGCACGCACGGCTCTTGCGCATCGAGCCGGGTACGCCCGCCGTGGTGATCGAACGGCTCGCGTATGGATACGACAGGCAACCACTCGAATGGCGGCGTTCGCGCGGTCCCGCCAGCGAATTCATCTATCAGGCCGAGATCCGCTGACGGTCGCCGCTCATACCAAAACGTCGATCCGCACGAACGGATCGCGAACGCAGGAGACAGCCATGTTCAAGTGGTTTAGCGAGATTTCCAGCAGCGAACGGCGCACGTTCTGGGCGTGCTTCGGCGGATGGGCACTCGATTCACTCGATGTGCAGATGTTCAGCCTCGTGATTCCGGCCATCGTCGCGCAATGGTCGATCAGCCGCACGCAAGCGGGACTGGTGAGCGGGGCCACGCTGGTGGCGTCCGCGCTCGGCGGGTGGCTGGCGGGCATGTTGTCCGACCGGCTCGGACGCGTGAAGACGCTGCAATGGACGGTCGCGATCTTCTCCGTGTTCACGTTTCTTTGTGCGTTCGCGCAGAACTATCCCCAGTTTCTTCTCCTGAAGACTTTGCAAGGCTTCGGTTTTGGCGGGGAGTGGGCGGCTGGCGCTGTGCTGATGGCGGAAACGATCCGCAACGAGCATCGCGGCAAGGCGATGGGCAGTGTGCAAAGCGCATGGGCCGTCGGTTGGGCAGCGGCGGTGCTGCTCTATGCGCTGATGTTCTCGATGCTGCCGGGCGAGACGGCGTGGCGCGCGATGTTCGCGATCGGCATCCTGCCGGCGCTGTTGATCCTCTATGTTCGACGTGGCGTGCAGGAACCGGCGCCGCCGGCGCGCGCAGCGCGTCAACAGGATGCACAGGCTTCAGGACCTCGCGTCGGCATCTTTTCTCCGCAAGTGCTGCGCATGACGCTCATTGGTGCATTACTCGGTGTCGGCGCGCATGGCGGATACTACGCGCTGATGACCTGGCTTCCGACGTTTCTGAAGACCGAACGCCATCTGTCCGTGCTCGGCACCGGCGGCTATCTCGCCGTCGTGATCGTCGCATTCTTTTGCGGGTGCCTCGCGAGCGCGCAAATGCTCGACCGTATCGGGCGACGCAAGACCATCCTCCTGTTTGCAATCTGCTGCGTGCTGACTGTTGTTGGCTATGTGTTTCTGCCACTCGGCAACACCGCGATGCTGTTCTTCGGCTTTCCACTCGGTTTCTTCGCAGCAGGGATTCCGGCGAGCATGGGCGCGCTTTTCAACGAGCTTTATCCGCGTGGCATCCGCGGCACAGGCGTCGGCTTTTGCTATAACTTCGGCCGCGTCGTGTCGGCAGGTTTTCCGGTGCTCGTTGGCCACATGTCGGCGACCATGTCGCTCGGAACCGCCATCGGCATCGATGCAGGGTTGGCCTATGCGATCGTGGTGCTGTCTGTACTCATGCTGCCGGAAACGCGCGGCCGCGCGCTCGATGAAGTCGTGCCTGAAGCGGAGCATGCAGGCACTCTGCTGCAGGCGCGCAGACATTGAAGAAGACCGCTGTCACGAGGTCACTGAAGGATAGTAGAGGAACATCAATGATGGAGAAGCAGGGTTCGGACGCGAGTCAGACACTGGCAGTGCATCGTCCGCCCCATATCGCGTCGATTGATGCGCATGCACATGTGTTCGAGTGCGGCTTGCCGCTCGCACGACAGCGTCGCTACGCGCCCGACTACGATGCGCCGCTCGATTCATATCTCGCGCAACTGGATCAGCACGGCGTGTCGCATGGGGTACTGGTGCAGCCCAGCTTTCTCGGCACCGATTGCAGTTATCTGCTCGACGCGTTACGTCGCGCGCCTGAACGGCTTCGCGGCGTCGCCGTCATCGAGCCGAACTGCGGACCTGACACGTTGGCGACGATGGCGCGTGCCGGCATCGTCGGTATCCGCCTGAATCTGATCGGCCAGGCCGATTTGCCATTGCATCGCTGGGTGAGCGCGCAGACGCTCACGCATATCCGGGAACTTGGATGGCATGTCGAAGTGCACGCCGAAGCGGCACGTCTCGAGCGCATCGTCCCGCCGCTTCTGGACAAAGGCATGAACGTGGTGGTCGATCATTTCGGCAGGCCCGATCCCGCTCGAGGTATAGATGATCCGGGCTTTCGCCGTCTTCTCGAACTTGGGAACACGCAGCGCGTGTGGGTGAAAGTATCGGCTGCCTATCGAAGCTGGCGGAACGCGGGGCACGACTACGATGACATACACGAGGCGGTTCAGCTTCTGACAAAGGCATTCAGCGTGAAGCGGCTCATGTGGGGCAGCGACTGGCCCCATACGCAGTTCGAAACACAGGTGAATTACGCCCGCACGCTCGAGCTGCTGCACGCGGTTCTTGCCGATCAAACCGAGCGCCGGGCGATAATCGTGGACACGCCTGCGCAGCTTTACATGTTTGATGTCATGTGAGTTTGTCGGGGGGGCTTCTTATAGCGAGCCATCGCAGATCGACTCGGCGAATTCAACCGGTCGACACGCATACCCCCCGCGCGACACCGCAAGCGCCGATTCAAGGCCGCACAGTGTTGGTCAGACACCCGCTCTTGCCAGTATCACGACAGATACGCCCAGCGCCTTGTGATGCGCATCCTCGTTGCGATACGAATGCGGCACGTGTCCGGGAAATGCCAGCACGTCACCCGCAGTGAGCCCGTGTCGCTCGCCGGCAACGAACACGGCGACCCGCCCTTCGAGACACGTGAAGTACTCGCGTGTGCCGGGCAGATGGGGCGTGCCGCGCAGATAGGCGCCGGGCGCGAAGGCCATCGTGTCGAGAATGCTGTCGCGCACCGGCTCGGGCACCAGTGGCCGGATCGTCAAGCCGCTGCCGCGATTCTGCGCGGAAATGTCCTCGACCGACCACTTGCGCACCTTCGCTCGCGGCGACGCAAGCAGTTCGTCAAGTGGCGCACCGAGCGCGCCGGCCACCTTCATCAGCACCGTCAGCGACGGATTGCCTTCGCCCGATTCCAGATTGGCGAGCGTCGAGCGCGGCACGCCCGACGCCTTCGCCAGCCCTTCCTGCGTCAACGCGCGAGCGTGCCGCAGCGCCACCAGGTTGCGAGCAAGGTGCTGGGCCACGTGAGCGATTTCATCGGTAGTTTCGTGAGAGGTCTCGTCCATCGTATCGACTTTCTGACAAGAAATTGGACATCGCACTGGGACAGGCGACGGGTCGTTTTTATTATCAGGCCATTGGGAAGACGCCGCTCACACGCGTGCGGCCCGCGACTGGAGTACCTGCATGACCGATTCGGAAAGAAACCTTGATGGCATTCGCGTTGCCCTCACGGGCGGCACCTCGGGACTCGGTCTCGCGTTGATGGACGAGTTGCTCGCCCGAGGCGCGACGGTGGCGTTCGTCGCCCGTCGCGCGCAACTCGTCGCCTCCGTGGCGGCCACACGCACGAAGGTCGCTGGCATTGTCGGCGACATAGCGAAGAAGGATGATATCTATCCGCTCGCGCTGCAGATCAACGGCGTGCTGGGCGGCGTCGATGTGCTGGTGAACAATGCTTCGTCGCTCGGACCCGTGCCGCTCGCGCTTCTCGGGGACACTCAGTGCGAAGACTTCGAAGCCGCACTCGCGACCAATGTACTCGGCCCGTTCCGGCTGACCAAGGCATTGCTGGGTTCGCTCGCGGCGGCCGCGCGAGAGCACGGTGGCGCCGTCGTGCTGAACGTATCGAGCGATGCGGCCGTCGAGCCGTACCCGACATGGGGCGCGTACGGCGCAAGCAAGGCGGCGCTGCGCCAGATGTCGCGCATCTGGAACGCTGAGCTTGTTGCGCAGCGGATTCGCATGCTGTCCCTCGATCCGGGCGATATGGATACGCCATTGCATGCGCTCGCCGCGCCCGGCGACGACCCCGCGACATTGAAGCGCCCCGCCGACGTAGCGCACGAGTTCGCCGACGCGATTGCGTCGGCATTGCACGAGTTGCGCAATGCCGCCACTCACGGGGGATCGTGACGATGCGCGCGGCCACGCTGCCGATTCAACGCCCTGACGATGCGCGACTGCTTGTCGTCGATGGTTCCGGACATATCGAACATCGTGCGCGACGCGCACTCGCCACATTTCTTCGTGCGTACGATTGCGTGATCGCGAACGATGCGGCGACGCTGCCTGCAAGTCTGCATGGCATTCACGACCGGACGGGCGAATCGATCGAAGTGCGGCTCGCAGGACGGCCTTCGCTCGCCGCTGACGAAGTTGCGCGTTTCAGCGCGATCCTGTTCGGCGCCGGTGACTTCCATATGCAGACCGAAGCGCGCGCAGCGCCACCCGCTCTATTTCCCGGCGACCGCCTCACGCTCGGCCCGCTGACGGCAACCGTCGTCCGGATGCTTGGTCATCCGCGCTTCGTCGAATTGCGCTTGCACGGTAGCGCCGTACACATCTGGCACGCGCTCGCGCTGCACGGCAGGCCAGTTCAGTACGCGCATCTGGACAGCGCGCTCGCGCTGTGGGACGTCTGGACGCCGATCGCCGCGCAGCCGGTGGCGTTCGAGCCGCCATCAGCCGGCTTCGTGCTTGACTGGCGCACCATTGAAAGCCTACACGCGCGGCGCATTTCGTTCGCAACATTGACGCATGCAGCCGGCCTCTCATCGACAGGCGATGCTGGGCTCGATCGTTGTTTGCCATTCGACGAACCCTATCGGATTCCAGCCGCGACGGCCGCGTTGATCGAAGCGACACGCGCACGGCAGGGACGCGTCGTGGCGATCGGCACGACCGTCGTGCGCGCGCTCGAGCATGCGGCGAGTGTGGATGGCACCGTCCATGCCGGAGACGGGATTGCTACTCAACGGATCGGACCGAACACGCGCTTGCGTATCGTCGACGTCGTCGTGTCCGGCGCGCATGAACCCGGTTCGAGTCACTACGAACTGCTACGCGCGTTCGCGGATCGCGCGACGCTTGCCCGCGCGACGGCGGCGCTCGAAGCTCACCGTTATCGGACGCATGAATTCGGCGATTCGGTGTGGATCGAAAGGCGCAAGGACGATCGGCAGGACGCGCAGGTGAGCGCGCCGTGTTGCTGCGGGCAGTACGCAACGTGCTGATCTAGCGACCGAATGTCGTGGCGGCGTGGGTGGACTTCCTCTTGAAGACAAACTGACGTGACGCGGCTGCATTCCAATCTTCGTCATCGGCCACATTGTCAAAGCAACGTTGCCTGAGTTCACGTCAGCATGAGGCCCTTTTGCTTCGCCGCGGCCCTCGTCGTGCTCACCGTCGGGTACGTCTCGGCATGATCGCTTGCGTCAGTCGGCGGCGTCGCCGGCTCCCAGCCTGCTGGAAAGCAGTTCCACGACTTGCCGAACTTTTTCGACGTCGGCGACCGACAACCCCTCCGCCAGGCGGTTCGCCCACGGCGCCTGCAAACGCATTGCAGTATCAAACGCCGTACGACCCTTGTCAGTCAGCACAACAAGGGGCGCGCGGCGATGATTCGGATTGCTCTCGAATGCGACCAGTCCTTGGGCCTCGAGGTCGTTAGCGATGCGCTGGATATTCTGGCGACTCGAGCCCATTCTGCGCGCGAGCCACGAAACCGGCTCGGGAACATCAGCACTCACGACAGCGCCTAACACTTGCCAACGCGCGCTCGTTAGTCCGAGAGGTTCGACAAGCCGGTCGCCAGCGGCCAGCAGGTGACCGTTGAGTGCGAACAGATCAGGAATCAGGTTCGTCAAGGTTTCGCCCGCGGGCGTACGTTTGATTTTTGGCATTTTGACATCACAAAAACAACTTGACAGCATGACACCAATCAACTAGATTGGACGAAACATTGTCAACATATTACCAAATTAGGTGTGTCATGCAAACCTTCCGCCCGCTGGACCCCGCGTTTCCTATCGACCGTCAGCTCGCCGTCGATGCTGCGCCCGTCGTACTCGTCAATATCTTCACGCTCGAGCAAGCTGATGAACAGGATTTTCTACGGACATGGCAGGACGACGCCAAGTTCATGAAAGAGCAACCGGGGTTCATTTCTACCCAGCTGCACCGTGCCATCGGCGAAAGTGTGACCTACCTCAACTACGCGATCTGGGAATCGACCGCTCATTTCAGGGCTGCATTCATGCATCCGGAGTTCAGGGCGAAGATATCAACCTATCCATCAACTGCCGTTGCGTCCCCACACCTGTTTCAGAAGGTCGCTGTCCCGGGCGTGTGCGTCGCTTAGCGACCGGCGCATTACCTGGGTGCCATTACGCGCAGCACCGGACGTCCGTCAACGTTCTTCAGTGGGAAGTAAGAGCGGTGTGTGTTGGGGTCGATCGCGACCACATGTGCGTTTGGCCCAACCCGTCCTTCGCCGATTTTGGCGACGTGCGAGCCTTTGACAGTGAAGATCGAAACAACGCCTGCTTCTCCAGCCACATAGAGCCTGCCAGGTGCCGGATCGAACGCGAGCACGTCGGGGTCTTTGCCGATGTCGAACGACTGGACGACGCGCCGCGCTTCCATTTCGAACACGAGCAGCTTGTCGTTGCCCTGACAGGCGACAAAGGCAAGCCGATCCGGCGAATCGATCAACAGTCCATGGTTGTGCTCGGCTCCCGGGAGCGCAAACCTGGCAACGATCCTGTCGACGGTTGGGTCGATTTCGACGAGTTCGTTGCGGGTCTGGACGTTGACAAAGATGTGGCGCGATTGCGGATCGTATTGCGTGTTCCCAACCTCACCGCCAAGAGGAATGGTCGCGACACGCCGGTTGCGCCGAACGTCAACGACTGTCTCAGTGCCACCGGCCTCGTCCGATACATAGAGCTTGTGCGTTTCTGGCGCGTAAGCCATCCCGTCGGGGTAGTGGCCGCCAGGCATGCGCGCGACAATGTTGAGCGTTGCCTCATCGATGGCGACGATCTCGTCCGTTCCCGTTGCCGAAGCATATACGCGCGACATCCCTGGAATGGCGAGCACACCATGAACTGATGAAACGCCAGCAATCCGTGCGACCATGCGCGAAGCGTTCACATCCACCACAACAACTTCCCCGTCGCCGAGGTGGGCGATGAATAGCAAGTGCCGATCGGGATCGTAGCTTTCGTAGTCCAGTCGGCTTGCGCGACCCGGCAACGGGATATCGGCAATGTGTGCCAGCGGCAGGCTATCGGTTCCTTCGTCCGCGGCGGCGTATGGAATCATTTGTGTCAGACCACCTGCGATCGTCGATAAAAAGAGAAGCACGAGGTAGAGCAGGACAACCGGACGAAAGCGCCAACGTTGCAAGGTCTTCATAAAAACCTCCCACGACACTACATCACCGCTACGCATGAGCGAATCGGTGACATCGCCTGCGAAATACCGCAGCGTCACTGCGCGCTTGAGCTCTGCGCATTCAGGGCCGCCTTGACGCTCTTTGCCAGGTCGATTGCCTTTCCCTTGCCCCAGTAGTGCAGGAACAGGATGCGGGGCGTCTCATCCGTCATATGCTGATGGATTGCCACGATATTGATCCCGGACGCGCGCATGGTCTTGAGCACGGTCTGCAGTTCACCTTCACGCATGGCGAAATCGCCGTCGACGACCGCTTCGTCGTCAGTACCGGCGAATGCAGCCCACGTGTTGACACCCATCTCGTTGCCGACGGTGAGACCATGCATGCTGGCTGTCCTGCCGACGACTACCTTGAACATGCCGTTATTCGTCTGGCCTTTCGAGCCGAACACCGCTTCGAGTGGCGCGGCGGTGATGCTGCTCGGGCTGGCGATATGCCCTGGAAAGGCATTTTCAGGATCGGCATGCGCAGAACGGACCTCCGTTATCCGGTCGTAGACCTTTTTGACGCCCTCCGCGAGCTTCGCAACGTCACCTTGGCCGCCGATATGCATGAAATACACCTTGGGCTGGTCAAAAAAGAAATGGTTGTGGAGCGCGGTCACTTCCAGCCCGGCGTCGAGCGCAGCGCTCATCGCCGGATTAACTTCGTCTTCGAATAGCACGGTGTCGCCCATCATCATGGCTTGCGAACCATGGGCCGGCTTGAACGCCGCATAAGACGTCAGACCCATGAACGGTGGCATGGTCCAGCCGTCGACCTGGATTTTGACGTCGTTGCGCGGCTTCGAAATCTTGAACACGTCCTCCTGTTTGGAATACGTGCCTTTCAGGCCAGTGATCTGCTCGATGCGCGCGGTATCGAGCGCGGTCTGCTGTTGCGCATCGACCTGACTCGCGGCGGCGCAAATACCGATCGCGATGACTAATGCTTGCGAGAGGCGTCGTAAAGATGACATCAGAAATTCCTCCTTCGACATTTGGTGGGCAGTACGCGCAAATGCGTCGCTATCTGTCCAGGCTGTGCGTTATGTTGGTACGTTCGGCTCCTCGTATCTGTGTGCTGCAATTTATTGGATGAGTGAAATCAGCGATCCGGTTTGACATGACGGAAGAGGAAAAGCAGCGAAAGATCGTAGGTGATCTTGAGCGCGCCGCAGGCGACGAGCGGCGCGCCGAGCCATCCCATTCCGATTAGACCGCCTGCCAGGGTCGGCCCGAGCGACGCGGCAAGACTTCGCGGTACGGACGTGAAGCTCGCGGCGGCAGGCCGCTCGGAGGGCGTGACCACGGCCATCACATAGGCGGTACGCGTAGGGACGTCCATCTGCGACAACGCGCTGCGAGCGAGCAGTAACGCGAGGGTCGCGGGCAGTGAAGCAGTAAAGGCAGCGGCGATCAGGCACAGGCTCGCGGGAATGTGCGTGAACACCATCGTGTTGAGCAGACCGATTTTCCTGGCCAGAGGCGGCGCCGCGAGCTGGGAAAGCGCGGTAAGCAGCCCTGCCCAGAAAAAGAATCGCCCCGCCGCACCGACTGACAGGCCGAAGCGTTGCATGAGCCACAGCGACAGCAATGAGTTGACCAGGAGGCCACCGGCAAATGCGTCCACGCTGAACAGCAGGGCGAGACGCGTCACGATGCCCCGCGACTGGTCAAGCGGTGCAGTGTGGCGCTGAATCTGCGTGCCGGAATGCGGTAGCCGACGATACAGAAACCAGATGACGACGCCCGTCCCCGCATACAGCACGAACATTGCGCGCATGGCGAGCGGCTCCGTCACACCGGCATGCGCCACCAGCCACGCCGGCAGGCCTGCCGCGAGAGACCCGAGCGATGCCGACAAAGCGCCGATCAGGCTGTAGCGCGCGAACAATGCCGTTCGCGTGTCGCCGGCCGCCATTTCGGCAAGGCGCGATTGTTCGAGGGGAAGAAAGAGACTGACGTCGCCTGAGCTCGGGTTGAGCGTACCCACGAAGGCCACGATCAGGATCGGCAGCAGTGACGATAACCCGCCAAAGCCGAGCCCGGTGCCGACCATCAGTGCGGCGGCAAAAACGAACATCCGGCGCGGCGCGAAACGCCTGGCAAGCGCACCGACGACGATGGTTGCCAAAGCGGAGCCGATAAGCGTTGTGGTGCTGATCAGGCCGACGTCGAGCTGTCCGAACCCGAGTGCGAGCAGGTATGCCGGAAGCAGGACCGCGATAAATCCGTCACAGAAACCGCGCAGGCCACGGGATATCAGCAGCCACCGCGCCGCGCTGTCGACGCCAGCCGGTAATAGCCAACGCGACATTCGGTGCGTCAACGAAACGGTGCGCCCCTCACGTGTGTTCATCGCTGCTTTTGCACCAGGCATACAGTGCGTCATAAACGATCATGCCCTGTCGTAACTGCTCGTGATCGTCAGTGAAGTTGTGCGATAGGCCAACAGAAATCGCGTAAAGACCGGTGGCCTCGGGCGCAAGATCCAGCCGGCCGGTGTCGGCGCCCCGAACGATGCCGGCGAGCCGGAGCAGCGCGGGATCGTCCAGCCGATATTTCTGCAGGAATGCGTCGAAGCTGCAAAGTTCACCGTGATGACCGAGCTCAACGTCTGGTACATCGAACGGAATGGCCCCGGTTTCCTGTGCGAGCCGCGTCACCTCATCGCGAGGCACGTATAGGAACTCCGGCTCCTTGTCGATGAAACGGGCGATCAGCCACGGGCAGGCGATACGATCGATCTTGGGACGTTCGCGCGTGATCCATTTCATGATGCTGCTCCTCCACGAGAGACAAGTCGTGATATCCCGCCAGGTTAATCGCCGTCTTCCTCACGCTCATTCGTGGCGACCACCTTGCCAGTCTCGTCAAAAACCGTGCCCATGGATGAGCGGATAGACAGCGAGCCCGATGAGCGCCGCGGCGATGACGATGACCGGCTCCTGCAGCTTCTTGAAGCGCCACAGCAGCAGCACGGTCGCGAGCGCGAGCAGGACAGTCGGCCAGTCGATGATCGAACGCTGCGCAATCACGATCACCGAGCCGGTAATGGCGCCTACGGCCGCCGCAGTGATGCCGTCGACGAATGCCTTGACGGCGGGCAGCTTGCCGTACTTCTTGAAGTACGGCGCGGGCAGCACTGTGAATAGATAGCAGGGCAGGAAAGTGCCGAGCGCTGCCACGCATGCGCCCGCGAATCCCGCGACCAGATAACCGATGAAGCCGACCGTGATCACGACGGGTCCGGGCGTAATCATCGCGACGGCCACGGCATCGACGAACTGTTTGTCGTTGAGCCAGTGATGCTCGGTGACGACGCCGCCGTAAAGGAACGGCACGATCGCGAGTCCCGAGCCGAACACGAAAGCGCCGGCCTTCGTGAAGAACAAGCCGATCTGGCCGAGCAATGGCCAGTCGAGACCACTGAGCACGCCGCTCGCGGCCGGCAGTTGCGCCGGCGCGACTGCGTTCAGTCCACCTTTCTTGAGCCATTTCGGCGGCGCAACGACGAACCAGTTGACGAGGCCCCCCGCAATGAAAAGCCACGCGATCTCGGATTCAGTGATGACCGTCACGGCTGCGAGTATCAGATAGATCACCCACAGGAGCCTGTTGCTGCCAATGGTCTTCGTGGTGAGCTTGTATGCGCTCATCGCGATGATTCCGACGACTGCTGCACCCACACCATAGAAGGCTGCCTGCATCCACGAGAGCCCGCCGAAGTGGACATAGGCCCAGCCAAGGCCCACTACCATCAGGAATGACGGCAGCACGAAGGCGATACCGGCCAGCGTTGCGCCGACGATGTGATAGTGCACGTGGCCCATATAGATGCCGAGCTGCGCCGCCAGCGGTCCCGGCATCATCTGGGCGAGCGCGAGTCCCTCGCGATAATCCGATTCGCTGATCCAGCCGCGCTGCTCGACGAGGTCGCGATGCATGTAACCGACGAGCGCCACGGGCCCACCAAACCCGAACGCGCCGAGCCGCAGCATGTACAGGGCCAGCTGGCCGAGCGTGTAGCGTGGCGAGGTCGCCGCCGTGGCGCTCATGATCGGCCTCCCGCGTCCCGGCTCTTTGCGGTCGATGCAAAGTGCGTGTAGAGGGAATCAAGTACACGGCTCATATCATCGAGCAACTGATCGTCGTCGGCCGCGCGTTCCCTCGCGCCTGCCATCACGGCTTCGAAGCCGATGGCCTCGGGAACAGGGGCTCCGCCCACATCCAGCGCATGGACCATTTCGCCCAGCCGAAGCAGGGCGGGATCCTTGTCGAGCCCGAAGCTCGCGATCAGCACCTCGAACGTCACGCGTTCGCCGACATGGGTGAACGCGGCGCCATCGAAATCGAAACCGAGCGCATTCGCGGGGCAGGCGTTGGGCGATGTGAGCCAGATGAAGTTTGCGTCGCGATCGATGAAGCGCCGGATCAGCCACGCGCTCGCGACGCGATCGACCCACATGTGCTGCCGCGTGGCCCACGTGCGCGCCTGGTAGTCGCTGACCGACAGACTCCGGATCGGGCACTCGGCAGAATGCGGTTCGCCCGGCGAAAGCACGGTGTCGACCAGACCGATGAAGTCCTGCCAGGCGGCCTCGGCGCGTGTCGCTGCATCGCGCGGGAAGTAGTCGATCGCAACAATGGTTTCGTAATCCTTGCGCAGGCGCCGAAGCAGCTTTGTCAGATCAGCCGCTGACTGGCCCGCAACCGTCTTGCGTGCATCCTTGAGCGCGCGGATGAACTCCGCGTGGTCTTCGCTGCGATCGAAAAGCGCCCGGAATTCCGCTTCCTGCGCGGTATCGAGGCTCGGCGCGCGCAGCAGATACGCGGTGCCGCCGCTATCGGCGATGGCGACCGCGAGTTCGCGCAGCATCTGTTCGCGCTCATCCGTGTGAGGCAGCAGGTAGATGCCGTCACGTAGCACCGCGCATCCCTTCGCTTTCAGCGCCCGCCAGAAGCGCATGCGGGCCGTGGCGTTTTCGGTGGGAAGCGTGAGGACCAGCAGGGACCAGGTGGTTAGCGTAGTCATGTAACGTAAACTACACGCATGTTTTGGACTCTACAAACGGTATTTTGTGCCTGGTTTGGGCCACGGCGACCGCTACAGAACAAGAAGTGGCCTTTGGGTGTCACGACCGCCCGGATGGCCGGGCCGGCGACGAGGGCGGTGGAGATTGACGTGGCGACGCCGATGTGTGGGTTGTTCGAGAAGCCCGTGCGTATGCGGGCGTTCGTGGCGTTCGTGGCGCTCGTGCAGTGCAACTACATGCCGATGTCGATCAGCAGTACTAGTCACCTGAGAAGGTGACCAGTACGACGGCATAATCCCGCGGTTCTTTGCCGACTACAGGTTGACGCGCCCAGATGACAGGCACGCACGATTTCCGGCGAGACTTTCGTCAATTCTGCCGGTCCATCCCTTGCGCGAACTCGCGTATGCGCGCGGCGAGTGCAGGTACGCCGGAATCGCGGGCTACGAAGTGTGACAGCTTGCGCGTAGCCAGATCAACGGTTACCTGATCGTCGGGCGCTTTCGTATGCGGTCCGTCGACAGCGGGGTGGTACTCGATCCGCAGCTGCGTCGGGTTGGCGATGATCCGCAGGTAACCGTAGTTCTGGTCATCGTAGTTTTCAAAGACGACAGCGTCCGTGTGCTTCGACGCAGCTTGAATCAGTTGCGGCGCGCGAAGTGGTGGTTGTCCGTTCGTGGTGAGTCGCTGCACGGCGTGGCCGCCATTTCCGCAAACGATATAGGGAATCTGCGTGCCATCAGGGCGGGTTCGCGTGAAGCGCTGGTAGTTATGCGCGTGTCCCGCGAGGTCGGCATGCGGCCACACACCGACCTCGGTGCAGATCGCGTCGATCTGCTGTTGCATCTCGACACTCCAGCCATGACGGCCGCGCGCCACATACGGCGGATGGTGATGCGCGAACAGCAGCGCGCCGCGATAATTTTCCTTCTTCACCCGTTTCAGGGCCGCTTTCAGGAACTTGAGCTGGCTGTGGCCGATATCGCCGTTCGCAATCACGCCAGGGTCTTCGAGCGTATTGCTATACAACGCGATGATGCGCACGAACGGGGCCTCGAACGTGAAAAAGACGCCCGGCTGTATCTGTGCGGTACGTGAAAGGTGGCCGGCATCTGGCGAGACCTGAAAGCAGTCGGTACAGAAGTTTCTCAGAAACGCCTGCAAGCTCTTCTCATGCTGTAGCGGCGAAATCATTCCGTCGTGGTTGCCTGCTACGGCGAGAATTGGCGCGTGATAGTCACGATACGGCTCGTAGAACTGGTCGTAATAGTACTGTGACTCGCCGAAGCTGTAGACGATGTCGCCCAATAGAAAGTTGAATTGCGGCACCTCCGCCGGGTCCGTTTCATCGAAGTCGCTCACCATCTTGTCCGAGACTTCGTTCTGTGTTTGCGGGCCTTTCGTGCTGCCGCAGTCGCCGGTGGCATGAAAGACAATCTGTTGATTCGCGCTGATCTGTTCGAGCAGCGTCTGATTGTCGTTGATCACCTGGGCAAATGTAAGCCTGGGCTCGGCGTCGCCACGCGGCGCGGGAAAAGGGAGCGCCTTGAGTTTATGCTCACGGTTCAGTTCGTCGATGACCTTGTAAGCTGCAGCGTCCGACGCGTGCCTGACGACAAATGTTTGCGGATCCGGTGTGGGCTGTGGCTGCGAGAAAACCGGCGCGGCGAGTACTCGATCTCTGGTGTTGCTGCGCGCGGCCGAAGATTGATCTGAGCGCTTCTTTGGCATGTCACATCCTCCTCATCGTCGACAAAAGAGCGGCGCCTGCGATTGTGCGTGGACCCGTCGCACTTTGGCGCCGCCGTTCGTTGCACTTGTTCGGGCGCTGCTGCGCGAACGATATGTAGCCTGTGACTCGGCAGATCACCGAGCGCGTGTCCGGCGCCGGAACCCGGTTGAGACAATCGTTCGACGAGGAGGTTCAGATTCAGTTACTGCCAGCGAATGATTCACACACATCCGCG
Organism: Paraburkholderia ribeironis; assembly: GCF_900019265.1. Taxonomy (GTDB): domain Bacteria; phylum Pseudomonadota; class Gammaproteobacteria; order Burkholderiales; family Burkholderiaceae; genus Paraburkholderia; species Paraburkholderia ribeironis. The sequence continues at coordinate 69,844 of NZ_CYGX02000045.1, forward strand.
AGGGAAGTATCTATGTTTGCCAGCTTGATAAAGCTCCGGGGGAATTCAACGCTTTTCCTTCATCTGCCGGGTCAGCGCCGTACAACCATACCTGTCCGTCGCATCGGGCGCAGATGGCCAGTTCTCGCGCATGCGACGCATCCGGCCGCAATACGGTGCCACGGTATAGGCACGCCGCGCACACATAGGTGTAACGCACCTCTGGGAGTATCTGCATCAACTGTCTCCTGGCCATCGCGCGCTGCGCTTATTGAAAGGTAAGCGCCGACGCTTTTACTTCATCCCTATTCGTTAACGAAGTGCCGCCCATCATTTCGAACTCACCCCGATAGTTCATCGAGGGATACGGTAGAGCTCGACTGTAAGGTCGTTGTCACTGGCGAACCGCATGACGAAGTCAAACGCGTCGGGACAGACGCGCCGCAATTCGCGCGCAACGTGCAGGCATTTAAGATCCTGCTCAAAAATGGGCATTGCAAGGCGCGTGGAAGCGATATGAATGCCAGTGCTTCGCTCGCCAACGAACAGCGTGATGACCCCGGTGAGGCGTTCGGCCCAATCTGCTGGCCGGAATGGCTTGCATTGCGACGTCATACCGCGGATCAGGTAGTCGTGAATACCGTCGTCAGTCATATTGCTGTAATCAACCGACGTGCGGCCCCAGGTAGGGCGCTGGCTGTGTCGCCGCTCGAATGTTGCATGCAGGATAAGGTCTTCTATGTCGATGATCCGATTCTAAGAAGGCGAAACCTTCTCAATGCTTTCAGCGGTGGTGAGTTCCGATGGGGGTTTTCCACGATGAATTGGGTCTTCCCTGAGTCAGGCGACGAACCGTCGACGCAGACCTGAACGTGGCTGTGCTTTTGCACCGGCAACGATTCCTCTCATGGAAATCCCTTAGTTGCAAGCCGTCGTCTTGAAAGCGGCAGGAAGGATTCATGCTTCGACAATCGCTCCATCGATGCACAGAGGCAGCACTTCGCCGCCGACAATAATGGAGACAATCGATGCCACAGAGATTCAAAGCGTTTCGTCATATCACCGGCGCTTGCTGCCTGCTGTTCGGCCTTTCCGCTCAGCACGCGATGGCCGCCGGCAGCGAGAAGATCACCATCATGGTCGGCGGCATCACCAAACTGATTTATCTGCCAGCGCGCCTGACCGAGCAGCTCGGCTACTTCAAGGACGAAGGACTCGATGTCGAATTGCTGTCGCAACCGGCCGGCGTCGATGCTGAAAACGAACTGCTGGCGGGTGCCGTTCAGGCTGTCGTAGGTTTCTACGATCACACGATCGATCTGCAAACAAAGGGCAAGGACGTCAAAGCGATTGTCGTGTTCGGTCAGGTGCCGGGCGAGGTCGAAATGGTCTCGACCAAAGCGGCCGACACGGTCAAGTCCATGGCCGACGTCAAGGGCAAGACGCTGGGCGTGACGGGCCTCGGTTCGTCAACCAGCTTTCTGACGCAGTACCTTGCCGGCCAGCACGGCATCCAGTCGACCGAATACACGATGCTGCCGGTCGGCGCTGACGCTAGCTTCATTGCTGCAATCAAACAAGGCCGCATCGACGCGGGCATGACAACCGAGCCTACCGTGTCGGCACTGCAGAAGTCCGGCGATGCGAAAGTGCTGGTCGACATGCGCTCGGTGGAGGGCACGAGAGCCGCGCTGGGCGGCACCTATCCCGCGTCGAGTCTGTATGTGCAGGCGGCGTGGGCTGATTCGCACAAGACCGAAGCCGCGAAGCTCGCCCATGCATTCGTGCGCACGATGCAATTTATCCACACGCACAGCGCTGAGGAAATCGCGGCGAAGATGCCCGACGACTATCAGAAAGACAAGCCGCTCTATGTGAGCGCGCTAAAGGCCTCTTTGCCGATGTACACGGCAGACGGAAAGATGCCGGCAGACGGTCCGGCAACCGTGCTCAAGGTACTGTCGGCGTTCAACCCATCGGTCAAGGGCAAGCATGTCGAATTGACCAAAACCTACACGAACGAGTTTGTCAGTTCGAAATAAGTCACTGGCGCGGTAAGCGCAAGGGTGCAACGGGCGCCCATTGTGGCCGCGAGGCAGGCGTCATGCCGGCAGATGCTTCGCGAGGAAACCGACGCGGCGCAGGTCGTGGCACCTGTCCCGCGCGGCCTGATCTTTGAATTGTCAACCTTGGCGAGACTGAACGCGATTGCGGCGCCGATATCGAGCTGGCGCGGCGGTCCGGCCACGCCATTTACAGGGCGCGGCGGCGTGGTCCCATGCCTGCCCGGATCTGCAAAGGATTCCGAACGATGGACAGGAAAGTCGTCGCGTATCAGTGAATTCACTGAGTTGTGCAAAGGATACGGGAAAGGATCGTGAAGGATTGGGGTATCTAGGATTGCGCCATCGGGATGTCGAACAGGCCGTCACAGGAGCGGCTGGAGCAGAGTCCCTGATGAGAAAAGTTAGGATTTCAACGCAGCAACTTGAGGAGACGGACTTGAAAAAAAGATACCTTACGCTGGCTGTCGCAGCGACGGCATTCGGGGCAAGCGGCGCGTATGCGCAGTCGAGCGTGCAGCTCTACGGCCTGATGGATCTGAGCGTGCCGACTTACCAGACGCACGCGGACGCGAACGGCAATCATGTCATCGGCATGGGTATCGGCGGTGAACCGTGGTTCAGTGGCAGCCGCTGGGGCATGAAGGGCGCGGAGGACATTGGCGGCGGCACGAAGATCATCTTCCGACTGGAAAGCGAATTCGTCGTGGCCAACGGCCAGATGGAAGACCCGGGGCAACTGTTCGACCGCGATGCATGGGTCGGCGTTGAAAACGACACATTCGGCAAAATCACGGCGGGTTTCCAGAACACCATCGCACGCGATGCAGCGGCGATCTACGGCGACCCGTATGGCAGCGCGCGCCTGACGACGGAAGAGGGCGGCTGGACGAACGCGAACAACTTCAAGCAGATGATTTTCTACGCGGCCAGCGCGACCGGCACGCGTTATGAAAACGGCGTCGCGTGGAAGAAGCTCTTTAGCAACGGCATTTTCGCGAGTGCGGGTTACGCGTTCGGCAACTCGACGAGTTTCGGCTCCAACGCGAACTATCAGGTTGCGCTCGGCTATAACGGCGGCCCGTTCAATGTGTCGGGCTTCTATAGCCACGTGAACCGCGAGGGCAACACGAACCAGTCGTTCTCGGTCGGCGGCAACTATACGTTTGGTATTCTGCGCGCCAATGCCGGCTACTTCCGCTATCTCGGCAATCAGGGCGCGCTGGGTCAGCGCCAGGATAACGCGTGGACCGTGTCGCTCAAACTGTCGCCGAAGGGACCGCTCGATTACCAACTCGGCTATCAGCAGATGCGCGTGAAGAATGCCGCATACAACGTCGACGGCAATATTCCGAACGCGAACATCGGCGCCTTCGACCCGACCTCGGGCTTGCACAACGGTTACAAGGAAACGCTGTACTGGTCCGCGTTCTATCACCTGTCCAAGCGCACCGAAGTGTATCTGGCCGGCGACTATATGAGGTTGCACGGCGGCTATACGGTCGGCACCACGTTCGGCGCGACGAACCAGCTCGAACTGACCACGGGTGTGCGTACCCGGTTCTGATCGGGAACACAGCCTCGCAGCGCATCCGTTTCAATCGATGTTCTCCAGCTTGCGGCCGCGGACCTTTCCGCGGCCGCTTTTTCTTTTCAGCAGGCGAGGCAGAGACATGTTCAGCAATACGACTATCCGGACCGCGCTCACGGTCACCATCGTGGGCTACACGGCCGCGTTGATGTTCGTGATCGTGATATCCGTCGCTGGTTTGAAGACCAGCAACGCGGCGCTCGAAAAGATGTATAGCGAAGAGACCGTTGCGATTCGCCACATCGCCGCGAGCGGCGAGGCGCTTTTGAATGTGCGTGTCGATCTCGGTGCCTACGAAACGCTCGTGGCGCAGGGCAAGCCCACTGACGCGGTGCTCGCTCGCGTCCATGCAGGGCTCGCAGACAGCGATCGCGAACTGGCGGCTTATCTGACGCAGCCTCCGTCGAACGACGACGAGAAGGCGCTGACCGACGCGCTGCGCGCAAAGCGCGAGCAGCTGATGAAGCAGGTGCTTCTGCCCGAAGTTACCGCGCTCGATCAGAACGATTTCATCACGTTCCGGACCGCTGAGCGACAGGCGCCCGATGCGGTGTTCAGCGACTATAAACGTGCCGAACTTGCGCTGGAGAACTTTCAGGTGCAGCACGAAGAGACACGCTTCAAATCGGCCCAGCAGCATTTTCGTCTGCTGTGCTGGGTATTCGCTGCGATCGGTCTTGTCGCACTGGTGCTTGGTCTGTTCACGCGCTTCATGGTTGCCGCATCGATCGTGCGGCCGATCAACGCGGTCATTCAGCACTTCGAACGAATCGCGGCCGGCGATCTGACGGGGCAGATCGCCGGCGCGAGCGTCAACGAAATGGGCCGGCTGATGGACGCGCTTGCCCGCATGCAGCAGAGCCTCGTTGCCGCGGTCAGTCAGGTTCGTTTCGGCACGGCGGCAATCGCGCACGGCGTGCGCGAGATTGCGAGCGGCAATGCCGATCTGTCGACGCGCACCGAGCAGCAGGCGGCGACGCTGCAGGAGACCGCCGCGAGCATGGAGGAATTGACGGCAACGGTCAGGCAGAACGCCGACAATGCGCGAGAGGCCAGCACGCTCGCTGAAAACGCGTCGCAAACCGCGGCGCGTGGCGGTGAAGTGGTCGATCAGGTCATCGACGTGATCGCGCAGATGTCGTCGGGGTCGAACAGGATCGTCGACATCATTGGTGCGATCGAAGGTATCGCTTTCCAGACCAACATACTTGCCCTGAACGCCGCCGTGGAAGCCGCGCGTGCCGGCGACGAAGGGCGTGGATTCGCCGTGGTGGCGGGTGAAGTGCGTGCTTTGGCGCAGCGCTCGGCGGCCGCGGCGAAAGAGATCAGGGAACTGATCGTCAGTTCGGTGGCGAAGGTCGAGAATGGCTCCGAACTCGCGACTCGCGCCGGCGCGACCATGGCGGAGATCGTCAGTGCCGCGCGCAATGTGACCCGTATCGTGAGCGAAATCAGCGTGGCTTCGGAAGAACAGTCGCGGGGCATCGAGCAGATCACCTGCGCGGTGACGCTGATGGACAAGGCGACCCAGCAGAATGCCGCGCTGGTCGAGCAGGCCGCGGCTGCCGCGGCGTCGCTGGAGGAGCAGGCGGGCGCGCTTGACGACGCGGTCGCGGTGTTCCGGATGACTGAGCCGGTCAGCTCTCCCAGCGAGCAGCCGGAGAAGCGGGCCGAGGTATTTGCCGCACTGTCGACCGCCTGCGCTTGACGGTGCGCACGACATGGCGGCGCAACCTGTGCGGCAATTGAAGGTCCAACCGGACGAGAGTGATGTGTCGGGAGGTGCAACATGGACACTCGAGCGATGCTGCGGGGCGTTGCGACCGGTTTGCTCGCCGGGATCGTTCTCTTTGGCTTCGGTGGTTGCGACGCGTTCAGCGGACCGCCCGTGCCAGAATGGCCAGGGCCACACGCACCGTATCCTTTCCCTAACGATGTTCCGCATCGAACACAGTGATGCCGGCGACGCACCGGGCGCCTCATCGAGGTGCGCGTTCATCGAGCCGCACGTTGTCCCGGACGGGTAACCACGACGAGGCGAGTCCGACGGGCAAGAAGTGCTTGCGTCACTTGACCCGCCTCGCACCCGCTCAAAGCCAGGTGCCGCCCTGACGTTCGGTCGGTTCTTGCGTGAGGGCGTCGAAGTCGTGAATCCAGTCCAGGTGATGCAGCATCCTGTCGCGCGCACCGAGGCGGGCATTGCGCGCCTGTGCGGCTGGCCCGTCGGGCAGATGCAGCGCATCCGCCGTGGTGATCGACGCGTACTGCACCTTGCGCGTGCGGCCCCGGCGCAGCCGCTCGTAGGCTTCCTGCGCCTCGCGCCATTTGCCCGGGCCCGCCTTGGCCAGCTGCGCGGCCAGCACCACGGCATCTTCGATCGACTGGTTGGCGCCCTGGCCGTGGTGCGGTACCAGCGCATGCGCGGCATCGCCGATCAGGGTCACGCGGCCCTTGCTCCAGCGGCCGAGCGGCGGACGGTGGAACAGGCCCCAGCGCTGGCTGATCGGCACGGCCGTGATCATCTGCACCACGGCCGGATGCCAGTCCTTGAACAGGCGCAACTGTTCGCCCTCGCTGGCTGGCATGACCCAGTCGCGCGACGGCCACGGCGATGGATGACGCTCGACCAGCAGGAAATTCTGGTCTCCCTGGTCGCCGATCGGATAGTGCAGTAGATGGCCGCCAGGCCCGACCCAGAACTGGATGGTCTCGGGGTCCGGCAACAGGTCCATGCGCCCGGCCGGCACTACGCCGCGAAAGCCGGAGCAGCCCGAATACAAGGCGTCGTCGTAACCAAGCATCCAGCGCCGCGTGATCGAGCGCGCCCCATCGGCGCCGATCACCAGATCGGCGTCGATGCGCTGACCGTTGTCGAAAGTTAGACTCACGCGATCCGGGTGCTGCGCGAGATCGATCAGCCGATGGCTGAGCTTGATGCGCTCGAGGCCGACGGCTCTCGACAGCACCGCCTGCAGATCGGCACGATGAACGCCCCAGTACGAGCCGCCGAACTGCTCACGATAGCTGGGTGTGCCGCGATGATGACCAATGACTGCGCCGCTGCGTCCGTCACGATAGATCAGGCCGGGCACCTCCGCGCACACCGCTTCGAAGGCCGGGCGTAGTCCCATGCGCTCGTAGAAGCGCGTCGCATTGGCCGACAGCGCGACTGCTGCGCCCACCTCGCGCAGCTCGTCGGTCTGCTCATAGAGCTGCGCATCGATTCCATGCTCGCGCAGCGCGAGCGCCAGCGTGAGGCCACCGATGCCAGCGCCGACGATGGCGATCTTCAAGTCCATCTGCTTCATGAATATGTCTCCGATGTTCAGATTCATAGGTTGGCCTTGCTACGGCACGCGCCGGCGGCGCGTCGAATGCGTGAGCTCGTCAGTATTTTCAGCACTAGACCTTCATCCCTCAATAAGATGAAATGAATGTGCTTCATCACTGGATTGAATGAACCCGAGTTATATCAGAGCCATGGAACTGAGCGACATCGACCTCAACCTGCTACTGCTTTTCCAGCGGCTGATGCAGGAGCGGCGCGTGGCGAGCGTCGCCGAGCAGATGAACATGAGCCAGCCCGGCGTCAGCAATGCGCTCGCCAAGCTGCGCAGCCGGCTCGGCGATCCGCTGTTCGTGCGCGGGCCCGGTGGTGTGGTGCCCACGCCGTTCGCGCTGCGGTTGGCGGAACCGGTCTCGCAGGCGCTCGCGACCCTGCACGCCGCGCTCAATCCCGTGACGGGCTTCGATCCGCTAGGGGCCACGCGCACCATGACGATCGGCATGACCGATATCGGCGAAGTCGTATTCCTGCCCGCGCTGCTTGAACGACTGTCGCGCGACGCACCGGGCATCGCACTCAATACGGTCCGCAACACAGGCGTCAATCTGAGCGACGAGATGGCCGACGGCCGGGTCGATCTCGCCATCGGCTTGCTGCCGCAACTCAAGGGTGGCTTCTATCAGCGCCGGCTGTTCGATCAGCGCTATGTCTGCCTGTTCAGGCGCGGTCATCCGCTCGAGGACGCGCCGCTCACGCTCGCCGCCTGGCGCGAAGCCGAGCATCTGGTGGTCGTGTCGGCCGGCACCGGCCACGGCCAGGTGGACGAATGGTTGAAACGGCGCGGCGTGCGGCGCCAGGTGCGACTGACGGTGCCGCATTTCATGAGCGTGGGCTACATCCTGCAACGCACCGATTTGATCGCCACTGTGCCTGAACAACTCGCCCTGCAATTGGCCAAACCGTTCTCGCTCAGCCTGCGCGCGCTGCCCATGAAGCTGCCGGGCGCGCCGATCCATCTGCTCTGGCACGCACGGGTTCAGCAGGACGAAGCCAACCGCTGGATGCGCGGGGTAGTGATCGATCTGTTCGCGGACACGGACAAACATGGGCTCGCAGCGAGGCCCGCAAACTGATGGCGAACTGATCGAATGCCGGTGCGCGACCGGTTACGTTCGGACACACTTCGTTGCGAATCGGAATCCGTGTGCCAACTACAATCGGCTCACGGGAGAAAAAACATGATCAGACTCTTGTGTGTCGTTGCGCTCGCGGCTGGGCTGTCGGGCTGCATTGTTGCTCCGCCGTATGGCTATGCGCCTGCGCCGGCCTATTATGGTTATGCGCCAGGGTACTACGTAGCGCCTTCAGTCGATGTCGGCATCGGTTTCGGCGGTTACGGGCACGGCTGGCACAGATAGCTTCATTGCGGCATCGGCTGCGTTGACGAACGTACCAGTCGAACCCAAACCAGCCACGACTATCTTCAAGGCGGTTTCAATCCATTGCCCTGACCATCGCTCTCTTGTGAGCGGCGGACGAGTCGTCGAAGCCTTCGAGCAAGTCATCCAACAGATTCTGCCCGAAGCGTGGCGTGGCATTTCTTGTGGGGAATATCAGAGTGATAAAGAAGACGAGAATTTCGATCATCCTGTTCGTACTGGCCGTGCTCAGCCCGCTGGCTCATGCGAGTCTGGCTACAGGTGCCCACGAGTTCAAGAACGACGTCAAGACGGCCGGAAAGAAAAGCGGGCATGCGGTGCGTGATGCCGCGCACGCGGTCGGCCACGGTGCGAAGGCGGCCGGCCATGCCGTCGCCGATGCAACGAAACACGGCTATCACGCAACGAAGAAATTCGTGACGGGGCACGCGTAAAAGTTGCTTCTCGAGCTCGAGCATGAACACTCTAAGGCTGCGCGAGCAGAGAGAGTGTTGGCGATAGAGCAGCGACCGCTATTTCATCAGCCTTCTAACGCAAATTGAGCGCTTGCGCATTCGCGCAAGCGCTCGGTCTGCAATTCAAAGCTCATACGACACGATCAGAAGTGCCGACCATTTGCGTCGACCGGTTCAAGTTTCTTCAGAACGGCCACCAGCCGAAGCCACCACTATTACCTTGTGCATTGTCGTTATCGTTATCGTGATCGTCCTGATCCCGGCCGAACCGGAACGAGTCGAACAGATCGCTGATAGCCGGCGCGTTGACCGGTACGTACGGATTGCCTGAGAGTTGCACAGGATTGGGCAGATTGTCACGGCTGCGCTGCGTGATCGGAGACAGCGCCCAGTTGCGATCGATGAACTTGACAATCGACGCATGATCCGAATATTCATGCACCACGCGGCCGCCGCGGGAATACGGTGACACCACGATCAGCGGAATACGCGGACCGTCGCCGAAGAAATCCACCGGTTGGATGTAGCCCGAATCGTAATAGCCGCCGCCTTCGTCGGTGGTGATGAGGATCGCCGTCGATGCCCACAGCGCCGGGTTGGCCTGGACTGCGTCGATGATCTTGTGCACGAACGCCTCATATAGACCGAACTTCGACGATTCGGGATGTCCGTCCAGCAGACCGCCCGGCTTCACGAACGACACGGCAGGCAAAGTCCCGGCCGTGATGTCCGAATAGAGATCGGTCGTGTCCTGCAAGTGCGCAGCGACAAGCGCCGGGTTGCTCATGATCGCGGTTTCGTAGAGGAACGGATTGCAGATGTTGCAGTACACGCTCGTGGGCAGATTGCTGACGAACGTCTTCCAGCCTTCGCCGTAGTACTTCCACGAGATGTTTTTCGCCAGCAACGAATCCGCGATCGTGCGTACCGGCGAAGGCGGGATCGTGAAGGCGCTGCTCGTGTTCACGCTGCCGTCGCCGTTATAGCCCGGGTTGTAGTTGTTGAGCAGGTAGTAAGTATTGGCCGCGCAGTTCGGATCGGGATGATAGGGCAGCGTGCCGAGGTAGTGCCGGAGCGCCCCAACACCGGGCTGCTTCGGGTCCGAACAATTACTATAGGTGCCGCCTGAGTAGCCATCCTGCGTGTACCAGTTGTTGGTCCCGGCCAGCGGATGCGGATTTTCGATCTGATCGGCGGGAGGGGTCGTGGCGTGACCGTTGCCGTCGGTGTAGTAGAGCGCGTCAGCCGTACCGATCATGATGCTGTTCGCACCCGTGCCACCCATCACAGGCTGGTGATAGTTGTCGCTGATCGTGTATTGACGCGCCAGTTCGTTGAAATAGGGCATATCACCGCTATTCACGTTGTAGTAGCCGAGTGCCGTCGAGCCTTCTGACGTGGTCTGGTCGGTGAAGTTGGCAGGCTTCGGCTTGCCGTTCGAGCCGGCGCCGATCGACGTTTCGACCCACACGAACAGATCCATTTTGCAGCCGCTGGGGTTGTCGTAGGTCGCGTGCGAGACGCTACAGTCCGACTGCTGCCAGTTCTGATAGAAACGGTGCACGGGGCTATTCATGTACTGATCGTAGTTCGGACCGACTCGCGAAATCTGATAGGGGCCATTCGGCAGGTTGAAGGTGTTTGCGCCAAAGCGGGTATCCGGTACCTGATGCGGCAAGCCCGACGCGCCGGTCGTCAGATGCACGAGATCTTGTGCATTGAGTGCCGCGCCTTCAGCAGCCTGAGCCGCCGCAAGGGTTGCGAAGGGCGGGGGGCTGGTGTCGCCCGCGGCGGTCGCCACGAAGCCCGTGTTGGGTGCCGGCAGCACGGTATAGGGCTTCTTGCCGGATGGGCTCAGCTCGAAGCGGTTGGGGTTGTCGGCGTTGGCGGTGTACTGTGCGGCCGCCGCGAAATTGGGCCCCGGTTTGCCGTCCTGCGTGATGATGCCTTTGGAGAGCAGATTCGATACCGTTTGCCCGCGCCGCGGCTTATAGGCGCCGAATACATGATCGAAGGTACGGTTTTCGCCCACGATTACGATCACATGCTTGATCGGCGAAGTGGTTTGAATGGAAACTGCGTTGGTTTGCTGACTGGCGGAAACGGAAGGGTAGAGAGCGGTGCCGACCGCTAGCGCAGCGGCGCTGCACGTGAGAAGGGCTTGCAGGATGGGCGTTCGTGGGACATTGTCAATACGCTTCATGTATCTCTCCAAACGGGGATTGGCGCCTGGCACGTCGAGCGACTGCAAGCGCAATGCGTCGCTTACCGGGCGTTGCTTTGCATTACCGCGTGTTACAACGGAGAGAAAGTTAGGCTTGCTATGTGTCCAACACGGGTTGGAAAAAAGTCCATTCTGCGTGAGTCATGTGACGTAACCGACGAAGACCTTTCGGATCCTTGCGAAATCATGTTGGAGTGCGACGGACGTGCGGACGCTCAATCGGTGAGTGCGGGTAAAAGGTGAATAGAGGCCATTCAATTGGCTTGAGAGCGAGAATCAAAAAGCGGCGGGGCAAAAAGTTAAACGCCTGATCGACCTTATCGCGACGCAACTTCCACTGCCGCCTACGAGAGCATGACCGGGGGCGATCCGGCGCCGTTGCGCAACACATCGGCCAGTGCCGCGAAGCCATCGCACAACATATGATCCCCGCCCGACGCATTGCTGACGCTGACGCGCACGCACTCGGGGAAGGTGCCCCGACTTACGCTGAACGCTTCCGCGGTAGAGATCAGATGGTTTTGTTGACGCAGGCTCCGGTCAATCTCGGACGCGCGCCAAGGCGCGGGAACGTCGATCCAGAAATGCGGACTGAACCGGTGCGTACGATAGATCACGCTCTCCAGTTGCCCAACGACCAACTCCTTGCGTCGATCGATCTCCTTCGTCTGCTCGTCAAGCAGCGAAAACGCCGTACCATCCTCGATCCACGCACTGGCGATGTCCAGGCTCAACGGCGTCGCCATCCAACAGGAGTTGCGGATGGCTGCCGTCAGGCGGCCCACCATCGACGCAGGCACATATACATAGCCTGCGCGAAGGCCTGCGGCAACCGCCTTGCTAAGACTGCCGATGACGACACCCCGCTCGGGCGCGAAGTGGCTAATGGGTAGCGGCCGCTCCCGCATCAGCACGGCATGCGTCTCGTCTTCGATGACGAGGAGATTGTGCTCGCGGCAAAGCTGCGCAAGCGCTTGCCTGCGCGCGACGGACATTACCGCCGTAGTCGGGTTCTGAATGGTTGGCGTACAGTAGAGAGCCGTGATCCGGTTGGTGCGGCAGAGCTCGTCAAGCGAGGCAGGCAGCAACCCTTCCTCGTCCATTTCCACACCGATGACTTTAATGCCCAGCAGACGCGCCACGCTGATCAGTCCCGGGTAAGTGAGTTGTTCCGTCACCAGCGTGTCGCCAGCGCGCAGCGTGGCCATGAGCACCGCAAGCAAACCGTGTTGACTGCCATTCACGCAGACGACCTGTTCCGCCAAAGGCCGAAAGTCACCATGCGCGAGCCATTGTGCGCCAGCCTGGCGATGGCGTAACACACCCGCATCGGGCGTATAGAGCAGCAACTCGCGCAGCCGCTCCGGATCACCGGCAAGCTGCGCCAGGTGCCGCGCCAGCTGGTCTGCCTCCATGCCGGGAATGTGCATGTTACGGCTCATGTCGTGGCAGGCGTCTGGCGCGCCAGGGAAGTTGCGAAAGCCGGCATCGCGGGGACGCTCCTGATCGCGCTTGCGGACAAACGTGCCATCGCCGACACGCGCCACGACCCACCCCATGCGCTCCAGTTCAGCGTAGGCGTGGCTAATGGTGCCAGCGGTGACCCCGAGTCTGTCCGCAAGGATGCGGTGTGGAGGCAGCTTGTCGCCAGGCCGAATGACGCCAGTGCGGATAGCCTCCTCGATTCCCTTTGCCAGGCGCTTGTACTTGACGCCGACTCCCTTGCCTAGCATGGCACGGTAAATTGAAACGGTGTCAATATTTCTTTTGACCGCCATATTGCCCTCGAATTAACCTGTCTATCAGGGTTAATGACTGATGCTGCATGCATGGAGTCAGTTCTAAGATACCAAGTTATTGGGAAATTGAAAGCATGTCAATTTCGGTGACAATAAACGGCGGAAAAACTGCGCGATTGACGGGTTTGGTGACCGCATTGCTCTTTCTGATTGTCTGCATCAGTTGGGGAACGACCTGGCTTGGCATTAAGATTGCGGTGGAGAGTGTGCCACCACTTACTTCGGCTGGTCTGCGCTTTCTCATCGCGTTTCCGTTGTTCTTGGCATTCGCCTGGATGCGTCGCGAGTCGATTTTTTTCCCGCGACAGCGATTCGGCTTTTTCGTCTTCGTCACGGTGTGCTACTTCAGCCTGCCGTATTACCTGCTGAACTACGGCGAACATTACGTAGCCTCGGGCCTGACTGCCTTGTTGTTCAGCACAATGCCCGTGTTCATTCTCATTTTCTCTGGTCTCTTTCTGCGAGAGCGGATCTATCTGTCGCAGGTCATCGGTATTGCGATAGGTTTCGCCAGTCTCTTCATGATCATCAAGACTCAAGGCTTGCACTTGGCCTATTCGGAATTGTCCGGAGTGTTCGCCATTCTGTTGGCCGCCGTGATGCACGCACTGTGCTACGTGATAACCAAGCAGCGTGGTGTCGGCATCAGTGTCATCACGTTCAATACGCTGCCGATCGGAATCGCCGGCCTGGGACTGTTTCTTGCCGGACTGCTCATCGAACATCCCGGTCTTGCTGCCGTCACCTCCCGTTCATGGGCGGCCCTAGCCTATCTTGGGCTAGCAGCTTCGGTTGGCGGATTCATCGTCTACTTCTTCCTGCTCAAGCGTCTAAGCCCGGTCGTGCTGTCGTTTGTGTTCATCATTTTTCCAGTGTTCGCTGTCTTCATTGGAGCTTGGTACGAAGGGATGCCGATTTCCCCAAACATGCTGCGCTACACGCTGTTACTACTGGCAGGCTTTGCGATCACCAAGCTGCCGCTGGAAAGGCTGCTGAATACTCGGGGATGAGCGAGCATGGACCTTCTGACTACACAGGTTCTCGATCTGATATATCGGCACGCCGGCCGCACCTATCCGAGCGAGTGTTGTGGTTTCGTACTCGCCGATGGAAGTGTCCATGAAGGCACTAACATTCAAGATGAAATCCATGCAGTCAATCCCGCAACTTACCGGCGCACTGCTGCTAACGGGTACACATTTTCCGTCCTCGATACTGTGTTTCTGAACAATAGCTTCCGGACTCAAAACCCCGTAATCGTTATCTATCACTCCCATCCCGACGTCGGCGCGTATTTCAGTCACGAAGACGTCGACAAGGCACTGTATGACGGGGAACCTATTTACCCGGTCGACTATCTTGTCGTCGACGCGATGGCCGGTGCCGCGCGGGGAGCGAAGTTGTTTCGCTGGCGCCGGGGACAATTTGTTTGCACAGGAGACTTCGATAGAGACCCCTGTATGAACTGAGGGTAGGTACCAGGTTAGGCCAGACGATGCAAGGAGACTGAAAAATGAAAACGGTTATCTTCCCGGAAGTATTGGCGCGAGCTGCAAAATTGAGCAGTAATCGCCTCATGGGGTATGGTGGAACAGTAGGCGAAGTAATTTCGGATGTCTGCAAAAAACATCCCGCCTTGAATGCTCATCTGTTCTACGATAACCGCGAATTCAAGGAACATTTCCTGTTGACGACCAAAGGCGTATTGGCCGAGCCAGATACGCCGCTATCAGGTGACGATGAGGTCGAAATCATGCTCGCAACTTCCGGGGGCACCGATCCTACAGGGCTCTCCAATGAAGAGGTCCAGCGCTATGTCCGCCAGATCACATTGCCTCATGTCGGTCGCCAAGGTCAGTTGCGCTTGAAACAGGCCAAAGTCCTCGTCATCGGCACAGGAGGATTAGGTTCACCGGTCTCGCTGTACCTGGCTGCGGTGGGTGTGGGCACCATTGGACTGGCCGACTTTGATTTGGTCGAGTCGAGCAATCTACAGCGCCAGATAGTCCACGGCTACAGCACGCTGGGTATGCCTAAGGTCGATTCAGCCCGGCAGCGCCTGCTGGACGTGAATCCCCATATCGAGGTTAGGACGCACCAGTGCGCTGTCAACTCCGAGAATGCTCAAGATCTGATTGGGCAATATGACCTGGTGGTGGACGGAACAGACAACTTCGCCTCGCGCTACCTCGTCAATGCGGTTTGTGTCAAACAGAACAAGCCGCTGGTATTTGGTGCAATTAACCGTTTTGATAGGCAAATCAGCGTGTTCAATCTCAATGGTGGACCTTGCTATCAGTGCCTTTTTTCCAAAAATCCGCCGCCAGAGCTCTCGCCCAGTTGCAATGCCGGTGGCGTGATAGGCGTCTTGCCTGGCGTGGTAGGCCTTCTTCAGGCAACCGAGGCCGTGAAGGTAGTTCTGGGCATAGGCGAATCACTGGCAGGACGACTGTTGCGTTTTGACGCCCTGCGCATGGCGTTTGACGAAGTAAAGTTCGGGCGCCGGAGTCATTGCCCGGCTTGCGGGGTAGCGTCCACGAATGCTCCATCAGTATCGGATGACGAGCAGGCATGCCAGTCTGCTCCGGTACTGTCGGAGCGACTGGAAGCCCACCGCTACATTGACCCAAACGGCTTGCATCAGATTATCGTTCGGGGCGGTGAAGGCTACGCATTGCTTGACGTGCGCGATGCAAACGAGCTTGAAGTCTGCCGGCTGCCGGGTATTCTCAATATTCCCTTGAGCGATCTCGACGATCGCATTGCCGAGCTTGACGTGAGTCGCCGGTACATCGTGGTGTGCTACGCGGGTGTGCGAGCCGAACGCGCTGCTGTGCGCCTCATGGGCGCGGGCTTCGACAAAGTCCAGGTCCTCGATGGCGGCATGAAGCGGTGGGCGAGAGACGTGGAACGTGATATGCCGATGTATTGAGAGGACGCAGAGGGGATGCATGGTCTTCGATTCAATTCTCGACGTGATAGGGCGAACGCCGGTGGTAAGACTTGGCAAGCTGTCGGCCCGCATTGGTGTCAACGTATTTGCAAAGCTGGAATCGTTCAACCCCGGAGGCAGCCACAAGGCTCGCATCGCCTTGGGCATGGTGCTCGATGCGGAGCGTAGGGGAGTATTGGTGCGCGGCACACGGCAGATCATTATCGAGCCAAGCGGCGGCAATACCGGCATCGGTTTGGCAATGGTTGGCAACATCCTGGGCTATCACGTGATTCTGGTCATACCCGATAACTACAGCCCGGAAAAGCGCAGGCTGCTGGATTTTTACGGTGCCGAGGTGGTGCTTTCAGACAGTCGTTTGGGTAACAACTCGCACGGAGAGAAGGCCATGCAGTTGCTACTCGAGAACCCTGGCTACGTAATGCTGAATCAGCAGCGCAATCCCGCCAATCCGCAAACCCACCGCCAGACTACGGCCCAGGAGATTCTGCTGGACTTCACGGATCAGCCGCCGGACTACTTTGTAGCGGGCATTGGAACTGGTGGTCATATAACCGGCATCGGCGAAGTCCTGAAGGAGCGTTGGCCGGCCTTGGCCATCTACGGCGTTGAACCGGACCAATGTGACCTTCTTAACGACAGGCATGCGCGGCATGACATTCAGGGACTCTCCATCGGTATCGTCCCGGAGATTCTCAACCTCTCGCTCCTAACCGGAATGGTAGGTGTGTCCAAAACGGAATGTATGACGATGGCACGTAGGGTAATGCACACCGATTCCATCAGTCTGGGTCTGTCGTCAGCGGCCAATCTGGTCGCTGTTGAGAAACTGGCGCCGATGATGCCTGAGGGGACATGTGTTTTGACGATGATTTATGACGGCATCGAATCCTATATAGGCGATTTCGAATAGGCGGCGCTTGGGGCCGAAATACCGCAGTCCTGCGGGGGCGATCCGGTTGGGGTTGTACGCAATGAAGAAAATTGTACGCAATTTGATGAATGCCGCACTGATGGAATGCTGTTCGCCGCATATGGTCGACCTGATCGTCAACGATGCTCGTTTCGATAGGGTGAGCCAGTGCTGCGAGGACGATCTGCTAGCCTTCGCAAGAAAAGACCCCGCGGCGCAGGGCCGTGCCAGCGATATCGCATTTGGCTACGGGTCGTACAAGGCTGTCCTGCATTATCGGATGGCCCACATGCTGCTCGATAAGATAATGACCGAAGGTGATCCAAGGCGCGAACTGGCAAGCGCGGCGATGCTGGTGTCTTCACGTGGCAAGTTCGTATCAGGTGCCGAAATTCACGCCAGATGCAAGATTGGACAGCGCTTTGTGCTAGATCATGGCTATGGCACGGTCATTGGCGAGACAACCGAGATCGGTGACGACTGCTACGTTCTAGGAGGAGTTGTGCTTGGCGCGACGGGGATATCCGGCAATCCGGAAGGCAAGCGCCATCCCACTATCGGCAATCGCGTCGAAATAGGCGCATTTGCCCGAGTGTTTGGCAATGTCATTATCGGCGACGACGTGTTCATCGCGCCGCATTGCGTGATCAAGAATGACATTGCCGCAGACTCGATTGTGACGTTGCGGACCGAATTGCAGGTGACCCAACGACGCTCCATGGCCGCATCCCGCGGCACTGCGGCAACTCGACCGACGCTAAAGTCGATGGAGATTTTACGATGAAGACCGAAGCATTGTTTCGTCAGGATGCCTACTTAAGAAGCTGCGAGGCACGGATCATTCGCGTCGATGGCGAAGGACTGCTGTTGGACCGAACCGTGTTTTATCCCCAAGGTGGCGGGCAAGCCGGAGACAGCGGATGGCTTACCCTGGACGACGGCACCCGGCTGCGTATCGCCGATACGCGCCGGGCAAAGTTCGACGGCTCGGGGCCCGACGATGCAATGCACATGCCGGATGTGGGTCAAGACTCGGTGCAGGCCAGGTTCGTGGAGGGCCAGCTTGTCTGTGCGGAGATAGATTGGGAACGCCGCTATCGGCATATGCGCTTGCACACGGCGGCGCATTTACTGTGCGCAGTCTTGCCATTCCCGGTTGATGGCTGCAGCATTACGGCTGACTACGCACGCCTCGATTTTGTCACCAGCGATCCGCTGGCGCGTGACACCATCGACGTTGCTCTTGCAGAACTGGTCGCCAGACGGGCGGTGGTGTCGATCGACACGATGACCGACGCGGCACTGGAGGCCAACCCGGACCTTGTGCGCACTATGAGTGTGAAGCCGCCGGTGGGGACCGGACGGGTTCGCCTGGTAAGAGTCGAGGGCGTGGATTTGCAGCCTTGCGGCGGCACGCATGTGGCCAACACGTCAGAAGTGGGCGCGGTGCGTGTCGCGAGGATGGAAAAGAAAACCGCGCGTACGCGCCGTGTCGTCTTGACGCTGGAATAGCGACAACGTCCATCATCCCGATCGCCACAGGCCGCCCGCAGCAAGCTCGCCTTGCGTGTCCTTCGCGCTGGGGGGCCGAACCCGTTGATCTGTTTGGCGTCCCCCAGGCGAGCGACCGAATCAGTCTTTTCCATTCCCCTCCGCCACTCCCCCACGCGCGCCAACAGCCCGGCCGTACAAGGCCGCAGCACGCGCTCCGCGCTCGTCCGCGAATCAAAAAAAGTGCCATTGAATCTACTTTTTGTGTAGGGACGCGTGGTCCTTCCTCAAATATTCTTACGCCATCGAGATGCCCCGTCCGGCGCTGGAGCTATCAACCAGGCGCCGGCGACGACTAATCCACAGGAGAGGATGTTGACCAAGAAAGTCCCGCTCAAGATCGCAATCGCTGAGCATCCGCACACGTCGGCCATCCGCAACGGGTCCATTCCCATCGAGGGCGTGGATGCCGAGTTCGTTACAGTCAAGCCGCAAATCGGCGCGTTCCGCCGTATGGTGCGTGATGTCGAGTTCGACGTTTGCGAACTGGCGCCGACCACCTACATCATCGCGCGTGCCTATGGCGCGCTGTTTGTCGGATTGCCGATTTTCGTCGTGCGACGTTTTCATCATGGCGGCCTGCTGGTGCGCCCGGACGCGGGGATCAAGATCCCGAAAGATCTCGAAGGCAAAAAGGTGGGCGTGCGCGCCTATTCGGTCACGACCGGCGTGTGGACGCGTCAGGTGTTGATCGACGAGTTCGGTCTCGATTCGTCGAAGGTCACATGGGTGGTCGACGACGAAGAGCATGTCACGCAGCTCAAGCTGCCGTCGAACGTCATTCATGCGCCGGCGGGAAGCTCGCTGGCGGAAATGATGGCCTCGGGCGAACTGTCGGCGGGCTTCGACGCGGCCGCAGGCATTGGCCGCACCGGCGCGCCGACGGGCGGCTGGCAGGAAGTCGAGGCCAACTATCCGGATCTGTTGCCGAACGCGGCGGAGCTCGAGAAGGAGTATTACGGGCGCACCGGCGTTTATCCGATGCACGGCACGATTGTCGTCAAGGACTCGGTGCTGGCTGAGCATCCGTGGATCGCGAAATCGATTTTCGATGCGTTTGCGCAGGCCAAGAAGGAATGGCTGGCGCGTCTCGATGCTGGTGAGGCGGTTAGCGCTAGCGACAAGAAGTACATCGCGCTGCGCGAGATCGTTGGACATGATCCGCTGCCGTATGGGCTTCAGGAAAATCTCAAGACGATTGAGACGCTGGAAGCGACTGCGTTCAAGCAGGGGCTTACGCCGCGGCGGATGTCTATTGGGGAGCTGTTTGTGGATCCGCTGGCTGGCTGATTTCGACGCAAGTGCGTTGTGTGGGATCGGAGTAAGTGCTTTGCATGGGACCAGAATAACGCGCTAAAGCGCGAACTCTGGTCGACAGCTAAAGCGCCAACTCTGATCGACCGCGACTGCGTCGCATGGGACGGGAGTAAGCGCTAAAGCGCCAACTCCCGTCGACAAAGGAACCAACATGATTATTGATTGCCACGGTCACTTCACGACCGTACCCGCTTCTTTCCGCGCCTGGCGCGCAAAACAGGTTGAATTCGCCAACGATCCCGCCAACGCCCCTTCGCGCGACGGCGCCTATGTGAGCGACGACGAAATCCGCGAAGCCATCGGCAACGGCCAGCTCAAGCTGCAACGCGAGCGCGGCAGCGACCTCACGCTGTTCTCGCCAATCGCCGGACTGATGAGCCACCATCTGGGCAACGAGCGCACGAGCCTGGAATGGGCCGAAGTCTCGAACGACCTCGTGTATCGCGTGACGGAACTCTATCCGGACAACTTCGCGCCAGTGTGTCAGTTGCCGCAATCCCCAGGCGTCGCGCCGGCGAACTCCGTTGCGGAATTGCGCCGTTGCGTCGAGCAAATGGGTTTCGTCGGTTGTAACCTGAACCCGGACCCGAGCGGCGGCTACTGGACCGGCAAGCCGATGACCGACCGCGAGTGGTATCCGCTCTACGAAGCACTGGTCGATCTCGACGTGCCCGCAATGATCCACGTCGCGGCATCGTGCAACCCGTGCTTCCACGGCACGGGCGCACACTACCTGAACGCGGATACGTCGGTGTTCATGCAGATTCTGCAATCCGACCTGTTCAAGGATTTCCCGACGCTGCGCCTCGTGATCCCGCACGGCGGCGGCGCGGTGCCGTATCACTGGGGACGCTATCGCGGCATGTCGCTCGAAATGCGTGAACGCCCGCTCGAAGGTCTGCTGAACAACATCTTCTTCGACTCGTGCGTTTATCACAAGCCAGGCGTCGAGTTGCTGACCAAGGTGATCCCGTCCGACAACGTGCTGTTCGGCTCGGAAATGATCGGCGCGGTGCGCGGCAAAGACCCGGCGACCGGCCAGTACTTCGACGACACCAAGCGCTATATCGACGCATGCGCGGCGCTGTCGGACCAAGACCGCTACAAGATCTTCGAAGGCAACGCACGCCGCGTCTATCCGCGCCTCGATGCGCGCCTCAAAGCGCGCGGTAAATAAGGGCAATCGGCATCGGCTCAAACCGCATGCCGCATGCAACGGCAAAAGCACAGAGACACTCATGACAATCGTTGATATTCACCCGCACATCATCTCCGACGACGAAACCAGCTATCCGCCGGCACCGTTGTTCGGCAAGCGCTCGGATTGGTCGAAGGAGCGTCCGACCACCGTCGAGACGCTGATCGCGGCAATGGATGCTGCCGGGGTCGCGAAGGCCGCCGTCGTGCATTCGTCGACCACCTACGGCTTCGACAACAGCTACGTGGTCGACGGCTGCGCGAAGTACGCGGACCGCCTGGTTGCCGTCGGCTCAGTCGACGTGCTGCAGGAAGACGCGCCCAGGCGCATTCGCGAATGGGTCGGCCTCGGCCTCGCGGGCTTGCGCCTGTTCACGGGCGGCAGCACCAAGGAGTTCGACCCGAGCGAGCTGGGTGATCCGCGTTCGTTTCCGGCGTGGGAACTGTGCGGCGAACTGGGCCTGCCGATGTGCATCCAGACCGGCCCGATCGGCCTGCCGCAGGTGACGACGCTCGCGAAGCGCTTCCCGAAGGTCGCGATCATTCTCGATCACCTGGGTCGCCCGGAAGTCGCGGATGGAGCGCCGTATGCGAAGGCGCAAAGCCTGTTCGACCTCGCGCCGCTCGAGAACATCTACCTGAAGCTCACGCCGCGCATCTTCGGCGACGTGAAGAAGGAAAAGGCGAGCGCCGAAACGTTCTTCCCGCGCGTGGTCGACGCATTCGGCGCAAAACGGATGGCGTGGGGCTCCAACTATCCGACCTCGCCGGGCACGCTCGCGGACATTCTCGCGACCGCCCAGGCAGGTCTGGCATGCCTGAGCGACGCAGACCGCGAGTGGATTTTCGGCAAAACCGCGCAGCAGCTGTATCCGGCCCTGGCCTGAAGTCCTGTCGCATTCGGGCCGGCCTTCGAGGGCGCCACAGGTGCTCTGCGGTGGCCGGCACGCGCAATTCAATCAAACTCAAGAGATAGAAACAGATGGAGACAGGCCAACCTGAACGGCCCGGGATCGCGAGCCGTTGGACCGTACTCGCGCTCCTTGCGATCGGAGTTCTGATTTCCTTTATCGATCGCACCAGTATTTCCTCGACACTGGCGGACGCAGGTTTCGTTCAACACTTTGCGCTCACGGACATCGATCGCGGCTGGATCAATGCGGCCTTCTTCTGGTCGTATGGCGTATTCCAGGTGCCGATGGGCTGGGTGGCCGACCGCTACGGCGTGAAATGGCCGTACGCAATCAGCTTCGCGCTGTGGTGCATCGCGACCGCGCTGATGGGGGCGGTGACGGCGCTCGCGAGCCTCGTCGCGATGCGGCTGATCATCGGCATGGCCGAAGCCATTGTGATTCCGGCGAGCTACCGCTGGATTCGCAACAACTTCGACGAAAGACAGAATGGTCTTGCGGTCGGCATCCTGGCGATGGGCAACAAGTTCGGTCCGGCACTCGGTGCACCGGTCGGTGCCTGGTTCATCGTCAATTACTCGTGGCAGGTCATGTTCGTCGCGACCGGCGTGGTTGGCTTGCTCTGGCTCGCTCCGTGGCTGCTGATGGTCCGCAATGACTTTCCGTCGGGAGTGGAAGTCAAGCAGAGGAATCGAAGCGCCCGCTCGGTCACGCTCGTCAGTATCTTGTCGAGCCCGGTCGTGTGGGGCGGCATGATCACCAACTTCTGCTACGGCTATTTCACTTTCTATTGCATGACCTGGATGCCTGCCTATCTGGTCGAGCAACACAACCTGTCGCTGTCGAGGTCCGGACTCTTCACCTTCTTCAGCTTCGCCGGGATCGCAATCGTCGCGGCGCTCGCGGGTTGGGCAGCGGACCGGATCATCGCGCGGGGCGCGAATCCTATTCTGGTTCGCAAGGCATTCATCATCGCGGGCTTCGTGGGCGGCTGCACCGTTCTGCTCGGCGCCTATGCGCACTCGCTCGACATGGCCCTGTTCTGGAATGTGCTGTCGCTATCGCTGCTTGGCCTGACCACTGCGAACAACCTTGTGCTGTCCCGCCTGAGCTTGATCCCGAAGCAGGCGATCGGTCTGGTCACGGGCGTGCAGCAGTTGGCCACCAGTCTCGCGGGCGGCGTGGCGGCAAGCCTGTCGGGCTGGCTACTGCACGTCAGCGGAAGCTACGACCTGCCGATGATGGTGATTCTGGGCTTCCTCGTTGTCGGCGCGCTGGCGACGGCGATCCTGTATCGGCCCGAATGGGCGCCGAAGGTGAGCGACGCGCCGGGTTCGCTGCGAAGCGCCTAGACATCACGGCATGGCCGGCACAGCCGGCCCTGTTGAACACACCAATTCACTGAGAAACCACACATGGCGAAGATTGTATTCGGGATGGCGGTGCCGCATAGCGGCATGCTGGGCCAGGCACCGGAAGACTGGCTGAAGAACGGCGAGCGGGACCGCAACAACCCGGAATTGTGGTATCGCAATCGGACCTGGACTTACCCCGAGCTGGAAGCGCACCGCGAAGCCGCGTTCGACAAATTCCTGACGCTCGAGGAGCGCACTGCGCGCGCCGCACGCTGCCGTACTGCGCTCGACACAATGGCCGCCGCCTACCGTGACGCCAACATCGATGTCGCGATCGTTCTGGGTAAGGATCAAAAGGAAATCTTCACGGATTTCTCGCCATCGATCGCTATCTACAGCGGTGAAGAAGTGCACAACGGTCCGCCGCAGCGCGCGGTCTATGCACCGGACCACCACGTCACGCACAAGTGTCATCCGAAGCTGGCCACGTATCTCATCGAGCACTTCCAGCGCGAAGGTTTCGATCTGACCGATCTCTTTGCGTGGCCCGATAACGTGTGGATGAAGCCGCTGCCGGAGTATCCAGTGGTGCCGCATGCGTACAGCTTCGTTTATCACCAGATCATGGGCGATAACCCGCCGCCGCATGTGCCGATCATCATGAACTGCTTCTACCCGCCGACGCAGCCGTCGATGTCGCGTTGCATCGAATTCGGACGGGTGCTGCGTGATGCGATCAATGCATGGCCTGACGATGTCCGTGTCGGCATCTTCGCTTCGGGTGGCCTGTCGCACTTCGTCAACGACGAGGAGTTCGACCACCGCATCATGAAGATGCTGGCGAGCTATGACTATGACGGCCTTGCAGCGGTGGATAACCGCTCATACCAGTCGGGCACTTCCGAAATCAAACTCTACGTGAGCGTGATGAAGGCGGTCCAGGAAACCGGCGCCGAGATGACACTGGTGGACTACGTCCCCTGCTGGCGCACACCCGCCGGCACCGGCGAAGGCATGGGTTTCATGTACTGGAAGTCGGCGGACTGATCTGGCCTCAGCTGCCCAATTCACGAGAGAGAAAAGACTATGAGCGACACCCGCCTCAACGGCATCATTCGCGCGTTCGAATCCGGCAAGCCCGCTTTCACCGCATTTTCCAAGTTGGACAAGCAGACCGCGATCGAGATGAGCGATGCCCCGTATGACGGCATCATCTTCGAGATGGAGCACAACCCGTACGACGTGACGGCACTCGGCGACGCGTTGCAATACTTGCTCAACCGTAAGCAGATTGCCGAGTCCGGTTCGGTCGCGCCGCGCGTCACACCGATTGCCCGTATTCCGGCCAATGGCGCGGAAATGAATCAGGCCTTCGCCAAGCAGGTGCTCGATCGCGGCGCCTATGGCGTGGTGTGGCCGCATGTGGCGACCGTCGAGCAGGCTTATAACGCTGTCGCGTCGTGCCGCTATGCACGTCCGAAGAATGCGCCGCTGTATGAACCCAAGGGCGTGCGCGGTGACGGCCCTGCCACGGCGGCGCGCTACTGGGGATTGAGCATGGCCGACTACTACAGGAAGGCTGACGTGTGGCCGCTCGCGCCGGAGGGCGAGATTCTCGTCGGGCTGATGTGCGAAAGTACCCAGGCGATCGAAAACCTCGACGACATTCTGTCGAATGTGCCCGGCATCGGTTTCATCCTGATTGGCGAGGGCGACCTCAGCCAGGAACTCGGCTTTCCGCGCCAATACGAGCATCCCGAAGTGCTCGACGCGATGCGCAGGATCGTCGCAACTTGCCACAAGCACAACGTCGTGGTCGGCAATCCACATGTCACCGCCAAGAATCACGAGCGCCTGCTCAAGGAAGGGTATCGCTTCCTGATGTCGGCTCCGCAACGCAGCTATGGCGTTGTCGGCGCGGCGCGCGAGTTGGCGGGGTATTGAATGAACGGAGCCGAAAGCCTGGTCCAGACGCTCACCGATCAGGGCGTCGATATATGTTTCGCGAACCCGGGTACCTCGGAGATGCACTTTCTGAAGGCGCTCGAAAATCCGCGCATGCGCAGCGTGCTGTGTCTTTTCGAGGGCGTGTGCACAGGCGCTGCGGACGGCTATTACCGGATGAAAGACACGCCAGCGTCCACGCTGCTGCATCTCGGGCCGGGACTCGCGAACGGCTTGGCCAATATTCACAATGCCAAACGGGCATCGTCGGGTATGGTCAACATCGTGGGCGAGCATTCGGCGTCGCATCTGAAATATGATCCACCGCTGACGTCCGATATCGAGGGCCTCGCACGACCGCTGAGTCACTGGGTGCGTCGCGTCGAGTCGCCGCGTGCGGTGGCGTGGGACGTTGCAGCCGCGGTAAGCAAGGCAAGCGAATATCCGGCGCAAATCGCGACGCTCATCCTGCCCGGTGACGCCTCATGGCAAGACGCGGGCGAGCCGGTCGCGCCGCCGCGCACGGTTGCCGTGGCGAAGACGCCGGACGCCGCGCGCATCGATCACATTGCGAAGGTGTTGCGCTCGGGCGAGCCAACCCTCGTCGTGCTGGCCGGTCGCTCGACCCGCGGCCGCGCGCTCGAACTGGCAGGCAAGCTGAAGGCGGCGACAGGCTGCCGCCTCGCGACGCAATTCTTCAGCGCGCGGATCGAACGCGGGGCAGGGCGGGTCACGCTCGAGCGTATTCCGTATGCAGTCAATGCGGCCGTCGAGTATCTGAAAGGCTTCCGGCACATCATCACGGTCGAGACGACCGAGCCGATCGCGTTCTTCAGTTATCCTGACAAACCGAGCCTGCTCAAGTCGCCGGGCACCAGCGTTCATGCGCTGGCGGAGGTGGGCGAAGACGGTGCCGCTGGCCTCGAAATGCTGGTCGACGCGCTCGGCGCGACCTACACCCCGGCCGTGCTCCAGCAGCGTTCGACCTCCGCGCCGCCGACCGGCGCATTGGGGCCCGCAAGCATTGCCCAGGCGCTGGCTGCCGCGCTACCCGAAGACTGCGTCCTCGTCGACGAATCGCTGACCACTGGCCGCGAGACGATGGGGCTGACCGTGGGCGCTGCGCGTCACGACCTCATCAATAACATGGGCGGCTCGATCGGCTATGGAACGCCGGTTGCGACCGGAGCCGCGCTGGCCTGTCCTGATCGGCGCGTGTTCTGCATGGTCGGTGACGGCAGTGCCATGTACACGATCCAGTCGCTGTGGACGCAGGCGCGCGAAGGTCTGAACATCACCACGATCATCTTTGCCAACAACAGCTACGCCATTCTCAAAGCCGAGTACGCCCACATGGGCGCCGGTGCGCCGGGTGAGCGCGCGCTCGCCATGATCGACATTGATCGTCCGCGGATCGACTGGTTGGCGATGGCGAAAAGCATGGGTGTGCCCGCTGTCGCCGTCGAAACAGCGGAGGCTTTCCACAAGGCCATGGCCGACTCGGTGCACGAGGCTGGTCCGTGTCTGATCGAGGTGAGGCTGTAATTCTATTCAAGCATAAGGACGCACATCAATGACAACGATCCTCACTGAGGTGCCGACGCTGCGCACCAATCTGGCTGACTATCCGGTAACGAAAGCGATGAAGGATGGCCGCGTGACGTCGGGCATCGTGAAGCTCGACTATTGCGGACCCACGCCGGCACATAACGGCTTCAAGGCGATGGTTCGCGAAAACAGGTTCGACGCCGGCGAACTGGCGATCGTCACCTTTTTGCAGGCCAAGGCCTATGGAAAGCCTTATGTGCTGTTGCCGACGCCGATCTCGGGGCGCTTCCAGCATCATTGCGCCGGCTTCAACATCGACTTCGGACACCTCAATCCCAAGGATATCGAGGGCAAGAAGGTCGGCGTTCGCACCTATACGCAGACGACCGCGCTCTGGATCCGCGGCATTCTGCGTCACGAATACGGTGTCGATCTCGACAAGGTGACCTGGATGACGCTCGGTGACGGGCACCTCGCCGAGTATCGCGATCCGAATAACTGTGTGCGTTTGCCCGCAGGCTCGTCGATCCCGCAGATGATGCTCGACGGAGAGCTGAGTGCGGCATTGCTCGGCGAAGACATGCCGAAGGACCCGCGTGTGCGCACGCTCGTTCCCGATGCGCAGGCCGCCGCCAAAGACTGGTTTGCGCGTGAAGGGGTAGTGCCGATCAATCACATGTTCGTCGTGCACGAGGACATTTCGAAGCAGCGTCCGGATGTGGTTCGCGAACTGTACCGGATGATCGTCGAGAGCCGCTCGCTCGCTGAAGGCGTGCCGGCCGTGTTTCCGCCGATCGGTCTGGAGGCGAACCGCAAGGGGCTGCAATTGGCGATCGACTGGGCGCTCGACCAGAAGATCATTCCACATCGCCTGTCGGTGGATGAACTGTTTGACGACGTCACGGCCAACCTGGGCTGAGTGATGACGGAAGGAAGAGCGGAATCTGGGAGCGAGCGGTAAGAAACGAGACCACAACGCGTCGACAAAAGTGGCGACGCAAAAGCAAATGAGCGGTTTCACACCGCTCAACTACTTATAACTAACGGAGGCATTTCGCTGTGTCTTTAACTTCTTCTTTGAAGAAACTCATGGCTTGTACAGCCATCGGGGGCGCCTGGATTTTCATTTCGACCGGAGCGAGCGCCGCACCGGATGGAACTTTGTTGCTCAACCGCCTTGGGCCTGTGACTTCCGATCTGTATGTGGCGAATGCGGACGGTACAGATGAGCACAAGTTGATTCCGACCGCAGGTTTTGATTACCACGGTTCCTTTTCGAAGGATGGTCAGTGGATCGTCTTTACTTCTGAGCGTGACGGCCTGGGCCAGTCAAATCTCTATCGCGTCAGGGTGGATGGGACGGGCCTGCAGCAACTCACCAATCACATTGCGCTTGACGATGCCGCCGTCTTTTCGCCGACCGACCCTAACGTCATCGCATTCGTCTCGTCACGCAGGGGCGCGCAAGATTTCGGCACGACCAACATCTGGACGCTGAATATCGCAACCGGCGCGCTGAAGAACGTGACCGGCGATCTGAAATTCGATCCGAGCAAACCCCATAGCTATTTCAGACCCTACTGGTCTCCGGACGGCAAGTGGCTTGCACTCTCTTCCGACATTGGTTCCGAGTGGCGCGGCCACAATCTGCCGGTCGGCTGGGAACGCACGCAGGAAAGCAGCATCTATGTCATCAGGCCCGATGGCTCTGGCTGGAAGAAAATTGCCAGCAATCCCGGCTATGACGAGGGTTCTCCGTCCTGGTCACCTGACGGCAAGCGGGTAGTTTTTTATGAAACTCCAGTCGAGTCGACCTGGGGCGCACACCGTCCGGAGGGGATCAACTCCGTGAGCTCGCAACTGGTGTCGGTGGATCTGTCCGGCCTCGCCAGGACGACATTGACAGCAACCCCCGGCTTCAAGGTATTCCCGCAATATCTGAGCGACACCAACGTGGCGTATCACGTCAAGGGCGGTGAGACCGAAGGTATCTATACGACGGCCGGCACTTTCCGCTCGACCAGCAACACGGGTATCCGTTCGCCGCGTTACTCGGCAGACGGCACTCGAATGGTCTATGAAAAGATCACGATGCGTCCAGCCCGCGCAAATGGAACGACGCTATTCAGCTTCGATCCTGCGTGGAACTATCGATACATCGACGTCTTTCCGCAGCTGTCAGCGGATCGCCAGAAACTGGTGTATACGGAAAAAGCAATCAACTCTTCCATTGCCATCATCAATCCGGACTTTAGCGGCTATACGCGTATTTACGATCCCGCTACGAGCGGCCTGAATCCGGTTATGGTCAAGCAGGGACTGGCCGGTGCATTCCAGCCCACCTGGTCGCCGGATCGGCAGTGGGTGGCGTTTGGTGTGGGTCAATGGTTCTTCACGCGCGCTGCGGGTCCTGGCCAGATCGTGCGTATCAAGGCTGATGGCAGCATGAACGGCCACCCGGAAGTGTTGACCGATGGCTCTATCAATTCGGGCTACCCGAGCTACTCGCCGGATGGGAAAAAGCTCGTCTACCGCGTGTGGAGTGCCAAAGTGCAAGGGCTGCGCATTCTCGATCTGGATACGCGCGTAACCACCGTCCTGACCACTGAGCCGGACAACCTGCCGGGCTGGTCGCCGGATGGCAGCAAGATCGTGTTCACACGCAAGGAAATCAATCCGGATGATCCTAACAAGTTCCACTATGACGTGTACACAATCAAGCCGGACGGCACGGACCTGAAGCGTTTGACGACGCCCGGTGCGAACCAGGGGCATGCGACCTGGACCTGGGATGGCCGCATTGCGTACAGCTCCGGCGTCTATGGCTTCCGGGACGAACTTGCACTGTATGACAACACTTTCCAACCTGACGGCCAGAACTGGGTGATGAATGCTGACGGGTCCGATCAGCATCCGATCACGGATACGTTGTGGGAAGAATCGATGCCGTTGTACATCCCCAACCCTTGATCTTTTCATAGTGTCGGTATGACAAAGCGCCGTGCGAAAAGCACGGCGTTTTTTTTGGCTCTGAGACATGTTGGAACGGTACTGAAAGCAGTTCGCGAATCGCGCGTTGCGGAGATACACGAATATCCGGTGCCGTTGAGCGTGACGCGCGACTGACTCCGGTTCTGGAGAGGCGCCAGACGGAATCGGCGGCCCCGTGCAATGAGCACCGACTGCTCTGAAAGCCCCTTGCAGTGAAGTTCCACCTGCATGCGCCTCGCGATCATGATCCTCGCGACGTCGGTTCAGGCGTCGTTGGAAATCGATCGTTGAGTGAGGTCAGAGTCGCCGTTACGCGACCGAGAAGGCGTGCGTGCCAGGAAGTGACCCGCTGGCGTGAATGCAGCGAAGCGTTGCACAAGCGTGGCGCGCTTCAGTGAGTTTGCACTGAACCGATTGAACAATCCGGGAATGCCGGTGTCCGTGAAAAGCTGCAAACCAGCGAATACCGGAGCACCTTGATCAAGTTCTTCTTTATTCAGTAGTGCCGCTCTGCGTCCCGGCAGAAGTCTGCATTGCTGTCTGCGCAATTTCGTTACCGATGTCGTTGACTTTCGGCGCCCATTTGCGCTGAAGCAGAATCACGGTGCTCGTTGCGCCGAGCAGCAGGAACCCGAAGATCGCCATCATGGGCAGTCTGTAGCTGCCGCCAAGATGGAGCAACCAGCCTGAAAGGCTCGCCGATACACCGCCGGCGAGACTGGTGGCAACCTGTTGCAGTCCCGTGTTCAAGCCGACCGCCTGTTTGGGGATCAAGGTCAGCTTGACCAGCGCCAGGTTGTTCGCCGTGACAAGGCCGAGTAGCGAGAGCGAGAGCACGTTCCAGAACAGCGCCATGTCGGGCGACGGGGTGTAGGCGCCGAGCAGCACGGTCGTTGCGCCGATAAAGCCGGCCACGATGAAGCATTTGCGCACCACCACGGCGTCGTTGCCGCGGGCGATAATCCGGTCCGCGGCCCAGCCTGCGAGCGCTGCAACGACTGCAATTCCAGCAAAGCTGAAGAACGTATAGAGCCCGGATTTTTCGAGGGAAAGACCGCGCTGCTCGACCAGATAGGCCGGCATCCAGGTCATGCAATAGAAAGTGAAATAGCTGTAGCAGAAGTTAGTGATCAGCCCGCCCCAGATGACCGGGCTGGCTAACAGGTTTCTGAGGGGCACCGAAGAGGCCTGCTGTATCGCTGCCGCAAGTTCTGCTTTGGATGGGTAATCGTTTTTAACCATCAGCAGCCAGGGCGCGAGCCAGATCAATCCGGCGAGGCCAGTCGCAATGAACATCACCTTCCACGAATAGGCGACGATCATCCACGCCGCAATAGGCGCGCCGAGAGCGGGACCCATCTTGCCGCCGATCGAAAAGATGCCGAGGGCGGTGCCCTTCTGGGTTTCTTCGAAGTTGTTGGCGAGGTAGCGATAGGTGGCCGGAACCACGACGGCTTCGGCCACACCGATGAGCAGACGCATGATGATCAGCGCCGAAAGCGTCGTGACCATGCCGGTGGCCGCGGCCGCCATGCACCACAACACGAAGCAGATCGAGTAAGGCCATTTCACACCATAGCGATCGACCAGCCAACCCATCGGCATCAGGAAGAGCCCGTAGGACCAGAAGACGGCTGAGTTGAGCCAGCCGCGCTGCACGCTCGTCAGTGCGAATTCGCGAATGAAGCTGTGGTCCGCGAGTGCGGAAGACAGGCTCGTGCGGTCAACGAAGGAAATCAATAGTCCGAGTGCGAGAAGCACGAGAACACTCCATGGATTCCCAGCTGCCGCTCGTTTCAATTGATTCGTCTGCATCGACGTTTCTCTCATGTTGCGAAAAGAGTCCGGATGACCCGAGGCCTCTTTTCGCTCATAGGGTGATCGGCTACGTACGATTGTCCGCAGCAATCAGCAAGGCTGTCCCTCACGCTCAGCGAGCCACGCAGGGGCACTCTGAAGCGCAACTGGCCGAAGGAAGCGGTCCATCGCGGCACAGCCTACCGAGGTCGTGAAGGGCTGGGTTGACGCCGGCCATGGTCCACCGTGCTGCTGACTACCCGTCACGGCAACTCCGGTAGGAACGCCGCTGAAAAGAACCCGCCCGGCGATCTGCGTCGCGCAGCGCGTGATACGGCGCGCGTCGGCAGAGTCGCTTTGTGCACCCCAGATGGTCACTGTCAAACTTCCGCCGACCGCGTTCAGAACTTCCACGATTTCATCGGTAGAACCCGCACGCACGAGAAGGCAGGCTGGACCAAAGATCTCCTCATGCAACGCGTGCTGTGCCACAAAGTTCTTCGCGCTGGTTCGCGCAAGCACTGGACGCGGCGGCGCATGATCTTCACTGGCAGACTCGCCGGCCAGAATGGTCTGCACGCCGGGCGTGCCAATCAGACGGGCAACACCTGCATCGAAATTGCGCTTCATGGCTGGTGTCAGCATGGCGTGGGTCTTCTTGCTCTGCAGTGCGTCACGCAGCGCACTTTCAAATCTGTCGGCGTCTGCACTGTCGAGCAGCACAACCAGGCCGGGACTCGTGCAGACCTGTCCAGATCCGAACTCGATCGACGCGGCCAGATTCTGCGCCAGTTCCTCTGCTTGCGCGGCCAGCGCGGATGGCATCGCGACGACCGGATTGATCGAGCCGAGTTCGCCATAGAACGGGATCGGTCGAGGACGCGAATTCGCTTGCGCCCACAATGCCGTACCGCCCTTGAATGATCCGGTAAAGGCAACTGCTGCGATATCGGGACTACGTACCAGTTCGACGCCTACGTCGACGCCCGCACCCTCCACCATGCCGAGCAGGCCCTCAGGCAATCCCTGCTGTGCCAGTACCGAGCGCGCCAGTTCGAATACCTTGCGCGACAGGCGCGGATGACCGGGGTGCGCCTTTATCACCACGGGGCAGCCGGCAGCGAGGGCTGACGCGGTGTCGCCACCCAGGACGGAGAACGCAAATGGAAAATTGCTCGCCGAGAACATCGCGACGGGTCCAAGCGGAATGCGCACACGAGTCAGATGCGGGCGCCCAAGAGGAGGCGCGCCGACGATAGCCGCGTCTTCGGACACCGCAAAGGCATGGCCGGCCTCGACGTGATCGGCAAACGCGCGAAGCTGAAAATTGGTGCGCTCCAGTTCGCCATTCAGCCTCACGGGCCCAAGCGAGGTTTCATCATCGCCGAGACTGACCAGCGCTTCCCGATGTGCGATCAGCGCATCTCCGAGTCCGCGCAAGAGTGATGCACGGGTTTGGGCGGATGACTGAGCCCAATCGTCGGCTACCTGCGCCGCCGCTGTAACGGTGGCGCGAATCTGAGCGGCTGTGTGCTCCTGAATCTGCATTGCTACTCCAGAGGGATGGAAAAAAATTCTGAACGTTTGGTGTCGTGGAATGAGGCGCTGCGCTAGGAAGCGGTCAACTTTTCCCTTTGGGCCAGCGAAGGGAACAGTTTCATCCAGAGAGCGACGATCATCACGGTGCCCGCGCCGCCCAACAGTACAGAGGGCACCGCGCCCAGTCATACATCTGCCAGGCAACGATCACCATGAGCATCTGGTTGGACATGGTCATCGCAATACGGCTCAGAAAGAAGTACCGGTAGGAAGAAATCGCAAGAACCGGGTTCTTCATGAGCGAGAGAGTCTGGTAGGGAAGTGCATGACACGACACAGCGGCCGCCGCCGATGATGTGGCTTCAGAAACCATCAATGAGAGAGACGTGACACCGGTGTATCTCTCGAACGACCATTGGTACCCACTGATCGGGCACGCCAATGGTCGTCGCGTTCAACTACGTTGCCAATTAGAAGTGAATCTCGGCCATCACCATCGGTGCTGATGTTATCGTGCTGACTCGTTTCGCGAGTCGGCGAGCCGTACATGTGATACCAGTACTCGTAACCGACGCCCGCGTAAATCGTGCGCGGGTGACCGGCGAACGAGTCAAGGTCGGCTAGCAGGGAAACCCGGGTGAGAAATTCCGTCGTCGTCTCAACTCCGAAAGCATCCTTTCCTTTTGGACCAGTGACACTCGCAAAACCACGGAATATCCATGGCACCGGCCCCGTCCTGAACGGAACGAGCCACGAACTCTCGATGTGCCACGCGGTGTCGAAACGCACGTCCTTGCCGACCACACCGTTGTGGTTGCTTTCGGTTCGAATACCCGCGGTCAGATTCAGGAAGCCTCGCGGCATCGCGAATTCGATAGTCGGACCCACAACGAGCATCCGTGCACGCTCTGCGAAGGCGTCGTTCTTGGTGCCGATTTCATAACCGGTGGTCAGGCCGACGTCCCGAATGATGCCGATGCCCACCTTCCGCCCAAGAATTTTTCCGGCGCTGAACGTGACCCGGCCGACGCTATACAACTCCTGTGCGCCACCCGAAGACGGGCCGCCGGCTTCCGGATTAGCATCGTTCGAGATGATGTAATCCACGTTGAACGCGTAGCTACCGAATTTGAAGCCGCCGGCCGTCGTGAGGTAGCCGATGTTCTGGGCGACCTTGTCGGGAACGCCCGGGTAGTGGAAGTTGCTGCCGTAGCGGTAGCCGATATAAGTATCGTTCCACGACACAGGCGGCGCGCCGATTTCCTCGCCCGACTTCAAATCCGCCGCAGAGAGAGGGCCGGCACCCGTCGCGGGGGCCGGTTGGGTCTGTGTGGGGGCGGAAGTGGTAGGTGCGCTGAACACCTCCGCGTAACTGAGTTCGCTCAAACAGCAGAACATGGCCACGCCAAGAAGCGGCTTACGCAAAGCAATAGATATTCCTTTCATGTCTCCGTCCATATGGTTCTGTCAGTCCCGCTTTCGTTCGACCTGGTCGACGACGAACGAGGGGGCTGGATGCTCGGGGCTGGTTGTCGAAGCCGGTCGACTTACCCCTGCAATACAAGGCTAGGGAAATGCCCGAGCTTGGCGCTGCGCGCTTTTTATTGAATGTCTTTGAGGTCTCTCCGTCGAAATTGGATTTATGTTGATAAATGACGCAAGGTCGCGTCCCGACTCTTGATCCGGCCGTGCCCCCG
This sequence comes from Paraburkholderia ribeironis, assembly GCF_900019265.1. GTDB lineage: Bacteria > Pseudomonadota > Gammaproteobacteria > Burkholderiales > Burkholderiaceae > Paraburkholderia > Paraburkholderia ribeironis. Next base: position 104,393 of record NZ_CYGX02000045.1, read on the forward strand.
GGCAACTGTTGGGAGAGTCAACACAGTGCAATTCTGTTGCGGCGTCAGGAATGGTATTGGATGCCCGACTGTCTGCCTTTACACAAAAGTTAGATTCGCTGGCATTTTTTTATCTCTTGGTGGAGATCGGCGGCGCGGTGAACCGCGTTGGCATGCCGAGCCAGTCTTGGGCGTTGGTGCGCTTTTGGTCGCTGGTATTGCCGGGTAAGCCGGAGGGTGTACGTGGCGGGCTGACAGTACCAAAGTGAGAATTGACCGAATCACAAAGCGTGGTCAAACCGCTCTTGCCGGCTTGCGTCGATCGAAAAAAATGCCAGTGAATCTAAGTTTTGTGTAGGGACGAGGGATGGGGCATCAAATATTCTTGACCTCGCAAGACAATGTGTCTGATGGTTGGAGGCTTTATCAGATCTTTGAGCCATCGGCGAACCTTCGGCTTCGCGCCTCAATGCGATCCTCGGCCGAGTTCAAACATTGCATGACTCGCGCGGCCATTGGCACCGGTTGTTTTCTTCAGCCTGTGAGGCGTGTTGCTTCCTCATTCTGCGCGGCTGTACCGGCTTGAAATCTCTGGGTCCACACGTTCGCCAGGTACATTCCTGGATTTTGTTGTCCATCGGTCAAAGGAAGCCGACAAAAAAATAACATCAGGAATGCGAACTTATATGTGAAGTTCTTGAATTTGGCAATTCGATCGGCCAAAGGAGGAATTTTAATAATTACATGTTTATTCGGAGATGAAATGAAAAAGCTGGTCACTCTTGCATCCGGCATCGCCTCGGCATGCGTTTTTAGCACTGCATATGCTCAGTCGTCAGTCACCCTGTACGGCATCATTGACAACGGCCTGGAATATCAGAATGCGGGTGCCGGGGCGGTAACGCGCGCCGTATCCGGCGGACTGTTTGCCAGCAGGTATGGGTTAAAGGGCACGGAGGATATTGGTGGCGGCCTGCAGATCAATTTTCAGCTGGAGCAGGGCTTCTCCGGAGTGACTGGCGCGGCATCGAATTCAGCCGCCGCTTTCAATCGTCAGGCATGGATCGGCGTATCGGGAGGTTTTGGTGAGGCGCGCTTCGGGTTGCAGAATACACCGCAGTACGTATTCATCAACCCCGAACTTGATCCGGTGGCGGTAATGAGCATCGGATCCCCGATGAACAATTTCAACAGCCTGACCGTCCGGGTCAATAACGCGATCTCCTATTTCACGCCCACGGTCTACGGCTTGGCCGCGCAATTTATGGTGGCGATGCGTGATTCGACGACCAAACCGACGAACGGGCTGCATTTCTATAACGCGGCAGTCCGTTACGTAAACGGACCTTTTCGCGCGGCGGCCGGCTATGAGCAGGCGGACAATGCGGCCGGAACCTCGACACTCAAGATTTTCAACGCAGGGGCGTCGATGGGCGTCGGATCCGCCCGGTTTTATCTGGCCTACCACACGGAACGTCAGACCGACAACAGCGTAAAGCGTGACGTGTACGAAGTATCGGGTTCGTATTCGTTCAGTCCCGCCGACCAGCTTTCTTTGATGTACGGCTATGCGCACGACCGCAAAGGCCAGGGAAACAACGCACAGCAAGTGGGCTTGACTTATTCATACTCCCTCTCCAAGCGGACCACGCTGTATGGTTCTGCAGGATTCATCCAGAACCGGAATCAGGCGAAATTCACCCTCAACGGCACCGGCTATACGGGTATTGCGGTCGCGCCAGGCGCCGACACGCGCGGCGTAGTAGTGGGAATGGTGCACAGATTCTGATGCTGGCGGCGCCGGTGGCTCGGGACGAGCACCGGCGCTCGGTCAATACCGTTGCACATGCCACGGAAATGGTTGGAAAAATATTGCCGGTTTCCGCGACTCTCCGAGAGTGCTAGGATGACATCCCGGCGCGCTTCTGGCTTCTTTCTTATTAGGGAATACGCTGGGAAAATGGTTGGGTGAGGCCTGCTGGCAAGACTTGCGAGGTACTTTCAATGGCGGAGAACCTACGTATAGACGATTTCCTCAAACCCCCGAGCCTGTTAATTTCTTTGCCGAGCTATTAACCTCCACTGTCGAAACCATGACAGGCCGAGGCGAGGTGTAAGCCGTTTCTGGATGACGAACTGTGGTTACGTATCGATCCGTTGTTACCGCCTTTAAGCCCATGCGTGTTGGTGATTGTGGCCCCGGCGGCGCGAATCACATTCTCCTCGCCGCAATCGTGATCGGCGCGAGTCATCGCGATGTCACGCAGCCGCGGCCCTTGTTCGACACGCACCTCGCGATGCGGGAACGCCAACGTCGATCACTTCAAAAAGCACTAGCGCTCCACGCCGATCACGGCGACGACCCCGATCCGGAGCGACAGCCGTTACGCGAGCGCGGCATCAAGCCTGGTTGCGCCATTGTCTGTTGCAACAAACCGTTCAATGGCGTTGAAAATCAGCCGAGAGAGATGCAACTGACCAACCCTATGGTGAAGACGACATACAGTCGCCTGATTGGCCAAATGCGGCCCGAGCGGAACCAGCGCCAGAAATCTTCCGCGTAAGGCCGGTATTGCAATGACGGCCGCTGCTGAATTCGATTCGGCCGTCAAGGAGACTTTATGACACACAGTGCCGAGGCAAAACATCAATCCAAAGCGTTCAGCAAAGTGAAGCGGACAACCGTTCCCAAGGTCCGTTTGTACGTGGAGCGCCCCGAAGAAAAGCCATGGCTTGTGCATGTCGGGCATGTCACTGACCGGGGCCGCTGGCGAACCGAGCCGCACGCGCATCCGGCTTATGGCCAGGTCATTTTTGTTCGCAGCGGGCGCGGTGTCATGAACCTCGAAGGTAGCAGCGTGCCATTCGAGGGTCCCTGCGCGTTGCTGTTGCCGACCGAATGTGTCCACGGTCTTGACTACGATGACGATGTCGACAGATGGGTGGTGACGATCGAGGTGGCCTATCTGGCGCAAGTCAACGCCAAACTCCGCGAGTTCATTGCGCTCTGGGCGTCACCCAGGATGATTCCACTGTCTTATTCCGCCGAGGCCGGAATGGAGTTTTACAATTTGATCAACAGCCTCAAGCATGAGGTCGAGTCCGACGCAGTCGGGCATGTGGTCGGCGCAGAAGCGCTGCTTACGACTCTTCTGCTCAGACTCGTGCGTGAAACACGTTTGGACGAGACCGGCAACGAAGGCGCAATACGCAACGATATTCGCCAGGTGGACCGGTTCCGTAAGCTGATTGAGCAACACTTCCGGGAGAACCTGTCGCTGCAAGACTATGCGTCAATGATGGCGGTGTCTCTGGTGCAATTGCGGGCAGCCTGTGCTTCAGCGGCGGAGCAAAGCCCTACGAAAATGATTCATGCACGAATTATCACGGAAGCAAAACGCAACCTCATTTTCGGCGACATGTCAGTGGAGCAGATCGCCTTTGGACTTGGCTTCGTGGACGCCGCGTACTTTACGCGGTTCTTCCGCAGAGAAGTCGGCCAGGCTCCAAGTCAGTTTCGCGTCGCTGCTCGACAGCAGGCCCCATCGCAAAGTCCTGTCGCCGCAGCGGGGCGGTAAGTCCGACGAGTCTTCACGAGGCGGCCAAGCTATGGCCGGCCATGGCGATTCCTTTCTCTGAACACGGGCATGCGTCGCCATCGAGGCCGCTCCCGGCCGATTGATTTGCGAATCGATGCCGCACTCGAGCGGGTCGAAAAATGCAAGTGAATCGGATTTTTGTGCAGGGACGCCAGAAGGTGGATCGAATACGCTTAGCCAGCGTGTTCACCCCACCGACGGTGCGAGAACTGCTGGTCGCTTTCACCGGCACTGTGCAGCGGCGAGCCGCAATGCGGATAGTGGACGATTGCCGTTGGTGGCCTGTCGATACTATGTGTGCAGGCACTGACTTTCCTCTCACACCCTCTGTGTCTCCATTGAATCGATATGAGCCGGTTGTTTCAGAAAAATAGCGTGACGCGGCTTGGAGTGGTGGTGCTCGCCGTATTGACGTTGTCAGCAGGCATGGTAGACACAACCATTCGTGCCGCGACGTTACCGACACCCGCGCACACTGAATTCGTCTACGTCGGCACGTCACAGAGCCAGATCAGCGCGCTGCGCTTCGATACATCCACCGGCCAACTCACAGCGATCGGCCCGGTTGCACAAGGGCTGAAATCCACATGGGTCGCGGCGCATCCCGATCTGCCGATCCTGTACGCGGTCGATGACGATAGCACCAAAGAAGGCAGCATCACCGCTTACGCGGCGGATCGCGGAACCGGCGCGCTCACCAGGGTCAACGCGGTCCTGACGGGCGGCCGCGGAACCACATATTTGCGCTTCGATCCTGCGTCGATGACCTTGCTGGGCGCCAATTACAACAGCGGGTCCGTATCGAGCGTCGCCGTCAACCCGGACGGCAGCGTGGGAGAACTCGTGTCCACGATCGCGGAGACCGGGTCCGGACCGAATCGGCGGCAGGCGAGTGCGCATGCACACAGTATCGCCATCGATCCGTCCGGCAAGTACGCGCTGGTTCCCGACCTGGGCGCGGATCGCGTTTTCATTTATCGCTTCGACAGGGCGACACACGCTTTGTCACAGGACGACGATGCTCATCCGCACGCGTTCATTGCGCCGTCGGGCAGTGGTCCCCGTCATATCGAGTTTGGTGCGAACGGTCGGTTCGTCTACCTGCTGACTGAACTGAACGCCGAGATCATGGTGTTCCGCTGGGACGCGTCACAAAAGGAGTTGACGTTCGTGCAAGCGTTGCCGATCACCTCCCAGACGTTCGACGGTGTGAAAAGCGCAGCCGAGATTGCGGTCAGCCATGACGGACGTTTCGTTTATGTCGAAAACCGCGCAGAAAATTCGCTGATGGTCTATGGCGTGAGCCCGGACACGGGAGAGCTTTCGCTGGTTCAGCGTGTGTCGTCGGGCGGCGACAAGCCATGGGGCTTCGGCATTGATTCGTCGGGCAGATGGTTGCTGGTGGCGAACCAGCGCAGCGGCAAAGTGAACGTGTTCAGTATCGACCCCGTGTCGGGCAAGGTGGCGGACACCGGGCAATCGGCCGACGTACCGGGCCCCACCAGCGTGGCGTTTGTCAAATAACACACACGGAACACACACGCCCGCGACGGGCTGGCTTCGCCTGGCGAATCGTGGTCGCGAATCGGAACGTCGCCGCCAACTTACTCCACCTCGACTACAACCTTGGTACGTGCCGTGCCGGCTGCGACGATTTCATACGCCTCGTCTGCCGTGCTCAGATCGAACGGTCGCGGATCGACCACCGGCTTGAGGACACCGCTTTCCACGAGTCGTGTTGCCTCGCGCATCATTGCTCCATGGTGTGCGCGGCATTTTCCCGACAGCAACGGGTATAGCGTGAAAACGCCGGAATAGCTCGCTTCGCGAAAGGATAGCGGCGCGAGTGCGTGGGTACCCCAGCCGAGCGCACTGACCACATGCCCGAAGTGCTTGACGGCTGCGAACGAAGCATCGAGCGTGGCGCCGCCTGCCGTATCGACGACCAGGTCGAATCCCTCGCCATCCGTATGCGCCGCCACGTACTGCTCGACGGACTGCGCGCGGTAGTCGATCGGCGTTGCACCGAGCTGCTGTATCAGTGCGCCATGATGAGCGCTGGCGGTGGCATAGACGTCGGCGCCCAGCGCCCGTGCCAGTTGCACCGAAATGTGACCGACACCGCCTGAGCCCCCCTGAACGAGCACTTTCGCACCGGCCTGCAAGTTGGCGCGATCGACGATGCCGGCATACGAGGTAATGAACGCGAGCGGCAATGAAGCCGCTTCGCGCATCGACAGATTGTGCGGTGTGTGAGCGAGCAGAGCCGCATCGACGGCTGCGTACTGCGCAAGCGATCCTTGAATGCCGCCGACGCCACCCGCCATGCCATATACCTTGTCGCCGACACCGAACTCAGTGACGCCGGCGCCGACCTCCGTCACCGTGCCGGCCAGATCGATGCCCAGTATCAGTGGCAACGGGTGTTTCGCATGCCCGGCGGCGCCCGCGCAAATCTTCACGTCGAGCGGATTGAGGCCGCTCGCCGCAATGCGCACCAGCACCTGACCGGCCGCGGGCTCGGGGCGTGGCAGCGTCGTGAGTTCCAACGGACCGTTATAGCGGGTGAGTACCAACGCATGCATGGACATTTGGACGCTCCTTCTCTCGCCGCCACCTCGGTGTGGCGTGTGGATGCGCGCATCATGACGCCTGCGCCTGCGCTTTGTAAATTCGATTGAATCCTGGGCTGAGCCACCGCAAACGTTTGCTTCGCTTACCTAAGTCTCGTCAGGCCGTCGTCGTGCCGGGAAAAAACACCAGTACCCCTCAAGAACTGCAGAGCGTTGCCGATACTGCGTGAAGAGCGCCTTTCAATCAAAGGTTCCGCAGCCCTGCGGAGCAGGGTATGCTGATGAGCTTGCAAAAAACGCATCTTCATCTTATTAGCAGCATTCGGAGCGACGCAATAGCGGGATTCGCTGTCGACATCATGCTGAAATATTGAGTGCGGTATTAAGGTCACTTTCGCGCGACGGAGACACTGTGATTCGACATGGCCTTTCGAGTTTGCTGCTTGCGCTAAGCTGTCTTGGCAATGCCATGGCCGCGGGCCCGGAATGCTCGCGTTCATTTACGCTGGCGTTGCACGATCACGGCCTGCTCTATTCTGTCGACACTGACACCGGGATCGACAAGGACTTCGCTGATGAGTTGATTCGCCGTAGCGGCTGCCAGATCAGAGTCAGCCTGATGTCGCGGGCGCGGATCTGGAAGCTGATCGAATCGGGCGGACTCGATTTCAGTCTGTCGGGCATTGCCAATGACGAGCGCAATCAGTACGCGGATTTCGCCTGGTATTTCAGCAACAAGTACTATCTGCTGGTGCGCAAGGACGCGGGAATCCGTCAGCTGGCCGATTTCGAGCATAACGACCAGTTTCAACTCGGCGTCATCCGCAGCTTTCGCTATAGTGAATCGGCCAACCGGCTGGTCGACGCGCTGTCGGCTCAAAACCGCGTCAGCCAGGCCGGCGGTCTGGAGCCGCTGTACCAGGCGCTGATTCTCCGGCGCATCCAGGGCATGATTATCGAGCCTTTCGACTACCCTGCAATCGACGAAAAGAGAATCCGCGACGTGACCAGCATCGTCGAATTCGACGACCCTTCCGTCCCGCATGGCCTCATCATGTCGAAGAAGGCGCTGCCGCAAGCCGAGCGGGAAAAGTGGCGCGCTCTGGTGAATGAAATGCGCGCGGACGGTACGGTTCAGCGAATCTTCGAAAAGTATTTCAAACCTGACCTTGCCGGCGCGATGGTCAATTTCCAGACCCGGCAGTGAACTGGACGCGCCTTGTCCTGCTGCCGCTACTGGTCATGTCCGCTGCGCTCAGCGTGACGTGGATGCTGTGGGATCATGAGCGGCAAGCCGCCCGCCACGAACTTCAGACGCAGTTCGACTTCTCGCTGGGCGACGCTGTCAGCCGCATCGAGCAGCGCATGGGCACCTATGAACTCCTGCTGCACGGCGTGCAAAGCATGTTCGCCGCCACCGGGCAGATTGACCGCGACCAATTCCGCGACTACGTCGGCGCGCTCACGCTCGACGCCAACTTCTCCGGCATCCAGGCGATCGGCGTGATCTCCTGGGTGCCGGCGGCACAAAAGGCCGAACATATCGCGACCGTGCGCCGTCAAGGGCTGCCCGACTATGCGATTCAGCCCAACGGCGCACGCGAAAACTACGCGCCCATCATCCAGCGAGAGCCGTATGTCGGCATCAATCGCGCGTCGCCCGGTTTCGATGCATGGGTCGACCCGGTACGGCGGCGTGCCATGGAGCAGGCGCGCGACTCGGGCCTCGCGACCCTTTCCGGAAAGGTGCGCCTGTCAGTGGACGCCGGCAGCAATGCCCGCCCGGGCTTCATCATGTATCTGCCGATCTACGCACGGGGCGAGCCGCAAGACAGCGTTGCCCAGCGCCGCGCGCATCTGGTCGGCTGGGTCTACGCGTCTTTCCGCATGCACGACGTCATTGCGAGCCTGTACGGCGAGCAACCACCCGGCCTCACGATCGCTATCTACGACGGCGTCGAACCGTCGTCCGCGGCGCTGTTGCACAAAACCCCCGAAGCGCCCGGTCATCATCTCGCGGCGGATATGTCGGCCAGTGAATATCTGGTCGTCGGCGGCCATGACTGGATACTCTCGATGAGTGCGCAGGACGACTTCAAGGCCCGCTTCGGCCGCAACGCGGCGCTGCCGATCGCCGGCATCGGCGTCGGCCTTAGCCTGCTGCTCGGGCTGCTCACCTGGCTGATGATGACCGGCCGCCGCCGCGCAATGCGGCTTGCCTCGGCCATGACAAAGGAATTGCGCGAGAACGAGGAGAAATTCCGCGCGATCGCCGACTGTACGGTCAATTGGGAGACCTGGTGGGGACCCGACGGCAAGCCCCGCTGGATCAACTCGGCAGTGGAGAAGTACATCGGCTATACGGTCGACGAGTGCATGGCAATGCCGGACCTTGCCGGCACTGTGATCTATCCGGAGGATATGCCTCGCGTCGCACCCGAGTTCCGGAAAGCGCAACAAGGCTTTCGCGGCGATGACCTCGAGTTTCGCTGCGTTCGCAAGGACGGCTCCGTCATGTGGCTCTCCGCCTCCTGGGTGCCGATCAGCAATGCCAAAGGCGATTTCGTCGGCTTTCGCATGAGCGGTCGCGACATTACCGAGCGCAAACAGGTCGAGGCTGAGCTTCGAATCGCCGCTGTTGCATTCGACTCGATGGAACCGATGATGATCACCGACGCGAGCGCCACGATCCTGCGCGTGAACTCGGCTTTTATCCAATGCACCGGCTATACGGCCGACGAAATCGTGGGCCAGACAGCGCGAGTGCTGCAGTCGGGTCGTCATGACGCCGCATTCTTTCAGCAGATGTGGGAAGCGATCCATCGTGTCGGCGGATGGCAAGGGGAAATCTGGGACCGCCGCAAGAATGGCGAGGTGTATCCGAAATGGCTCACAATCTCCGCCGTGATGGGCGAAGATGGAATCGTCAGCCACTATGTGGGCACGCATCACGATATTACCGAACGCAAGATCGCGGAAGAGCGAATCAAGGAACTGGCCTTTTTCGATGCGCTGACCCGATTGCCGAATCGCACGCTGCTGCTGGATCGCCTGAAGCAGGCGATCACGGCCAGTGCCCGGACCGAGACTTGCGGCGCGCTGCTGTTCATCGACCTTGATCACTTCAAGACGTTGAACGATACCCTGGGCCACGACAAAGGCGACCTGCTGCTGCAGCAAGTGGCGCAACGTCTGGCGGCGAGCGTGGTCGAGAGCGACACGGTGGCCAGGGTGGGTGGTGACGAGTTCGTCGTGGTGCTGGGAAACCTGCACAAGAACTGGGAGGAGGCGGCCAATCAGACCGAGACCACGGCCGAAAAAATCCTCACCTTGCTTGGCAGTCCGTATCAGCTTGGCGAGATCGAATACCGCAGTACCGCGAGCATCGGCGCGACGGTCTTCAGGGGACATCAGGCCTCGATGGACGAACTTTTGAAACAGGCCGACCTCGCGATGTACAAGTCCAAGGAAAGAGGGCGCAACGCCGTGCGTTTTTTCGACCCGGACATGCAGACTGTCGTGGTTGAGCGCGCCGCGCTGGAAGCCGGGTTGCGCAATGCCATCGAAGACAACCAGTTTCTGCTCCATTACCAGGCGCAGATCGACGGTAACCGCGTAACGGGCGCTGAAGCCCTGGTGCGCTGGCAGCATCCCGGGCGCGGTATTGTGCCTCCTGCCGACTTCATTGCGTTGGCCGAAGAAACCGGCCTGATCCTCGCTCTGGGCAGCTGGGTTCTCGAGACGGCCTGCGCGCAACTGGCGCGCTGGGCGAAGCGGCCGGACATGGCGGATCTGACGATTGCGGTCAATGTCAGCGTCCAGCAGTTTCGCGAGCCCGATTTCGTGGACAAGGTATTCGCCATCATCAGTCGGACAGGCGCGAGGCCGGACCGGTTAAAGCTGGAGCTGACGGAAAGCGTGCTGGTGGACAATGTGCAGGACGTCATCCAGAAGATGAGCGCACTCAAGGCGAAGGGCGTGGTCTTTTCGCTGGACGACTTCGGTATCGGCTATTCGTCGCTTTCGTATTTGAAGCGTCTGCCTTTGGACCAGTTGAAAATCGACCGCTCATTCGTGCGGGATGTGTTGATCGACCCTAACGATGCCGTGATTGCCAGAACCATTGTGGCGCTCGCGCACAGCCTCGGCTTGGGCGTCATCGCCGAGGGGGTCGAGACCGAGGCGCAGCGCGACTTTCTCGCCGCCGCTGGATGTCACGCGTATCAGGGCTTCTATTTCTGTCGCCCGGTTCCGGTCGAGGATTTTGAAGCGGTGCTGAAGAGACTCGACGCGCATCAGTGCATGGTCGAATGAGCGACGAGAGCTGCGCTCGCGATCAGTCGAGCGCGCACCACCGGCCAGAATCCGGACACACAACGGCCCGTGCGCCGTTCAGCCGGATTTGTTGCGCATCCAGTGGCTCGGCAGTCGGCGCGGCGATATCGAAGGCGATCTCGAGGGCGTGCGCAACGTGGGCATTGTCGATGGGGAGTTCCCAGCTCAGGAAGATCTGGGTCCAATCGTGGTCCGGCGCGAAGTCGCCCACATTGAAACCGCTGCTGTGGCGCTCAATGACGCCATGTGGCTGGCCAGTATCGAATATCACAGCCGTTCCCCGCGTCAGGGGAATTCGATGTCCCGTCGACGGAAAATGCAAGTCCAGACCGCGGTCTTCGCTCAGGAAGAGATTGCAGAAAGCCATGTCGCCGTATTGCTCGCCGTCGTGGTGGTATCTCGCGCCGCGGCAGGCCATGAGCGCCACGTCACTGGACGCAAGCACGCCCGGCAGGCCAAGCTCGCGCGTCCAGTCGCCGATAGCCTGCACACAGCGCGTGTAGTCCGGCCAGCGCGCCCGTGCTCGCGCCAGCGGCATGACCTCGACGTCCCCGATCTCCAGCACCACGTGCGACGACAACTCCCGCTGCCAGTCTGCGAGCAGACGTGCAGGAGGTGCGGGCACTTCGACCGTGCCGGATAGCACGATGTCACTGACACATCGACTGCGGATGGCGTCGCCACTCCAGAAATAGGAAGTCAGCATGTCTCGCATGCGATGCTGTTGAAGAGGGTGGTCCATCTGCGGGATTGTAACGATTCCACGCGCTCATTTCGGCGCTCGGCGGCGAGCCTCATTGCCTGTGTGCGTTGATCTTCGTCAGAAAGAATGCAAGGGCGGCCACGACGAGTGCCAGCGCGCCGCCAAATGCCGCGATGTTGCGCTCACCGTCCCAGGCGACGGCCTCGCGCAGGAACAGCACGGCGAGCACAGCGATGACGACGCTGATCAGATTCCCCTTCAGGTCTTCGAGATTGTCGATTTCCAGCCATTTCGGCAACGGTAGCTTGTCATCGACGAACAGCGAATAGAGACCGATGCTGATAATGTAGACGGCGATCGCGATCAGAAATACATCGACGGCCTCGACTATTCCCACCGCAAATATCTTTACCGACTTGGGCGACAGTGAGCGGTCCTCGACCACACTGAGAGCAGTCAGGAACAGGACGACCGTCTCATACAGAATCAGCGCCAGGGAACCCAGAAACGTCGCGATGACGGGAACGATCATGATGTAGCGGCTGGAAGCCAGGATACGTCGCAGCATCGAAGGAACCTTTCCAGGTAATCCAGGTAAGCGTTGACCGGGCAAGTCGAAGACAGCTCACACTCTGCTTCTGAACGCCGGATAGATGAATTGGGCTCCCTGAGTTGCGTGAGATCGTCTCCAGACTCAACGCATCGCTTAACCACGAGCCACGAGCCACGAGCCACGAGCCACGAGCCACGAGACAGCAGTGCTCGCCCGGCGACTGGCTTCAATTTTATAAGTGAAGCGGCCGCCGTAATCAAGCTGTCGATGCGCTCAATGACCACCTCGCGACGGATGGCTCCGGCGAATCAGCGTGCGAATCGAGTGCGGTGCACACCATCAAAACCGGCCCAGCGCCCGCTCGGCACAGAAACGAACGCTCGTGCTCTCGCCAATCATGCGCGAGCATGGTCTGTTTCCAACCAGGCGTGCGCTTGCCTTGCTTGACCTCGGTCCCGCTCTTGTCCTAGCCTTTTAGGCGTTCGTCCGGGATGCGTATGGACGACCGGGATTCCTTGCAGGCAAGGCGGTAAACGGAAAGGACTGGCAAGCTGTCCGCCGGTCGCTCTTTTCATGCATGCGTATCGTCACAAAGGCACAACGCGATGATTCCTTCTCCTGCGGGAGTAGATCCGGTCGGTCTCAACCTGGTTGAGATATTCGGACTGTTGATCGGTGGCCTTGCCCTTTTCCTTCTCGGCCTGGAGTTCCTGACGGGGGGGCTGAAGGCGATTGCCGGATCGAGACTACAGGCGCTCTTGAGCATGCTGACCGCGAGCCGGATCCGCGGTGTGCTGGCCGGCGCTGCCGTGACAGCGCTGCTGAATTCATCGACCATCACCACGGTGCTGATGGTCGGATTCGTGTCCTCGGGGTTGATGACGTTGGACCAGTCGGTGCCGATGATCATGGGCGCGAATATCGGCTCGACGTTCACTGCGCAAATCATTGCGTTCGACGTCTCGAAGCTCACGCCGTTCATGCTGGCGATCGGCTTTTTGCTGCATGCATTCGGCCCCCGTGAACTGCTGCGGCAGCTTGGCCGTGTGGTCCTTGGGCTGGGTCTGCTGTTTCTGGGCATCCAGGTGATGGGCGACGCGACACGTCCGTTGCGCACGTTTCAGCCGTTCATCGACGCGATGCAGGACATGAAGAACCCGCTGGTCGGCGTCATCGTGGGTGCGGTTTTTACGGCCATCGTGCAAAGCTCCGCGGCCACCCTGGCGATTGTGATCGCGCTGGGAGCTCAAGGCCTGATGCCGCTCGAAGCGGGCATCGCGCTGATTCTGGGCGCGAACATCGGCACCTGCGGAACGGCGCTGCTCGCGGCGATCGGCAAGCCGCCCGAAGCACTCCAGGTGGGCGTGGTGCATCTGGTGTTCAATTTTCTGGGCATCGTGTTCTGGATTTTCTTCATTCCGCAAATGGCGGACCTGGTCCGCTATATTTCACCGTCCCATCCGGAGCTGGAGGGGGTCGCGAGACTGGCGGCCGAAACGCCACGCCAGGTGGCCAATACCCACACGCTCTTCAGTGTGGCAAGCATGCTGATCCTGATCTGGTTCACCGGACCGATCGCGCGGCTCGCGCAGTTCCTCGTGCCGAAGCGGGCGCCGGGGACAAAGCGGGCGGGCGAGCCGCTCTACCTCGACAAATCATCGCTGACCGTGCCTTCGGTCGGACTCGAGCGGGTGCGCATCGAGCTGACGCGGCTGGGTCAGAATGTGCTGGAGACCGTTCGACGCGGCTCACAGTTGTTCTCCACCGGCACCATCGAAGAGATCAATCTTCTGCTGGACCGCGACAAGGAAACCGACCGGCTCGCCTCGGAGATTCTTCACTATTTGGGCCAACTATCGCAGGTGGACCATTCGGAGGATGAAGGCCGGCACATGGTCGGCTTCACGCAGATCGTGTCGAAACTCGAGAGCATCAGCCGCATTGTCGGGACCAATCTGATATCCGCCAGCCAGCAAAGACTGACGCATCAGATCGACCTCGTGCGATTGCGCGACACGGCGACGATGCAATTCACCGACGCCGTGCTGCTTAATCTCGAACAGGCGATTCACACGATCGGTGAGGGCGACGCGAGCGACACGTCCCAGGTCATCGCGGCGAAAGCCGAAATCGACAGGTTGGCGGCGGCGGCGCGTCAGGTCGTGCTTGCCAGGCTTCAATTGGCGGACAAGGCCGACGTGCTGGCTTTCCGGTTGGCGATGGACCTGATCGAGCACGGCCGGCAGATTGCGCAACTCGCGAGGGCCATTGCGAAGAATGTCGAAGAGTTCCGATAGCACAGCGAGCCCTGCGTCGGGCAACAGTGATGCACTGTTGATTCGAGATTTTCTCGTAGCATTTTGCCGAGCAAAAATCATTAGGATAACGATATAGACGGCCGCCATGAACTACGCATATCGGGAAGTATCGATATCGTCATGTATCGCGACAACCACGCGCGGTTGCTCCGCTAGCATGAAAGTTTTGCGGGCGCGACTGGCGGGTGAATTCGACCTTGCGCATTACGCAACGCCCGCGACAAATAAACACACGTCCCGCTCAGAATTTGATAGCCTTTGTCGGGCAGTGCATCGAACTCAAGGAGGGCTGACCATGCTGCGGTGGCTTGCTAATTGGGCTTCACATCACGCTCCCACTCCCGAGAAACAGGCTGAACGTGCGTTAACCAACTTACGCATGGAACTGTTTCAGGCAGAGCAACTTGTGCTGGATGCGCAGCTGCGCGCTGATTACTACCGGGCTCGTTTGACCTTTCTCGAGGAAGTGACGAAGAAAGGTATTGAGCAGGTGTCCGACGAGCGCAAAGGTCCGCAAGAGCCGTTACAGCCATTGAGGCCTGGACTCAAGCTAACCGCGGCTCAATAGCTTCGTTCGGGTAACGTTGGGGCAACGTCAATCGGGGCGTTGACTGCCGGATGCGAAGCGGGATGCAAAGAGGGATACAAAGAGGGATGCAAAGCGGCCACCGCCAGGTGGCCGCTTTGCGTTGCCCGAGCCGTTTGTGTCGGGTCATTCAGGCAGACCTCGCGACGAGCGCCTAACTTGCCAGGTCCGGCGGCAGTTTGCCACCGTTTGCCGCGAGGGCTTGCATCAGCTGCTTGTGCAGCCAGATGTTCATGCTCGCGGAGTCGTTCATGTCGCCGCTGTATTTCAATTCCTGCGCGAGTTGCTTACGATGATCGAGACTGCTGTCGACACCCAGTGCCTTCATCGTGTCGACAATCGAGGTGCGCCAGTTCAATGTTTGTCCGCTTTCGCTCACGAGCTGGTCCATGATCGCCGCGACGTCGACGTCGGTGAGTGGTGCGGGCGCCGCAGATGCGTCGGGTGCGGCAGCTTGCGCGTCAGCCGGATCCGGGGTCGGCTCCGCAGCGGGCGGAGGCTGGTCCGGCTTCGCTTTGCCGAAGAGCTTGTGCACGATGTCGCCGAAGATGCTCATTCTAAAATCTCCGCAAATAGGTTAAGGGCGCAAGCCAACTTCGCTCGCGGGACGTACTTCCAATATCCTACGCGAACCGTATGTCAGCAGCGGGTCGATTTGTTTAGATTAGTTTAAAAACTGATCGGGTGCGAGCAACGCCGGCCGCGCGTCGTGTTGCAGTCCTACATTCGTGCATAGGGAAGCAATGCCGGCACGAACCATGCCGCAAATCGGATGCACGTCTCCTTTAACTGTTTAGCGATGCGATCGGCTGCGCTGCGGCAGCGTACTCAGTGCTAGATCTCTGGTTTGGCACGACATTTTGACATTCGAACGAGACATCTAATCATTCGGAATGCTAACCGCTTCATCGAACAATCGCGTGGACGAAACTGCTGACTTGTTTGGCGATCAGCATGGTCGAGTTGATATCTTCGGTGCGGCATGTCGATGGTGAGGGTGATGAGGTATCCATATCTAAAACTAATATTCAATCTATTAGAAATGCTAAACAAATGAATCATGACGCATTGAATAGCGTTAATTCCCGATATATTGAACATGTAGACGCTATTCAGCATAAAAGAGTGGTGTACTAGTAGAACTACTGATGCTGTAGTCAGACTACATTCCTACATTAAACAGCACGGAGATTCGCTAAACGCTAATCCGGCTGATCCGATTCTCCCGCTGGCAGGCACACGTGCTCGCAGTCACCCTGCGTCGTGGGCCTTCGCATCCGCAGTGAACCCCATCCGACGCGCTCCGCTTTTTCGGCGTCCCCCAAAGTAGAATTTCGGAGAGACAGATATGCAGATGAAATTATGGCCGGCCGTCGCATTAGCGACGGCCGTATGCGTTGCCGCCCATGCGGAAGTTCCCGACTTTCCACTCGATTTCTCGCTCACTTCAACTGCCGTGAATGCGTTCGGGGCAGCTGCTGCGCATCAGCGCGCCGGCTCCCTCGTCAGCAAGATGACGCTCGACGAAAAGCTCCAGTTCATTCATTCGGAATACGCAATGTCCAGTGTGCCCGGCGGCGGCGCGGGCTACATTCAAGGCGTGTCGCGTCTGAACATTCCTGATCTGAATATGGTCGACTCCGCGACGGGCTCTGGCAGCACTTCGCAGGCGAGCACGACTTTCCCCGCAACTATCGCGCTTGCGGCGAGCTGGGATCGACGGCTGTCCACCGAATTCGGCAAGCAGGTCGCGATACAGCTGCGGGCGCAGGGCTTCGCAATGGGACTGGGTGGCGGCACGAATCTCGCACGCGAGCCGCGCGGCGGTCGGCTATTCGAGTATCTCGGCGAGGATCCGGTGCTCGCCGGTGAGATGCTCGCCGAGCGCACCGACGGCACGCAGCGTCAGAAGGTCATCGCAACGATCAAGCACTATGCCGGCAATGAGCAGGAACACAATCGAGGGGGCGGCAACAGTCAGATCGACGAGCGCACATTGCGCGAAATCTATCTGTTGCCATTTGAAATTGCCGCGAGGAGTGCACAACCGGGCAACGTGATGTGCAGCTATAACCGGCTCAACGGCGACTACGCGTGCGAGAACGCGCACCTGCTCAACGACGTGCTGAAGAACGACTGGCGCTTCGAAGGCCAGGTCCAGTCGGACTGGGGCGCGGCGCACAGCACGGCGAAGGCGATCAATGCCGGCCTCGATGAGGAAGAAGACGTTGGCTCGACCGTCTATCTGACGCCGGCCGCGGTCAAACAGGCGATCGCGAACGGCTCGGTGTCGACCGCGCGGCTCGATGACATGGTGCGACGCAAGTTGTACGTGATGATCCGCACCGGTGTGATGGACGATCCGCCGAAGGCCAGTACGATCGACTTCGCTGGCGCGAACGTATTTACGCAGGCAGTCGCTGAGCAATCGATGGTACTCCTGAAGAATGACAACAATCAGTTACCGCTCTCCGCCGCTTCGCTTTCGCGGATCGCGGTAATCGGCGGACACGCTGATGCGGCCGTGCTGACGGGCGGCGGCTCGGGCAATACGCGCGATCCGGTCACTGGATCATTCGCGGGTTGCGGCGGCTTGACGTTCGGCACGTCGACGGGGTGCAGCTGGTGGACCAATCCGTGGTTGAAGCTGAACGTGCCGATTGTTTCGGCGATCCATGCGCTCGCGCCGGCGGCGCAGGTGAGCTTCGCCGGCAACAGCGATCAGCAGACGCCATTCCGTGCGTACACGCAGCAGGAGATCGACCAGGCGGCGGCACTCGCGGGTCGCTCGGACGTCGCGGTGGTCGTTGTCGCACAGCCCGCCGGGGAAGACTTCGGCGATCTGCAAAGCCTGAGCCTCGCGAATCCGTCGAATCAGGACGCGCTTGTCGAAGCGGTGGCGAACGCCAATCCGCGTACGATCGTCATCGTGGAAAGCGGCAATCCGGTGCTGATGCCGTGGAAGGATCGCGTGGCCGCGATCGTCGAAGCGTGGTATCCGGGCGAAGGCGGCGGCAAGGCGATTGCGGACGTGCTGTTCGGCAAGGTCAATCCGTCTGGCAAGTTGCCCGTCACGTTCCCGATGCACGATCAGGACACGCCGACCTGGGGGCAAAATGGCGCGTTCGAGCCGGACCCGGTCTACGCGGAAAAACTGGACATGGGCTACCGCTGGTATGACGCAAAGAACATCGCGCCGATGTTCGAGTTCGGCTATGGGCTGTCGTACACGCACTTCGCCTACTCGGGGCTTTCCGTCATTCATCGCCCTGACGGCGCGATCGACGTGTTGTTCAACGTGCGCAACGATGGCCGCGTGGCCGGCGCGGAAGTACCGCAGGTGTACCTCGGCGTGCCGTATAGCGGCGAGCCGCCGCGACGTCTCGTCGGCTGGGAGAAGGTCGGTCTGAACCCCGGCGAAGCTCGCCGCGTGCGCATTACGATCCCCCAGCGCATGCAGAGCGTATGGGACACGTCGCGCAATAACTGGCGGTATGTGCCGGGCGGGACCGTGTATGTCGGGGCGTCGTCGCGCGATATCCGGCTCCAGGGAAGCTAGGTCGTAGGCTCATCATGCATCCGGGCGCGGAACGTTCCGCGCCCGTAAAAATCGAATCACGCCAATCGAACGCCCGATAAATAAAACAGAAAGCTGTTCGCGCTATTTCGCAACGCGGTTGGAAATACAGATAGCGCTGGATCAATTCCGATGTCTTGCGCTTATGGCAAGATTTCCGGACGGAGTCGGGTAGTGAATGACCGCGCATGGCCGCGGCGGAAATTCGCCTGTCGATTTGCGCTGTTCCGCTCCCGCTTCGATCAGCCGGCACGCAACGCTGCCGGTTCAACAGGCTTCTGAAGGAGCATCGCATGGCAATTACCTGCATCGAATGGTGGAGCCGGATCACCGTGAGGCGTTCGTTCGTGATCCCGAGGCCAGCTTCGAGGCGGCCGGATTGTCCGACGAGGAACGCGATCTGATCCGCCGTCGCGATTGGCGCAGGCTGCTGCATTACGGTGTGATTTTCTTCATGCTCGAAAAACTCGGCGCGGTGGTCGGCGTGTCGAATTTGCATATTTACGCCGCGATGCGCGGCGAAACACTGGAAGCGTTCCAGCGCACCCGAAACGCGCCGGGCGCGCTGTATTCGGTGGCTGGAAAATCCGCCGGGAAGCTTGATTGGGACAGTGCGGAGAAAGGAAACAACTGATACGTGGGTCGGGCGCTTCATATCAATGTTGCGCCGATCCTCATGACCAATCAGGTCATTGCCGCTTTTTCTTCTAATGCCGGGCGAATACAGCGCGCACTACTGCAGGCCGGGCTGGATGCGATAGCGCGGCATAGCCTGCCAATTGCGCTGTCCATTCAGCGCATTTCAATTTCTTTCTTTCCCCATCTAAAAAAATTATTGCGTGTGGTCACGCGGTCTGCTGCACGCCGTGGGATCCGGACTCTGGCGTGACGCGCAAGCCCTGATGCGGCGGGCGTTTGAGCGGAAATGGTCGGGCTCGGATGTCATTGTCAATGCATTGCGGACGCGGTCGCATTCATGTTGTTCTGGTTAACCCCCAATTCCGCGCTATTGCCTGCCCGGATAACTTCGCGTCAAAACTCAGTGAACGCGATTACATGCCACATCACTCCGGCATTAGATGAACGAGCTGCCTTTCGAGGCTACGCGTTGTTCGCGGCATCTATTCAGGGAAGAGCAGACATGATTCCAGAGAGCCACCCATTCACGCAATTTAGATATCCGAAATAAGGTGGAGTGATCCTGCCGGAGAAGCATCGTGTGCCGCGACCCATTTGATCGCGGGCTCCGCCGTGCGTAGCCGCATGTACATGTCACGTTATGTCGAACGCTTGCGAAGCAACAATCATGTGGATGATCTGAAGAGACAATTTCCAGAAGCGAACTATTAAAAGAGGAGCTGTGAATTCATGAAGATGAGTCTGATGATCAATAAAGAAACCAAAGCGGGAGGCGAGGCATGAACGCTCTGCATCCCCGTGGACTGCTCGCGCGCACCCATGCGCGCACGGCGTCACTGCTGACGCTGCTCGCCATGTGCGTGACGGCCGCGATTGTCGCTGCGTGCGGAAGCGGCAGTGGCGGTGGTCTCACCTACGTCCCCCTGGCCGTCGTCAGCCCGGTTGTCGATTGCTCCAAACTGGCGTCGATCGACATCACCGACATCGGTGGCGCGGGCAGTTCGATCACATCGGCTACTGTCACCACCGCCACCGTCAACGGCGCCAGCGTCAACTTCTGCACAGTGAAGGGCACGCTCGCACCGTCGAACACTTTCGAGGTCGCGCTGCCCGTCAGCACATGGACGCAACGATTCGCGGAACTCGGCTGCGGTGGCCTGTGCGGCCATCTGAGCGATCCCACCCAGCAAAGCTCGTTCAGCTTCACCTACACTTGCCCGCTGGTGCAGCAAGGCGGCCTCGTGACGGCGGCGACGGACATGGGTCACTCGGGCAGCGACTCGAGCTGGACCACGGACCCGCAAAAGCAGGCTGATTTCGCCTACCGTGGCCAGCACATCACGACGCTCGCGGCGAAGAAGCTGATCAAGGCTTACTACGGGCAGACGCAGCGGTATTCGTATTTCGTCGGTTGCTCGGACGGCGGCCGCGAAGCCCTGATGGCCGCGCAGCGCTACCCGACCGACTACAACGGCATCATCGCTGGCGCTCCGGCCGCTCACTTCCAGATCCAGAACTCGCTGTTTCACGGCTGGAGCGTGAAGTCGAACAGCACCACCGGCGACAGCACGGGCTATGCCGTGCTCTATGCCGACAAGGCCAAGCTGCTGCACACGGCTGTGGTTGCCGCATGTGGTGGCCAAACTGGCGTGCCCGACGGCCTGTTGACTGATCCGCGCATCTGTCATTTCGACCCGGCAACGATCCAGTGCGCGAGCGGTGCGACGAGCACCAGCAACTGCCTGACCGCGGCCGAAGTCGCCACCGCCACCAAGATCTACAGCGGCCCGGCGGATGCCACCACCGGTGAGCGCATGCTGGGCGGTTCGCCGCAATATGGTTCCGAAGCCAACTGGATCGGCGTCGAAGTGCCGACGACGAACTCGACGGACACGCCCGCGCCTGTGACATCGGGTCTGTTCAGCTACTCGATCGTGACTGGCGCATACAACCTGATCTTCACGGGTTCGCCGAGCATGCCGACCATCGATACCTTCGGCTACCAGGACGCGAGCTTCTATCCCACGTTCCTGAAGGCGAACCACCCGCTCAACGACGCGACCAACCCCGACCTGTCCGCATTCCAGGCCGCCGGCGGCAAGCTGATCCTGTGGCACGGCTGGGCTGACCAGCACATCTCGCCGCTCTTCACGATCGCTTACTACGAGGCCATGCAGTCCACGATGGGCTCATCGATCGTGAGCGACTTCGCGCGACTGTACGTCGTGCCCGGCGTTGGCCACTGCGGCGGCGGTGAAGGCTTCCCGAACATCGACCTGGTGTCGCAGATCACCGGCTGGGTCGAGCAAGCCAAGGTGCCGAATGCGGTCATGACGTACCAGACCGATTCGTCGAGCAACGTGACTGCATCGCGTCCCGTCTACCCGTATCCGGCGGTGGCCAGGTTCACCGGTTCCGGCGACTGGCACGATGGCGCGAACTACACCCAGGGCGCACCGCTGTACACCGCGGCGGCGTCTGCATGGGCCGGTTCGAGCTTCTACACGCCCTACACCGCGAAGACGCAGGGGGTCGCCGCGCCCTGAGCAGGTCTCCTAACCAGGTCTCCTAACCAGGTTTCCTGAGCAGGTTTCGTGATTCAATCAATGGGCCGGCCCCGCAGGGCTGGCCTGTTCCCGGGCGGAATTGCCGTGACAACGGCACTTCCGCTTTTTCTTTTTCCGATCTTGCGGTGCGCCGTCGTGTTCATCGCATTGCTCGGGCACAAGTTGGGGATTTCGAAGCCTGGCAAAAGCGGCAGCTTGCGCGCCTCTTCTATGCGACTTCATTCCCGTGTCATCTGATCTGTTTATGAGGATGCATTCCGGCGGACCTTCGCCAAGGCCGCTTTCAGCGCCATCGCATTTGCCTCCGAGCCTTATCCAGTGGGCCTCATCGGGAATATACCGAGCACCCGCTGCGCTATGCGGAACACAAAAATCCAGCTACTTTCCCTGCGCATGTGGTTAACCCGTACTTTTGGACTGAGAGAGCGAACCGCTACCTTTCGGACGAGTTACTTGAGGAAGGTATGCGAGACGCCATCGACATAACGGGTGGCGCAATCAACGGGAGCGCGGAGCCAGCGGCTTCGGACGCGCGAGAAGACCAGCGCAGGAGACAGGAGAAATCTGATGAGTGGAACGACGAGCAGTAAGAGGATCGATATCAAGGCGTTCATCGACGAACGGCCGATCTCGGCCTACCAGTGGTTACTGGTGGCGCTGTGTTTTCTGATCGTGATGGCGGACGGTATGGACGTCGCCATCATGGGGTTCGTCGCGCCTTCGATCATTCACGACTGGGGCATCTCGCGACCCGCGTTCGGGCTCGTGATGAGTGCGGCGCCAATCGGCCTCGTGATCGGTGCGCTGACGGCAGGTCCGGCATCGGATCGCATCGGGCGCAAGTGGGTGCTGATTACCTCGGTGTTTCTATTCGGCGTGTTCACGATCGGCACCGCCTTCACCGACTCGCCCGCGGCCATGGCGTTGCTGCGACTGCTGACGGGTATTGGCCTCGGCGCCGCGATGCCGAATTCGACGACGCTGCTGTCCGAGTACGCGCCGCAGCGCAAGCGTGCATTACTGATCACCGTCATGTTCACGGGCTTTAACCTCGGTTCGGCGCTGATCGGCTTCGCTGCCGGCTGGCTGATTCCGATCCATGGCTGGCGCGCAGTGCTGATTTTCGGCGGCGCGCTGCCGTTGGTGTTGATCCCGTTCCAGATCTGGCTGCTGCCGGAGTCGGCTCGTTTGCTGGCAGTGCGCGGCGCACCGGCCCAGCGCATCGGCGCGGTTCTCGGCCGCGTGTGCGGCGCACGCTTTGCGGGCGACGAGGTGTTCGTCTCCAGCGAGCCGGCGCTGCCGACCCGCAAGCCGATCGGCGTGCTGTTCTCGCAAGGCTACGGCTCGATGACCATCGCGCTGTGGGTCACCTATTTCATGGGCCTGCTGGTGATCTATCTGCTGACCGGCTGGCTGCCCACGCTGATGAAGGATGCTGGGCTGACCGTGACCGCGGCCGCCAACATCACGGCGATGTTCCAGATCGGCGGCACGATCGGCGCGGTCCTGGTCGGCTGGGTGATGGACAAGACCCGTCCGGCGCCGGTGATCAGCGCGGCCTACCTGGGCGGCGGTCTGTGCGTGCTCGCATTGGGGTATATCGGCGCGATGTCTTCGTCGCTGGCGCTGCTGGTGTTCGCCGCGGGCTTCTGCATGAGCGGCGCGCAGACTGGTCTGAACGCGTATGCACCCGGCCGTTATCCGACGGTGGCGCGTGCCACCGGCGTGAGCTGGATGCTCGGCATGGGCCGCTTTGGCAGCATCTTCGGGGCGGCCATCGGTGGCGCATTGCTCGGCTTGGGCTGGCAATTCGGCGCGATTCTCGCGATGCTGGCAGTCCCTGCCACACTGGCTGCGATCGCTATTGTCGTGAGTCAGCGCGTGAACGCCGCCGAAGTGGCGGCAAGCCCGAATACCGCGCAATAAGGAACGTGGCGGGAACGCGGCGCGTGCGAGTCTCGTCGCCGCGCCGCGGGTCAAATCAATTTTCTGAGGAATCACGGTGATCATCGACATTCACGGCCACTACACCACCGCGCCAAAAGCGCTGGAGACGTGGCGCAACCTCCAGATCGCGGGCATCAAGAATCCGTCCGAGATGCCCAAGGCGTCGGAATTGCAGATCAGCGATGATGAGCTGCGCGAATCGATCGAGACGAACCAGTTGAAGCTCATGCGCGAACGCGGCCTCGATCTGACAATCTTCAGTCCGCGTGCGAGCTTCATGGCGCATCACATCGGCGATGCGCAGATCTCCAGCACCTGGGCCGCGATTTGCAACGAGCTGTGCTACCGGGTGAGCCAACTGTTTCCCGATCACTTCGTGCCGGCCGCGATGTTGCCGCAAAGCCCGGGCGTGGACACCGCCACGTGTATTCCGGAATTGGTCAAATGCGTCGAGCAGTACGGCAACGTGGCGATCAATCTGAATCCCGATCCGTCGGGTGGCCACTGGACCAGCCCGCCGCTGTCCGACCGCTACTGGTACCCGATCTACGAGAAGATGGTCGAGTACGACATTCCCGCGATGGTTCACGTGAGCACGAGCTGCAACGCGTGCTTCCACACCACCGGGTCGCACTATCTGAACGCGGATACGACCGCCTTCATGCAATGCCTGACATCGGATCTGTTCCGCGACTTTCCGACCTTGCGTTTCGTGATTCCGCATGGCGGCGGCGCGGTGCCGTATCACTGGGGGCGCTTTCGCGGACTCGCGCAGGAGTTGAAAAAGCCGTTGCTGAAGGATCATCTGCTCAACAACATCTTCTTCGATACCTGTGTCTATCATCAACCGGGTATCGATCTGCTGACGCGCGTGATCCCCGTCGACAACATTCTGTTCGCGAGCGAAATGATCGGCGCGGTGCGTGGCATCGATCCGGAAACCGGCCACTATTTCGACGATACGAAGCGCTATATCGAAGCCGCGCACGTCGATGCCGAGGAACGGCACAAGATTTACGAAGGAAATGCGCGACGTGTCTATCCGCGCCTGGATGCATTGCTTAAATCGAAGGGGCAGTAATCATGTATGAACTTGGTGTCGTCTATCGCAACATCCAGCGCGCCGACGTTGACGTCGCCGCGAAACTCGGTGTACTCGGCTCGGCGACCGTGCATGAGGCGATGGGCCGCACGGGCCTGCTAAAGCCGTATATGCGGCCCATTTATGTCGGAGCGCGCGCCAGCGGCGCGGCGGTCACAGTGCTGCTGCAGCCGGGCGACAACTGGATGCTGCACGTCGCGGCCGAGCAGATCAAACCGGGCGATGTGGTCGTGGCCGCGGTCACCGCGGACTGCACGGATGGCTATTTCGGCGACCTGCTGGCGACGAGCTTCAAGGCGCGCGGCGCGCATGCGTTGATCATCGACGCGGGCGTTCGTGACGTGAGCGTGCTGACGGAGATGAACTTCCCGGTCTGGAGCAAGGCGATTTCCGCGAAGGGAACCGTCAAGGCGACGCTCGGTTCGGTGAACATCCCCGTGGTGTGCGCGGGTGCGCTGGTCACGCCAGGCGATGTGGTGGTCGCGGACGACGACGGCATCGTCGTGGTGCCCGCGGCGGCGGCGCAGTCGGTACTCGAAAAAGCGGCCGCACGCGAAGCGAACGAAGGCGAGAAGCGTGCGAAGCTGGCCACCGGCGTGCTGGGCCTGGATATGTACAACATGCGTGGGCAGCTGGAACAGGCTGGACTGCGCTACAAAGATTGATCGAGGCGGCAAACATGGGCAGCGCTCACACCGTGCGCAAGCCGATCACCGGCATTTCGTCGATGGCCACGCGCCAGATGCTGGCCGAACTTGCCGCAGCGTACGAGCGTTCGTCGGGGCAACCGGTTGCCATCGAATCGGTCGGCGGCGTCGATGCGGCGAGGCGTGTTCAGGACGGCGAAACATTCGATATCGTCGTGCTGGCTGCCGATGCGCTGGACCGTCTGGCGCACACCGGGCATATCGATCCGTCGAGCCGCGTCGATCTCGCGCGCTCGGGCATCGCGGTTGCTGTAGCGGCTGGGCAGCCGCGACCGGACATCGGTACCGAAGCGGCGCTGCGCGACGCCATTCTGGGCGCACGCAGCATTGGTTATTCGACGGGACCTAGCGGGGCGCACCTGACCCGGTTGTTCGAGCGTTGGGGTATCGCCGGGATCATCGGGCCACGCATCGTGCAGGCGCCGCCTGGTGTTCCGGTGGGGGCGCTGGTCGCACGCGGCGATGTCGCGCTGGGGTTCCAGCAGCTGAGCGAGTTGATTCATCTGCCGGGTATCGACGTGGTCGGCGCATTGCCGCCGGACATCCAGGCCACGACCATCTTCGCGGCCGCGGTCTGCACGAGCGCCACTCAGCGCAAGGCGGCGCAGGCGCTGCTGTCGTTCCTGACCTCGCGCGAAGCCGATGGCGCCAAGGCAGGCAACGGCATGGAGCCGGCCTGATAGCAGATGGTCAGGCTGCCGCGTCTTCTGGCGGCGCGCCGTTCAGCGGAGCAGTTTTCCCCATTCGTAGTCGATGTGGTCTGGCGTAAAGGGCAAGACGCCAGCGCCAGGCGTGAACGTTAGCTCGCCGAAGTAGACCTCGTTATCCGGTGCGTATAGGTCCACACGGACATAGTCGAAGTCCTCACACAAGGTCACGGCGGTGTTCAGCACGGCAGTCAGATGCTTCGGGCGAGGCGCGGGCACGGGGCTTCGTTTGTAGTAGCCAATCGCTATGTCGAGATGATTCCAGTCGACGTCGTACACATCGCCATGCGTCGCCGTGCCGAATCTGTCCGATATCACCAGTATGTAGATGACCGGCCGTCCTGGTTGGCCGTTAAAGCAGTGCAATTTGAAGTCCGCTGGAATCTGGCCGTGTTTGTCCAGAAGCAGATGTTCAAAGAAGATTCTTGGCTTGATCGAACGATAGTGGCGCTCCCGTGCGATGTCGTAAAACTCGGTAGACAACCACTGCGCGGCGAGAAGCTGCAATTTTTCAAAAGACGTCGCTGACTTGTCTCTCACTACCTCGACGAAATTGCTGCCGTGATTCGCCTTCATCACGAAAGCGTCCGGAAGCGCGTCGAACACCTCGCGCGTGAACATATCCGGTACCGCGACAAGTGGAATCAAATGTTCTTCGCCTATCTTCCCAGCAATGTATTCCCGCACCAGAAGCTTGTCGGTCAGCGCGATATAGCGGGGGTCGGGCCTGAGATTACGTTGCAGAATCTTTTCGTTGAACGTGACGGGATGAATGAGATGCGGATAGCGCCCGATGCACTTATGGTGTAACAGGCTCAGGAAGATCGAATCGGGTAGCAGGGTTTTCGCCGCCTCCTTGATCTTTCTGACGGTGGATACGGGCTGTTGCGGAAAACCACGAGGATCGGTTGATACTCGTTCGCGAGCGACAACGTCATAGTCGCTGGGCAGGGTGACCGGTCTGCGCGTTGGAGCTGACATGGCATCTTTGCGATCCGACCGGTCGCATTTGGTTGTCGTCATGTTTTTAATCCATAACCGGTGACATCACGAAGCCGCCCTCGAAGATTCAGGGCGTCTCTCGCAATGTCTCGGTCGCAGCACTCAAGCTCTCCTCGGGTGTCGGCCACCGATCTTCAGACTCGATGCGTTGTTGCGCGCGAAATTGCGTGGGCGACATGCCGTATCGTTCCTTGAACAGGCGCCCGAGGCGATTGCCGTCGCCCATGCCACACCGCCGTGCGATCTTGTCCACGGGCAAGTCGGTGTTCTTCAGCATTGAGCTCACGACTTCAAATCGCGTGCGCAGCAGATATTCGAGTGGTGTCATGCCAAACTCGCATTTGAAGCGGCGCTGGAAATTGCGCTTGCTCATCGCCGCGGATTCCGCTGCCTGGGCGACCGAAATGGCCTTGCTGTAGTTCTCTCTGATCCAGCGCGCCGACTCGCGGATCTTGTCGGTTGTCGTGGTGATGCTAGCATCATCCAGCTCAGGCTTGTTCTGCTCGACGTAGCCGGTCTGCAGAATGCGGGCGATTCTGCGAGCGATATCGGAGTTGAGGTCGCGTTCTATCTGTGCGACCGCCAGCTCAGTGGGCGTCGCGCTGCTGTTCGTGCGTGCGCTACCGTTGCTGTCATCAAAAAGAAATATCGGCACTGTCGACTGCAACGGGTCTCTGCAAACGACTGCCAGATTCGCGCCATGCTGAATCCCAAACGACGCAATAGATCCCTGTAGCGAAATCCACGACAGAAAACGGTCATTGGCTTCCGCAGCTTCAGTAACATCGCGGCAAGCTACGAAGAACGCGTGGAAATCGGCCAGGCTGTATCGTTGAAGGCGCTGCGTCCAGATTGAGATGCCGGACGAACTGTTCACCAGACCTCCCGCGTCGGACAGCACTGAGAACCGATAAGGAGGTTCGTCGCCGTTGGCGTTTGCGAACTCGTTGGCAAGGCGGAAAGCATCGCCGATAGCGCCCGTGGTTGCCATCGAGCAGTCCTGAAAAACAAAGAGCCCAATGCGTTTCATAACTTTCAGTCCATAAGGAAATCGGCGGAATTCGTCATGCCACTTTCCACAAGGCGATTTGCCGCACTACCGAGATTAGCGCATCGAAGTTTTCACGACGCACTTGGCTGACATCAGGCGGTGTTTTGGCGTAATAGTCATGATCGGAGGCATTCTTACCTCGCTATTCGATAGAAGGCGTTCTAATATGAATTCCTGCCAGAAAGTTTTTCCTGACTAATGCGCGCGCATTTCACCCATGGCGAACATTGGTCAGACGAGCGATAAAGGCTCACGACAGAGCTGCGGCCTGGCGATCGCTAACGCTGAGGTGTTTTGCCCATGAACTGTGAGTAAAGTGCAGATGCGGTGTTACGACCCCGCCCGTATAACTCTGTTACATTAATTGCAGATCGCAACAATGCTTTCTGTGGGCACTGCATTTGTAATCGCCTCTACGTAATCGGCCATTAATACCCGAATTTATGCCCACTACGATTTCGTGCTTTGTGCGCAGACTATGCTTCAGCGCAGCATGTATAGATATATTGCAGGCGCGATAGGCCGGTTTTCGAATTCCGTAAGAAGACTAATTTGCTCAAACGTGCTGCGAGCTTGT
Source organism: Paraburkholderia ribeironis (assembly GCF_900019265.1). GTDB lineage: Bacteria > Pseudomonadota > Gammaproteobacteria > Burkholderiales > Burkholderiaceae > Paraburkholderia > Paraburkholderia ribeironis. Next base: position 132,915 of record NZ_CYGX02000045.1, read on the forward strand.
AGCGGGCGACGGACTCGTCAATTGCCATTCTCGAGGACCGTTGGTCGGATTCTCGGGCGCGAAGCACGACGCAATAGAGCAAGTTCGCAATTGTGTGAAGCAGTGTTCGCGTAGCTCCGCCGGTACTGCACACCGTCATATCAGATAGGTCAATGCGCCTCTCCTGTCATTCAGCAGGGGCGCACGCGTTTTCGTCAAGCCTGGAGCTCTGCTATCCAGATAGATTGAACACTAATATTTCGTATTACAAATTAAATATGGAGGTTGCATGTATTTGACTATTCGTTCTCGATGTACTCAGATCAGCAAGATAGGGCGATTCCGATACGATCGGCACCGCCGCCGATGATGAACTGTTGGTCGTGACGCCGTCCGTCGTTCAGGAATTTCCGAACACGGTTGTTCGACCCGACCCGAGCTGGCAGGTCGCTGCGAGGCGCCGCCTGCCCAGGATTTGCTTTTGTTGGCTGGAGGCAGTTGCAGATCGCGAATCGGTGGTGCAGTAGCGCAGTATCGGTTCGATACTTTGCCCATCGAACATGGAAGGATCAAACCGGTGGACTACTACCCTGCGAATTCGCTTTCTCCCGCTGCCGAAACGGAGCGTGGCCAACTCAGCGCAAGCGCGATGCTGACGCTGATGCGGGATCACATCTGGGAGATCGTAGTCACGACGGTGGTCGTTCTGACGCTGGCAGTCGCCTATTTGCTCATTGCACCGCCGATCTATTCCGCCGATGTCCTCGTGCGCGTCGACCCGCCGGAGCCCAATGCACTTGGGCTGGCGCTGCAGCAGGAAATGCTGCCGCCGGCCGCGCCGTCTCCCGTGACGGAGATGGGCGTGATGCGTAGCCGCTCGGTACTTGATCCGGTAATGGACAAATTCCGGTTCGACGTGCAGTTGACGCCGCACAAGATTCCGGTCCTTGGCGACATCGCTGAAAAATTTGCCACGCCGGGAAAGCCTTCGGCTGCCTGGCTGGGGCTGAAGTCATTCGGCTGGGGAGGCGAGCGTGTCCGGATTGGTTCCATGGATGTACCCAGGGAACTCGAGGAAGAAAAACTGACGTTGACCGCGCTCGAGAATGGTGCATTCGAGTTGCGCGGCCCATCGGATCAGTTCCTTGTGAAGGGCGTGGTCGGCACGCCCACGACGGACAATGGCGTATCAATTCTGGTGAAGGAACTCGACGCACGGCCGGGCACTAAATTTGAAGTCATTCGCTGGAACGAGCTCGATGCAATCAAGCGCTTCGAAGACGCGATCAAGGTTAGCGACAAGGTAAAGGACTCAGGTCTTCTGCAAATAGAGTACACGGATCACAGTGCGGACCGGGCCACCGAAGTCGCAAACGAGTTAGCGCAACAATATCTTGCTTCAGCCATTGCCAGCCGGCAACTCAACGACACGACCACGCTCGCGTTCATCAATGGGGAACTGCCTCGTTTGCTCGTGGATCTCAGGAAGGCCGAAGACGCACTCAAGCGTTACCGCTCGACAGTGCAGTCCATGCAGCCAACCAGCGAGGCGCAAGCCTATCTGCAAGGTGGCCTGGACCTCGACAAACAGATCGCGGCCTTGCAGTTGCAGCGTACGCAACTGCTCGAACGTTATACGGCCAGTAGCCGCTGGGTGCAGAATATCGACACGCAACTCGCGCAATTGCAGGACGCGAGGGCGAAGTTCGGCGACCATTTCAGTGGCATGCCGTCGTCGGAACGCGAAAGCGTCGACCTTCTCCGCGCGCAGAAGGTTGCGGAAACGATCTATCTCGGCATGGTCCAGAAGGCCGAGCAATTGCAGGTCCGGCGCGCCAGCACGACGGGCGGCGCGCATATCCTCGACCGGGCGATCAGGCCGCATCGCCCGGTCAAACCGCAGCCCGTCCTGGTGCTAGGCGCCGGCTTGATACTCGGTATCGTGTCTGGCGTCGTGCTGGTCTTCATGCGCCGCCACGTGATGACCGGCGTAACGGACCCCAGGTATGTGGAACGTTGCATGAGCGTGCCAGTCGTCGGCGAGGTGCTGTTCAGTCAGCAGCAGTTGTTGCTCGACCGAAGTTTTGCGGCAGGCCGACAAAACTCGCTACCGGCTTTGGGTGAGCGACTCAGTCCGCCATTACAAAAGGCCGCGCCCGATATGCAGTTTCGCGGCCGCGCAGCCGGCGTCGGCGCGGCCGCTTCCGTGAGCAGCGATAGCAGCCGGATTCTTGCCGCATGTTTCCCGCACGACACCTCGGTGGAGGCACTTCGCGCCGTGCGCACCGCGGTGACTCGCGATCTGGCGCACGCGCGCAACAACGTTCTGATGGTCGTCGGACCGACGCCTTCGGCGGGAAAGAGTTTCGTCGCGGCCAACCTTGCGATTCTGCATGCGGAGATCGGTTCACGAGTCGTGCTGATCGACGCTGACATGCGACGCGGCCATCTCGCGTCGCTATTCAATGAGAGCAATCGTGGCGGTCTCTCGGAGGTGCTCTCCGAGCGGATGCCGCTGCGCAACGCGTTACGGACGACCGGCATCGATGGGCTGACGTTTCTGTCGTGTGGCGTGCGTCCGGAGAACCCCGCGGCACTGCTGATGAAACCCCGCTTCAAGGATGTATTGGACCGGCTCGCCGGCCAGTTCGATCTGGTGATCATCGATACGCCGCCGTTTCTCGCCGTCACTGACGCGTCGATTATTGCGAATGAAGCTGGCTCTTCGTTGCTGGTGCTGCGCTCGGGTATGCAGAGCGAGCAGGAAATCGTCGATACGGTCAAGAAGATGGAGCGCGCCGAGGGACGGATTGCCGGCGCAGTTTTCAATGGCATCCCGCTGCGGCGCAGTACACGGAATTACGGTTACGAGACGAACTACGCAAGCGATTTTGGCGAGCACGCACCCACGCATTGAATTCGACAGGTCGTCAGGGAGCGGGTAGCAAGCGGATGTGTCGTGGCGGCGTCATACGGAGAACCCCCGATGGCCTTTGCAATCAACGGAAAGTTCACTTCGCAGTCCGTCACCGGTGTTCAAAGGGTGGCCTATGAACTGACGAGAGCAATGCAGATGTACGCCACGCCAGCCGACGACCTGGAAGTTTTCGTGCCGCAAAACACGGTCGAGCCAGGGGCGCTGCTCAAGCATCAACGGCGGTTTCCGTGGCTGCGCGGCACGCTGTGGGAGCAGATCACGCTGCCCATCGCGGCGCGGGGGATGACGCTGCTCAATCTGTGCAATACCAATCCGATCTTCAAACGCAGGCAGGTCGTCATGGTTCATGACATGGCGGTCTACGACGTGCCGCAAGGATTTTCCAAACGGTTCCTGCTCTGGTACCGCATTTGCTTTCTGCTACTGCCGAGAATGCAGCCGAGGATCCTGACGGTGTCGAACTATTCGAAGATGCGCATCTGCCATCACCTGAAGATCGACGAATCGCGTGTAACGGTCATAACTCCGGGTGCCGATCACCTCGATCGCGTGGTCTCGGATCCGGCTGTAGTGAGCCGCCTTGGACTCGTGAAAGACGCCTATTGCGTGATTGTCGGCAGCCTCGATCCGCGCAAGAACCTGCTGCGGGTTCTCGAAGCGATTGGCAAGCTCGAGCGTCTGACAGCAGTGAAGTTCGTCATCGTCGGCGGCAGGAATCCACGCATTTTCCACAGTGAGGATGCGCAGCGGCCGGTGTATTCGGAGCAGATACGGTGGGCGGGTTTCGTATCGGATGGCGAATTGAAGTCGTTGTACGAGAACGCCGGCTGCCTCATTTTTCCTTCGTTATATGAAGGATTCGGACTGCCGCCGCTCGAGGCGATGTACTGCGGCTGTCCGGTGATCGCATCGTCGCGCACGTCGATACCGGAAGCATGCGGCGATGCCGCAATGTATTGCGACGCAATTTCGGCGGACGACATCGCCGCGAAGATCTTGCGGATGATGAGCGATGCGCAATTGCGGGAGCGCTACCGAATCATGGGTCTGGCTCATGCGCGCGAGTTTCGCTGGGAGCGCTCGGCGCAAAAGGTACTCGAGATCCTGTATGGCCAGAGCTGCGACCGGTTGCCGGATTTGACGGCCCGTGCGTCGGTGAGCTAGCGCGTGTGCGGACCGCCCGGTGACGCGCTGACTGGCTTGCCGGAGTCCGGCTGACCGAACCTCTTGAATAACGCCGAGAAATCATGAACCACGTCACTGTAGTGATTTGCAACTACAACTACGAGCGCTATCTGGCCGCCGCAATCGACTCGGCGCTGGCACAGGACTATCCGGCAACGCACGTGATGGTCATCGACGATGGTTCGACCGACGGCTCGCGGCCGATCATAGAAAAGTACGGAACACTGATTTCACCGATCTTCAAGAAGAACGGTGGCCAGGTCTCTGCGTACAACCTGGCGATCGAAGTGCTGGAAACGGAGTACGTGATTTTCCTCGATTCAGATGACGTCCTCTACCGGAGTGCTGTTTCCGAAGTGATGCGGTGCTTCATGGAACGTGACTGGGCGAAGGTGCAGTTTCGACTGGATGTGATGAACGCCGCCGGAGCACTCACCGGTGCATACGTACCTCACAGCGAACCGCCGCACGATTGCAGGAAACTGTTGCTGGATGGCTGGCTTTATCCGTCGCCGCCTGCGTCCGGCAATGCCTATCGCGTGAGTGCGCTCAGGCGTGTGTTTCCTGTGCCGGAAGAGGGTGTCAACCGCTATGGCGCGGACTTTTACGCGATCTATGGCGTGGCGTTGTCAGGTCCCATCGCAACCGTGCCGAAGTCGCTCGGCGGTTATCGCGTGCATAACGCTGGGAGCGCAACGGTGTCATTCGCCAACTCGGAGCAGATGACAAGAGCGCCGAAGGCCTTCAACAAGCGCTGGACGATACTGAGGACTATTGTCAGGGACCGGCTGCAGATGGAGCTTCCGCCGGCATTCCACGACTTTTCGCATGAGAAGGCTTTCTTCTGCTCGAACATCTATCACGCGACGTTTCTGACACGCTGGCACTGGATGCTGCGAGACTCCGGCAGATATCTGCACGCGATTGTTGCGAATCCGTTCTGGGGCCTCAAGAAGAAGCTCGGCACGCTCGCGCTGTCGAGTCTGTGTCTCGTGCCTTACTCGCCGCTGTCGGACTTTGTGGTGCGTTACATCGCCAACCCGCTCGCCCGTCGTCGCGTGGCCGGGCGCTGAAGTCGAGAACGCGCACGGAGGCACTATGGATAGACGAGCGAGCGCTAACGTTATTGCGTTTGTCTATGGCGGATATCTGATGAGGTACGTCTACCTCATCATCGTGGTGCCGTTTTACGGAAGAGTGCTTGGTGTAACCGAGTACGGCCGTGTGCTGGCGGCGATGTCCCTGATGAACGTGATATGGATGCTCGTCGGCTATGGATTCACGTTCGTCGGCATGCGCGAAGTGTCGAAAGCGCAATCGGTAGCGGAATGTAATGCGATCTTTTCGTTGCACGTCAGCGCGCGTCTTCTGCTTGGACTGCTGGGCGCCGTTATCGGCATCGTGGCCACGATGAGCTCGCCGGTCTTGTCGGAGCGCCCGCTCATCGGGCTGCTCGCCACGCTGCTGGGAATCGTGTCGGCGTTGAACCTTGGCTGGTTGTTTCAGGGGCGTCAGCACTTTCGAACGCCTGTCATGATCGAGGTATTCGGCTTCGCATTGAGTCTCGTTCTGGTTCTGAGCCTCGTCAAAGGGCCCGACGATGCCGTGTGGGTGCTCGGCAGTCTTCTGATCTCCGCCATCGCATCGTCAATCATTTCATATGGTCTGACGACTTATCAACTGGGATTGCCGCGTCTCAAGCTGGCCGGCGTCGTTCCTCTGGTACGAGGCTCGACGGCGCTGTTCTGCTACTCGTCCGGCTCGATCATGCTGACGATGTCGTCAACTTATCTGTTGACGCTACTGTCGACGCCCGTGCAAGTGGGCTATTTCGGCGCGGCCGAACGCTTCGCGATGGTCGGGTTGAGCCTGATGGGGCCGGCGGCGCAGGTGTTCATTCCCACCATATCGCGGCAACTGGCACAGGCAGACAACGACGGCGCGCATGCCACGACCCGGCGCGGCGCCATGTTGCTGATGGGCTACGGATTCCTGGTGCTATGCGGCGCACTAACGCTTGCTCCTTTCGTAGTGCCCTGGATCCTCGGGGCTGCATTTGAACCAAGTGCCAGGGTACTGCAGGTTTTTGCGTGGATGTTCCCGTTCGTTGCGTTTAACGGGTTCGTCGCGCTCTATGTATTCGTGCCGCGAAAGAAAGACCGGCTGCTTGCGATTGCAGGCGTTGTGTCCGGACTGCTCAATCTCGCAACGGCACTCTTTCTCGCACCCCGATATGGTGCTCTCGGCATGGCGTCTGCTCGGGTGATTGGCGAAGCGACACTCGCGGCCTTGCTGATGGGCGTCATGATTCGCCTGGAACTGCTTGGTTTGGTACCGGGCGCCGGGCGGGCGCTGGGGATGGTTCGCATGGTATTCGGTGTGCGACCTCAGGCACGTGCGGCAGAAGACGAATGGCGCAGAAGGTTGGACACGCAGGTCCCGGTGTCATCTCACAGGAGGTCGAAGTGAAAGTCGCTATAGTTCACGATTGGTTGGTCGTGTCGGGTGGTGCAGAGAAGGTTTTGAAGAATATCATCGAGTGCTTCCCGAACGCGGACCTCTTCTCGATTGTCGATTTCCTGGAAGATCGCGAGTGCGTCATGGGTAAATCCGTCAACACGTCGTTTATCCAGCGGATGCCTTTTGCGCGCAGAGGTTATCGTGCCTACCTGCCGCTCATGCCGATCGCCATCGAGCAGGTCGACATGTCCGGCTACGACCTCGTCATTTCCAGTTCGCATGCAGTCGCCAAGGGCGTTCTTACCGGGCCGAATCAGGTGCACGTCAGTTACATTCATTCGCCGATTCGCTATGCGTGGGACCTGCAGCATCAATACCTGCGGGAATCCCATCTGGACTCGGGAATCAGATCCGCGATGGCCCGCGTGCTGCTTCACTACATTCGGGGGTGGGATTCACGCTCGGCCAACGGGGTCGATTACCTGGTCGCGAATTCGCAGTTCATCGCGCGGCGGATCAGGAAGGTATATCAACGCGAGGCAACCGTCATCTATCCACCGGTCGATCTGGCCAACATGGTGGTGTCTACGCAGAAAGACGATTTTTACGTGACGGCATCACGCATGGTGCCCTATAAGCGCATCGATGTGATCGTGCAGGCCTTTTCGCAGACGCCTGAAAGGCGACTGGTGGTGATTGGCGATGGTCCCGAGATGAAAAGGATCAAGTCCGGCGCCGGGGAGAACGTGACGATTCTCGGTCATCAACCGTTCGAGGTTCTGGTCGACCATCTGCAGCGCGCTCGCGCGTTCGTGTTTGCCGCGGAAGAAGACTTCGGTATTTCGGTAGTGGAGGCGCAGGCTTGCGGAACGCCGGTCATCGCGTTCGGCCGGGGCGGCGCGCTCGAGTCCGTGGTCGGGTTGCCGCTTGAGCGCCCGACAGGTGTGTTCTTCGGCGAGCAGACACCGGAGTCTCTGCTGGAAGCGATAAACCGGTTTGAAAGCAATGCAGCTCTGTTCGATCCACGGCAATGCCGCAGAAACGCCGAGCGTTTTTCGTCCGAGAACTTCAAGGCTGCGCTGACGAATTTCATCGACGCCCGGTTTCCGTACGCGTGCGTCGAGCAGTTTCTTCCGTACCCGGTTCGCGAGCCACTGCCTGCCAAAGAACGTCATTTCGCCGATGTAGCATCGTGACTCTGGGAACTCAGCATCAGCGCGAGCCCGACTATGCCGAGTTCGGCGACGAATGGCGCACAGTCTTTGAAAACCCTCCCACGCGCTGAAAACCAGCATGGCGGCCTCAAGAAAAGCAGCGTTTTATCGACAACGGACAATATCGGATGTCCTACCTGGGTGTCCTACCTTTGCGTGGCTCATGTATCGGCACCATCACGTGAACGGAATCGCGTGTCATCACTGATTTCCAAGCTCTGCAGCTGCGTCGCGCGTCGAATTCGCACACATCCCGGTAGTTGCCAAAGAGGTCCGACGAGCAGGGCCAAAACTTCAACTGTTCGCGCCACAAATACTGTGCTGCAACGCGGTATGACTATGATCGATTTCATCGGGTACGACGCTCGTGAGCATTTGCCTGTGAGCACGACGTCGATGCGTGTCGCTGCCACTACGCGCCATGCCGTGATCCGATCACAGTGATACGCATATTTCCCGGCCGAGCCGGATTCGCTGCCGAGCGCGCTTCTTGCGTCGCTGCGAACCTGGCGGCTGGCGCTGTTCGCGTCATGCGGACGTCCTGTCAATACTCACATGAGAAAGCACCGGCGTGCTTCACGACGCAACGCGTTATGCGTGGACGTCGGATTGATCGTTCTCAGGCCGGCTGCAGTGAAAAGGAGCTTTGTATGAGCAAAGTGACGGTGGTTGCAGGCGACGCGGATAGCGATGCGATCGATAAGCTGCTGCCGGATTATCCACCGCTCGTGCAGGTGATTCTCGCCGGTGGTTCGGGGACCCGCCTGTGGCCAGTGTCGCGCGAGCAGTTTCCGAAGCAGCTGATCGACGTGATAGGCAACCAGACCTTGCTTCAGGCGACGATGGGGCGCATGGCAGGTTTTAGCAGCGCATGGGACGTCGCCGCGGATCCCGTGATAGTTTGTGGCGCCGAACACTACTTCGCCACTTACGAACAGGCGCGGGAAATCGGCGTCAATGCGCGCATCGTGGCGGAGCCGGCTCGCCGCGATACCGCGCCCGCTCTCACGCTCGCCGCGCTAGCCGCCTGTGCGGATGGCCAGGACGCCATCCTGGTCGCGATGCCCGCCGACCATGTGATTGCGAATCTCGACGCGCTTCATCACGCAATCGACATTGCAGCCCATCATGCGCAGGCGGGTTCCATCGCCACGCTAGGCATTCCGCCCGATCGCGCCGACACCGGCTTCGGCTACATCCGCCTCGGCAGCGAGATAGGGAATGGCGCGCGCCACATCGAGCGTTTCATCGAGAAGCCTGCGGCGGAACTCGCGGCTCAATATGTCGAGTCGGGCAATTACTGGTGGAACAGCGGGCTGGTGGTGGTTCGATCGTCCGTTTGGCTTTCAGCCGTCGAGCGGTTTCAACCGGAGATACACGCAGCTTGCATTCAGGCCTATCGTGGCGCAAAAAAATCCGATGAGTGCGTCGTTCCAGAAGCCGCTGAGTTTCTGCGCTCGCCATCCGATTCGATCGACTACGCGGTCATGGAGCAATTGGGCAAGCCCGACTCGCCTTTCGCCGGCGTAGTGGTGCCGCTCGAAGCGGGTTGGTCGGACCTCGGCTCGTGGGATGCGGTCTGGCAGGCAATGGAGAAGGATGAGTGCGGCAATGCATCGAATGGCCGCGTGCTGTTCGAAGGCGCGAGCGCAACGTATGCGCGCTCGGACGGCGGTCGACTGTTGGCCTGTGTCGGCACGCACAATCTGATCGTGATCGAGACCGATGATGCCGTGCTGGTTGCGGACCGCTCGCACGTGCAGGAGATCAGGAGCCTCGTGTCGCGTATCAAGCGGGACAAGTCGCCGGAAGCCGATGCACACAGAAAGGTGCGCCGTCCGTGGGGCTTTTATGACTCGATCGATCACGGTGACCGTTTTCAGGTCAAACGGATCGTCGTGATGCCGGGCGCGCGCCTGTCGCTGCAAATGCATCACCACCGCGCCGAGCATTGGGTGGTCGTGAGCGGAACCGCGCTCGTCACGCGCGGGGATGAACAGTTTCTCCTCGGCGAAAACGAGTCGACCTACATCCCGATAGGAATCCGCCACCGCCTGGAAAATCCCGGCCGCGTGCCGCTGCAGATCATCGAGGTTCAATCGGGAGCCTATCTTGGCGAAGACGACATCGTCAGGTTCGATGACAAGTATGGGCGTTGCGGCTGATTCAATCGTATCGAACGAATGCGTGCGCTCAGGGGGTTGCAATGCGATTGATTACCGGTCTACTTGCAAGATGTTTCGATGTGACGATGATCCTGGCAGGCGCACTCGTGGCTTCGCAGATTCGTTTCGATTCGGGTCCGCAACGCGGTTTCTATCTGGCGTTCGTGGCTTTTGCGGCAGCGTTTGCGCTTGCGGTGTTTCCCGCGCTCGGCGTGTATGCATCATGGCGCGGCCGCTCCAAGGGAGCGCTGGCGGGGCAAGTCGCGTTTGGCTGGCTGGTGGTGCAGGCCTGTGCGATGGCGTTGATGTTCTCGTTGCACCGGATCGACTTCGTTTCGCGTCTCTGGTTCGTGTATTGGACCGGCATGTCGGGCGCCGCGATGATCGCGGGCCGCCTGATCACGCACGCTCTGCTCGGCCGCGTTCGCCATGCCGGTTTGAATCTGCAGCAGGTCGCGGTGGCCGCCTGCGGCGATCATTGCGACGAAATCTTGCGGAAGATGGAGAAGTCGCCTGCCGCGGGCTTTCGTGCCAAAGCGCTGTATAACCTGCGCCCCAATAGCGCGATCTCGACGACCTCGCCGGTGCAGGTGTTCGGCGAGCACGCGGCATTTGCCCGTTACGTTCGCGAGCAGAGCATCGGCGAAGTCTGGCTGGCGTTGCCGCTCACCGAAGAGCGCGCGATTCTCAGGCTGGTCGACGAGTTTCGCAACGATCTGATCAATATACGGTTCATGCCCGATGTGCGCGCGCTTGCGCTCTTTGAGGGCAGCATGACGGAACTGCTAGGCGTGCCGACGATCAATCTGGCGGCCTCGCCAATACCGCCCAATGCGATGCTGCAGAAGGAACTGTTCGATCGTCTCTTCGCACTGTGTACGCTGATCGCGATAGCGCCGATACTGCTCGCGTGCGCGATTGCCGTGAAACTCAGTTCGCGAGGACCGGTGTTCTTCAGGCAACTCCGCAAAGGCGCCGACGGCCGGGTCTTCACAATCTACAAGTTTCGCACCATGCGTCTGCACGAGCAGAAGCAAGGGGTGCTCGAACAGGCGACTCGCGATGATCCACGCATCACTGCGGTGGGCGGATTCCTTCGACGCACGAGCCTCGATGAATTGCCACAGTTCTTTAACGTGCTGCGTGGCGACATGTCGGTGGTCGGCCCGCGTCCGCATGCGCTTGAACACGACGATCTCTATCAGAACATTGTCTCCGGCTATATTCAGCGCTACCGCATCAAGCCCGGCATTACTGGGTGGGCACAGATCAACGGCTTTCGCGGCGAAACCGATCGCATCGAAAAGATGGAGGGCCGCGTAGCGCACGATCTGTATTACCTGCGGAACTGGTCATTCGGACTGGACGTGAAAATCATTGTCGCGACTGTATTCAAGGGGCTTCATCATCCTAATGCCTACTGAGGTTGGGTCGAGACTCCAGTCATACGGTGCAACGACGTGAAGGTCAGCTAGGCCACAGACGAGCCCTGCTTTTCGGATCTAGACTGGGAACGGCTGCGAGCCGCGTTTTGAGCAGGTATGTCGACGAGGAACACGGCGTTGTTCATTTAGCGGACAATAGCGGCGGGCAATAACAGCGGGCAATAACAGCGGGCAATAACAGCGGGCAATAACAGCGGGCAATAACAGCGGGCAATAACAGCGGGCGATAACGCTGACGCAAAGAGCCCGGATCGCGCGGTCGGCGATTCAGAACCCCTACGGAGACAGCACGTGAGCGAACGGTTGTGGTGCGTCCATATCGAAGGGCTGAATGACTTCATCGCCACCGATTCTCACGAGTCGGCAGAGCAGGAGGCGTTGGCCATCAACGCGTATATCGACCGGGCCGAGAAAGGGCCGCGCGCAGCGATCCTGCGAGCGGTGGCGATCGAATGGCCGTTTGCGCCAGCGGCTCATGCGCGCGCACTCGAGGACGACCGGCACGACTTGCAGCGCATGGCGCACAGGCAGGCATCCGCGAATCCGCACGGCAGCGTGCTGTCGAATATCGCGCGACGGGTGAAGGGACTGATGTCGGTGGCGCGCGGCAAGTGACGATCCGCAGTGCCCGCGCGTCGGGCAGCCGCCGCCGCAATCTGTAACGCGGTAATTTTACGCAACACAACCGTAGTCTGAATGTCGGGCTATCCATCTACGATATCGGCACGTCCTCTATTCATTGACGAGGTGGCCGATGCTGACCCATCACGAAGTTGCAACCCTGCTGCGTCTCAGGGACGCCGAACGGCGTTTGCAAGAAGTCGATTCTGAAGTGCTTGCGCTGAGTCGCTATGAGCTGGTCGAAATTGCCTGGCGCGACGACGGCGATATCTCGACACTCAAGCTGACCGGCCGCGGTCGCGAGCTCGCGCGGCGTTTGAGCGGAGAGCGCGACCACGCCTGAGTGGGTCGCGTGAACCTGTGTGCTGCGCTGCTTGCGTAGCGTCTGAGAGTCCGCAATCCGGAGAGGCAACTCGTATGCAACTGACCGACTTCAATACGCTCACCTTCGACTGCTATGGCACGTTGATCGACTGGGAGACAGGCATCTTCGAAGGCTTGCGGCCGCTTCTCGAGCGCGTCGAGTCGCCGCTCACGCGCGACCAGGTGCTCGAAGCGCATGCGCGGCATGAGTCGTCGCAGCAGAGGTACACGCCGGGGCGGCGTTATCAGGAACTGCTGCCGATCGTCTACAAGCGGCTCGCGGAAGAATGGCGGGTGTCGTACACGCTCGCTGACTGTCTTGCGTATGGCAAGTCCATCCGCAACTGGCCCGCGTTCGACGATTCGGCAGCGGCATTGCGCTACCTGAAGCAGTATTACAAGCTGGTGATTCTGTCGAATGTCGATAACGAAAGCTTCGCATATAGCAACGCGAAACTGCAGGTCGAATTCGACGCGATCATCACCGCCGAAGACGTCGGCTCGTACAAGCCGTCGCCGCGCAATTTCGAGTACATGCTGGAAAAGCTCGGCGCACGGGGTATCGGCAAGGAAAACATTTTGCACACGGCGGAGAGCCTGTTCCACGATCACCAACCCGCCAACGAATTCGGTCTGGCGTCGTGCTGGATCTATCGACGGCATGCGAAGCAGGGCTTCGGCGCGACGATGAATCCGGGCTCGCCGCCGAAGATCGACTTTCGCTTCAACAGCATGGCCGATCTCGTGAAAGCGCATCAGGCCGCGTTACAGCAGACGCAGCGTTAAACGACCGCTGCCGCGTGCGGGTATGAACGTGACGCTTCGTGCAGATTGCGCTCGATGAGTGATGCGGTCGGGTTCACTCACTGCGCTCAGGGCTCAGGGCTCAGGGCTCAGGGCTCAGGGCTCAGCGCTCACCGCATCACCGCGCTCGCCGTCGTCCCGTCGATGCGCGCACCACCAGTTCAGGCGGCGGCGCGAGCACCATCGACGGCTGCTGTTCAGGCGTCTGGATCAACCTGATCAGACTGTCGATCGACAACTGCGCGATCGCCGCCGTCTGGATCGCGACCGTGGTGAGGGCAGGGTGCACCTGATGCGCGAGTTGAATGTCGGTGATGCCGATCACCGACACGTCGTCCGGCACCGCGCGGCCGAGCGTGATCAACGCCTGCGCCGCGCCGATCGCGAGCAGGTCGTTGGTCGCGAAGATCGCGCTCAGATGCGGCCGGTTCGCCATCAGTTGCATGCAGGCCGCGTAGCCGGCGTCGATCGAGTCGCGGATCTGCAGCACCGCGGCAGTATCCGTTTCGATGCCCGCCGCGTGCATGGCCGCGCGAAATCCGTTTGAGCGCGCATCCTGCAAGCCGCCGCAACCATCGCCAATCAACAGGCCAATGTCACGATGGCCGAGTTCGAGCAGATGCCGCGCGGCCAACTCACCCGCGTGCGCGAAATCCACCGCGATGCAGGGCAGTGCGGGCGGCGATTCCGGGTGCTCCCACATCGCCAGCAGGATCGGCGCGCTGTGCGTGGCCGATGCGCACAGATCGTTGATCGTGATGTCGGTGTTCATCACGAGCACGCCATCAGCCAGTGTGCCCGCGATCTGGTTCAGATACGCACGGCCGATCTCGGCATCATCGTCAGTATTGCAAACCATCAGGAAGTGGCCGGTCTTGCGCGCGGCGCGCTCGGCGGCCAGCACGAACTCGGGATAGAACGGGTTCGAGATGTTCGACAGCATCAATGCGAGCGTCGACGACCGGCCCTCGGCTAGTGCGCGGGCGTTCAGATTGGGCCGGTAGCCAAGTTCGGCAATCGCCTTCAACACACGTTCGGCCGTTTCCGGGCGAACCTTCTCGCGATTGCGCAGCACGTTGGAAACAGTGGCGGCGGTAACGTGCGCGCGCTTCGCCACTTCGGACAGCGTGACCATGTTCGATTTATCCCATATTTAGGGAATGTGATTCAGATGTTGCAAGCGACTCGCGACATTGATAACTTTCTGCAAAACACAGCGGAGACACCCATCATGACTTTTCCCGTCGAACTCGAATTTAAGCGATTAAATGCCTGCCGCACAAGGGCCGGCCAGTTCTTTTTCAGAAAAATTTAAGCGGTTAAATCCGACGGAGACAGCATGGCGACAATTCGTCTGACGGACGTGCAGAAGTCATATGGCGATCATCCGCCGGTGATCCGGCGCGTCAATCTCGAGATCGCGCAGCATGAGTTCTGCGTGTTTCTGGGCCCCTCGGGTTGTGGCAAGTCGACGTTGCTGCGCATGATCGCCGGTCTCGAAGACCTGAGCGAAGGCGAGCTGCATATCGGCGGGCGGCTCGTGAACGACGTGCCCGCCGCCGCTCGCGGCGTGGCGATGGTGTTTCAGAGCTACGCGTTGTTCCCGCACATGACCGTGTTCGACAACATGGCGTTCGGACTGAAGCTCGCCAAAACGCCCAAAGATGAAATCGACCGCAAGGTGCGCGAAGCCGCGCGCATTCTGCAACTGGACAGTCTGCTGGAGCGCCATCCGAAAGCGCTGTCGGGTGGGCAGCGTCAGCGTGTCGCAATCGGCCGGGCCATCGTGCGCGAGCCGGGCGTGTTCCTGTTCGACGAACCGCTGTCGAATCTCGACGCCGCGCTGCGCGGCCAGACCCGTGTCGAAATCGCGCGGCTGCATCGGCGTTTTGCTGACGCGAGCGTGGTCTACGTCACCCACGATCAGGTCGAAGCGATGACGCTCGCGGATCGCATCGTGCTGCTGCACGCCGGCGCGGATGCCGAGCGTCACGGCAGCATCGCGCAAAGCGGTGCGCCGCTCGAGCTGTATCACCATCCGAAGTCGCGCTTCGTCGCGGGCTTCATCGGCTCGCCGCGCATGAACTTCATCGACGCGACGGTCGATTCGATCGAGCCGGGCCGTGTGACGGTGGCGCTTGCGGCAAGTGGTGAGACAAGTGTTGAAAAGCTGGTCGCGCAGGTCGACGGCCAGCGTCTGCAGCGCGGCCAACCGGTCACGCTCGGCGTGCGCCCGGAACATTTGCGACTCGACGGCGACGGTCAGTTCATCCAGTGCGTGACCGTGCTGTCGGAACGGCTCGGCGAGCACAGCTATGTTCACGCGGACCACGCGAGTGGCACGCTGATCGCGAAGGCGCCCGGCGATACGCCGATCGGCTCGGGCGAGCGCATCCGCATTCACGTTCCGCCTGGCGCGTGCCATCTGTTCGACGCGCAAGGGATTGCATTGCGGCGTAGCACGTTCGAGCCCGAACGCGTCGCCGCCTGAATGATCGACCCGTCCGGCGAATCGGATATCGCCGGGTCGATCGGGCCGAATTCCGCCATAGAGCGGGTTACTTCGCTGGCAGCCGTGCGCTGCCGGTCAACAAGGTAGTCAAGGAGACACAAGATGATTGCTCTTCGCCTTCGCCGTCTTGCCCAGGTGTCGATTGCAGTTGCGCTGGTGGCTGGCACATTCGCCAGCGTCAGCGCCGACGCTGCCACGCTCAACGTCAACGTGTCGGCGCGCGGCAATCAGCGCTCGACCTGGCAGGATGCGTTCGACAAGTTCAAGAAAGCCAATCCCGACGTCGATCTCAAGGTGACCTACATCACCGAGGAGGCGTACAAGGTGCAGATGGGCGGCTGGCTCGCCACCGATCCGCCGGATGTCGTGTCGTGGCACGACGGCGAACGCATGGCCTACTACGCGCAGCGCGGCCTGCTCGAAGACCTGTCGTCGGACTGGAGCAAGAACGGCTGGTCGCAGCAGTATGCTTCGGTCAAGGAAGCATCGACGTATAAGGGCAAGCAGTACGCGGCGCCGCTCGGCTATGATGCATATGGTTTTTTCTATCGCAAGGATCTGTTCGAGAAGGCGGGCATCAAGAGCGAGCCGAAAACCTGGGATGAATTTCTCGAAGCCAACAAAAAGCTGAAGGCGATCGGCGTGGCGCCGATCGCAGTGGCCGCTCGCGATAGCTGGACACTCGCCGCGTGGTTCGACTACCTGAATCTGCGCATCAACGGCAACGCGTTCCATCAGAAGCTGATGGCGGGCGAAGTGCCGTACACCGATCCGCGGGTGAAGAAGGTCTACACGACGTGGAAGACGCTGCTCGACAATCACGACTACATCGACAACGCGCTGTCCTACGATCTCGATTCGATCGCACCGTTCCTCGTGAACGGCAAGGCGGCGATGATGCTGATGGGCACGTTCTTCTCGGCGAGCATCCCGCCTTCGCTGAAGGATCAGATCGGCTTCTTCCGTTTCCCGGTGGTCGACGCCAACGTGCCGATGGCCGAGGACGGTCCCGTCAACGTGCTGCTGATTCCGGCGAAGGCGAAGAACAAGGCTGATGCCCGCAAGCTGCTGGCCTTCATGGAACAGCCGCAGATCAACGCCGACCTTGCGAAGGGCTGGGGCCAGCTGCCGTCGAACAGCCAGGCGGCCGAGCCTGACGACGCGATTTCGAAGGT
The DNA here is from genome assembly GCF_900019265.1 of Paraburkholderia ribeironis. Taxonomy (GTDB): domain Bacteria; phylum Pseudomonadota; class Gammaproteobacteria; order Burkholderiales; family Burkholderiaceae; genus Paraburkholderia; species Paraburkholderia ribeironis. The sequence goes on from NZ_CYGX02000045.1 coordinate 149,776, forward strand.
CGGCTTCCAGACGCTCGCGAATACCAAGGGCGGCATCGCGCAGTTCTACGACCGCGACATGCAGAAGGAAATGGCCGATGAAGGCATGAAGGCCATGCAGCAGTTCTACAGCGATCCGTCGCAACTCGACACCGTGCTCGCCCACCTCGAAGCGACGCGCAAGCGCATCTACCAGAAGTAAGTCTCGCGGCGCCGGCGACGTAGCAACGCCGGCGCTCGCCTTCGACTCCCGACGAGGCTCGATCCATGTCTTATTCCGCAGCGCGCCGCTTACCCGCGGCCCAGCACCGTCACGTCTCGACGACGCGCCGTCATCAGCACCGCGCCGCGTTTTTCTTCCTGCTGCCGGGCTGTGCATTGTTTTGCCTGTGCGTGATTTATCCGATCATCAGCAGCATCTCGCTCAGCTTCTACAACTGGGACGGCATGACGCCGAAGACCTTCGCGGGTCTTGGCAACTACATCGAACTGTTCCACTCGGACACGTTCTACACAGCGCTGAAGAACAACCTGATCTGGCTCGCGCTGTTCCTGCTGGCGCCGCCGCTCGGCCTGCTGTGCGCGTTGTATCTGAACCAGCACGTGCGCGGCATGCGCGTCGTGAAGTCGCTGTTCTTCGCACCGTTCGTGCTGTCGGGCGTGGTGGTCGGGCTGGTGTTCAGCTGGTTCTACGATCCGACCTTCGGCTTGCTGCGCCTGCTGGTCGGCCATGGTATTCCCGTGCTCGGCGATCCGCGCACGGTGACGTTCGGCATCGTCTTCGCCGCGTTGTGGCCGCAAACGCCGTTCTGCATGGTGCTGTACCTGACCGGCCTGACGGGCATCAATCCCGAGGTCGTGGAGGCGGCGCGCATGGAGGGTGCGAAAGGCGTGCGTTTGCTGTGGCACGTGATCCTGCCGCAACTGCGGCCCGCCACGTTCATGGCGGTCGTGCTGACCGTGATCGGCGCGCTGCGGAGCTTCGATCTGATTGCGGTGATGAGCAGCGGCGGTCCGTTCGACAGCTCCACCGTGCTCGCCTATTACATGTACGACATGGCCATCAAGTACTACCGCGAAGGCTATTCCGCGGCGATCGCCGTCGTGCTGTTCGCCATCATGCTCGTCTACATCGTGTTCCATCTTCGCCGCATGCTGCGCGAAGAACGTTGACCTTGCCGATTTCCTGGAGTTACGTGTCATGTATCCGCTTCCCGTCGAACGCTGGAGACCGCTCAACCGCGCGCTCTACAAAGCGTCGCTGCCGCTGGCGCTGCTGCTCTGGCTGCTGCCGATGCTGGCCGTGCTCGTCACGTCGATCCGCTCGTCGGACGAGCTGTCGCAAGGCGACTACTGGACCTGGCCAAAGCATTTCGCACTACTGGAAAACTACGGCACCGCGCTGACCCAGACGCCGATGCTGCATTACTTCGCCAATAGCGTGCTGATCACGGTGCCCTCGGTGATCGGCGCGATCGTACTGGCGTCGATGGCGGGCTTTGCACTCGCCACCTACCGCTTTCCCGGCAATACGGCGGTGCTGTTCGCGTTCGTCGCAGGCAACTTCGTGCCGATCCAGATCCTGATGATCCCGGTGCGCGACATGGCGCTGAAGGTGGGTCTCTTCAATACCGTGTGGGCGCTGGTGATTTTCCACGTGTCGTTTCAGACCGGTTTTTGCACGCTGTTTCTGCGCAACTTCATCAAGCAGTTGCCGTTCGAGATGATCGAGGCGGCACGCGTGGAAGGGGCGAGCGAATGGACCATCTATCTGCGCATCGTGCTGCCGCTGGTGCGCCCCGCGCTCGCCGCGCTCGGCATCCTCGTGTTCACGTTCGTCTGGAACGACTACTTCTGGGCGCTGTGCCTCACGCAGGGCGACGAAGCCGCGCCGATCACGGTGGGCGTCGCCGCCCTCAAGGGGCAATGGACGACCGCATGGAACCTGGTCGCGGCGGGCTCGGTGCTGGCCGCGCTGCCTTCCGTGCTGATGTTCTTCGCGATGCAGAGGCACTTCGTTGCCGGCCTGACCTTCGGTGCCAGCAAGGGTTGAGCATCCCGCTCGACGTCAACTCACAACGAGACTTTCACATGCAACTTGGTGTCTGCTATTACCCGGAACAATGGCCACGCGCGATGTGGGCTGACGATGCAAAACGTATGGCCGAACTTGGCATCACGCATGTACGGATCGCTGAATTCGCGTGGAGCCGGATGGAGCCGCGCGCCGGGGAATTCGCTTGGCAATGGCTCGATGAAGCCGTCGAGACGCTCGCGGCGGCGGGTCTGAAGCTCGTGCTCGGCACGCCGAGCGCGTCGCCGCCGAAGTGGCTGATCGACGCGCATCCAGACGTATTGCCGGTGCGCGCCGACGGCACGCGCTGGAACTTCGGCTCGCGTCGTCACTACGATATTTCCAGCGAGACCTACCGGCGCGAATGCGTGCGCATCGTCGCGGCAATGGCGCAGCGTTACGGGCGTCATCCGGCGATCGTGGCGTGGCAGACCGATAACGAACTCGGCTGCCACGAGACCGTGCCGAGCTATTCGGCCGCGGCGCTCGCGCGTTTCCACGCGTGGCTGCGGCAGCGTTACGAAACCATCGGCTCGCTCAACGAAAGGTGGGGCAACGTGTTCTGGAGCATGGAGTATCCGTCGTTCGAGGCGATCGGCTTGCCGAACCTCACGCCGACCGATGCCAATCCGATCCATCTGCTCGACTTCCGCCGCTTCATGTCCGACGAGGTCGCGAGCTTCCATCGCGAGCAGATCGACGTGCTGCGCGAGCATGCGCCCGCGGCGGATCTGCTGCACAACTTCATGGGCTTCTTCACGACTTTCGATCACTACCGCTTCGCCAAAGACAACGCACTCGATGTGGCGGCATGGGACAGCTATCCGATTGCGCGCACCGAATCGATCGCACTGCCCGAAGAGCAGAAAGCGCGTTACGCACGCACCGCGCATCCCGACGTGTCCGCCTTCGATCACGACCGCTATCGGGCGATCGGCGCAGGACGTTTCTGGGTGATGGAACAGCAGGCCGGTCCGGTGAACTGGGCGCCGTGGAATCCCGTGCCCGCGAGAGGCATGGTGCGGTTGTGGGCTTACGAAGCGTTCGCGCACGGCGCGGAACTGGTGTCGTATTTCCGCTGGCGCCAGTGTCCGTACGCGCAGGAGCAGATGCACTCCGGGCTCAATCTGCCGAACAACGAACTGTCGCCGGGCGGCCTCGAAGTTCAGCAGGCGGCGCGCGAGATTGCGAACTGCGCGGCGCTGTCGAAACTCGGCAAGCCGGCGCGTGCCGCCACCGCGGTCGTGTTCGACTACGAGACGCAATGGATGTTTGAGATTCAGCGTCACGGCAAGACCTTCGATTACCAGACGCTGGTGTTCGACTACTACGAAGCGCTGCGCGAACTCGGGCTCGACGTGGATATCGTGTCGAGCCGCGCGGATCTGTCGGCGTATCGCCTCGTGGTCGTGCCGAGCCTCGCGGTGATCGACGACGCGTTCGTGGATCAGATCGAACGGAGCAGCGCGCAGTGGGTCTTCGGTCCGCGCAGCGGTTCCAAAACCGACGCGTTTGCGATTCCCGGCAACCTGCCGCCCGGCGCATTGCAGCGCGTGCTGCCGATGCAGGTGCTCGAAGTCGAGACGCTGCGGCCGACACTCACGCCTGCGCTGTCGATCGACGGCACCGAAGGCACGGCGCTGCATTGGCGCGAGCATGTGCGGGCCAATCGCGAGACGCGCGTCGTCGCGCAGTTCGACGACGCGTGGCCGGCGGTCGTTGCGCTCGGCACGGTGCGCTACGTGGCGGGTTGGCTGTCTCACGCGTTGCACCGCACGGTGTTGCAGCAGGCCGCGAGCGATGCCGGCATCGAGACGCAACTGCTGCCCGACGGCTTGCGCGTGCGCCGGCGCGACGGTCTGAGCTTTGCGTTCAACTTCGGCGCGCAGCCGGTGCACGCGCCTGCGCCAGCCAACGCGACGTTCGTGCTCGGGCAGGCGCGTCTGAATAGCGGCGACGTCTGCGCGTGGCAAGACGCATGAACGGGCGTGGCCGTTTGAATGAGTGGGAAGAGAGGGGTTGTTCGAGGGTGAAAGCCGCAGGTTGAAAGTCGTTCGTTGAATCGCAGGAGCTTCAAACCGGACCAGACAGCTCTGCCAGAGAGCTGCCATTCAACAGATGGAGGATGACGCATGAACCGAAGAGAAATGCTGGGATGGCTGGCCTCCGCCGCAGCCGCGGCGGGCGTCGGCGCGACGCTTGGTACGCCGGCCATGGCAGGCGAGCGGGAATCGTCGGCGCGGGGCGGCCGCTTTGCGATGGGTGCGGACGTATCGACGTTGCTAGAGCTGGAGGCGAACGGCGCGAAGTTCTACGAGCATGGCGTGCCGCACGACTGTCTGCGGATTCTGAAGAACCACGGTGTCGACTCGATTCGTATCAAGGTCTGGAATGATCCTGGCAATCCTGACTTTTTTCCCGCCAATCAAAGTCCGGCCGCCGGCTATAACAATGCCGAACACGTACGGACGCTGGCGCGTCGCGCCGCCGCGCTCGGCTTGCGTGTGCTGATCGACTTCCACTACAGCGACTGGTGGGCCGATCCGGGGAAGCAGTATCCGCCGCACGAGTGGGCCGGCAAGGACATCACCGAGACGTGCGCGCTGCTGTCCGCATACACGTCGAACGTGCTGACGATGCTCAAGCGCGACGGCGTGCATCCCGAGTGGGTGCAGATCGGCAATGAAATCACCGGTGGCATGCTGTGGCCGCTCGGCAAGTACGACCAGCTGGACAATCTCGCGTTGCTGCTGAAAGCCGGGCACGACGCGGTCAAGTCCGTTGACGAGCGCATCAAGGTCATGCTGCATATCGACAGCGGCGGCAACAACGCGACGAGCCGCTGGTGGTTCGACAGCGCGACGCAGCGCGGCGTGACCTTCGATGTGATCGGCCTGTCCTACTATCCGCAGTGGCAAGGTTCGCTGAGCGACCTGCAGAACAACGCGAACGACCTCGCGACGCGCTACGACAAGGACGTGATGGTGGTCGAGACCGCGTATCCGTGGACGACCAGCGATGGCGATTCGGAACCGAACGCGATGACCAACGTGGGCACCTCGACCTTTCCGCAGACCCCGGCCGGCCAGGCGCAGTTCCTCGGCGCGATGACGGACATCGTGAAGGCGATCCCCGACGGCCACGGCAAGGGCGTGTTCTGGTGGGAGCCGGAATGGATTCCGACGCCGAATGTCGGATGGAAAATCGGCGCCGGCGATCAGTGGGACAACAACACGTTGTTCGATTTTCACGGCAACGCGCTGACGTCGCTGGATGCGTTTCGCCGACGTTAGGCGGTGCGCGTGAACCGGTTAGCGCGGCGGGCGGGCCGCGCTAACCGCAGGCATCAGGCATCACTGCGCGGGTGCCTGCTTCTTCTGCCGCGTCACACAGTCCGACGTGAACGCCATGCTGGCCTGATCGGGCGTCATGCGCGGCGCGTCCGCGCTGTAGATCTTCTCGATGATGGCGTTGACCGCCTGCAGATCGGCGTCGTCCTTGTAGTACTTGGCCGCCTGTTCGAGCGCCTGTGCCTTGGTCTTCTTGTGCGCGCGCCATGAAGCGACCTGGGCGGCGATATCGCCGATCGCAAAACATTGTTCGCTGACGGTCTGCGCGACGGCCTGGGCGGCCGGTTGCGCGAGACACAGCGCCAGCAGCGCGGATACGACTACGCGTTTCATCACCGGAATCCTGACTGTAGATGAGCGGCGTTGCGGCAACGGTGGCATTCACCATCGGGGCAAGCGCACGCACGGGTAAGCAACGGCGTAGTTTATCGGGAAGTGGCGCGCCACGCTTTTTTGCCGGAGCGTGACGGCAAAGAAGAGGGCAAAGAAGAGGGCAAAGTAGAGGGCAAAGTAGAGGGCAAAGTAGAGGGCAAAGTAGAGGGCAAAGAAAAAGCCGCCCGTTTGGGCGGCTTCAGGCTCAGCAGATCATCCGGCGTGCCCGTTGCCGGGCAGCGCCGCTGCGTCGTGCGTTCAATGTCCGAACGACTGCGCCTTGGGCGCATTCGCTTCCGTCGCGTGCGGTCGTGCTGCCTGCTTGATCAGCAGCGCGACGCACGACAGCACACCCGCTACTGCGATCGTCGCGAAGATGCCGCCGAACGTGAAGTGACGGCGCGTCAGTTCGGCCACGAGGAACGAACCCGCAATCCCGCCGAAGCGGCCGACGCCAAGCATCCAGGCGACGCCCGTGCCACGGCCCTGGGTCGGGTAGAAAGCGGCGGCGAGCGCCGGCATCGACGATTGCGCGGTATTCATCAGCACGCCGGCGACGAACACGATGAACACCAGCGCGCCCACGTTGCCGGCCGCCTGGCCGATGAAGTACACGCTCACGGCGGTCAGTGCATAGCAGGCCGCGATGATCCGGTTCGCGTTGAAGCGGTCCATCAGTACGCCGCACAGCACCGCGCCGACACCGCCGAGCGGGAACAGCGCCGAGATCAGCGTGGCGCGTTGCGGCGTGAGGCCGGCGTCCTTCAGCAGGATCGGCATCCAGTTGATCGACGCGTAGAAGATCACGAGGCCCATGAAGTAGGCCACCCACAACATCACCGAGCCGATGATGTAGGAGCGCGACAGCACCACGCCCAGACCCTTGCTGCCGGTTTGCGGCGCGGTTTCGGTCATCGTGAAGGCGCTCGCCTGCACTGCGTCGCCTGAAATGCGCGCGAGCGCCGCGCGAATCCGTTCGACCGGCTTGTTGTTTGCGACCATGTAGCGAACCGATTCCGGCATTTTGGCGAGCAGCAGCATGAGCAGCAGCAGCGGCGTGACGCCGCCGAGCAGCAGCACGCTGCGCCAGCCGAAATGCGGAATCATCCACGCGGCGAGAAAACCGCCGAACGCGGCGCCGAGCGGAAAGCCGCAGAACATCAGATTGATGACGGTCGCGCGACGGCGATCCGGGCAGTACTCGCCCATCATCGTCACGGCGTTCGGCATCGCCGCGCCGAGGCCGACGCCCGTAATGAAGCGCAGCACGGTCAGTTCCTCGATGCTGGTCGAGAAGGACGAGCCGAGGCACGCAACGCCGAACAGCAACACCGAGCTGAGCAGCATCACGCGTCGTCCGAGGCGGTCGGACAACGGACCCGAACCGAGCGCGCCGCATGCGAGACCGAACAGCGCGGCGCTCAGCACCGGCGCGAGCGCCGGTTTGGCGATGCCCCATTCGCCGATCAGCGAAGGCGCAATGAAGCCGATTGCGGCCGTGTCAAAACCGTCCAGCAGGACGATGATGAAGCACATGAAAAAAACCAGCCACTGGAACGGCGAAAAGGGATGTTCGTTGATGAAGGTTTGAATGTTCACAGCAGTGCTGCGGCTCATGATGGTCTCCTGACTGTGAAAGGGCCTGCCACGACAAGTTTTTCTCGAGATCGTACGCCGTCTGGCAGCGGTGTACGTTGCTTGTGGCCGGCCAAACTGGCTGCGCTGCGGCAATGAATCATACCCGGACCGGTCGAGTTGCTCGAACCGTGCCGGGGTGGCGATTTGTTCGCGTATAGAACGTCGATTCTTCACGCGAACGCGCGCCACTGTAAGCAATTCGATGGCAGCGGGTCAACGCGGGATTACCCGAGATAGGCGAGCGGGCGCGGCCGCGCGAATGCGCGGGATGGCGGGAAGCTGTGGCGAGGCCCCGGAGCATCGGCGCATGGCGTGGCAACGCGCCGGGGCGAAAGGAAGGGCGCGTGAGGGCTGTCAGCCCGCCACGCCCGGATTCTCCATCGTCCGCTCAATCCGCCTTGGCCGCACGAAGGTAACACTGGGCCGTCACCGTCGCAGCGACCGCATCACGAGCATGCAACCGTCTGGGGCGTGCGCACCGCCTCGCCGTGTGACCGGCCGATCACGGCGCAGCAGTTCGTCGCGACTCATGCGGGAACGTCTGCGCGTAACGGGATCAATCATCTGTTCGAGAAGACGTTGTTATGGCCGACGCCTCCCAGAAAACGCAACTCGGAAGAGGCCAATTCCTTGACCACCCGGGACGGCCCCGGATGTCCGCCAAACGAGAATTTCGCGGGCCTATAGTCGGTGTACAGGCTTGAATCGTCCATGACCAGCAGACCGCCTGGCGCGAGCGAGTCCCGGCACAGCGTGTAGTCCGCCAAGGCGACTTCGTAATCGTGATTGCCGTCGATATAGATCAGATTCCACACTTTGGAACGAATGTGTTGAACGGCAACCGTATCCGTCGATAAAGCCTTGAGAAACTGCGGATCGGGTAAGCCGAAGCGCCGATTGGACGCCAGCGTGTCTTCCAGATAATCGATATTCTTCAGATACTTGCTCACCGTATCTGCGGCAGGAGAAAACGGCGAGATGCCGTGGACCTCGCACTCGAATGCGCACAGCTTCGCAATCAGCCCGACGAGGGAAGTGACCTGTCCGCGATATACGCCAATCTCAAGGCAATAGCGGGGCTGATACTCGCGCAGAAGGAGCCACCACATCGCATGGAATGCGTCCTCGCCGAATCCGCGCCGGTGACTGCTGAAGTAGGACCGGTGCTCGCGCAGCTCCTCAGGCGCCAGGTACTTCAGGTAGTGATGCATGTAAGCGTACAGCGCGTTGCGGTCCGGATACTTCCCGACCGCCTCGGTGAAGCTCAGGTCTTCCGCAAACGATTCACGGTAGTGCGAAAAGGACTTGCGCTGCAGAGCAGCCTGAAACTGAGAAACGCGGGCGGAGACTGCACCAGTGACTGAGACCATTTCACCTTCTCCCTTTAAGGTCGACAAGACGGTCGTTCGATGATCGCCGGGCGCGATTGAGCTGGTATCGAAGATGCAAGGTCGCATCATGAAAGCGACTGGGCAATCATAAGCGACGACGCGACGGCGGTCGAGCGTTGGCAAAAGGAGAAACGTGAATGGCGTTTCAAATGGACACGCGGGATGTTATGTCATGCCCATTACAGGAGTCTTCGCAGGAGCACGCGTTGATGCGAAGACAGATCATACGAAAGCGCACCGGCAGTTCGCCTACCACCGGCGCGCCAGTTGCCTCAGCGTAGCTTCGCCACAATCGCCTTGCCGACTTCGGTCGTGTTCGCTTTGCCGCCGAGGTCGCCGGTATGCGGGCCTTCGATCAGCGTCGCTTCGATCGCCGCGAGAATCGCATCGTGCGCCGTGCGTTCCTTGCCGGTGGAGTGGCCGAGGAAGTCGAGCATCATCGCAGCCGACCAGATCATCGCGATCGGATTGGCGATGTTCTTGCCGGCGATATCGGGCGCCGAACCGTGCACGGGTTCGAATAGCGACGGAAACTTGCGGTCGGGATTCAGGTTGCCCGACGGCGCGAGGCCGATCGTGCCGGTGCAGGCGGGGCCGAGATCGGACAGGATGTCGCCGAACAGATTGGTCGCCACCACCACGTCGAAGCGATCCGGATTCAGCACGAAGCGTGCGCAGAGAATGTCGATGTGCTGCTTGTCCCACGTTACGTCGGGGTACTGCGCTGCGATGCCGGTCGCACATCGGTCCCACCACGGCATGCTGATCGCGATGCCGTTGCTCTTCGTGGCAACCGTGATCTTCTTGCGCTCGCGCCGCTGCGCAAGATCGAATGCGAACTTCAGCACGCGCTCGCTGCCGTGCCGCGTGAACACGGATTCCTGCAGCACGAATTCGCGCTCGGTGCCTTCGAACATCACACCGCCCACGGACGAATACTCGCCCTCGGTGTTTTCCCGCACGATCCAGAAGTCGATGTCGCCCGCCTTGCGGCCCGCGAGCGGCGAGGGCACCCCGGCAAAGAGCCGCGCCGGGCGCAGGTTGATGTACTGATCGAACTCGCGCCGGAACTTCAGCAGCGAGCCCCACAACGAGATGTGATCGGGCACGGTGTCTGGCCAGCCCACCGCGCCGAACAGGATCGCGTCGGCCGATTGCAACTGGGCCTTCCAGTCGTCGGGCATCATCTTGCCGTGCATCGCGTAGTAGTTGCAGCTCGCCCACTCGATGTGCTGGTACTCGAGCTCGATGCCGAAGCGCTGCTGCACCGCGTCCAGCACGCGAATGGCTTCCGGCATGACCTCGACGCCGATGCCGTCACCGGGTATGACAGCGATCCGATAGGGTCTCGACATGGTGTACTTCTCCTGTTTGGGGATTTCGACGATTGAACGACGCGTATTCTATTCCCGCGGTCTGGGCCCAAAGTGGCGGTTTGGGTCTAGCCACTCCTGTGACACCTACCGCGCCGCATTCAGCTTGCGCCATAACGTCGTCTTGCTGATGCCGAGCGCCTCGCAGACCGCGTCGCGATCGCCGTCGTGAGCGGTGAGCGCGGCGCGGATCTGATCGGCTTCCACGTGACGGCTGCGTTCGCGCAGCGTGAGCGCGGCCGGCTTTGCGCGCGCAGCGGGCTCGACGATCTCCGGCGCAACGCTGCGCAGCATCTCGCGTGTGACGACGCTCGCGCCTTCGGCTAGCAGGTCTGCGTCGGCATCGGGGTCGGCAAGTTCCACGGCGATCCGTTCAATCACGTTCTGCAATTCGCGCACGTTGCCCGGCCACGCGTAGCGCCGCAATGACGCGCCGAGACCGGCCAGCACGTGCGCGGCGGACGCCGCGTCGGGCACGCGCGCCGCGAGTCTCGGCTCACGCGCCGCGGCCTGGCGCAGCAGTTCGGCGGCGAGCGGCAGCAGATCGTCGGGACGCTCGCGCAGCGGCGGCAACGCGATGCTCAGAATATTGAGGCGGTAATAGAGGTCGGCGCGAAAGCGCCCCGCTTCGATGGCCTCGGTCAGCGCGCGGTGCGTCGCGGCGACGACGCGGATATCGATGCGCGTGGGCTCCGTCGAACCGAGCCGCACCACCTCGCGTTCCTGCAGCACGCGCAACAACCGGCTTTGCAACGACAGCGGCATTTCGCCGATCTCGTCGAGAAACAGCGTGCCGCGATGCGCGACTTCGATCAGCCCCGCCTTGCCGCCCTTGCGCGCGCCAGTGAACGCGCCTTCCTCGTAGCCGAACAACTCGCTTTCGAGCAACGCCTCGGGGAACGCGCCGCAATTGATCGCGACGAACGCGAAGTCACGCCGCGCGCTTAATTGATGCATGCTCTGCGCGACCATCTCCTTGCCGGTGCCGCTTTCGCCGAGTATCAGCACGGTCGCGTCGGACCTCGCGTAGCGCTGCACCAGCGTGCGGACCCGTGCGATCGATGCCGACGCGCCGACGATATCGTCGAGCCGGTAACGCGCGCTGAACTGCTGGACGCGCTGGCGCGAGCGCAACGTGCGATCGAGCCGCTCGACCGCACGCGATTCCTGAAACGTCAGCACAGTGCCGGCCGCCGCGCTGCTGCTCGCAAGCGGCCCGCGATGCACGACATAGCTCGCGCCGCGCACGGTGCAGAACGTATCGCCGTCCGTGTCGGGCAGGCTGCCGGCCAGATCGGGCGCGAGCTCGAGCAACGCGCGGCCCACGGCTTTGGCCGCATCGATGCCGAGCACGCCGGCGAGGCGCTGATTCATCGCTTCGACGCGTCCTTGCGCATCGAGCGCAACGACGCCATCGCGCAGATGTTGCAGCAAGTTGTCGAGCCGTTGCCGGCGGATGGTTTCGCGGCGCGTGGCCTGCGCGACTTCGATCGCGGTATCGAAGGCGGCGCGCACGGATGCGCGCGAGTAGAGGAACACGGCGCCCATGCCGGCATGCGCGGCGAGATCGGTGACCAGCCCGGGGCCAACCACGACGTCGATGCCGCGATCGCGCAGATCGAGCACGACGCTCTCGGCGTCCTGCGCGGACTGATGCGAGGCGAACGTCACGTCGAGCCCATAGGCGGCCGTGAAGCGCCGCACTTCGTCGGGCGGCTCGCCGTGCGTGACGAGCGCCACCCTCGCGCCGTCGCGCCGCGCACGGGCGAGTGCGTGCATCACGTCGAAGCCGGTTGGCGTGATCCGCACCACCGGGACCGTGACGCGCGTCTTCAGATACGCGCCGTTGGAGCCGCCCGCGATCACGACATCGGGACGCTCCGCGCCTGCGTTCTCGATCTCCCGCACCGCGTCCTCGAAAGCGTGCGCGACGATGCGCAGGTCCGCGCGTTCGACATATTCGCCGGCGATGTCGAAATACAGATCGCGCAAGCGGCTGATGCTGAGCGCCCAGATGCGCGGACGCTGGGCTGTTTCGAAGAGTGGTGTGCTCAAAGCGGAGGACTCGCGGCGAACCTGGGAAGTCCGCTCATTATGCGCGCATCCATTGCCAAATTGAAATTGGCATTTCATTTATGAAATGAGCGGCGCGTTGCGCGCAACCGTGGTCCCCCGTCAAATCAGGCACTTAGCGCGCATTGGGAAGGCTGGCCCATTCCTTGCGTTTAAGGTGTCGGCCAAAAAACTCACCTTGCACTGGAGACGACTCACATGAGCGAAGCAGACAACAGCACGCCGAACGCGGGCGCATTCAAGCCGAAGAAATCCGTCGCGCTGTCCGGCGTGACAGCGGGTAACACCGCGCTGTGCACGG